>JAZKYO010000075.1:0-10369 GCA_045612185.1 Eubacteriales bacterium
CATTTATGCGCAGAAAAACGAGGTGTCTAACCGAGTTTTTCGTATTGCGTGGGTGTTGTTAGCACAATTCCTAAATCGTGGGGGCGAAGCCTACCAGCCCACCGCAGGTGCGGCGAGGCGGCAAACTATAATTTGTCGGCGCATTAATAAATTTTAAGGAGCTGTCTCTTTTGAGACAGCTCCTTTATTGTTTTTGGTTATTGAGCTGCGGGAACAGGCTCCCAAAGCGCTGTCAGGGTGACAGTCTTCTTTTCGGATTCCGCCAAGTTGGAAACTCTTTCTCCCGCGTCGTAAATTTCATCGTCAACGCTGGATTCCCAACCCGCAAAGGTATATCCGCTTCTTGTCGGCTTTCCTGCCAGGTTGAAGGATTCGCTTACAGATACCATTGTTCTGTTGCTTACGCTTCCGCTTCCGCCGTTGAGATTGTACTTAAGGTCGTAGTGAGTAAGCTCCCACTCAGCCTCAAAGGTTACAGTCTCGTTCATAGCGATACCTGTGAAGTCCGCGCCCGAGAAGGTCTCGCCGGGCAGGTATACGTCATTGTCAAAGTCGCATCTCCAATAATCAAGCTTGTAGTAGTCCTTTGTAGCGTTGGGCAATGTAAAGCTTGTGTAGTAGTCGTAAGTAGCGTCATTGGCGCTGGTATATCCGCCGTTGGTATCGTACTCAACCGAGTAAATCAGTTCTTTCCATACGGGATACAAATTTACGGTCTTGCTGCCGCTTTGAATAGCCGTATCGTAAAGCGAGTTGATGTCCGATTTGCTGAAGTGATCCACGTCATAAGAAGCCGTACCCGCGTTGCTTGTCTTAGACCATCCCGCGATACCGTAACCGACCTTGGTCGGGAATACGAAGTTGCAGGAGTACGCGCTGCCGTATTCAAGCGTCTTTGTCGTGGTCTTTCCGCTGTCTGCGCCCGTATTATTGAACACGATACTGAAGGTATCGGGCTCCCAAACCGCGTAGTATATAACTACTCCGCCGTTCTTATTGGTAAGGTTAATTACAGAGTCGTGGGGCTGTACTTCTGCCCTTTTTGCGGTCTTGCTGGTTGACCAACCAACGAAGGACGCTCCGTGCTTGGTGGGCACTGCGCTTGTAACGAAGCCTGCGGTTCCGTATCTGAGAACCGTATCGGCAGGCGCGTTTGTACCGCCGTTGGCGTCATATCTGATAGAATACTTGTTAGCGTCCCAGATAGCGTACAGGCGAACTGTTTCGCCGTAGTTGGAGCTAAGCTTGTTAACGTTCTGCTTGTTGGCGTACTGAGAGGTTGAGGCGCTTGACTGAGTAGACCAACCGAGGTAGGTCTCTCCAACCTTTGACGCAGGCTTATAGTCGAACATTGTAACGTTCTCGAAATAGCCTACGTTCTTAAGCTCATGAAGCTTTGTGCTGCCGTCCCAGAACTCAACATTATAAACGTCCATGCGCCAGATGGCGAAAAGCTCTACGGTGCCGCCTTCCAATGGGGTAAGCTCGGCAAAGGGGGTGTTGGGAAGCACCTTAATTTCGCCGTTTGGGCTAAGGCCCCAGCCTATAAAGTCAAAGCCTTCCCTTGTTAAGTAAGAGGAGTTGGGGGTAAAGCTTTCGGTAAATCTGAGGGTTCTGTTGGAGATACTGCCCGTACCGCCGTTTGCGTTGAACTTAACCGTATACTTATGCTCGGTCCAATCGGCGTGTGCCTTAGCGTTGCAGACCGCCTTGTACCCGGAAGTCATATAAGGCTGTCCCACCTCTTTTCCGTTGCCGTCAACGACCCAGCCGTTAAAGGTAAAACCCTTCTTTTCGGGCGTGTAAAAAGATACGTTTACAGTCTCTCCGGTTTTTTCTTCAAGAACGTAGACGTTCTTTTTTCTGCAATCGGAGTCGAAGGTGGACGTTCCGTTTTTAAACGAACCGCCGCGGGGGTCAAAAACCAGTGAGATCTGGTCGTCGGTCTTACCCGATTCGGGGAAAATGTAATTCTGATACTGACTCCATTTCCCGTCGGTGATTACCATATTGTAATATGCCTGAGGAACGAAATAGTCCCAAGAGCCCGCCTTAAGCATATTGCTGACCGCGGGGATTCCATCGTCGCAAGCAAGGTGAATGGTATCGACGTTTGTAAAATACGCAAGGTCGGCAACGTCAGCCGTCTCACCGGTTACGGTAACCTCGGAAATCTGAGAAATTTCATCGGAGGTAAGCTTGGCGTCCTCAATCAATTTCTTGTACTGAGTTTTGACGATGTTCTCTACGTCAGCCGATCTGTAACCGACCGAAAAGGGAACTTCAAGAATAACCGATCTGTCAATGGGGCTCTTGATGGCAACAGTACCCGATCCGATACCCTTTGCCATAAGTTTTTTTGTTTTCTCGTCGTAGAAAAGCACTCCCTCGCAGTCTTCTTCCGAAAGCTTTCCGTCCGCGTCGTATGCTTTTACGGTTATTTTAATGTCCTCGTTTAATATCCAAAAGGGCTTGTATCCGATTTCGGAAACTATCTGATTGATGGTTACATCCTCACCAATCTTAAGGTTACAGCATGCGGGAGCTTCTTCAACAAACGTGGGTGCGGAGGTTGTTCCGTACCATAAGCCGATGAAAGCTCCAAGTGCGGCAAATGCCAGGAAAAACGCCAGAGTAAGTATAAGGGCGCGCTTGAAAGCTAATGATTTAAAAAAGGTTTTCATCTTTGCGCCTCCTTATATGAACATTCCGAGAAGACCGATACTTCCGTAGAAGGCGAGAAGCATAGCGCCTATAAAGATAGCGGTCTCTATACCGGTTACGATATTTCTGAGAACTGTTTTACGTCCGTTATTGAATATAAACAGAAGTACGGAGGAAATTGCCGCCACGATGGGGAGCAGCATCCAGTCGGATACCAACGAGCTGTGACCCTTCATAACCGCGCCCGCGCAAATTCCTGAGCAGATTATCATTACTATAAAGGCGCCGATGCCCCAAGCGGCAATATTTACGTAGGGCAGGATAACATCCCAGATCGAGGTTTTTTCTACGTCCTCGCCGTGAAACAATTCCTGAACCTTGCGCGCAAGCTCCTCGCGCTTGGACTCCTTGTGGTCAAGAGCGACCGGCTTCATTTCGCCGACCTTTCTCTTGTCGCTTTCCGAAAGGGTATCGTAAGCGCCCTTAACGAATTCCCAACGGGCGTTGAGGAATCTCTCCTCTACCAGACCCTCGTTTTTAAGTCTGTAAAGGTAGGTAGCAATCTGTTTGTACTGATTGTCGTTATTGAGCATGTTGAATATTCTTGTGTAGCTTTCGCGTATATCCTCGTCCTTATGGAGCTGAGGCGCAACGTAGTCAATATCCAACAGCTTGCCTTCAACTATTTCCTTAAGACCGATATAGTCGCTGTTTACAAGCACCTTTTCCATATCGATAAGCTGGCTTATGCTGAAGTGGTCAAGGGTGTCCTTGATCCAACGGGTCCACTCGGGAAGGATTTCTCCGTCGCCCGTGTCGCAAAGGAAGTAAGAGAAGTCGTTGATGTCAAGCAAACCGAGGTTGTTGATATCGCCCATCTTACGGTGGATATCAAACACGCAAAGTATCTGCTCCATGGGGGTGAGCTTAAGCTCGTTTATCATTCTTCTGATACCCTTTATACGGATGTGGGTATGAGGAGAGCAATCGCCCATAGAGGTAATATAGCAAGAAGTTGCGAGAATAGCGCAAAGAAGGTGTCTTACCTCTTGATTGGCAACCTTGCCCGCGATAGAGAACAGCTCTTCTCCCGAGTCGCTTTCGCCGGTATTGTTAAGCACCGCAAAGCAATTTGCTATATCAAAGTACTCAACCGCATACTTTATAAGATCCTCACAGTTGTAGATGTTGGGGTCTTTGACAAGGTGGTTGGCAAGAAGTGTGAAAACGTCCTTGCGCGCGCCGTAATCCTGATTCCCGAAAAGCGCCTCGGGCGCGTTTTTAATGCAATCTCTCTTAACCGCGATGTCTTCAAGCGCCGCACGCTCGCCCTCGCTGAGGTTTCCGCTCTGCGCCAGGAGATACTTAAGGTACAGAAGCGAGTCAGCCTCGTTGAAGGTGCCCATGGGAGAGTTGTAGGCGTCAAGCATATTCTGTCTCTTTTCAAGAGAAAGAAGCTCGGCGTTTCCGTGTCTCCAGAAGTGTCTTGCGGCTCCGAGGAAGGCGTTTTTCTGAACCTTGTCGGTTCCGTCGCCCATGCCTGCGGCTACAAGTCCCTCGGCGGTCTTATCGTCGGGAGTAAGGGTAAATCTGAAGAGAAGCGCAAGTCTCTCAAGCATCTTAAGGTCAACGTTGCCCTTGTTATCGAAGGCGCCTGCCATAAGCTGAGCCATTGCGTCCATGTGACTCTTGCTGTCAAGGCAGAAGTCGTTTACCACCTTAGCGAACTCGCTAAGCTCAGCCTTGTAGTTGTGAGAGGGCTCGTCGGTATCAACGTCAAATACGTAATACGCGGGGGAGCTGGGGTCTGCGTTGCCCGCCTTGGTGAAGAACACCTTAATGTTTGCGGGAAGTGTCTTACCCGATTCGGTAACGATGCTGATAGCGGAATCGGGGATAGAGGACGCGCCCGTGCTGAAGCCGATTCGCTTTGCGAAGTCAGCGGGGAACATATAGTTGATAGCTCTGATGCAGTCAAGAGCGACCGCTTCGCTTTCAACGAGAATTACCAGCTTTTTGTTGCCAAAGAGCAGGGCGTCGAGAATGGGAGCGAGAAGCTCGGGGAAATAGTCGTATTCCACTGTGGTGTCGGGAGCGGGAAGCTCACCCTCGGGAATATCCTCGGAGTTAAGCACGTCGTACTTACCCCATTTGCCAACGTAGCAGGAGGGCTTTTCGGGAAGGTCTCCTATGCCGCCCTTGATTCCCACAACCGTACCTTCCGAAATGGAAGCTCCGTCACTTGGAACGGTACTCATGCAAACAAACTCGTCGTTGCCGACGACGGCGTAGGTAAACTCGTTGCCCACAAGACCGTTACGCATTGCGTCAAACAGCTTTTCGTCGGTTTTTGTTGCGTTTTTGCTGATGTTCCATCTCCACTGACCTATATTATGATCATACTGAAAACGTATCAAAATTCTTACCTCCCATTACGAAATAAGACCGAACTGCTTCATCATCCAGACGAAGGGAAGCTCAAGGTGCTTAGAGGAGCATTCAAAGTAAACGTTACCGGGGGCGTTGAGACTCTCTTCACGCTTATGAATACTGTCACAGAAATTAAACGAGGAAACTCCGAAGAACTTAACGTTCCTGTACTGTGTACCGAAGTCCGGGAACAGACCCGCCTGAATGAGGTAGGACTTAATCTCCTCGCTGGAGAAGTCGATTTCTCTCTCAAGCTCACTGCCCGTATATCTTCTCAGCTTGCCGAAATAGTCTGTCTTAAGGCAGCGGCAGTTTGCGTCAAAATGCTTTTCAAGGTTGTCCATCTTGGTAACGATAACCGCGATGGGACAGCTGTTGTTAAGCTCGGCGTTGCGGAGCATATTGATAACGTTGTTGTTACCGTTTGCGTCCGACTCACCGTTTATAATACAGAACACGCCGATGGGACGGGTGTTTGCGATATCTCTTATCTGCATTCTGCTTTGCGCATCCTCTCCCGCTACGTCGTAGAAGGAAACGTAGGCTTTTTTGTTAACCTCGGCGATAAAGGGATATCTTGTATAGTCACCTGTAGACGTAGGTCCAACGTAGTAAGGCGAGGGAAGAAGGGTAATTCTTCTTGCGATATATTGGCTTTCAAGGTCAGCCCAGCTTCTCTTGGTAGCCTCGTAGCGTCTCTCTCTTGGGTTTATGGAGCGCGCCGCCTCAACCTGCTCGACAACCGCCGTCTGTATGTCTATACCGAAGGGCTTAAGTCCGTTGGCGGTAGACGTCATGGGCATAGAAGCCTGTCTGGACGTACCCGTGATGCCGAAGAATCTCGAAATATAGGTAGACTTACCCGCACGCGCCGAGCCCACGAAGGCTATTTTGAACTCTTGGTGCGCCATAAAGTCGGCGGGGAAGAGACGGAGAAAGTTAACGTCAAAACGTCCCATATCTTCGGTGTTGTTTTCCTCGGGATTGTAAGGAATAAGGTCGTCAACGCAGTACATGCAGTTCTTGTACTTGGCGATTTTTGAGGAATAAACGGTAGGAAGCATTGCGGTAGTGGGAACAAAGGGACGGCAAGGAGCGCCGCCGCTCTTGTACTTATCGTTTCCGCCGCCCGCCAAAGAAATTACGTTGTGGCAGTAGGGGCAGGAACGGTCACCGGTATCAACCAAGGCGTCGAATTTCTGAACGTGGTCAAGGGTATCGTTGCGCTTACAGTCAAGAATGTAGTACTTGTTAAGCTCGTCGTTTGTAAAGGCGAGCGAGAAAATGTGTCTGCTGTGCGCCTCGTCCTTAATGGGAAAGCCCACGCCGTATTCACCGTTTGGCTTGAAGGCAAGGGTAAATGTGCTGACGGTGTTGTGCTCTCTGTCCTCTTTAAGGCAGGGAAGGCGAGAGGAGTTGTGTACGAGAGACACCTTGATTCCCTCGGGTCTGTCCTTGCACACGAACCTGATGATAAGCGAATCGTCCTTTTTGGTCATGTAGTAAGAAATTTTCTTACGCTTTATGCAGTTGACTATGAAAACGAAGCGCGCTACGTTTTTGCCGTCCTTTATCATCTCGATAACGCCAACGCCCGAACGCTCCTCGGCGCGGTCGTCGATAACTATGGTGCAACCCGTCTGGTGGAAGTCCTTAAAGGTGTAAGTTCTGTTGTCGGCAGCCGACTTGAATCCGTTGCTGGACGGGTCAAGAAGCGGTCTGTAATCAACACCGCCCACTGCGAAAATTACGCGGACGCTGTCGTAAGGAAGCTCAGCGAGAGCCGCCTTGTTTTTCTGAGCATCGTTTTCCTGGGATATCGAGTTGTAAAGCTCAATGCGCTCAAGCCACTCGTAGGGCACGACTGTCAAAGAATAGGGAAGGTTTTTCTTTCTGTAATCGCGCTCAAAGTAAAGCTTAGGAGACTTGATATCACTCGCTCCGGCACTTCCGTCGACTACGCCCTGCTCAAGGTCGTAGTCGAAGTAGTATTCAGAAAAGTTATTTCCGTTTACCATAATTCCTCCTAAAAATGTTTATATGTGATATTAATTATCGTTAATAAGGTTGTTCAAGAGATCCGAAAGAAGCTGTTCGCCTGCTTTTTCCACGCTCTGTCCGCCCTTGCCTCTTGGCTGGCGTGCTCTTCTGCCAGGTCTTTCCTCAGGCTCGGGAGAAGCCGCCGGGGCTGTCTTTGGGGGATCGGGGGTGCTTGTAACAGGCGTTGCGGGTTCGGGCTTTTTGGCTATCGGCTCGGAGCTATTGTTCTCTTTGCCTTGGTCCTCGCTCTTTTCCGCAAGCTTTGTCTCGGTGTTTTCCATAGGCTCGGTGTTATTTTCGGAAACCGCGGGCTCATCACTCTGCGCGGGCGCTTCGGGTGCTGCCTGAGGCACTTCCTGCTCGGCAGGCGCGTCTCCGCCCTTTTTGGGAGCAAGCTCGCGAAGACCGCCGATGATATCGACGAATTCCTCGTAATACTTGGAATACTCGTCGTCAAGCGCCTTGAACTCCTTGGCCATTCTTGCGGCAAGCGTCTTGTTTCCGCTTATGTAAGCCTCAACGATGGGAGTGCTATTAAAGAAGCTGAGAACTGCGCCGTCCTCAAGGCTTTCAACCTTGCGCTCGATGTATTCCTCAACGGTAACCTGCTGATTTCTCCATACGATAGTCGGCTTTTCGTCCGCGAAGAGCTGGATATAGGCGTCCGCGCCCTTGTTTCCGCTTACGATATCAAGGCATCTGTTAACAAGCTCACTGCCGTCGGTAGCCTTGATTATGCCGTACTTGTCAAGAAGCTGAGCGATTTTGAGGAATCCAAGCTTTTGCGGAAACTCGGAATTCTTTACCGCTTCGGAAACTCCGTCACCGAACTTAAGTTCGCAGTATTCCTTGGTAACGCGCTTAACGTCTGCGGTAAAGCCCGCCACGCCAAAGGTCATAACTCCTCGCTTGGTGGGAATACTTATTTGTTTTGCCGAGGTAATGTTGATGTACTCTTTAAGCAGAGTAAGGTAGTTCGCCAACATCTCGCGGCCGTCCTCGGTAATATTCAGAAGATCGAAAAGCTCGGGGTCGTTCTTTATACTGTTTTCGTAAATCTCGGTAAGGAAGGACTTGTTGTCACGGCTGAACAGCACGTATCTGTCAGAGCCCTCGGACACAGGCTCAAAGCCAAAGTCGCGAAGGAAGTTTACCATGCTTCTCATGCTTTGAAGCTCGCTGAAAACGCTCATCTTTTTGATAAATTCGTTAACCGAGCCGAGATTTACAAGCGACCCACCCGAATCGTCAAGCCAGATAACCTCTCCGCGGCGTTTAACCGTGGATATCATAATGCTGTCGATAAGCTGATCGGGCTTGGAAATTTCAAGGAAGCTGCATATTTCCTTGGTGTGGGTGTGATATATTTTTCTCACGTTCTCGCCCACCGCCGACTCCTCGCAGAACTTGTCCGAAAAGTCGTTAACGTCCTTAAACAGGGGGGTGAGACGGGCTCTTGAAATATTGTTGCTCCAATAAAATTCTCTGGGTCTTTCACGTCCTTGGAAGATTATTTCGTAGAAAAGTCTGAAAAACTTTCCGTTGCGGTTTCTTGTGGGATCCACGTCCACGTTGTGGGAGAGAATCTCCTGAAGCCTGCCGCCGTCAATAGCCCCGCTCCTTGAGCTGTAAGCTCTCATAAGATTGAGGAAATCTTCCTTAAGCTCGGAGCCGTCGGCATCGGCAAATACCACGTCGGTCTGCCAATGATAGAAAATTTCTTTAAGAGCCTCGATAAGTCTCTTGGTTCTGACTCCGTTTACGGGAGGCTTTCCGAGAATCGCGGGGTCGTCAGAGAAGGTAAGACCGCCCAAGTAGTACTTGTATCCCGAAGGAGAAATGGGGGACACGTCCAAGGGATAGATTTCAATGATTGGTTTCGGAGGTTCCCATCCGCCTTTATCATTGCCGGGTTTCTTAACGGGCCCGCCGCCTCCACCTGTTTTGGGGTCAAACCCAACGGCGTTGTATATCTGCTTGATAGCGTCCTCAAAGCCGATTCTCGTGGCAAAGAAGCCCTGGATACGTCCAAGCTGGTCCCACCACAGATCATATTCCGCGGGAACCTCGTTGTCAGCGATTTCGTCGAGGTAAATAACGTGTACCTCTTTTTTGCGCCTTTTGGCAATATTGAACTCGGTTCTTACAAAAGAGTCCTCTTTTTTAAAGGGTACTTTTGACATAAATAGAATAACCGCTTCGCACTCTCTGATATGCTCGGATATTACACGGTCAAAATTAGCCCCGGGGGGGATTCCCTTATCGTACCACAGGGGAAAACCGTCGGCATTCATTCGCAAAAGATATTCCGCAACGCGGTCCTTGTCCTCGGTAGAATAGCTTATGAAATAATAAGGACTTATTTCGGTTGGCTCAAAGCCCATATCTGTAGACATTTATTCCGCTCCTTTCAAAGTCAAGTCGTGCCCGTTAATTGTAGCCGTTGTAGCGAAGCTCGCGGTTTACCATGGTGATACTTCCGCTTACCGCACCTTTGACTACCGACACGGGGTACATTGAGGCAACGCTCTCATCCATTTTGACAAGAATGCCCTCTCTGATTGCGAGAATTGCCGATGCGATTACCGTTCTGTCCTTGGGCGACACTCTTTCCTTCTTGCGGAAAAGCCACGAGAAGAAGTCGACCATAGCACTTTCGGTAATGTCGTTGTCCCTCACCGCCCACGCGGTGGCGGAATCAAAGCTTGAAGCGGCGGGATTGCGCTCCTTAAGCTCGCGGTAAAGCTCGGACACACACTGCGCCATAAGAATGCAGTCAAGCGAGTCTCTGACGTTTTTGATTGAGTTATAAATTCCGTCGCCGTAAATCATAGCAAGTACGTCCTCGCCGTCGTCCGACGTTGCGGCGGCCTTTGCACATTTGCGGAAAAGCCCCTCAGCGGCGCGACCCAGCCCGCTTTTTTCCAAGCTCATGGCGTATTTGAGAACGGTTTCGGTGTTGTTGTCAATAAAGTTAGCACCCATAGGTTGTCTCCTTTGGAGTCGTAGAATTTTTCGGAAATTTTTTCGAAAAAATGATAGACTATCCGAGTTTATAATCACTACATATTATAACACTTTGGTCGAATTTTGTCAATATTTTAGTGAAAAAGAATTCATTTTTTACATATTTTTAGTTATAAAATAAATAATTTCTGATTTTAACACTAAAATTGGCTTTTAAAATTGTAGTTTGCCGGTGTGTTCGCACAGCAGCCACGAGGAGCCCCCACCG
>JAZKYO010000076.1:0-41470 GCA_045612185.1 Eubacteriales bacterium
TAGCTTTGTGTTTCGCTATGCTACTATCGTTTTTGACGTTTGTATCGTGCTCGGATGAAAACGGTACAGAGGGGGGCACAGGAACTAATCCACCTGTGGCTGAGGCGGAGTCTATTGTGATTCTTTATGAAAATGACGTGCATTGTGCTGTGGACGGATATTCCAGGCTTGCGGCTATGAAGACTGAGCTGAAAGGGGACTATGACCACGTGGGCGTAGTTTCCTCGGGTGACTTTGTGCAGGGTGGCACTTTGGGTGCTGTTTCGGGGGGTGAGTACATCATAAACCTTATGAACAAGGTGGGCTATGATGCCATCGCGCTCGGCAACCACGAATTTGACTATCAACTTGCGCATCTTGTGGAGCTGAACAACCTCTCAAACACCAAGTTCCTCTCCTGTAACTTTGCTAAGGTAGGCGAGGACAAGTCATATTTTGATTCCTATACCATCGTATCCTACGGTGACGTGGAGATTGCTTACATCGGCATCACCACCCCCTCTACCATCAGCTTGTCAACTCCCACACAGTTCAAAAATGAGGACGGCGAGATTATATACACCTTTGGCGAAGCAGAAATGTACGACCTCGTTCAAGCGAACATTGATGCCGTCCTGGCAGCAGGCGCGGATTACGTGATCGCGCTCTCGCACGTTGGCTATGACGAGTCAGATGAGTTGTTTGATATCACCGATATCATCGAAAATACCGACGGATTTGATGTAGTTCTCGATGCACACGCGCATCTTGTCATCGAAAACAAAACCATCAAGGACAAGAGTGGTGACGACGTTCTGCTTTCCTCTACGGGAACGAAATTTGAGTACATCGGCAAGCTCACCATCACCGAGGACGGACCCCATACCGAGCTTGTAGAAACCGCTACATACGAAAAGACCGATGCGACCGTGGATGCGTACCTTGCCGAAATTAACGAAAGCTATGCGGCACTTGGCAACCGTGTAATCGGTCAAAACACTGTAACGCTGAACACCCACGACGGCGATACTCGTCTTGTCAGAAATAGTGAAACCGCCCTCGGCAATTTTTGCTCGGATGCACTTCGTGTGATGACGGGCGCTGACTTGTCATTTGTCAACGGTGGCGGCTTGCGTGCACCAATCGAAGCAGGTGATGTCACATTCAACGATATTTTCTCGGTGTTCCCGTACAACAATCAAGTCGTAACGGTTGAGATCACAGGACAAATGCTTCTCGATATGCTTGAAATGGGCGTGATGAAGTACCCGGAGGAAAACGGCTCATTCCCAAGTATGTCGGGCGCGACCTTCTCGCTGAATACAGAGATCCCCACCTCCGTCAAGACCGATGAAAACGGTTTCTTCACGAGCGTGGACGGTGAATACCGTGTGTACGGTGTCAAGGTGCTTGACAAGGAAAGCGGCGAATACCGTGACCTTGACATTAACAAGAAATACGTTCTCGCAGGCTTCAACTATAATTTGCTCTCGCAAGGCGACGGAATGGCAATGTTGGGGGATGCCAAGCTCACCCAAGCCGAAGGAACGCTTGATATTGAGCTTCTTGAAAACTACATTGCAGATCACCTCGGCGGCACTATTGGCGAGGAATACGCAAAGCCGCAAGGAAGAATTACCTTTACCGAGGGATATACTCAATAAATAAGCGAAATTAAAGTAAGCAGGCGAAATACGAGGCAGGTGCTAATTGCTTTCGTACGGAATCGGTTCTTTGGGATGTACAGATTGTTCAAAAACATCTTGACAATACAGCCTTTGCGTGTTATACTAAAAAAAAAGGGGTTTTTTCAATGAATAACGAAAGAGCATATAAAATTCACGCCGATAATAAGGAACTTTTTTTGAGAGTTGTTCCGGGACATTTTGCTACCAGCCATAGCCATATAAATTATTATGTTGATATGACTACCCAAAAGACCCGTCTTTCCGAGGCGCAGGCAGTTGCGCATGAGATGGTCTCGTATTATAAGTCCAACACAATAGTTGACACAGTGCTTTGCCTTGATGGTACAGAGGTTATCGGTACCTGTCTTGCCGAGGCGCTTACCGCGGCTGATTTTGTAAATATGAACGCCCACCAGACCATTTACGTGGTTACCCCCGAGCATACAATGGGAAGCCAGCTTATTTTCAGAGACAATACAGTACCTATGATAGAGGGAAAGCACGTGCTTATTCTTGCGGCATCGGTAACGACGGGATATACAGCCAAATCTGCGATAGAGGCAGTAAAATATTATAACGGCAACATTGCGGGAGTTTGCTCTATCTTCTCTATTCCCGATGAATGCATGGGATATCCTATCAGAAGCATATTTAATACTCAAAATATTACGGATTACCAAAGCTCGCCTTCGCATGAGTGTCCGCTTTGCAAAGAGGGTAAAAGAATTGAAGCTCTTGTAAACAGCTTCGGATATTCCAAAATATAACCAATTAAAAACGAGGAGTACTTGCTACTCCTCGTTTTTTTCTCAATCCTTGACAAAAGGCTTTAATTGATATATAATTGGATTATGATGCCATGTATCGGTTATAACAAGGAGAATGTGATATGAGCTTTGAAATAATAGATTTTCACACACACCCGTTTTTAGATTCTGACTGCTATTTTTGTATTTATAAAGAAAGCGTTGAAGCTGACGTAAATACTTTTCTTTCGGATATGGAAGCGGCGGGGATATCTCGCTTTTGCGGAAGTGTTATAAGAAAAAGGCGTGAGGGAGAGGGCTTTGAGCTGCTAAAAAAACTTAACCGCGACGCCATTAAATTGCGTGAAATATACGGTGAAAAGTATATCGCGGGTATTCATGTCCACCCCGATTTTGTTGATGAGTCGGTGGCGGAAATTAAATTTGCGGCGGATAACGGAGTTAGGCTTATAGGCGAGCTTGTGCCGTATATGCACGGTTGGAGTGACTATTCTTGCCGAGGTTTTTCGGATATTTTAGACGAGGCGGAAAAATATAATATGGTTGTAAGCCTTCACGTGGGAGACCATGGGCAGATGAGGAAAATGGCATCTGAGCATAAAAACGTGAAGTTCGTAATAGCCCACCCGGGTGAAAAGGAACGCGCGCTTAAGCATATCGAGGCAATGAAAGCGTGCGATAATATGTATCTTGACCTTTCGGGAGGCGGTATGTTCAGATACGGTCTTGTGAGGTATCTTTGCGACCAAGTGGGCGCTGAGCGTGTGCTTTTCGGTACGGATTATCCAATCTGTAATCTGAAAATGTACGTGGGCGCCGTAATGGGAGAGCGTCTTAGAGACTGTGAGCGCGAGCTTATTTTCAGCGAAAACGCCAAGCGCGTTCTCGGTATTTAAATCGCTTTTATGAGGTTAGAAAATGATTTGGGACAGAGAAAGATATATAGCCCATTCACTTTTTGAGGATACTGGGCGTGAAATGTTTTGCGAGCTGTTTGGACCGCTTGGTATGCTTGAACCCGAGTGGCGGCTTCAGGGTGCGTCCGAGAGAGAGATCGCGATGACCGCCTTTGATTGGGACTACGTACCCATCGTAAGACTTGCGGGTAGCGTGGGGGCGAGAACGGGAATTTCCCCTCGCATTATCGAGGATACTCCCGAATATACGCTTAAAACAGACAACATGGGCAGACTTACCAAGCTCATAAAAAAGAGCGCAACGCTGCCGTTACCACTTGACCACCCCGTGGAAACGCCGGAGGATTGGGAACGAGTAAAGCATTGGTATGTTTTTTCTGAAAAACGTGTTGACAGAGAAAAGCTTGCCGAACAGAAAAAGCTTATGGAACAAGGTCAGCTTACCGTGTTCAGTATGCTTGGGGCATTTGACCAGCCCCGTCAGCTTATGGGCGAGGAGAATCTTTGTGTGGCTTGCTATGAAGAACCCGAAATGCTTGCAGATATGCTTGAAACCTTTGCGGATACCGCAGTTAAGGTTATCGAAATGGTGGGCGATACAGTGCCAATCGACGCTTTGTTCGTTCACGAGGATATGGCAGGGAAAAGCGGTCCTCTGTTTGGTCCGTCGCAGATAAAAGAATTTTTCAAACCCTATTATACCCGTGTTTGGGAGGCGGCAAAGGCTTGCGGCGCAAAGTTGTTTTCTCAGGACAGCGACGGAGATATGTCGCCAATACTCGATGATTTGATAGAATGCGGTATAAACTGCATTCACCCTCTTGAGCCGGTTGGCGGTAACGATATGGTGGAGTTGCGTAAGAAGTACGGGAACAAGTTGTGCTTTAAGGGCGGTATAGATAAACATTCGCTGATAAAGGGGAAAGAGGCTGTTAAAAAGGAGCTTGAATACAGACTCGCACCAAATTTGCGCGGCGGCGGTACAATTTTTGGACTTGACCACCGAATCCCCAACGGCGTGCATATCGACACCTACCGTTATTACGTTAATCTCGGACGCGAGATGCTTGGTCTTGAACCGATCTCGGGCGAGGGATGGGGGCGCATGGCGTTTTAAGAAAAAAGGTTGCTTAGGTTGGTTCTCATAAGGATGTTTGCATTCTTCGTAGGGGCGATTCACAAATCGCCCGCTGAAATATGCAAAACAAAAACGGGCGACCAATGGTCGCCACTACAAACAAATTTCGGCAGAGATGTTGTTTTCTCTGCCGATTTGTGTTATAATGGGCTAACGAAAAGTCTCCCTCCCGGAGGGAGACTTGGATACGTGCAACCGTAGGGGTATGGGCTTTGCCCGATGCCTTTGTAATACAAAGGCGAAACCGGCGATAAACAGAACGGTAAACAAGAATTTGACGAATGGAGGTCTATTAGTGAATAATTTAGATGCTCAAACCAAAATGAAAAAAGCATATACAGTTTCTCGTGTAATAACAATTATATTTGCCATATTAGGGCCTGTTGCAATGATATGTTCTGCAATAGTTATAACGTTGCACGAAGGGGATTGGTGGTTCAACCTTTTTGCCGCTTATCTTGCCGGAATCTTAATGCTTGCAGGCACACTCTATTTGTCTTTGTTTACACTCATTAGCGGGGCAACTCGGTATTTCAAAATTAAAAGCGATTTTTTGGGCACGCCCATTACGCCCATTACAAAGTGGATACATCGCTTACTTACAGGGGGGTCTGTTTTTGGTGTGATTTCTTATATTCCATTCTTTTTAATTCTTTGTGATGTCTTAGATGGTGGCTTTGCCATTATTCATTTTGTTTGTGGTGTGGCTATCGTTGTATTGTATATTGCTCTCGGAATAAATGCAGTAATGCACCGTAAAAAACAATTTTAGAAAGTTAGTAAATCCCAATTTATCGAATGGCAAACCCCGACAGACTGTAATCTGTCGGGGCTAATTGTTTATTTACTGCGGTTCAAAAAAGCAAGTTGGTTTATAATTTTTCCGCTAAGAACATCTTGCTTTTTCAACTCCGTTTTTTAATATTTAAATCTCAACATATTCCAAGAATGCTTTTTGAGGATTATGGGGGCGGTTGTGTCAACCGAGAGGGCGACGGGGGCAACACGCTCGGTGTCTTTGTCGTTTACTGCTTTAAGGTCGTCGCTATAAAGCTCTGTGTGCGAGATAAGTTTGTACTCGCCGTAGTTTTCAAGCTTGACTTCAAGCTCCATATCCTCGCTTAGTGAACGGTTGGCGGCAAAAACGATTATTTCGCGGTTGTCCGCGTTGTCAATTACCGACGAGTAGAGATATGGGTATTGCTTTTTGTCGGTTGCGCCTACGTAATTTTCACTTTCAACAATGCTTATAAGCGTTTTGCCACGTCCGTAAAGTGAGCTGAACATAAACGGGTAAAAGATTGTCTGCACCCACGCCTTTCCGCCGTTTTCGGTCATTATAGGCGCTATTACGTTTACAAGCTGAGCAAGACAGGCTATTTTTACTCGGTCACAGTTGTTTTGCAGGGTCATAAGTAAGCAACCCACCAAAAGCGCATCCTCAAAATTGTAAATGTCTTCAATAAAGTGAGGCGCTTTCGTCCATTTTTCGCTGGCTGATTGTGCGCCAATGCTTTTCCAAACGTTCCACTCGTCAAAAGAAAGGTTAATAGTCTTTTCTTGATGCTTTTTTGCTTTGATAGCGTCGCATATAGCCGCCGTGCCCTTTATAAATCTGTCCATTTCCTCGGCGCGGGCAAGGAATTTTGGCGTGTCGTCGGTGCGATTGTTGTAGTAGCTGTGCAAGGATATATAGTCTATATGTTCGTACGCGTGTTCAAGTACCGTCAATTCCCATTCGCCAAAGGTTTTTTGATAAGGACCTGAGCTGCCGCAAGCCACAAGCTCAATAGAAGGATCAACCCACTTCATCACCTTTGCGGCTTCTGTGGCAGTGCGCGCGTATTCCTCGGGAGTTTTTGCGCATATCTGCCAACGTCCGTCCATCTCGTTTCCAAGACACCACACCTTTATTCCAAAAGGCTTTTCAAAGCCGTTTTGACGTCTGAGATTTGCGTAGTACGTATCGGTTTCTGCGTTGCAATATTCAACGCAGTTTCTGGCGTCGTCAGCGCCGCGCGTGCCAAGATTTACCGCCATCATAACCTGGCTGTCGGCGCGCTTTGCCCACTCTTGAAATTCGTCTATTCCAACCTCGTTGGTTTCAAGGGCAAACCAAGCAAGATCCTGCTTTTGGGGGCGTTTGCTTTTATCTCCTGTGCCGTCCTCCCAGTTGTAGCCGGAAACAAAATTTCCACCGGGGTAGCGCACAATCGGTACGTTCAGCTTTTTTACAAGCTCCAAAACGTCTTTTCTAAAGCCTTGATCGTCTGCGGTGGGATGCGTAGGCTCGTAAATTCCGTTGTAAACGGCTCTGCCGATATGCTCTATAAAAGAGCCGTAAATTCTGTTGTCTATTTCACCTATTAAAAAATTTTTGTTTGCGGTAATGCTTGCTTTCATTTTTATTAAAGCCTCCGTATTGTCATTTTCTGTTTTTATTATAACAGCTTGACAAGATAAAATCAATATGGTATAATGTCAAAAAACTGATATATCCTGCTTTTTAGGTAAGAGAGAAAGAATATGGAAATTAACAACGTAGGCTATAAATTTACACACGGAACGAATTTTTGCATAAATCGCCCCAAGGGATCGGGGGATTACGCCATTTTGTTTTTGCGAACGGGAGCGTTTTTTACTATCGACGGACGGGAAACGGAAGCCGTTCCGCAATCCTTTATAATGTATAAAAAAGGAACACCGCAATTTTTTCGCGCCAACGGAGATGTGTTTATAAACGATTGGCTTCATTTTGATTTGACACCGAGCGAAGAAATTGAAATAGAACGAATGGGAGTTCCGTTTGACACCCCCGTCGCGCTTGGCGACATAACCTTTTTTTCAAAAACGATAAAAAGTATGTACCAAGAAAAATACTCAATCGGAGCTTATAAAAATAAAACGCTTGAGCTGTATTTTAAGCTTATTATGATAAAGCTTTCCGAGCGTATCAACTCCTACGGCACGCAAGCGGAGAGTCCTTATTACGAAAGATTAGCGGCTCTTAGGGCTGATATTTACAACAAGCCCGACAAGGAGCGAAGCGTTGACAGTATGGCGCAGAGTCTGTCCCTAAGCTCATCCTACTTTCAACACCTATACAAAAGGCTGTTTGACGTAAGCGTGGTCAGCGACATTATAAACGCGCGAGTGGAAAGAGCGCAATATCTGCTTTCAAGCACCGACTACAATATCAGCCGTATTGCCGTTGAGTGCGGATATAAAAACGACGTTCATTTTATGCGACAGTTTAAAAAGGAAGTGGGGGTTACCCCGTCAAAATACAGAAAAGAAAATGGGATTTCTTTTTGTCAAAAGGAAAAGAGATTTCAAAAAGCCCCCTTTTTTATACCGCAAAACAGTTGACTTTTTCGAGAAATGGTATTACAATTAAAGTTAGATAAAATAAACCGATTGAGCTTAAAAAGAGAAATATTTATGAAACTGAGTAATGAAACGATAACTATACTCGAAGATATTGAGAATAGAATAGACCCCGAGGTCGAAGCGGATTTTATAAAGCAGTGGGAGGATTTCCTCTACGACAGATTTGACGGCGGCTGTATGCACTTTTGCGGCAAGGGAGACCACTATATAAAAACACTTTGTAACACTCCTAAGCTGTACGGAATAAACCTCGGTCAACCCCATTATAACGATATGGAAAAGATATTTGCCAATAGCGTGGATAAGGGAATCAAGGTTCTTTGCTTAGCCCAAAAATCCTACGAGGCAGTCAAAGACCGCCCCACGGGATATAATCACATCCTGCACGTTAGAACGTAGGCGCACTTTAAAGCAAATTTTTCAAAAAATACGGCACGTCTCTAAAGAGGTGTGCCGTGTTTTTGTGATTATTTTCCCGAAATGTGTTTAATAGATATATTCTTAAAAGCCTTGTAAAATAAGCCTTCGCAAGCGGTGCTTGACACGCGCAAGTAAGATTTGCTTGACTGTTTGGTGAAATTTATGTATAATGAAGCCAAGCCGAAAGGTGAATTTTCAGAACAAAGGAGAACGCATTGTGAAAAAGCTGTTCAGCATTATTCTTGCCGTTAGTTTTATCTGCTCGGCACTGTTTTTGGTAGCTTGCAAAGAGCCAACCACCGCCGAACTTGTAAACGGGGCAACTGAAAAAACGAGAAACCTTGACACCTACGAAGCAGATATGGACCTGTCCGTATTAATAGAGGCTCAAGGAATGAAAATGGACGTCCCGATAAAAATGAAAGTAAAATCGGTCGACTCAAACGCCGACTATCCCACAAACCAAATTACTATGAACGCGGAGTTTTTGGGAATGAAACTTGACCTTGCGGTTTACGTTGAGGACGGCTGGGTGTACAGCGTATCGCCCGACGGCAACACAAAAGCCTATATGGGAGCGACGGGAAATGACGGAGACGATACCGTTGACGGTCTGTTGCGAAGCCTTCCCGAAGATTTGTTTGAGGAATGTGAGGTCGTAAAAAACGAGGACGGAAGCAAAAAAGTAAAGCTCAACCTTCCTACCTCGGCATTTGATATGCTTTTCAAGGATTCCATAGGCGGAGCGTTTTACGGAAGTATGATTGAGTCAATAGTAGGCACAGACACCATTTCAAGCGATACTATAAAGAGTATTTCACTTGAATATAACGTGGGCAAAAACGGATATATTTCAAGCTTTGAAATGGACATGAGCCTTGACTCTGATATTCCCATAAACAATGGCGTACCCGTCCCCGCCTCTATCACGCTTACCATTCAACTTGATTACGTTAAAATTGAGGAGGGCGTTGAGCTTTCGCCTCCCGCGGGATATCTTGATTTTCCCGAGGCATCCTGACGGCGATTGCGGATTTGATTTGCCATAATTCAATATATCCGCTTGACTTTAGATACCCTATATGGTATAATATAATCGCAGTACAAAGATAACGCAAACAGTACCTTGCCAATCTCCGCGCTGTGACAAAAAAATTATTTCTTTAAAGGAGAAAAATCATGAAAAAATTAGTATCTGTTGTGTTGGCGCTCTGCCTTGTTTGCTCCGCACTTTTTGCGGTTGCCTGCGGTAAAGAAAAGACCGCGAGAGAGCTTGTTGAGTCCGCTTGCCAAAAGTTTGAAAACGTTGACGCGTACGATGCAAGTATTGAGTACGATATTACCATGAATATGCAGGGCATGACCATGACAATGCCCGTGGTTGCCAATGTAAAAATTACAGACGCCAATACCGAGAAGGCTGTTTCGGACGTGCAAATGTCCATGGAGCTTATGGGTCAAAAGGTTGACATGAGAATATACATGGAAAACGGTTGGGCGTATTACGATATGCTTGGTATGCAGTATAAAACGGGCATATCCGAGGCTGAGGCAGAGTATAGCAATATGATAAACTGTCTTGTAGCTCAGACAGATTACAGCTATCTTGACAATGCCGAGCTTGTAAAGAATGAGGACGGAACGAAAACTGTTGTAATTGAGCTTGACGATGAGCTTGCTAACGAAATCGGAAAAGCCGCTTCGGGTATGGTTTCCGCCGCAGGCACGGGTGAGGACGTTGAGATAAACAACGTTAAATACGAATACGTTATCGACAAGAACGAAAATCTTGTAAAGATTAACATGGCGTGCGATATGGCAATGACCGTTCAGGGAATAGCGGTAGACGCCGACATGGTCGCAACCCTTAGCTTCAACGCTTTCGGTGATGACGTGACCGTTACAGCACCCGAGGGCTACCTTGACTTTGAAGAAGCGGTAATAGAGTAAAAACAAGTGGCTGAGTCTTTGACTCAGCCACCTTTTTTATTTGTTTTCAGTTATCTTGTAAGCCGTGCCCATAACCGCATTTTCATGTCGGCGCACAAGCTCCTCGTATGCGCCTTGTTCTCCAAGCAAAGTAAGCTCTACAAGAACGTCGTCTTTTTTGTCGTTGTAAACAGTCATTTGCATTTCCTTTCGTTTGTCACTTTTTGGGGCTTTTACCTATAAGACAAGAAAAAATAGGAAAAGGTTGGGCGTTGGAAAGTTTTTTTCGATTTCAGTATAACATATTTTTGTTCAAGTTGTCAATTGTATTGACTTTGTGGGTACTATATGATAAAATAAACTTGTGAGATATTGCGTTAAACGCGGGAATTTACCGAAGTAAAAGGAGAATTATATGTCTTATATCGCAAAAGAAAAAAGATATTCCGAAATGAAGTATAATAAGTGCGGTGAAAGCGGACTTAAACTGCCGGCGGTGTCGCTTGGCTTGTGGCACAATTTCGGTGATACCGCCGACGAATTCAACATGAAGAAAATGTGCTTTACCGCATTCGACAACGGTATTACACATTTTGACCTCGCCAACAACTACGGACCCGAGGCAGGCGCGGCGGAGCGCAACTTCGGAAAGATACTTCACACCCATATGAACGCCTACCGTGACGAAATGATAATCAGTACCAAGGCGGGCTACTATATGTGGCCCGGCCCCTATGGAGATCTTGGAAGCAGGAAATATCTCATTGCCAGCATAGATCAAAGCCTTAAGCGTATGGGGCTTGATTACGTTGATATTTTTTACCATCACCGTATGGATAAGGATACCCCACTTGAAGAAACCATGGGCGCGCTTGACAGCATAGTTAAAAGCGGGAAGGCTCTTTATGTCGGACTTTCCAACTACGATGGCGAAACTATGAAAAAAGCGTCGGAGATACTTTCCGACCTTAAATGCCCATTCGTTATAAATCAAAACAGCTACTCCATACTCAACCGCACACCCGAGAAAAACGGAATACTCGACGCCTGCGAGGAGAAGGGAAAGGGCATGATAATTTTCAGCCCCTTGGCGCAAGGACTTCTTACAAACCGCTATCTTAACGGAGTTCCCGAGGATAGCCGCGTGAAAACCGACGGCAGATTCCTAAACGAAAAATCGCTGACCGAGGAAAAGCTTGAAAAGGTTCGCAAGTTTAACGAAATTGCCGCATCGCGCGGGCAAACCTTGGCGCAAATGGCGCTTGCGTGGGTATATAATCACAAAGCAGTAACAAGCGTTCTTATAGGGGCTTCAAAGCCCGAGCAAATACTTGATAATATCGGTATGCTAAAAAATACAGAATTTACCGCCGAAGAGCTTGCGCTTATTGATGAAATAGCAAACTGAAAGAAAAATGGCTGAGTTATAGAACTCAGTCCATTTTTTCCTTTAGCGAATTTATAAGATTTGCTAATGTAAATGCATTGTCAGATAGCTCAAAGAAAAATTCAATAACAGCATTGTCTTCTTCGGATTTTCCCGAAAGATACACCTTTATTCTGTTAGTCAAGGCGCATAATTTCATTAATGATTCAATCTCATTTTCTCTGAATATTATCTCGTCGCATATAATACTTGCTGAAATGCGATTTGTATTTCTTTGATAAACGGTGACTAATGCCGAGGAAAGCTTTTGAGCCAAGCAATCTGTCTCAAGCAGAAAGTGCAATACGTTTTTCTTGATGTTGTCGCTGGTCTTTTTTATAATTTCAGAACTTTCAACATAATGTGTGAGTATTCTTTCGGTTTCTTTTGCGTATTTTTCAAATTCGTGTGCGGTATCAATTACACATATATTATAGTCTCTTGTGCATATTATTTCCTCATCGTCATACAAGCAGTCAATTATGTCATTTTCAGTCATTAAGTCAGCCATGCGTTTCCTCCCAAAAACAAAAAGTGCGCCCCAATAAAGGAACGCACGAAAAAGTGTTCCCCTATTGTTGTCACACAATCTAATTTTTATTACACGAATAAGAAATCAGAAAAGGAGAAAAACACTTTTTACCAAAAGTAATTTTTCCTAATGTGTAATAAAAATGTTCGATTGTGTGACACTCGAATTATACCATATTAAAAAGTTTTTGTCAACAATAAAAAGAAAAAACGTAATTGGATACGTATTTTAGGACTAAAACGGGAGCCGTACTCTTAATGAGACAGCTCCCGTTTTCAGGTTAAATCTTATCGCATTTTGACAGCCACTTGCCCGAAATCAGTCTCCACAGATAGAACGCAGTTCTTACTACCCAGTCAACAGTCATGGCGACCCAAACGCCCATTACGCCCATTCCAAAGCCGTCAAAGCTGAACCAACCAAAAACCGATACGGTTTCTTTTGCCAAAACGTAGGCAAAAGCAACTCTGAAAACCCACATTGATATTATGGATACGTACATGGTAAATTTAATATCGTTTGCGGCTCTGAAAGCGTTAGGAAGGCAAAAACCGATTACCCATATTACGACCGACACCGCACTGTGATAGAACAAAAGCGTGCGGGCTGTGGCGGTTGATTCAGCCGAAAGGTTGAAAAGCCGTAGCATCGGTGAAGAGAAAACGCATAAGAGTATAACAACCGATACAATTAACAGATATCCAATTCCAATCAGCTTGTAAGTGTACTTTTTTGCCTGCTTTATCTCCTTTGCCCCTATGCACCTGCCTACAACCGCAATCATAGTGCTTTGTATAGCTCCTCCCGCGTTGTACTGAAAATTAGCCAACGAGAGCGCCGCGGCGTTTGCGGCTATGGCAACAGTGCCAAGAGAGGAAACAAGGCTTGAGGTCATCAGTCTGCCGAATTGAAAAAGGCTGTTTTCTATTCCGTTCGGAAAACCGACATTCAGTATAGCTTTTATGATTTTCATGTCGGGACGGTAGTGGAAAAGCTTTTCAATATAGATGAATCGCTTTTGGCTGTGGGCTATTATTAGCATAAGCGCAGCGCCTATAATTCTGGAGATAAGGGTAGCCAACGCCGCGCCCATAGCTCCAAGATTTGCGCCGTATATAAACAATGCGTTTCCGCCTATATTTATAACGTTCATAAAAAGCGAGATTTTCAGCGAAATCATGCTGTCTCCTTGTGCCCTGAAAATCGAGGCGACACTGTTTTCTATTGCCAAAAAGGGAAAAGAAGCCGCAACAATGCTGAAATAAGCCATAGCGTTGCTTAAAACGCTTTGCTCTGCTTCACCGAACAGCAGATAAAGAATAGGTGTGCGGAAAACCAGAACGATGACGGTTATAGCCGTTGCGACAGCGGTGGTAATGTAAAGCAATTGCTTCGCCGAATCGCAGGCGGGCTTGCGTTCACCCTTACCCATTGATTGCGCAAGAACCACAGAGCCGCCCGTCGCTATTGCAGAGAAAAACGTGATGAGAAGCACGTCAAGCGATCCTACGAGCGAAACGCCCGCATAAGCCGACTCGCCGCGGCTTGAAACCATTATCGAGTCAATAAGCCCGATGGTGATTGAAAGCATATTTTGAAGCACCAAAGGAATAATTATTCTCGCCAAGGCTTTGCCGGAAAACATATCTTTATTTTCTTCGTTCATTTCCACACCTCTCTTTGAAAAAAGCTTGACAATCACGTGATTGTGGCTTATAATAATTATAACACAGTTTTTAGGCAAAATCTTGCCATTTTGTATCGAATTTGTGCCATTTTGGAGTATATATGAAAGCGTATTTGAATACAGCAAGAGAACAAGTTGAAAACATAATAATTGAGAACTATAAAAAGTTAGCAGGCAGCAGCTTTCATTTTCATTCTCCCATAGAATTGCTTTTTGTCAAAAAAGGCGAGGCGAGAGTGTGGATAGGTGACACCGAAACCGTAATTGCTGAAAATGAATTAGGGGTTGTGTTAAGCTACGAAACTCACAGATTTTTATCACTCGGAGAGGGCGGAGAATATACCATTCTGTTTGTCTCACCAAACGTGTGTCCCGAGTTTGCGGAGGCGATACGCCATAAAAACGCCCATACCCCCGCCATACGCGATGATGAGGGCGTGAATAGTATAAAATACGCTCTTGATAAATTGGAAAATTACAAATTAAACGCAATAGAGCAGAGAGGTTACATAAACGTTATACTTGGAACTCTTTTGAGACGAATAGGGCTTGAAGATGCCTGTGACCTGCGAGACAGTGCCCTTTCAACCAAGCTTTTCTTTTATATAACCGAGCATTATAAAGAGGATATTTCAGTGGATATGATTGCACAGGCAATCGGATACGGCAGACAGCACCTTTCAAAGTGCTTCCGCGCCAATTTCCAAACGAGTATAAACGACTATATAAATACGCTGAGGCTAAAAAATGCGGTGGTAATGATGCGCGATAAAAGAAACAGTATTACCGATTGCGCCCTTGAAAGCGGATTTGGCTCAATGCGCTCCTTCTACCGTGTGTTTGCGAATGAATTCGGCTGCTCGCCGCGCGAATACGTGAAAAGAGAACTTGAGGTTAAATAACAGTTAAAATATAAGTAATTCACCATTGGAGAATATAAATGATAAAAAAATTCATATTATACTTTTTTGCTTTTGCTTTTGATATTTTTGCGGTTAACTTTTTTGTTGACCCTGTGGTGGGGACCGCGTTTTTTGCCGTCTTCGGAGAATTGGAAGCGGTGTGGTCGGTGCTTCGTATAGTGATACTGATGGGCATACTTATGGCGGCTTGTCTTATAGTAAATTACCGTGACAGCACAATGCTTGATATTTGCGCGTCGGAGATTGCCGCATGCAAAAAAGAGGGAACTAAAATTGACCCACCCAAGCCCTCGGATTTTAAGGTGTATCTTGGCGAGAATTTCGCCTTTACCGCCCTTGGCGTGTTTATGCTTTGCTACATATCGCCCGCAATACTCGTACACGGCGAGCTGTGGTATTTC
The DNA here is from genome assembly GCA_045612185.1 of Eubacteriales bacterium. GTDB lineage: Bacteria > Bacillota > Clostridia > Oscillospirales > CAG-272 > RGIG8775. The sequence goes on from JAZKYO010000076.1 coordinate 15,198, forward strand.
ATTCCCGCCGTCGTTATTATAGGAGCTGTTGTGGTAATATTTTTCAAACTCAACCGCCGTATAGCCCAAGAACGCCTCGACGCGCTTATGGAGTTGAGGTTTTCCGAGAAAGAATAAAAACGCCCCGTACGGGGCGTTTTTTTGTGTATTCAGTTATTTTGACAGCCTTTGAGAGATTTTATTTAAAACATTTTTTATATGGTCTGCGGCATCTTGGAATTTGATGGCTATAGATTGAGCTTGCTTGTAGTATTCAATAGCCAAATCCTCTTTACCTATCTCATCATACAATAACGCAAGCTTATAATACGGATAAAGCAAAATTCTTTCCGGTGCAATGTTTTTATTAACTCTTGATTTTCTTATTTCAATCGATTTTAAAAACATAGTTTCGGATTCTGCGTGCTTTTTTTCCAAAAGCAACAGTTCGGCATATCGGTTGTAGACCTCCATCAACACTTTTTCATAAAATTGAGGTTGCTTTGAATATAAACTCTCAAGAATTTCTATTGCTTCTTTTAAATTGCTATTCGCAAGGTCAAAATTCCCCATCTTGGAATACAACTCTGAGATCGCACAGAGCGAGTTTGCCAATTCTCCCTTAAATCTAAGCTCTTTTTCAGCCCATTCTCGTCTGATAGCGATGGCTTTGTTGTAATACTCTTCCGCTTTAACAAACTCACCTAAATCTCTGTAATTGTTTGCGAGAGCAGTGCTTACCCACGCTATTCTTGTTGGTGATTTGTCATTTGACCTTGTAACAATATCAAAAGCCTTTAACAATAATTCTTCCGCTTCTTTGTTCCGTTTTTGGTCCCTGTAATTGTAGGATAGTGCTACGTACGGAAGGACCAAATTTCTTGAAGCGCTTTCTTTATTCCTCGCTGCGAAGCTTTCAGCTATTTTTATTGCTTTTATAAAGTAGTCGTTTGAAACGGAATAATCTTGTTTTGAAAATAGCTTCTCTTTATAAAGATCACCCAACGTACAGTATAGAAATTTCAGCATTATTCCGTTGCCAAACGGATTGTTGTTTGTAAGTTCTATAGCTACCTCAACTGCTTTCTTCAGGCAGGAATCAGCTTCTTCATAATTATTTGTCATGACGTAGAATTGGGATATTTCTCTTAAAGCATGGCAGTACACACGTTTTTGGTACTCTGTATTTAGTTCTGTTGTTTTTAACAATTCCAATATTGTATTTGCATACTTTTGGGCTTTTTCAAAGTTCTTTCTTTCGCGAAAGAAAGAAAGAATCGGGTAGAAAATTTGAACCAACTCTATTCTATCATCACAATTCTCGGCATAAGAAACAGCTTTGGTATACGCCTCTTCCGCTTTGTTCCACTTGTTCCATGCGTTATACAACTCTCCCAATTTTGCGTAGCAATAGCAAACTTGAAGATTGTTTTCCGAAGTTTCATTTTTGGGAGCAGATAAAAATATATTCAAAGCCTCTAATAAATATTTTTCAGCAATATCGTAATTCTCAGAACGGATATTGATATATCCGAGCATTCTTAATACCTTTACGGAATTAAGCCAATCTACGTTGTTATGTGTTTTTAACAAATTGGCTACGGCTTCTCCGATTACAAGCGCTTCTTTTGTTAAATTTTGTCTACATAGAAACCATACGTAATCAAGAAGTGGAGAAATATTCAGCCTATGCTCAACAATGATATCTTTAGCCTTTTCGTACAGAGCAATTATTTCTTTTTCGGTTTGCTCTGTAATTTTCATAGCTTTTAAAATGTCAGCCTTTATGGTCAATTCTTTAACCAAAGCGGACATTTCTCTTTTTAGTTCTTCTGCTTTTTGCTGGGCGCGGTTGAAATCTTTTTCAAACTCGTCAGCATCCAGAATAGCTATTGCTTCATCGATTTTTCCGTCATCAAAAAGTTCCAAGGCAAGCTTTGTTCGGTGGGTTATGTATTCGCCGTTTGAGGAGAGCTTAACTATGTTGGAAGAAACCTGCATCAGCTGCAATTCGTAACTGTGGAGCTTATCAAGGGCTTCACTTTTTTGCTTGCTTATGTCGTAACATTTTTCCCAAAGCGAATTGTCATCGGGATTTTGCACCGAAGCTTTTTTCGCTGCGGAAAACTCTTCTTCAAGTTTAGCTATTTGCCGACGCAGCTTGCTTATTGCATCGTGATTATCATAAAAAGGAAGTTTAGTTAGATCTATCTCTTGAATCTGATTACCGTTAACAAACAGCTTGGCGTCTTTAAATTCCACGTTCATACTGAGTTCCGGACGTTGACAAAATTCAAGCAATATTTTTAGCTTTACTGTGTCAATGCTTTTAAATTTAGTGTAGTAGTGGTGAAGATCGTTGTCGAGGCGAGCCATAAAGGTCTCTATTTCGTCGGTGAAGGGGGCATCTTCTTCTTTGAAAAAAGTAATGATCTTGGGAAGTCCGTTCTTTTTAAAGGATTCCAACGCGACGTCAAATTCCTCCAAAGTAAAGGTTCCTGCTTTTTTATACAGTATGGTATAAAAATATTCACTGCTTTTTATTTCTTCGTTATATTCGTTTTGCTTTCCGTCAAATGAAAGCACTTCGGACATATCTTCACACATGCACAAATCAAAAGAAATTCCGTATGGCTTGAAGCGTTTGTTCAGAACTCTGAAAAAATTTCCTATTTCAATTCGCTCTGTGTGCAGTTCCGTTATGGAAGAAGAGAGAAAAATTTTTATTTCCTTGTTCATTGTTAGCCTCGTTTATTAAGAATAATCAGAAAAGCAACGGTGTTACGTTGCTTTTCTAATTTGAAATATTATAAACTTACGGGGTAAGACGCTTGGGGTTACGGAAGAGGAACATAGCCTCGCTGATGTGAGTTCCCACAAGAAGCATTGTGAGACGGTCGATACCAAGACCGAAGCCTCCGTGAGGGGGGCATCCGTACTTGAAGAACTCAAGATAGAACTTAACGTCCTCCGCAAGTCCCTTTTCCTCTGCCTGAGCTTTGAGAACGTCATATCTGTGCTCACGCTGAGCACCTGTTGTGATTTCTACACCGCGCCAGATAAGGTCGTAGCCCTGAGGAACACCCTGCTCGTCGCGCATGTGGTAGAACGCGCGCTTTTCCGCGCTGTAATCGGTGATGAAAAGAAATTCGTGGTCGTAGTGCTTTTTAACCCACTCGTAGGAGAGACGTTCAGCCTCCGTAGTAAGGTCGCCTTTTTCGGACTCGGGAACCGTGAAGCCAAAGTCTTCCTCAAGACCCTTGTAAAGCTCTGCGAGAGTAACTACGGGGAAGGGCTGCTTGGGAACGATAACCTCGATACCGAATTGCTCTTTGATTTCCTCACCGTACTTTTCGCTTACGCACTTAAGCGCATAAGTGAGAAGGTCCTCTTCCATCTTCATAACGTCGCGGAAGGAGGTTATATAGCTGAATTCAAGGTCAAAGCCTGTGAACTCTGTTGTGTGTTTGCTGGTGTAAGACTTTTCCGCGCGGAATACGGGACCACACTCAAAAATGCGCTCAAATCCGCTGGCCATAGCCATTTGCTTGTAGAACTGGGGGCTCTGCGCAAGATAAGCCGTGCGGTCAAAATACTTGACCTCGAAAACGTCCGAGCCGCTTTCGCTTGCTGCGCCGATAAGCTTGGGGGTGTGAATCTCAAGGAATCCACGCTCGCAAAGGAACTCTCTCATAGCGCGAGTAATCTCTGTCTGTACCTTGAACATAAGCTGATTCTTTTCGGTACGAAGGTCGATCCAACGGAAGTTAAGTCTGTCGTCGATACCCGACTTGGGAACGCCGGGGCGCTTCTTTGTAGCGGGAATCTCCTCACGCTGAATTGGAAGTGCGGCGGCAACAGACTCAACTGTAATAGCCTCGGGAATCACCTCAATACCGCCCATCTTAACGTACTCGCTCTCATAGGGAACACCTACTACCGAAATAACCGAGTCCTGCGTAATCTGCTCAAGGGCGGGAATAAGCTCGGGGAGCTTTTCCTTTTCAACTGTTATCTGAACCTTGCCGGTAATGTCCTTCATAACGATAAAAGCCATGGCCTTTCCGTCTCTGAAGTTTTCAACAAATCCTTGAAGAAGAACTTTTTCTTCGGTGTGGGAATGAATGTCTTTAATATATACTCTTTCCATTTTTTAAAATCCTTTCATATAAAATTTGCATATAAACACATTTTATTATAACGCATTATCAAAAAAAAGTCAATAGAAATAATAAATTTGTGTTGCAAAAAGCAATGACTTGTGATACAATGAAATTGAACGGTAGCGTTTTCGGAAATTCCGAAGTCGGCGGCGAGTCGCCGTCGGTCATATAAAACTTTTATTATTCGCGTCGCTCCTTCTCTCGAACTCGCTTTGGCTCGGTGAGCGCGCGCCACGTATGACAGCACACGCTGTGTGCGGGGCAAGAGGCGTTGCCTCTTGCTGCTCAATACGCTCTGCACGTCACATACAAATTTGTACCGTTCAAAGGAGGGAAAGCCTTGATCGTTTATAAAGAATTAAAGTCGATTGAGGGCGATTTGGGCTTTCCCGCAAGAACGCTCTATGCGCTTTCAAATAACCTGAAAAATCACTACAAAACCGTCGAGATTCCCAAGCGTGACGGAGGGGTGAGAAAGCTATCCGTTCCGAGCATAATATTGAAAAGAGTGCAACGCAGCATCGTGGATAAAATCCTTGTGTATGAGCCTATTTCAAGTTATGCTACCGCCTACCGATACGGCGCAACCGTGCAGAAAAACGCAGCTTGCCACGTTGGCAATAAGAAAATATTAAAGCTTGATATTCTACATTTTTTTGACAGTATATACTACTCTGCGGTTAAGGACAGGGTCTTTAACGCTGAGCGATTTTCCGAGTCCGTGCGTGTGTTGCTTACAATGCTTTGCTATTATAAAGACGCCCTGCCACAGGGTGCCCCTACCTCTCCCGCTATAACCAATATAATTATGCGCGAGTTTGACGAAACCGTAGGAGCGTGGTGCGAGGAGCGCGGAATATCATATACCCGATATTGTGACGATATGACCTTTTCTGGAGACTTTGACGGTCGCGAGGTTAAGGATTTTGTAAAATCCGAGTTGCTTAAAAATCATCTGCTTCTTAATGAAAAAAAGACGGTTTTGGCAACAAAAGGAACACGCCAAAGCGTTACGGGAATTGTGGTAAACGAAAAATTGAACGTAAGCTCCGAGTATAGGCGAAAGATAAGGCAAGAGGTGTATTTTTGTCTTAAATTCGGCGTAGAAGAACACATCAAGCGCCTTGGCAAGACAGACGCGGATAAATACTTGCACTCTCTCTTGGGCAAGATTAATTTTGTATTGCAGACACGCGGTTACGATCGTTTTTTTGCCGATGCAAAAGAGAGTATAGTTAAGCAGTTGAAGAATATAAACTAAGGAGTTCAAGATGGACAGTATTGACGCTAAAATATTAAAAATACTTTCACGAAACGCGGACATAACCTCGACAGAGATAAGTAACAGCATAAATCTGTCTGTTCCCGCGGTAAACAAACGTATACAAAAGCTTAAGAAAGACGGTATGATCCGCCGATATACAGTTTTGACAAACGGCAAAAATATAGGTAAGCCCATAATGGCGTTTGTGCTTCTCGTGGTTCAGGCAGGGCGGCAGGGAGAGCCGTTTCTTGAATACGTAAAAAATGACGACGATATCCTTGAGTGCTTTTCGGTTACCGGCGAGTACGACTATCTAATAAAGGTTTGCGCGGCCGATATGGAATCACTGAAAATCAAGCTGTCTCAGATCAAGCTGCATAACGGAGTGGTCAAGAGCCATACCATGATATCGTTGCTTGAGCAAAAGTTTTCTCCCACTATTTTGCCTACCGTTACGGAAAAATAAAACGAGGTTTTGTTTATGAAAAAGATTTTTAACGTTGTGGATTTCGGCGCAAAAGCCGATGGAATTTCGCTTGATACAGAGGCGGTTCAAAAAGCGGTGGACACTTGCGCTGAGGCGGGCGGTGGAAAGGTTTTGTTTCCAAAAAACACCTACGTTCTCTCAACCGTGTTTTTGAAAAGTAACGTACATATTGAACTTGAAGAGGGGACGCTTATCCTTGGCTCGCTTGACTTTTACGCCTATGCGAAGCAGGAAAAGATAGATTATCCCATTTATCAGGATTCCTCGCACACCTATTTTGACCATTCAATGTTCGTAGGTAGAAACTGCGACAATATTTCAATCACAGGCAAGGGCAAAATTGATATGCGCTCGGTTTGGGATGAGGGCGGAGTAAGGGGAGAAGCAATAAGGCATAGAGGCCCTAAATGTATCGCCCTTAAAAAGTGTAATAACATTCTTATTTGCGATCTTGATATCAATAATTCCACTGACCTTGCAATTTACTTTGCGGGCTGTGAAAACGTGGATATTCACGGTATCAAAATGTGTGTTTATATAGACGGTATCTCTCCCGACAACTGTAAGAACGTAAAGATTTACGATTGCGACGTTGAATCGGGGGACGACGGAATTGTGTTCAAGTCGTCATACACACTCAACCGCCTTGACGTCTGCCGCAATATAAAGGTTTGGAACTGCAAAATAAAAAGCCGTTGTAACGCCCTTAAGTTCGGTACTGAAACCAACGGTGGATTTTACGATACCTACGTGGAAAATATCCAAATCCGTGACACGAGAATATCGGCAATTGCCATCGAGAGCGTGGACGGCGCGATAATTGACGGACTTACAATCAAAAACGTGGAAATGACCAACGTAAATGCCCCGCTGTTCATTCACATCGGTAAGCGAATGAGAGGCCCCGAGGGACGTGAGTTGGGACAGATAAAGAACGTAACGCTTGAAAATATCAACGCTGACGGGCCTTACGAGCCATATAATATCATCGCTTGGGGGTATAACTCCTATAAGAACAACGATTTTCGCCAGTATCCGTGGATTTTCGGCGGCGTGACACCCGAAAATGCAGACCTTACGATAAGCGGAAGATATACCGATTGGCAGATGACCTCAAACTGTTGCGGTCTGCCCGAACGACATCTTGAAAATATTACTTTGAGAAATATTCATCTGAAGCTTGACGGAGGAGTTAAGGAGTATAACAAGGAAGTTCCAGACGTTCCTCCCGCGTATCCCGAGGTGTACGTCTACGGCAAAATTCTGCCCGCAAAGGGAATTTATTTCCGTTATATAGACGGACTTACCCTCGATAACGTTACCGTCGAGACCTACCGCCCCGATGCCCGTGAGGATTTCGTGTTTGAACACGTAAAATAAAAAGCCGACTTAGTCGGCTTTTTATTTATTCTTCATAGGAGAAAGAGCAGTTGTCAAAGGTTACGTTGTCGGCAAATCTAATCTTTAGGTTTTCCGATTCCTTTAAGCCCTCAGACTTGGGCGCGCCAAATTTGTTATCACCCTGCTCCAAATCGGCTTTTTTTGCCGTCGGGTCAAAGAAATACGAGAGCTTTTCGGGAGGAAGCTTGCGGAAATCACAGCCCGAAAAACGAATGTTTTTAACGTGGCAGTTGCTCCGTCCCACAATGTATGGGAAGCCTATTCCGCTTGCGTTTATTCCGTCAAATCTTATATTTTTGATAGCTTCGCACCTTGTTATAGGCGAATCGGCAACATCTATTTGCACAGGGCGAAGATATATGCTGTCCATAGTGATGTTGGAAAAATTCATGTTTTCTATAAGCGTGTCCTCGTGCCCCTCGTCTGAAAGCGGAGCGTCAATCGGGCGAGAGGGAAGGGTGATTGAAATACCCGTGCGAGTTTCATTTATAGCGAGGTTGGAGAATACGCAGTTGCGTATAACACCGTCGTTAAGCCAGCCTATGCGAATGGCGTTTGTGTGGCTTGTGAGAGTGCAGTTGGTGATAACCACCTTTTCGCAAATCTTGTTTTCTTTAAGCGAAATATTGTTTGCTCTTACTATAATGCAATCGTCGCCCGTGGAGATTATCGAGTTTGAAACGGTTACGTTTCGGCTCGAATTGATGTGAATGCCGTCGTTGTTGGGGAACTCCGCGTCTGCAAGAATTTTGACCCTGTCAAAATTAACGTTGTCACAATCGTGTATCCAGTACGACCACCCCGCAGGCTGATTTATCATGGTTACGTCCTCAACAGAGACGTTGTTACAGCCCGTAAAGAATACTACTCTTGGTGGGGTAGGAAGGTCTAATCGCGTAAATCTCCAGCCCCAATGATATGGAGCGCACTCCTTAACAAAGGAGTAACCGTTGGCATCAATTTTTCCCTTGCCGCCAATAGATATATTCTCGCATTCCTCGGCAAAAACCAATGCCGCACCGCGGTTTCTGGGAAGCTTGGAAACGTCCACGTGTTTTTTGTCAAATTCGGGATAGTCGCCGCAGTTTGGAGAGCCCAAAAGTACCGCCCCTTTTTCTATGTATAAATCAACGTTGCTTTTCATAATCAAGGTTCCCGTCATGTAAAAACCGTCGGAAATATATACTCTACCGCCGCCGTTTTCTGTACAAGTGTCAATGGCTTTTTGAATAGCGGCAGTGTTAAGCGTAACGCCGTCACCTATCGCGCCAAAATCCTTTATGTCGTAAATTTTCATAGTACTCCTCCTTTTAGAGATGTCCTGTAATTTAATTCTACCATAAAACATAGGTATTCAGTAGTTAAAATCTTATTGTTTTTTTTAGATATCTTACTTTTTTGTTATTGTTTTAGAAATATTATTCAGCTGTTACGGAAAGCCCTGGGCGATACCCCTACCAGCTTTTTAAAAAGTCTGCTGAAATAATAAGGGTCGTCGAAGCCTGTGTTGAAAGCGATTTCCGAGATTTGAAGATTAGAGTTCTCAAGCATGGATTTCGCGGCGTTGATTCGGATTTTGTTACGGTAATCTGTTGGGGAACAGCCCGCCCATTTTTTAAAATAGGTGTAAAAGCCGCTTTCGCTTATACCGCACACCTGTGCGTATCGGCTCATTTTTTCGTTTTTGTTCCATTCCTCCTGAAGCAGGGCAACGCCTTTTCTTACCGTGTAATAGCTTTTGGAGTGCTTTTCAAATCCGAAAGTAAAAGCGTCAAGTAAACACATAAACAGCGCTTGTTTTTTCAGTTTGTTACCCGAAAGAAGGAATGTGTCGGCAAGCTGTGAGGCTGCGTCTCTGCATGAGCGAGAAGCGGCGGCGGGGAGCAACGTTATGCCCTCAGCCATTTTCAGTTCATTGCCGTTAACATCGGACAGCTTAAAGTTTACCGTGTAAAGATCTGTGCTTGTTCCACCGTTTTTAAATTTGATCTTGTAAAGACTGCTGCGCGGAACGTATACCGCGTCTCCGTGGCTTGCGGAGAAAAGCTTTTCTCCGTCGACGTACAGCTCGCCCACTATGTCAGAGCAAAACAGCAGCAAGCCGTCAGAGTGTCGGGGATTGGTTTCATATCCCACCCATTCACTGCCTTCTCGCCATATTTGGCGGCGACATTCTATTTTGTCGGCTAAAAAGGAAATTTGTGCTAATTCTTGAAAAGTTAAACACTTCAGCATATGAATCACCTCTGACTTATTATATCACACTTTTGTAGAAAAGTCCAGCTTTTTGCAATTTGTTTTATTTACACGATTAAGTAAAGGTGATAAAATGGATGCGTAGAATAGAAAGGAGAGTAATATGGAATTCAAAAAAGTTAAAACTGCGCTCATAGGCTGCGGAATGATAAGCAAAACCTATCTTACCAATCTTAAGGCACTTGACGTCATAGACCTTGTAGGCTGCTCTGATATAATTGAATCAAGGGCTGAAAGTCGCGCAAGCGAGTTCGGTATTAAAAAGATGACCAATGAGGAGATATATTCCGACCCGACCGTAGAGCTTGTTATAAATACTACCTATCCTACCGCTCACTATAAGGTAGCGAAGGAAGCACTTCTTGCGGGTAAGTCTGTGTATACCGAAAAAATGATATGCGCAACGCTTGACGAGGTCAACGAGCTTTGTGAGCTTGCAAAACAGAAAAATCTATTTTTTGGAGGCGCACCTGACACCTATTTCGGAAGCGGAGTGCAGATGGCAAGAAAGATTATAGATAGCGGAATGTTGGGCGAGCCCGTAATGGCGCAAGCTTTCCTATCGCGCTCTTACCATCACGAGAGAAACTATACGGGGGGAGAAAAGCGCTTTGCGTTTTGTAAAAACGGAGGAATCCTTTTTGATATGGGCGCGTACTATCTTACCGTCCTTGTTTTCTTGCTTGGTTCAATTAAAAGTGTAACGGGGTACAGCTCAATCCGTAACCCCGATCGGGTTTATCAAAATCCCAATTGCCCACTATACGGTCAGCCGATGACAGTGGAAAGCACGAATGTTTCTACGGGTAGCTTGATGTTCGAAAACGGAGTTATGGGAAATATCACTATGCTTTCCGAAAGTGCGCCGCAGAATCATTTTTACATCTATTGTTCCGACGGATATATTGACCTCGGAGACCCTAATCTGTATGATAAAACAATCCGCATAGTAAACAAACGCGGGGAGGAAAGTATAATAAATTCCACCTTCGGAATTGACGGCGGAAACCGCCGAGGCTACGGTGCGGCTGAGGCTATGTACGCCGTAATGGCTGGAAGAGAACCCAGATGCTCGGGTGAGCTTTGCCGTCACGTGCTTGAAGCTGCGCTTGGAATTATAGACAGTAGTGAAAGCGGAAAGACCTATGCCATGACTACTACAGCAAAGCGTCCTGAGCCTTTTAAGCAGGGCTATACCGAAAATGCCGAATTATCTTTGAAATAAAGGAGCAAAAATGACACAGTATTCACTTCAAATGTACACTTTGCGAGAGTTTATGAAAACTCCCGAGGCGCTTGACAGAACCCTTTCACGCGTTGCCGAAATGGGATACGAAAACGTGCAGATAACACCGCCCGCCTTCACAACCGCAACAGAACTCGCCAAGCTGCTTAAAACCAAGGGGCTTAAAGCCGACTCGGCTATATGCACCGTCTACAAAATTCCCGAAAATATCGAGCGGATATCACGTGATGCCGAAGCGCTTGAAACCTGCGTTTTGCGTACCGACTCGATAAATAAAGAAGACCGAAGGACGGTAGACGGATATCGCTCGTTTGCCAAACATCTAAACAATTGCGGCAAAATGCTCCGAGCTAAAGGTTTTGACTTTATGTATCATTTCCACGCTTTCGAGTTTATAGATTTTGGCGGTACGCGCGGTATAGATATCCTGCTTAATGAAACCGACCCCGAGTACGTAATGTTTCAGCCCGACGTTTTCTGGCTTACCGCCGCGGGTACAGAGCCCAGCCGTTCGCTTGAAATGTTCAGGGGCAGGGCAAGATATATCCATTGCAAGGATTACGTTATTACCGCCTCTCAAGACCCTACACTTGAGAAAATAACCCACGCGTCAGCCCCGGTAGGCACGGGGAATCTCCACTGGAATGAAATATTCAAAACCGCCAAGAGCATGGGAATTGAAAACTTTGTAGTTGAGGACGATATGGGCGTTCTTGACCCATTTGAAAGCGCATCAATAAGCCTTCCAAATCTCAGAACCTTTGATAAATAGAAAAAGAGCTGACTCTGTCAGCTCTTTTTATTTTAGTTCGTCTTTACGTTTGCCGTTCCGTCGTCATTATAAACTATTCTGTCACCGCTTGAGTTCAAGGCGTCAACGTACGCGAGATATTCTTCCTTTGTCGCAAAAAGCGGTTTGTATTCTTCAACTATCTTCTTAGCACGTTCTGCACCGTTTCCGAGAAGAAGCGAAATCATCGTAATCTGCCATTTTGCATTTGTTACGCAAGCCGCCTCGGGGTCTACTATCTGATAATCGTTGCCGTGGCTCTTGCCCTGACCTCCAAGCGCGTAAGGGTGAACGACAGGCATAATGCAACTAAGGTCGCCCATGTCTGTGCTTCCCGTGCTGACACCCGTGCTATAGTGAAATTCAACATTGGGCATAGCTATCTCTGCGGCTTCCTTCGCCACGTCCATCATGCCCTTGTCGTTAAGCAAAGGCGCGTATCCGGGAATATCAATTATCTCAATATTGGCGCCAAGCGAAAGCGCCGCGCCCGTAAGCGCTCTGTTTATCTTTTGGTTGTTTTCCGTTATGGCGTCAAAAGTCTTTCCTCTTACGTAGGTCTCAATAACTACTGTCTCGGGAATTGCGTTTACCATGTCTCCGCCGTGTGTGATAATGGGGTGGAATCTTATAAGATCGGATTCTTTGAAAGTCTCACGCAGCGCGTTAACGGCATTTATACCGCAGTTTGCCGCGTAAAGAGCGTTTACACCGTTCCAAGGGCTTCCTCCGGCGTGTGATGCCACACCCTTGTAAATAATACTTTTGGCAAGGCAACCCACACTTCCGTTCGTGGCGGCGAAGTGTACAGAGGTATGCACCATAAACGCAAGGTCAACACCGTCAAAATATCCGCGTGACAAAAATTCACTTTTTCCGCCAAAGTATTTGATTTTGCCTTCTTGGCGTAGCTTGGCGCGGTATTCTATCTCAAGAAGTTCCTCGGCGGGAACAGCGCAAAGTCTTATTCTTCCGCAAAGCCCATCAAGCATTCCCGGCTCTTTGAGCGCCGCCGCTATTCCGAGGAGCGCCGCGCATTGTGCGTTGTGTCCGCAAGAGTGTACCGCGCCCGTAATCGGGTCTGCCTCGGGGTGAGCAGGGCATATTACAGAGTCAAGCTCGCCGAGAATAAGCAGTTCGGGCCCCTCGCGCTTCGTGTCAATTACAGTGTAAAAGCCCGTAATTCCGTCAGCCTTTACAATATCGTAGCCAAGCTCGGTAAACTTATCTTCCATATACTTGGAAGTCTTGAATTCTTTGTAGCCGGTCTCGGGATTTTTCCAGATATATCTTTCCGCTTCAAGTATCAGCGTGCGGTGCTTGTCTACCGCGTTTGAAATTTTATTCATATCGTCCTCCGAAATAACTGATAAATAGAGTATACATTATTTGTTCCTTGAAGTCAACAAGTAAATTCAAATATTTTAGATAAAATAAATTTTTCTATTGAAAAAGAAAATTCGGTGTGATATAATTTAAGTAATAAATTCCAAGAAAGACGCAGACCCGTCGAAAGGAGAAAAAATGAAGCTTACAGTTAAAATGCTTGAAGGCGAATATTGGTGGGGCGGCTCTGTTGCCGACAGTTCAAAATGCCCCTATCTTAACAAAGATTCGGTTTATTCCATAAATATGAATGTCGGACAGAACCAAACCATGCCGCTGTATATTTCTTCCAAGGGACGATATATATGGTGTGAGCGCCCATTCCGCGCAAACTTTGAAAACGGAGTGATTACCGCGGAAGCCCCGGAGGAGATAATTCTCGTAGAAGCGGGAACCACCTTGCGTGACGCGTATCTCGCTGCCTCAAAGGCTCATTTCCCGTTTTCGTGCAAAGTACCGCCGCTCAAGTTTTTTGAGACTGCGCAGTACAACACGTGGATGGAATACGACTATAACCAAACGCAGGACGGTGTTCTTAAATACGCGAGGGCTATCGTAGAAAACGGATACGAGCCCGGTGTAATCATGATAGACGAGGGCTGGCACGGCAGATATGGACTTTGGGAGTTCGATAAGTATAAATTTCCTGACCCCAAGGCTATGGTAGACGAGCTTCACGCCCTTGGATTTAAGGTAATGCTTTGGGTCGTACCGCTTGTGTCGACCGACGGATACGACTTTATTACCAACGCTGACTTTTTAAACCGACGCCCCGATGAACCCAAGCTTTTATTGCGTACAGATGAGGGCAAGGTCGCCGTAGTCAATTGGTGGAACGGATATAGCGCTATACTCAATTTCTGTAAGGAGCAGGACAGAGAATATCTGGACAATAAGCTGCGCCGTCTTATTAACGATTACGGAATAGATGGATTCAAGTTTGACGGTGGAAATATAGCAATGTACAATCCGTCAAGGATAGTAAACGGAACACAGACGAAATACTCTGCCGACGAGCTTAATATTGCGTGGAACGAGTTTGGCTCAAGATACGAGTACCACGAATACAAGGATACCTTCAAGGGCGGCGGAAAGCCCGTAATACAGCGATTGCAGGATAGAAATCACCGCTGGATAGGTCACGGAATAGACACTATCCTTCCTGCGGCGTTGTTGCAGGGACTTATCGGACATCCCTTTATCTGCCCCGATATGGTAGGCGGCGGTGAGTGGTCAATGAAGTATATAAAGGGCTTTGAGATTGACGAGGAATTGTTTGTCAGAATGGCGCAATGCTCGGCTCTTTTCCCGATGATGCAGTTCTCGTGGGCACCTTGGAACGCTTTGGGAAAAGAAGGGCAAAGGCTTTGCCATGAAGCCGCTATGCTCCACCAAAAGTTTGCACCCTATATCATAAAACTCGTCAACGAGTCGGCGGTAACCGGTGAGCCGATAGTGAGACATATGGAGTACGAGTATCCCTCGTGCGGATTTGAAAAAATAAGCGACCAGTTTGTTTTGGGAAGCGAAATAATCGTTGCTCCCGTGATAAACGAGGGCGAGAGAATACGCAAAGTTGCGTTGCCTGAGGGAAAGTGGCTGTATCGCGGTGAAGTCGAATATGACGGCGGTCAAACTATTGAAGTGCCTGCCCCGCTTGAAGTATTGCCTTATTTCATAAAAGAAGGAAGTGAACTGTTGTGAAAACGTATTCTTATAAAGATGAGCCAATAAAAGTTTTTGGAGTTATTGATTTTGAGAAGAATCAAAAGATACAGAGACTTCCCGATGAGCTTATTGAAAAAATTCCTAGACTTTCGCACCTCGGCAGACGTTGTCCGGGGGCGCGTGTCGGCTTTAGAACAAATGCGGGAACGATAAATATAAAAATAACTTTTGAAACACTTAATGTAGACGTGGGAATGTCAATATACGCCTGCCAATCGGCGGCTGTGTATGCGGGAGATAGGCAAGAGTCCCGATTCTTGGGTCTTATTTATCCTAAAAATTATGAACAGAAGAGCTTTGAAGGGACCATAAAAAAGGAAAGCAAACTTGAAGATATTACCATTTGGCTTCCGAGAAATGAAATTATATCGGATATCGAAATATCTGTTAACGATTATGCCGAGATGCTTCCGCCTACTCCATATAAATATTCAAAGCCCATAGTTTACTACGGTTCGTCTATAACCGAGGGCGGTTGTTGCTCAAGTGTTACTAACGGATATAACGCTATAATTTCTCGCCACCTTGACGTTGATTATTATAATCTCGGATTTTCGGGAAACGCAAAAGGGGATTTGAATATGGCTGAGTTCATCGCAGGCGTGGATATGAGCATTTTCGTATACGATTACGACCATAACGCTCCCACCGTTGACCATCTTGCCAAAACCCACGAGCCTTTCTTCAAGTGCGTGCGCGAAAGACGTCCCAATCTTCCGATTGTGATGATGACACGTCCTGCCATAACCTATACAGATGACCATAAGGCGCGCAGGGAAGTGGTGCGAAGAACTTATGAAAATGCCCTTAAAGCGGGCGATAAAAACGTGTACTTTATTGACGGTGAGAGATTTTTCGGAGATGTCGACCGCGAAATCTGTACCCTTGACAGGGTTCACCCCAATGATCTCGGATTTTCAAAAATGGCGGCTGTTGTCGAGCCGGTGATTAAAGAAATCTTGGAAAAAACGGGGAAGTAAAATATGAAATACGCTAACTTGCATCTTCATTCAACCTATTCCGATGCCCAGTATACTCCCGAACAGCTTGTCCTGCTTGGAAAATCTCTTGGATATAAAGCGATTGCCATTACCGACCACGAAACCGACGCGGGTTACGCTGAGCTTAAGTATCATGCGGAAAAAGAAGGCGGTATAGAGGCGGTCGCGGGCATCGAGTTTTACGGAAAAATTGACGGCAGAGCACCGCATATCGTATGCCTTGACCACGACGTGAATAACCACAAGCTACGTGAGTTTGTCCGTAAACGCGTGGAGGGGTATACCGAGTACACTCGCCAATGCGTGGAATACGGTATAAAAATCGGTGTTATAGACGGAGTTACATGGGATGACGTTGTAAAATTCAGCGGAGAAGGCGCTTGGATATGTATAGATTCGCTTTTCAACGCCTACCGCGCGCTTCACGTTCCGATTCCCGATAATCTTCGGCAGGACGTGTTTAAGGCGGAAGAAATGAAGGCACTTTATCCCAAAATGCCAACTGCCGAGGAGGTTATTAAGGTTATAAGAGGCGCAGACGGAATAGCCATTCTCGCGCATCCTCAAAATCTTGTACAATACGTTCCGCAGCTTGTTGAATACGGACTAAACGGCATAGAAATAAGTCACCCAAATATTGATGAGGAAACCTCAATGCTTGCTGCCGAGGCGGCAAAAACATATAATCTGTACCGAAGCGGCGGTACAGACCACACAGGGCCCATGAGTGGCTGTAACGGAAAAAACGCCATTCCTGTGTTTAATGGGGTGTCTGAGGAGGATTATCTCATAATAAAAGAGCGCAAACTTGGCTGAAAACGTGGGAGAAAGTCAGCGCGGCAAAGTTGCAAAAAGACAGAAAAGGGTCGGCATTAGCCGAGGCTTTTCTGTGCGGTACTGACATACCTATAATTTATCGAAGTTTGTTTATAACTTTTTCACGTTTTAATTGTAACTTTAGATTGTCAATTATAGCGCTTGCGCTTTTTCTTGCGGTGGGGTGGGGCATATCTATTATGATACAGCCACTGTCCCAAATATCAGTCTCGCACAAATGGTGGCAAACCGTCCTGAAATTTCCGCACGTAACAATGATGGTTGGCTTCAGAATCGCAATCTCCTCGCGCAAAACCTTTCCCGCTACCTCACTGTACGCTATGGCGTGATATTCTTTTTTGGAAACATTCATCCCGCGCACCTTGTTTATGTTTGTTATCGCTATATTTCCGATTGCGCTTAGCGCCTCACGCTTCATTTGCGCGGCGATGTCGGTTGGTGTATCGGGGTGCAGAATAACCTCTGCCCACCTGCCCATGTTATACCACATCGTGGGGTGTCTTTTAACGTGTCCGTGTCCGTCGAGTCCATTAAGTGATATGTCTCGCATCCAATCTCTGAAAAGGATTCCTTTTTCAAAATCCTCGTTGCCCCAACCGTTGGTTTCTTTGCCTATAAACAGAATTCGCTTGTCACTGTCAAAGCGTTCGGGATCAATAATGCCAAACTCGTTTATTCTCGGTGGTGGCGCGACTTTAAATGCGTCGGCATATGCAGAAAGAAATTCTTCGGTATATCGCTGATATAACTCGTTCAGTAATTCATTTGTTTTGAAATTGTTTAGTGCGTTAGTCATTTTTTCTTATAAACAGATCAAATACGTTTTCTGTTAAGTTCTCTTTGAAGGTGAGCGTCCATGCAAAGTCAGCATCTGGATGCAGACAGTTGGCAAATCTGCGTGTGACTTCATCCGCAAATTCAAGCGTTGCATTTATAGGCATGGTAATATGAAGAAATGCGCCTTTTGTGTTTTTGTATTTGTCTTTAAGCCCAAAAAGCTCATTTTCCGAAATTCCGCCTATAAATAAAGCAGCTTCTTGTTCGTCGAAAAGCGCGAGATACATATCTTTCCAATCAATTCCCACGTAAGTCTCTCCATACATTGCCGTAAGCAATATACTAATTGCGTTTTCGATACTTTGGTTTTCGATTTTGATTTTTACTGTGTGCAAATTTCCCGCATCAATTATCTCAAATGTGTTTTTGGCTTTATTACAGATGAAAACGAAATCATAACCGTCGTGTGTTTCATCGTCTCCGTCAAAAACCGCAGTGATTTGTTCTGTGCGTATAGAGGCGATAACATCGGCTAAAGGCGCAGGGTCAAAATATCCTTTAAAAAGAATTTTTGTGTGGTTCATATAAATACCTCCTCGTTTGTCCCTATTGTAGCATGATGATTGTGACAAAAAACGGACAGTTATAGCTTGCTGGCGTCTATATTCCGTAAAAATCTTTCAATATCGTCTTTCCTTGGCGGTTTCGTGCCCTCGGTAAGACAAGCCGCGCTTCCGTATGCTACGGCATTTTTCAGACAGTCACAAATCTTTTTTCCATCACCGTATGCCGCAAGAAATCCCGCAATCGCGCTGTCTCCTGCGCCAACCGTAGAAATAGCATCTGTTTTAGGAGGCTTTGCAATGAAAATTCCTTCATCGCAAGCAAGTACCGCCCCTCGCGCACCAAGGCTTATCATTACATTTGCAACGCCCTTTTCAAATATAAACTTTGCCGCCTTTGCGGCGTCGTCATCCGAGCTTATTTCGAAATTGGTGTATGAAACTATTTCTTCCTCATTTGGCTTTATAAGAAAAGGCGCGCATTCAGTAATGTCAGCGGGGCTAAAAGAACGTGAGTCGATAACAACGCGCACGCCTTTGATTTTCAGTGCCATAACAAAGGCTTTCACGCGCTCAATATCTATGCCTTTTGGAATACTTCCCGCAATAGCTACAATGTCACCCTCTGCCGCCAAGCCGTTTACGCAGGATTCAATGCCGTCGACAACCGTGCTATCTCCCGAAAATCCGCTGAAGCTGAGACGGGTTTCCTTTGCCCCCACAGGGTGGACTGTAATGTTTTCTCGTATAGATCCACTCGTCCAAATAGCCTCGCAGTCTATGCCGTCAGCGCATAACGCGGACAGAAAACCTTCTCCGTTTTCTTCGCCGATTGCCACCACAGCAGTGCTTTTTGTGCCGCAGGCGAGAAGTGCGCGAGAAATATTTATGCCCTTGCCTCCCGCATCGCGTGAGGTTATGGTGGCAAAGTTTTCGCGTTCGGTGTTAAAGCTGTCGGTAGCACAGTGAATATCTATGGCAGGGGATAGCGTAACGGTAATTATTTTCATACGTGTACTCCTTTTTGCGTTATGAATCAATTATACATTTTATTTCATAAAAAGTCAAGAAAATAATTGACTTTGTACCTCTTTCATGTTATCATTATTACGAAAAATAAACTTTTGGAGGGTATTATGATAGTAGACGGACTCGGTAACAAAGTTTTTGAAATAACCGGCTTTCTTATGGCTGGGCAGTCAAATATGGCAGGCAGAGGCAACCTTGACGAGGTTGAACCTATTAAAAACGATGACCTTTATATGCTCCGTATGGGAAGATGGCAGAAGCACAGCGAGCCGGTAAACCCCGACCGCCCCGTAACAAAGGGAGAGTTTCATAGCGGAGTGGGGCTTGCCTCAAGCTTTGCCGACGATTATTCAAAGCACTACGGAAAAAAGGTAGGTCTTATTCCTTGCGCCGACGGTGGTACTTCCATTTCTCAGTGGATGCCCGGCGAGATTCTTTTTGATCACGCCGTTTTTATGGCAAAGCTTGCTATGAGAACCTCAAATTTCGGCGGAATTATCTGGCATCAGGGCGAAAGCGACTGTAATGCTAACAGTATTGATAAGTACAAAGAAAGATTTATAACCATGATAACCGAGATGCGTAAACAGCTTGGCGCGGAGAATCTTCCCGTAATAATCGGAGAGCTTTCAGGGGACGTTGACGGCAACCGCTGGAAGCACTTGCCCTACGTTGACAGAATGAATGCAATATTCCACGAAATAGCCCAAGAAATCCCGCTTTGCGCTGTGGCGTCTGCGGAAGGCATAACCATTAAAAAGAGTGACGGCCTCCATTTCGACTCCAAGGGTAGCCGCGAGTTCGGACACAGATACTTCCAAAAATATCTTGAATTGATGAAATAATTTTAAAAAAAGCCTTGACTCTCAACTATGCTTTAGGGTTATAATGTAGTCGAAGATCAAACGCAATTGAGGTTTCGGCTATGAAAAAAAGCTATTATATCAAAAACGCAATTTCATACGGAATAGTAGCATTTACCATATATTATTTTGCTTCGTATATGTGCAGACAGATCGGAAACGTGTTAAAAGATTTTTTGGCGCGTTTTGATCCGGGTTATCATATCGGATTGTTTAACGCGATTCATTTGTGCCTTATTGTTCCCGCAACTCTGATATTCACTTGGACGATGTTTTTCTATCTGCTCAGACTAACAGTTCCGCCTATTTATAATGGGCGCAAATGGTACAGTGTGGCGTTTGTGTGCATCATGCCGACAGAAATAATAAGATTGATTTATGGACTGTCAGACATGGGAAATCTTGTCGGAAGTGCCAGATTCTCATTTGTTCCCACAAAATTTTTTGATACGCTGTGGTGCAACATAACCAACCGCGGAGCGGTAAGACAGCACGGAAACTATATTTTTTCGGACTACGTCGGATACACGTTAAGTTATGTTGTCTGGGAGCTTGTCTGCCTGTCGATCGTGTTTTTAATTTTCAGATATTATTGGAATATCGGTGAAGCGAGAAAAGACGATAAAAAAATGAAGAAAAGCATTTTGAAATATGACTTTTCGGAGGATTGCAAGGGATGATCGGACTGCTTGTGTTTTTTCTGTCGTTGTTTTTCTATTATGTTACTCTTTGCCTTGTTGTCAGATTTGTATTCTTATACTTCAGACAGCTTTTGAGAATTTTTAACATTAGAGCAGCGTTTCAAAGGTGGGCAAAAAAACGCAATATAAAAGCTGAACCGCAGAGGTCGGCTTTGGGGATAATGTTTGGTAATAAGGGAGACGTAGACTATATTATAACACTTGACGAACGTAAATATTTGATAAGTATAATAACCTTTCCTTACGGCAAAAGGCGGATGCGGTGGAACATAGAAAAAGACGAGAACAACGGTTTTGCGTATATTGAGGCGAGGTTTTATTCCGGCTTTTTATATAAAGAATATAAAAGAGCAAATAAAGAGCTTGATTTTTCATATTACTGCAATTACGAAACTGTATTTGAAAGGCACAGACTGTTTTTAAATGACGAATTCTGCTGTGAAACCGAAAAAAGGCTTTTGCTGTTTGCTACCGCACCCGAACATCTTACGTG
Organism: Eubacteriales bacterium; assembly: GCA_045612185.1. Taxonomy (GTDB): domain Bacteria; phylum Bacillota; class Clostridia; order Oscillospirales; family CAG-272; genus RGIG8775. The sequence goes on from JAZKYO010000076.1 coordinate 36,162, forward strand.
TTCCGGTATAAAATTCCGATTTTTAAACAGCGGAGACGTTATAGAGGACTATGAGATCTATAAACTTGACAGATAGCGTATAGGAGGTGTTTTTGTGAGCTTTTTTGTAACCTTGGCAGGTCATACTTTAGATATGCTTAAAATGGTTTGGCATATGATTTGCATTGCCGCATCCTATTGGTATATTTCTTTGGCAGTAATAGTATTTATCGTTCTTCTTCCGTTTGCGATTCGTTTTGTTGTGGCGTTGATTTCACGCGCGGTGTTTTCCGCAAAGCTTTCTGCCGCGGTTAAAAAACGAGGCGGCACTTGCAGGTTTTTGCGTTGCCCGATCGTTTCGCTGTTCTTAAATGACAGCGCGGACGATATAAGCGTGACTATGGACGGAGAAAACCAGACCATAAAGTTCTTCCCGAAGAATGTGAGGGCAAGAAACGTCTATTTAAACGGACTTGAACACGCTTATGTGTCGCGCCCGTTCGCGCAAAACTTAGCGGGGCACGGGCGTTATAAGGGAGCCCCCCTAAAAAGCGATAACATTATAAACAAAGGAGAGGGAAAAAGACGGAAACTTGTGTTAAAACTTAATAAGCCTGAAAACGGGAAGTACATATTGCTTTTTGAAGCCGCGCCTTATAATGTTTGGAGTCTTAATAAAAATCAATATATCGAAAGCGGAAGCGGAGCGGTCATTGACGGCGTAACTCTTTATGTCGGCAAAGAATTTTTGAACTGTATCAACCGATGATTTAAGGGCTGTTACCAAACAGCCCTTAAAAATATTTTCTGAAAACTTGATTATGGAGGGAATATGCAAATAGGAGAGTTCGCAAAGATTTGTAATACTAATATTTCGCTTTTAAGACACTACGACAAAGTAGGTGTGCTTATCCCTGCATACGTTGATAAATTTACAGGGTATAGGCATTATTCGGAAGAGCAGATAGCTGTTTTTAACCGTATAACCGCCCTGAAAGATGCGGGGTTTTCCTTGCAGGAAATAAAGCGTGCGTTGGAAACCTTGCAAAGCGATGACGAACTGATAGAGCTTTTTGAAAAGAAAAAAGCCGATATAAAACGTACTCTCGTAAATCTTGACAGCGCAAAAAAAAGCTTTGTTGACGAGCGCCTTTCAATAAATGTGGTTATAACAGAGTCGGGCGGAGCCATTAAAGCAGAAACGACAAGATTTTTTCCAAATATGCAAAATCTTGCACGCAATTACGTGCAAAATCTTCTTGAAGAAAAGGAATATCAGAGAATTTCTGCTTATAGAACGGTATCCTCTCCTGACGGCGAATTAGTGCATATTGAATGTGACGTTATCAGACTCGGTACGGAAAAAGCTCCCTTGAATGATAATATAGAGATACCTTTTGAAAACGACGATGTAGTTGGAAAATGGCAGGTAATTGGTGAATATGCCGTTAAAGAAGATTTTTTCGGCGATATTTGCGTGAATACAGATTTTTACGGAAGCCGAATAAAAGATATTTATTTCTTGCCGCACGGCGAATGGTTCTGGTGTTATAGCTGGACTAAGGGGAAGTTTTTGGGAAGATTTGGTCGCGGAGATACCTCGGTAAATGAGTATACAACCGAGTATTATAACGGTGACAAATATATGTTCATTAATATGAAAACAGGCTGTTTCCGTCTTGGCGGACGTACTACCGTGGTGGTGCTGAAGCAGTTGGATAACGTAGAGTACAGCGTTGAAGATACCGCGCATCGTGATAACGTTGAACTGCCGTTTGTAAATGACGAAAGCATTATAGGAAAGTGGAAGGTCTTTGATTTTTGCAAAACCAAGAATAGCTTTGACCCGTTAAGACCGTATAAGGCTAAGCTCTTATGGACTGGCGTTGAGTTTTTCAATGGCGGAGAAATGAGCAGAATATATAATAACGGCAGTAGAGTGATATCGGGAAACGAATTCATTTCTTGGACTAAAGGCTTTGTTTTGGACAAAAAAGAAAGGGTTGCCTGCGCTTACGAGCTGAGAAGAATAAGGGGTGTAGAATACCTTTTTATAGAGTGGAAAACGGGTGATTATATATACGGCGGAATAAAGCCGCAGTATTACGTTTTTATAAGGAACAGTTAAAAAAAAGGCTGATTTTCAGCCTTTTTCTTTTCGCTCGCAGGTCGGAGAAGTATCAAAATATTTTCTGAAGGCTCTGTTCATAGCGGAAACGCATCCAAAGCCGCACATACCGGCTATTTCGGTAACCGTTCTGTCGGTGTTGCGCAGCATCGCTTTTGCCCGACCAAGCCTTGTGCGTGTAAGATATTCGTTAAAGCCGCATCCCGCGTATTCAGGGAAAATTGCGCTAAGATATGCCGGTGCTATATGCAGTGATTTAGCTACGTGCGAAAGTGATATCAACTCTTCGGCGTGGTCGTGGATATAGCGTATGGCTCGCCGCACGTATTCAGAGGTCTTTCCGCTTGGAGTTTCCGCATGCTTTAAGTGCGAAACAAATTCAAAAAGTATCGCGCAAGCTACTGCCGACAGCTTTTTCGCACACAAAAATTCATCGTATGAATATCCAAGAAAAACCGAAAAAAGCGACTCCAAAATCTCAATTTTGTCACCCACCGAACCGTATAACGGAAATTCGAGCGAACTCGATATTTGCAAAAGCTCGGCTGATATCTCGGGCAGATAAAGACTTATATGGCAGACAGTAAGACCGTCACCTTCGATTTTATGGCTGTCGTCGGGTCCCAATGCCCAAATACTGCCGCGGCTTACGGGGTATTCCACTCCGTTTATGTAGTTTTTTCCGCTTCCGCTGACAGCAAGTTCAAATTCGTAGTAGTCGTGCGTGTGTAAAAGGAACGAGCCGTTCACCGTGTTTTTGTGTCGGCTTATTCCGCCAATCCTAAATCCGTCATCTCGATATTTGAAAATTTTCTCGCTCAATATCCTCACCTCGCCTTATTATCTCACATTTTCTAAAAAAATGCAACACTTTACTTAAAAACAGCGCAGACAAATTCTTTACGGTGTGATATCATAAACTAAACACTTAAAGCGATTTATGGAGGTGCTTTATGGAACGAATTTCATTGAACGGTGTTTGGAAGCTTCGCGGCAGGGACGAAAAGGGAATAAGCGAGAATATTCCCACCCTTGAAGCGGCAGTGCCCGGAATGGCTCAGCTTACCTTGTCGGAAAACGGATATCTTCCTGCCGATTTGTATATGGGCGAAAATATAAGAAGCCTTGAAAAATACGAAAGCTACGAGTGGTGGTACGAGCGCGATTTTGAAGTGAGAGACCTAAAAAAACGCGCATTCATCGTGTTCCGTGGTGTTGACTGCATGGCTGAATATTTTCTCAACGACGAGAAAATTGGCGAAAGCGATAACATGTTTATCCCCTTTGAGTTTGACGTGTCGGATAAACTGAAAAAGGGCGTTAATAAGCTTTGTGTACATATTACCTCACCCATGGCGGAGGTTCATAACGAGGACTATGACCTGTATTCTATTTTTTCCTCATGGAATTCTCCCACAAATACAAAAATACGCCGTGCCCCTCATAGCTATGGCTGGGATATTATGCCCCGCGCGGTAACAGCGGGAATTTGGCGTGACGTGTACCTGGAATATCGGGATGCTATACGCTTTACTCAGGTGTTTTTCGATTGCCGTAATCCCTCAAACGTTAACTTTTCTTACGATACAGCAAGTGACTTTGCCGATTGGCGAGAGGTTGAAATCGAGGTTGAGGGAAGCTGTGGCGACAGTAGCTTTTCGGTGCGTAGAAACGCCAGAGGGAAAGCGGGAACTTTCAACATTCCCGTAAAATCCCCCAAGCTATGGTGGCCCTACGGATACGGAGAATCCAATATTTATGAGGCTGTGGCGCGCATTTATTCCGAGGGAATACTTGTTCACGAATATAAGACGCATTTCGGAAACCGTACCGTAAAGCTTGAGCGAACCGAATCCACCGACGGTGAAAACGGATGTTTTCGCTTTATTGTCAACGGCCAGGAAATTATGGCAAAAGGCTCTAACTGGGTTCCGCTTGATGTTTTCCATTGCCGCGATAAAGAGCGTTACCCGGCGGCGCTGGAGCTTGTTAAGGATATCGGGTGCAATATCCTCAGATGTTGGGGCGGTAACGTTTATGAGGACCACGAGTTTTTTGACTTTTGCGACAGAAACGGAATCATGGTTTGGCAGGATTTTGCAATGGCGTGCGCTACCTATCCGCAGGATGAAAGCTTTGCGGAAAAGCTCAGACGAGAGGCTGTAAGCGTGGTGAGAGAATACCGCCACCATCCCTCTATAATTCTGTGGAGCGGAGATAACGAAGTCGACCAATTCTTATTCTATAAGGGCATAAAGCCATCAACCAACCGCTTAACGCGTGAAGTTCTTCCGGAAGTAGTCGCGCGCAATGACCGCGGCAGACCGTATCTCGAAAGCTCTCCGTACTTTGCCGACGAGCTTATGCACAAAAAGGGAGTATACGCATCCGAGGATCACGCATGGGGTCCCCGTGACTACTATAAATCCGATTTTTATAAACAGTATAAAGCGCACTTTATCAGCGAAACCGGATATCATGGCTGTCCGTCGCTGGAATCCGTAAAGAAATTTATTACCCCCGAAAATGTCTGGAGCTACCGCGACAACCCCGAGTGGAAACTCCACTCCACCGACTATTTCGGTGACTATGACCGCGTGATGCTCATGGAACGCCAGGTTCGTCAGCTTTTCGGAGAAGTGCCTCAAACCCCCGATGACTATATCCTCGCCTCACAGATATCGCAAGCCGAGGCGGACAAATATCTCATTGAGCGCATGCGCGCCGACCGTCCCAAGCGAAGCGGAATAATCTGGTGGAATCTACTTGACGGCTGGCCGCAAATGTCGGATGCCGTTGTCGACTATTATTTTGAAAAGAAGTTGGCGTATCGCTACATCAAACGCTCTCAGGCTCCATTTACCATAATCGCCAACGAGATAAGGAGCTGGGAGTCACGCATAATTGCCTGCAACGATACACTTGAAGAAAAACGCGGTAAAATCAAAATTTACGACGTTACCGAAAAGCGAACCCGGATTGAAAGAGAGTTTACCGCCGCACCCAACGGTTGTACCGATATCGTGCGTATACCGCTTTACTATTCGGATAAAAATCTGCTGATAATAACCTGGGAGCTTGAAAACGGCGAGAAAGGAATGAACCACTACCTTTCCGGCTCCCCCGCATTATCACTGGAACAGTATAAACAATGGCTCGATGAAGGGTTGATATAATTTTAATAAATAAAAAAGGGAGTTGT
>JAZKYO010000077.1:0-4128 GCA_045612185.1 Eubacteriales bacterium
AGTAGGCGCGAAAGAAAAAAGGACCAAAAAAGAAAGACGCCGATTGGAGAGTTTCGCTCGTTGCGACGAGCGACAAGGGCTACGCGCCCTTGACTGGCGCCACCTCGCCGGTGGGGGCTCCACGTGGCTGCTGTGCGAACAACTCCCCCACAAACTACAATTTGTAATGTGGCAGAGATTAAACAATCTGTTTAATAAAATCAATTACCAAAAAAGTTTTTTGCGGAGCTTTTTTACAAAAAAGCGACCCGTTCCCCCGTTCCCTCGTTCCTAGTTCCCCATTTTTCTTGTTTCATACTAAAGAAAGGTAATAAAAATGATACTTAACGACACGATAGCGGCGGTTTCGACGCCGCGCGGAAAGGGCGGCATTGCCGTCATAAGAATAAGCGGAGTCGATGCGCTTGATATTGCCGACAAGGTGTTTGCCGCGGCAAACGGAAAGAAACTGCGCGAGGTTGGCGCGTCGAGAGCTGTTTACGGCAAAATCTATGCCGACGAAAAACGCGACTGCTTGCCCATAGACGACGGCATCGCTACGGTTTTTCTGACTCCGCGCTCCTTTACCGCGGAGGACACGGTTGAGATAAGCTGTCACGGCGGACTTCTCGCTACTGAAGCGGTGCTTTCGGCGGTACTTCGCGCGGGGGCTCGCCACGCTGAGGCGGGCGAATTTACTCGCCGCGCCTTTGTAAACGGCAGAATGGGACTTGCGGAAGCCGAGGCGCTTTCAAATCTGCTTGAGGCGAAAAACTTTGCCCAGCTGACATTGGCGCGCTCGGGGCTTGAGGGAAAGCTTGAGAAGAAATGTCGCGAGATTTACGACGGCTTAGGACTTATCCTCGCCTCGCTTTACGCTAAAATAGATTATCCCGACGAGGATCTTGCCGAGGTAGGACGCGAAAAAATGGTGGGAACGCTGAGCGCGGCGCTGTCAAAGCTTGAAAAGCTTGCCGCTACCTACAAAAGCGGACACGCGATAGCCGAAGGTATCAAAACGGTGATTTGCGGCAAACCCAACGTGGGCAAAAGCTCGATTTATAACGGCATAGTGGGGCGTGAAGCCGCCATCGTCACCGACGTGGAGGGAACTACCCGCGACGTGCTCGAGGAAACTGCCTCACTTGGAGGCGTAACGCTCAGGCTTTGCGACACTGCGGGGCTTCGCGCTTCGGGCGATAAGGTGGAAATGATAGGAATTGAACGCGCTCGTGAAAAGCTTGACGAGGCTGAGTTGGTGCTTGCGGTGTTTGACGGCTCTTCGGCGCTGACAACTGAGGACGAGGAGCTGCTTTCAAGCCTTGCGGGCAAAAAAGAGCGCGTGATTGCGGTTGTAAACAAGAGCGAGCTTGAACGAAAGGCCGACGTTAAAAGAATTGCCGCCTTGCTTGGCGAAGTTGTCGAGGTTTCGGCTCACTCGGAGGACGGAATCTTTCCCCTTGCAAGGGAGGTTGAAAAACGTTTTATTGACGCAGACCTTGATGTGGGGCGAGATGCCGTGGTGTTTGGCGCGCGCCAGCACGCGGCGCTTCAAAAAGCCGCTGACCGACTTTCGGAGGCGCTTGGGCTTGTTGAGGGCGGATTTGAAATTGACGCCGCCGCTTTTGCGGTAGAGGACGCCATGGGCGCGCTTGCCGAGCTTGACGGTAGGCAGGTGGGCGAGGACATCGTTTCGCAGATATTTGCCAATTTTTGCGTTGGAAAATGATGTCATAATGACATAACGGAGGTATCATTTTGCCATGTATTATGAAAATAAACCTTACGATATATCTATAAGGAACAGCCTTGGCGACCAAGGGCATCTGCAATGTCCGCTTCATCTTCACTACCATGTGGAGGTGGTGTATATGAAAGAAGGAAACTCGGTGGCGGTGGTTGACGGGCAGGAATACAAGGTTACTCCCGATTCGCTTTTGGTGGTTTTTCCAAACAGACCGCACACCTACGTGTCTACTGAGATTGAGCGCTATATGATTGCGATAGTCTCACCTAATATAATGCCCGAGGTGGTAAGACTTTTTGACAGCTATGAGCCCAAGTCTCCCATTATCGAAAACGTGTCGGCTTTTCCCGAGCTTAAGCAGGTGCTTGAGCTAATACTGGGGCTTCCCGAAAGCCGAGATTCAGGGCACAGAACCGACGTTGTCAGGCGCGGCTATACGGTGGCGCTTATGGGGCTGATTTTTAAATATTTGCCTACCGAAAAGACCAACGTGGAATGCTCGCGCGCCATGCGATCGGTTATTGATTACTGTGTGCGAAATTACAATTGCGAGTTGTCTCTTGGGCTTCTTGCCGAGGAGCTTCACATGAGTAAATACTACATTTCTCACCTTTTTGGCAAGGAATTCAATATGAAATTTAACGATTATATTAACTCGCTCCGCGTTTCGGCGGCGTGCCGTCTGCTTTGCGACACCTCTAAAAGCATAACTGAGATAAGCGAGGAGGTGGGCTTTGCCACCGCGCGCACCTTTAACCGCGCGTTCAGCAAGCAGTATAAGCTTTCGCCTACCGAATACAGACAGGCGAGCAGGGGGCAGACCGAATGATTTTCAAGGTTAAATGGGTGGATGAAACTGCCTCCACAAACAGCGACCTTAAGGAGGCGGCTCGCCTTGGCGCTCCGCTTGGAAGCGTGCTTGCGGCCCGCCGCCAAAGTGGTGGAAGGGGACGCATGGGCAGGGCTTTTTACTCCGGCGGTGGAGGTCTGTATATGAGCGTGATTTTGCCTATGGAGACACCTGAGCGCGCGGGGGTGCTTACCACCTATGCGGCGGTTGCCACTGCGCGGGCTGTGGAGCGACTTTTTGACGTGAACGTGAAAATTAAATGGGTCAACGACCTGTACGTGGGCGGAAAAAAGGTCTGCGGAATTCTCGCCGAGGGGGTGGCTACCGAGTGGGGGTACCGTGCGGTGCTTGGTATCGGCGTGAATATCTGCAACGAGTTGCCGAATGAGCTTGCGGAAATTGCTACCACGCTTTTTGCCGAGTGCGGCAAGAAAATACGCCCCGACGTGCTTGCCGAGGCGATTTTGCATGAATTTGAAAATTTTGAAAATGCTGATTTTGCCGAAACACTTGACGAATACCGCCACAAATGCTTTGTAATTGGCGAAAATATAACTGTGATTTCCCACTCGGACACCACTTTTGAAGCGAAAGCCCTGGAAGTGCTTGATGATGGCTCGCTTTTGGTAAAAAGGCTTGACAGTGGGGAAGAGGTAAGAGTTTTCAGCGGAGAGGTTTCGACTAAGATTTCAAGGGGCGAGAAATGAATTCCAAGATAAAAAATATGTGTTTTGCCGCTCTTGGAGCGGCAGTAATATGCGTTATTTCGCCTGTTTCCGTGCCTGCGGGGGCTGTGCCGATAACGCTGTCACTCTTTGCGGTGCTTTTGGTGGCAGGGCTTTTTCCTCCAAGGCTTTCGGTAGTTTCGGTGCTTGTGTACGTGGCGCTTGGTGCGGTTGGCGTTCCTGTTTTTGCGGGCTTTAACGGCGGATTTCAAGTGCTTGCGGGTCCAACCGGCGGTTTTATCCTCGCCTATATTCCCACAGCGTTTGTGGTCTCAGCTTTTGGACACAATGCGGTTTCACGAGGCATCTCAATGGTGCTATCCACCATTATGTGCTATATTGTGGGTTCAATATGGCTTTCATTCACCACTGACACAGGCTTTTTCTCGGCTTTTCTTGCGACGTTTATCCCCTGCGCCATTCCCGACGCGTTAAAGGCGGTGTCCGCCTTTGTTATCACAACCGCAATTCGCTCCCGAACGCCCCGAAATCCGAATTAAAATAGTGCGATAAATTGTAGTTTGCCGCCTTGCCGGCGGGGGCCTATGCGCTTCGCGGCTCACGATTTATAATTGGTGCAAACAACACGGTCGCACTCCGAAAAATGGCGGCTCGACACCGCCATTTTCTGCACACGAATGGGATTGATGTGTTCAAATTGTAGTTTATCTGTGAGTAAATTGGTATGGAAGGCTTCCCCTTGAGGGTAGCGAAGCGGCGACACGGGAGTGAATGACAGCCTTGATACGGCTGTCAGAGCCGTGTCGTGACCGAGCCCGCAGGCGAGACAGCTCCGCAGAATGCGGTGATGAGGTGTAGCCCACCGC
>JAZKYO010000078.1:0-4532 GCA_045612185.1 Eubacteriales bacterium
TGTTATACATAGCGATGCAAATTTCATTTGTGCCAAATGGACCGTCGAGGACGCCGGTCCCTACAATGATATGTGCTAACATACCTAAAAACTACAGTTTGTCGCTCTGTTTAATTTGAGGACGAAAGAATTTGCTCAAGCGCAAGGGCGAGGGCGCGGCTTGCGGTGCAGGTGCGAAGGTAATCGCGAGTACGCATGGGCGAAAGCTTGAGGTTTACGGCAAACTCGCCTTTGTCACTTGAAACGCCCACAAAAATCGTACCAACCGGCTTTTGAGGCGTTCCGCCCCCCGGCCCCGCTATGCCCGTTGTGGATATTCCCACGTCAGCCCCAAGTGCCGCGCGGACACCCCTCGCCATCTCAATGGCGGTCTCCTCGCTTACCGCTCCGAATTTTTCAAGCGTTTCGGGCTTAACCCCTACCAACTTAACCTTTGCCTCGTTGGCGTAGGTAACGCAGCTTCCCAGATAAACCGCTGACGCTCCCGCCACGTCGGTTATCTTTTTGGCTAAAAGACCACCTGTGCAGGACTCGGCGGTGGCAACGGTTAATCCGCGCTCGGCAAGCGCTGTCACAAGCGCGCGCTCGGTGCCTCCCACGTCAACGCCGTAGACAAAGTTGCCCACGGGGGTGGCGTAAACCTTTTCCATCATAGCGAGGCAAAGAGCCTCGCCCTCCTCGGCGCTTGCCGCCTTGGCGGTGATTCTCAAGCGCATCTCTCCCTCACCCGCATAGGGCGCGAGGGTGGGATTCTCGGAGGAGGTCATCAGGTCGCGGAGGGTTTCCTCAACCGACGACTCGCCCATTCCGATAATATGCATATTGTGGCTGACGAGAATACTCTCGGTGTTTTTCTTCAGGTATTCGCTGACCGCGCCGTCCATAAGAGGACAAAGCTCACGGGGAGGCCCCGGAAGCATAATTACCGTCTTGCCGTCTTTTTCAAGCAGAATGCCGGGTGCGGTGCCATTGGGATTGGGAATAGCCAACGCGCCATCGGGTATCTCCGCCTGCTTAAGGTTGTTTTTGGTCATGGCGCCAAGCCCCTTGCCGCGGCTCGCGAAAAAGCTTTCGATAGCCTTGACCGTCGCCTCGTCTGTGTGCATGGAAAGCCCGAAATGAGCCGCCACCGTTTCCTTGGTCAGGTCGTCGTAGGTAGGACCGAGACCGCCGCTGGTTATAACCAGGTCGGCGCGCGAAAGCGCAGCTTCAAGCGCCTCAGAAAGCCTTTCGGGGTTGTCTCCCACCACAGCGTGGCGGTAAACCGACACGCCGAATTCGGCAAGTTTTTTGGATATGTAAGCCGCGTTGGTATTTACCACTTCGCCAAGCAAAAGCTCGGTGCCAACGCAGAGAATTTCAGCGTTTTTTATCATTTTTCAAATCCTCCCAAATCGGTAATACAATTATAACGCGTTTTCACTTGTTTGTCAAGAAGCATTTCAAGTCCGTCAACCGGTGAACAAGCGCAATATAATACCAAAAAACGGCAAAATAATTATATTATATTAAGAGTAATAGTTATATAATTATTATGAATATGCAAACAAGCGCAATAAAAATAAAAATTGAGAAAGGAATGAAACTATGCCTATTACCTTTAACTCTGAAAAGAAAATTTTTAAACTCGATACCGCCGAGTCCAGCTACGTGCTTGGAATTACCAACCACGGCCTTGCGGTTCACTACTACTACGGTGCAACTGTTGGCGATGACGACCTTGAGTATCTCTCACAGCGTTGGGGACATTCCGGTATTCAGGCAAAGCCACACTATGCGGGAGCTGCTCGCTTATCTCTTGATACACAGCCCCTTGAATATTCTACGTTTGGCACGGGCGACTACCGCCCCACCGCGCTCCGAGTAAAGGCTCCTAGCGGACAGGGTGCTACCGACCTTGCTTACGTCTCTCACGAAATTTACAAGGGCAAGCCCGACGTTGAGGGTATGCCCGAAACACACGCGGCAGATGACGAGGCACAGACCCTTGAGCTTCTTCTTTGGGACGAGGTGACGGGGGTTTACGTAAAGCTTTTCTACACTGTTTTTGAGAACTTGTCGGTTATGACACGCCACGCGGTAATTGAAAACCGTTCGGACAAGCCCGTGGATATAGAGTCGGTTTACTCACTTTGCATTGACCTTCAGGGCGATTTCGACTTTATCCACCTTTGGGGACGCCCCTGCTTTGAGCGCAACTATGAACGTCAGCCCATAGGTCATACCGTAACCACCGTGCAGAGCCTCCGCGGCGCTTCCTCCCACTTCCACAATCCTTTCGTGGCGTTGGCTTCTCCCGAGGCTACCGAGGAGTCGGGTGAGGTATACGGATTTAACCTTGTTTACAGCGGAAACTTTGCCGCAAGCGCATACAAAGACCCCTACGACGGCGTGAGATTTATTATGGGTATCAACCACGAGGGCTTTAACTGGCTGCTTGAGCCGGGCGAGCGTTTCACTGCTCCCGAGACAGTTATGGTTTACTCCGACAAAGGTCTGGGGCACATGAGCCGCACTTTCCACAAGCTCTATCAGAAGCACCTTTGCAAGAGCGAATGGATGAACAAAAAACGCCCCATACTTATTAATAACTGGGAAGGCACTTATTTCAAATTCGACGCCGACAAGCTTTGCGCTATTGCCGAAAAAGCATCGGGACTCGGAGTTGAGCTTTTCGTGCTTGACGACGGCTGGTTTGGTGCGAGAAACCACGACCGCGCGGGTCTTGGCGACTGGCAGGTAAACGAGGAAAAGCTTGGCTGTAGCATGGGCGAGCTTGCAAAGCGCATCAATGCCTTTGGCATGAAGTTCGGTCTTTGGTTTGAGCCTGAAATGGTCAACCCCGACAGCAACCTTTACCGTGCTCACCCCGATTGGGTAGTGCATATCGACGGCAGACCCATGAGCCTTGGCAGGAATCAGCTTTTGCTTGACTTCTCGCGCAAGGAGGTGCGTGATTACATATTCGATTCTATGTGCGAAGTGCTTGACAACGCCAATATTGAGTACGTAAAATGGGACTACAACCGCAACTTTACCGAGGTTGGCTCGGCGGCGCTTCCCCCCGAAAGACAGAAGGAAGTACTTCACAGATATATGCTCGGTCTTTACGAGTTCCTTGACAAATTTGTTGAGAGATATCCGCATATTCTTCTTGAGGGCTGCTCCTCGGGCGGCGGACGCTTTGACCCCGCAATGCTCTATTACAGCCCCCAGTTCTGGACCAGCGACTGCTCCGACGCGGCTGAGAGACTCTTTATCCAGCACGGCACCTCAATGTGCTATCCCACCGCGACCATGGGCGCCCACGTCAGCACCGTTCCCAACCACCAGACAAAGCGCGTGACCCCCTTTGCGACGCGCGGAAACGTAGCGCTTTCGGGAACCTTTGGCTACGAGCTTGACGCCACCAAGTTTACCGACGAGGAGTGCGCGGCGGTAAAAGCGCAGTGCGAGGAATACCACAAGCTTTACGACGTTATCCACTATGGCGAGCTTTACAGACTTATCACCCCTTACGACGGCAACCGTGACGCTTACGCATGGGAATTCGTTTCCGAGGACAAGAAGGAGGCGCTTCTCACCTACGTTCTGCTGTTCTCGCGTCCCAGAATACGCCGAGTAGTCCGCCTTAAGGGGCTTGACCCCAACAAGACCTACCGCGACGAGGCAAGCGGAAGAACCTACAAGGGCTCTACGCTTATGAACGCGGGTCTCAACTTCGTGGATTTTGAGGGAGACTATAACAGCATTAAGGTTCACTTCAAAGCAATTGACTGATAGTTGTGAAATTAAACAAGAAAACCTCGGCAAAGCCGAGGTTTTCTTTTCTTATACAATTAATCAAGCAGATTGATAAACAAACCGCCTACGACCGTTCTGTTTCTGAACGCTCTGTAATCTGCGGTGCTTGTGTAATACCAGTCGGTAAGCGGTACGCGGTCAAGAGTCTCGTTAACCATATTAACCATACCCTGGCAAACGGCATCGAAATACTCCTTGTCCTTCCAGATGCAGGTGGACCACATAAGCCAGTCAATCTTAGTATAGTCGGAACGGCTGTCAAGCGGCACGCCGTAGCGATTCATCTTGGACATATAAACCTTGATTTCGTTCTGCTTTACCTCGTCAGAGAAGAGGTTATAGCCAAGGAGGCTGTCCCAAACGATATTGTACTTCAAGCTCCAACCTTCAGCGCCGTCAAAGGTAAGGCGAGTTCCCGCATGGTCTGCCTTTGCGTCAATCTCCCACTGCTTAGCGTACTTCTTGGCGATTTCCATATAGGAAGCGTCGCCCGAAAGCTCGGCGTAAGCCGCGATACCGAGAATTGCCTTAAGGCTGAGGTTGCAGTTGCGAGCGAGATGTCCCGCAAAGTCGTCTGTGCAGAGCTGATTTTCGGGGTCGTAGCCAAACTCAACGAGATAGTCAACCCACTTTTTCATAAGCTCCTTGTCGTCGTCAAACAGCTTCTGGTCGCCGCCCGAATATTTCTTTACAGCCGCAAGGCAAAGCAGCATATTGCCCGCTTCCTC
>JAZKYO010000079.1:0-2549 GCA_045612185.1 Eubacteriales bacterium
ATTGTGTTTGCATGGACCGTCGAGGACGCCGGTCCCTACAAACGAACGCATTTATGCGCAGAAAAACGAGGTGTTTAGCCGAGTTTTTCGGATTGCGACGGCTATGTTCGCACAATCTATAAATCGTGGGGGCGAAGCCTACCAGCCCACCGCTAGGTGCGAAGCGCATAGTTCTTTTGTTTCTCGCTTTAAAAATAAGAATATGCGGACAGTTGCCGTGCAACTGTCCGCATCCCTATGAATTGAGTTCCTATGAATTATCTATGCCGTTTTTTCAGATGTTACCGTCGGGCATGGGCTTGATAACCTTGTTGTAAAGAATGATGAAAAGCACCGCGCACACCGCCACAGACATAATCTCGGCAATGGGGAAGGACCACCAAACCATGGAAACCTTGCCCGTGAGCGAGAGAAGATATGCCGCGGGAATTAGCACGACTATCTGTCTTGCGAAAGACATAATAGTTGCGTAAATTCCTTTTCCCAGCGCTTGGAAAACCGACGTCAAGCCGATGCAGATGCCTGCAAAGATGTAGCTCAGGCTTATTGTTCTGAGCGCGGGAATTCCTATCGCCAGCATCTCCTCGCCGGCGGCGAAAAGTGAGAGCAAAATATGGGGAATAGCCTGCATAACCGCTAGCGCGCAAAGCATTATGCACACTATGGTCGTGACCGAAAGGCGAATGGTTTTAAGCAACCTCTTGCGGTTTCTCGCACCGTAGTTGTAGGCAATAATGGGGATAACACCGTTGTTTATTCCGAATATGGGCATAAAGGCGAAGCTCTGGAGCTTGAAGTAAGCGCCGAAAACGTTTACGGCAATCTCGGTAAATCCGCCGAGAATCTTGTTCATGCAGGTGTTCATGACCGAGCCGATGCCCACCATGATAACCGAGGGAAGACCAATGGAGTAGATGTTGCCAATCAAACGCCAATCGGGGCGGAATCCAAGAGGCTTGAGCCTTATTTCCTTGTTGTAGAGCTGATTGAAAATTACGCCAAGCAGGAACGCCACAATCTGACCCGCAACGGTAGCGATAGCCGCGCCCTTGGCGCCCATCGCGGGGAGTCCGAAGTATCCAAAAATAAATATGGGGTCAAGAATTATGTTGCATATAGCGCCGATGCCTTGCGTGAACATTGTGTATATCGTTCTGCCCGTCGCCTGCATAAGACGCTCGAACATTATCTCTCCGAAAATACCGAAAGAGTATATGCAACAGATAGAAAGGTACTCGGTACCTGCCTTGATGACCTCCGGGGTGTCGGTCTGGAATCTTATAAACGCCTCAGCGCCGAAAAGACCGAAGCAGAGAAAGGCAAGATAACCCACCAGGGCGAGAAATACGCCGTTTACCGCAACCTTGTTTGCCTTTTCGGGATTTTTTTCGCCAAGACTGCGCGACAGCAGGGCGTTAACGCCCACGCCCGTACCCGTGGCAAGACCTATCATAAGATTTTGCGCGGGAAATGAGTAGGTGACGGCAGACATAGCCGCCTCGCTGAAATGCGAAACGAAAATGCTGTCAACCACGTTGTAACACGCCTGCACCAGCATGGATATAACCATGGGTATAGACATGGTGAATATCAGTTTGCCAACGGGCATAGTGCCCATTTTGTTTTCTTTTTGTTTTACCATTTAACTTCCTTAAATAATGTAAATAACGTAAATAACGTGAATCGAACAACACGATTTTTTAGCAAAATCCGACGTCGGCGCGAAACACGCCACTTCTCATTATACCATATTTTTTTCAATAAGTCAATAGCTTTTCGGAATAAGGCGGGGCGGGGTGGTAGCCACGTATATTTAATGAAACCGTGCTTTGCACGATGAAATCTTCAGCCTACGGCTTCAGATGAAATTAAATCCGCCTCTTTTATCTCCGCGAAGCGGGATTTCATCGCGAAGCGATTTCGTCCCACGCAAGTGGATTTATTCCGCAGAAGGCGGATTTAGTTGAAAAAAGCACTTGCTTACGCAAGTGCTTTTTTCTGGTGGGGGATGGTGGATTCGGACCACCGAAGTCAGTGACAACAGATTTACAGTCTGCCCCCTTTGGCCGCTCGGGAAATCCCCCTTATAGAAGCCCAAAGCTATTGCCGAGAGCCTCATTTCTGGAGCTGGTGAACGGAGTCGAACCATCAACCTGCTGATTACAAATCAGCTGCTCTGCCATTGAACCACACCAGCGCATCGCTTTGTACGACTTTGATATTATATCACATTGATTTTGTTTTGTCAATAGTTTTTTTAAAAAAATTTAAAAATCTTTATTCGGGCAACGTCAAGGCTTGGCGCGCGAGAAAAAGAGAGTCAAAAGCCTTCGTGCGCTTTGCGCCGACGTAAGAATAACCGCTTACCCCACCGCATATATTTTACCACAGACAGGAGCGAATTATTCAAATAGTTTATCGGTGAGTTAGCACATATCATTGTAGGGACCGGCGTCCTCGACGGTCCATTTGGCACAAATGAAATTTGCATCGCTATGTATAACAAATTTAATTGATATAACAACCATTTTGTTTGATATTTTAATTGT
>JAZKYO010000080.1:0-2430 GCA_045612185.1 Eubacteriales bacterium
TTGTTATATCAATTAAATTTGTTATACATAGCGATGCAAATTTCATTTGTGCCAAATGGACCGTCGAGGACGCCGGTCCCTACAATGATATGTGCTAACATACCGCCAAACACCAATTTGAAAAATCATTTCTGTTAATACGAAAGAAAACCTCGGTTTATAACCGAGGTTTTCGTATTGCGTTGCGAGTTGTTCGCACAATCTAAAATTCGTGGGGGCGAAGCCTACCAGCCCACCGCAAGGTGCGCCAGGCGAGGTTAGAACAAGGATTTAAGCAGTTTTTCGGTATTTTGCTTTACACTGCCGTCCTTGTGAAAGGTACTGGAGGTGCCTGTTACGAATATCTCTGCGCCTGCGGCGTACATCTTTGGCACATTCTCAAAGCTGCAATTGCCGTCTACCTCTATCTCTACGCGCTCAAGTCCGCGGGCGTCAAGATAGTCTCTCACCCGCCGTATCTTCTCAAGGCTTCCCGCAACAAGCTTCTGTCCCGCAAAGCCGGGGTTAACCGTCATCACAAGCACAATATCAAGCCTGTCAACTATCTCCGAAAGCGCCTCAATCGGGGTTGCGGGATTTATTGCCACCGCCGCTTTTGCGCCCTTGGATTTGATAAGGGTAACCGCCCTTTCAAGGTGCGCCGTAGCCTCGCAGTGGACCGCCACTATGTCTCCCTCCGCAAGCTCCAGCTTTTCAATAACGCTTTCTGGATTTTCCGCCATAATGTGAATATCAAACGGCAATTTTGTTCCCTTTCGAAGCTTGGGAATCAGCTCGGTCGGCAACATGAGATTCGGAACAAAGTGATTGTCCATAATATCGTAATGCACAAGCTCCACGCCCGCTTCTTCAAGCTCATTTAAGGTTGCCCCGTAATTAAGCGCGTCTCCGCACATAATAGAAGCTGAAAGCTTTGGCTTTCTCATTCTCTTAACCTCCGTAAACGCCGCGCCGTAGAGTGGCGAAAGCTCCCCAAGCGCTGCTTTTTTTATTTCGGGCTTCGCCCCTGCGTCATAACAGTGTGAAATAATATAGTCGCTGACCGCCGCCACGTAGCTCTCCTGCGCAGAAAGACCTCCGCTGAAGAGAATACAGTCGGGCGAAAGCAGATTGACTATTGACACAAGTCCGCGCCCAAGCGCCTCAGCCGCACTTAAAATAGCACTTTTTGCTTCTGCGTTACCATCCTCAGCCGCCAAGAATAGGTCCGGGGCTTTTTTGCCCTCGCCAAGAAGCTCCGAGGCGGTAATGTCAAGCCCCAGCCCCGCGCTGTATTTTTCAAGACAGCCTCGCTTTCCGCAACCGCAGGGGCGACCGCCCTCCGCTACGGGAAGATGTCCCAGCTCTCCTGCACCGCCAAGCGCGCCTCCGAAAATTTTGCCGTCAAGCACAATTCCCGTGCCGATGCCCGTACCCAGCGTAACGCAGACCACCGCGCTTTTCCCCTTGCCGCTGCCAAAGAGATACTCCCCCCACGCCGCGGCTCTTGAATCCTGAACCACGCCTACGGGAATACCAAGCTCGCCCTCAAGCTCCGACACAAAAGTCTCTCCCGATATAGGCAGATTTGGGGCTTTGAGCACCTTTCTGCCGTCGGCGCTTACCGTACCCGGTACGCCCGCACCGCAAGAGGTTATTTGCGAGAAGTCGATTTTCTTCTCCGAGCAAAGCCTTTTTACTCCCTCTGCGATAAACGTCGGCAGGTCTTTTCTGCCTTCCACGTAAAGCTTTTCGCTTGCAACAAGCCTTCCGCCTTCCTCAAAAATTCCGACGCCTATTTTCGTGCCGCCTATATCTATTCCAAGTCTCAAAATCAATACCTCTTAATCGTTTATAATGTAAGGCTCGAAGTCCTCGTTTTCCCAGTCGATAACTGCCTTCATCCACTTGCCGAACTTAATCTCAAGCTCCTCGTGCGCCTTGTCGAACATGGACGCGGGATAAACCTTTGTGGGAACGTGCTTGTAGCTCCATGTATCGTCTCCAAGCATTCTCATAGCGCACTCTGCAGAGCGCATATTGAGATCCCATTCTCTGGGGTGTGTGCTTAAGCAGTCGATAGCTCTTACGTTAAGAAGCTGAACGTCAACGAGGCGTTTTCCGCCCGTGTGGTACGCGCCTATAGCAAGCTGACCGCACTGTCTTGTCATTCTTATGGCAAGGTCAAGCGACTCGGCGGTCTCGCCCCACTCCATAACGAGAGGGAAGCCGGTGGTTGCCGCATTTTTTGTGGCAGATTCAACGTCTACGCCTTTATATGTATTTCTTGTGGTCAAATATTCTTCGGGAAACTCCTCGGGAAGATATGCCTCGCTTGCGCCGTACTTAAGCGCGTTTTTAAGGCTTTCGGGATTGATATCGACCGCCACAACCTTAACGCCTCTCATAGCAAGAAGCGAAATAGCTCCGCATCCCATGTATCCGCAGCCT
>JAZKYO010000081.1:0-11516 GCA_045612185.1 Eubacteriales bacterium
TGTGCTGTTAATAGTTACTTACTGTCTCTTGCGCTTTTTCTTTTTAGATAAAGAGGCGTAAAAAGAAAAAGCGCGCAAAAAGAAAAGACGCCGAGCGCCTGCGGGCGCGGGCGGTCGCTTTTTGAAAAAAGCTCCGCAAAAACTTCTCTCGATGGGTTTGTGCGAACAACTCCCCTACAAACTACAATTATGAAGGGCTGAGTCGTTGACTCAGCCCTTTAGCTTTAAAATTAATATTCTGCGTTTCCAACCGTTCTGGGGTAGGGGATTACGTCTCTGATGTTTGCGACACCTGTGAGGTACATAATGATACGCTCAAAGCCGAGACCGTAGCCTGCGTGCTTTGTTCCACCGTAACGGCGAAGGTTGACGTACCACCAATAATCCTCCTCCTTGAGTCCGCACTCTTCCATGCGGGCAAGAAGAACGTCAAGGCGCTCCTCACGCTGGCTTCCGCCAATAATTTCTCCAACACCGGGAACGAGAAGGTCCATTGCGGCAACAGTCTTGCCGTCGTCGTTCAGTCTCATATAGAAGGACTTGATTTCCTTGGGATAATCAATAACGAAAACGGGCTTCTTGTATATAACCTCGGTGAGGTATCTCTCATGCTCTGTCTGGAGGTCGCAGCCCCAGGATACGGGGTACTGGAACTGATGACCGCTCTTAACAAGAAGGTCGACAGCCTCGGTATAAGTAACCTTTTCGTAGTCGCTTGCGGCGAGCATGTTGAGACGCTCAAGGAGAGTCTTATCAACAAAGCTGTTGAAGAAGGTAAGCTCCTGCTTGCAGTTTTCAAGCACGTGGTTTATTATATGTTTAATCATGTCCCACGCGAGTTGCATGTTGTCGTTAAGGTCAGCAAATGCAATTTCGGGCTCAATCATCCAGAACTCAGCCGCGTGTCTTGCGGTGTTGGAGTTCTCAGCTCTGAAAGTAGGACCAAAGGTATAGATGTTACCAAACGCCATAGCATAGGTTTCGCCCTCAAGCTGACCCGAAACGGTAAGGTTTGTGCTCTTGCCGAAGAAATCCTTGCTGAAGTCTATCTTGCCGTCCTCGGTCTTGGGAGGATTCTCAAGGTCGAGGGTGGTAACTCTGAACATTTCGCCTGCGCCCTCGCAGTCGGAGGCGGTGATGAGAGGAGTGTGAACGTAAACAAAGCCTCTCTTGTGGAAAAAGTCGTGAATAGCGTAAGCAACCTCACTGCGCACTCTGAACACTGCCGAGAAAAGGTTGGTTCTGGGGCGGAGATATGCTATATCTCTGAGGAACTCAACGCTGTGGCCTTTTTTCTGAAGAGGATAATCGGGGGTAGAGGCACCCTCAACCTCAACGCTTTCAGCCTTGATTTCAAAGGGCTGTTTGTTTTCGGGGGTGAGAACGAGCTTACCTTTTACCACGATAGCCGCGCCAACGTTGAGCTTTCCGACCTCGGTAAAGTTGGATATAAACTGTCTCTCAAAAACGACTTGCACGCCCTTGTGCGCGCTTCCGTCGTTCAAGTCAATAAAGCCGCAGTCCTTGCTTGTTCGGACACTGCGAACCCAACCGCCAAGAGTAACTGTCTTGTCAGCGTAGTCGTTCATGTTTTCATGAAGCGCTCTTATCAAATCTCTTTTCATTTTATAGAAATCCTTTCGTCACAGATTTAAACATAAATATACCTATACAGTATAACACTTTTTTTGCGAATTGTAAATAGCTTTTTGCAATTTTTCACGCTTTTTGACATGAATTTTACTTAAAATCCAAATAAAACAGACGTGTAATTGTGTTATTCGGTAATATAACGGGCTTTAACGGGACGAAATCGGATATGTTGAATCAAAGCAAAAACGGCGCGAAAACGCGCCGCTTTAAGTACCCCACCGAGCCGTGTAGTTAAGAAAGAGAAACCCTGCCAAGCAAGGCGGTGTCCTGTCTCTTGCTTTACTGCTCCCAGCGTCCGTATAAGAAGCGAGACAAGTCAATCGGTTCAGATACGGGAGGTCTGCAAACCACAAAAGAACTCCGGACTCCTTTAATTCAGATGTCGGTTCCAATATGCTTAACTATCACGAACTAAGCAGGAAAAATATTTGTTGTAAATTACTCTTCTTCCTCGTCGTAGTCGATTTCTTCGTTAAGGAAAGCGTCAAAGTAGTCGGCAGCGTCGTCGAATTCGTCGTCGTCATCAATGGAAACGAGCATTTCTTCGCCGTTTTCAATAACCGACTTGAGAATTGTGTACTCAAAGAACTCACCGTCAGCGTCAACGTCTACGGGAACGAAAGCGTAATACTTCGTGCCCTTAAGCTCAGCCTCGCCGATAAGCTGGAAAGCGTGCTCTACGCCTTCCTCGTCCGTGAGCATAACTATGCCGTTATCCTCATCGTTTTCATCAAGAATTTCATTGTTTTTATTCTCAG
Organism: Eubacteriales bacterium; assembly: GCA_045612185.1. Taxonomy (GTDB): domain Bacteria; phylum Bacillota; class Clostridia; order Oscillospirales; family CAG-272; genus RGIG8775. The sequence goes on from JAZKYO010000081.1 coordinate 2,412, forward strand.
CCATCTTAGTGTACCTCCGTTTAATTTAATATTATTATTTTACAATATAATTACTTGGTTGTCAATGTTTTTTTCAGAAATTATGCATCAAAGTCTAAAATTTCCGAAAGAATGTAGTTGCTTATGTACATTCCGCTGTCGGTAAAGCATAGTGAATCAGCTTTTTTGACAACGTGTCCGCTTGGTATAAATTTTTCCAAGGCGGCTTTGTATTTTTCTGCCGATTTGCCGTATTCTGATTCAAGAAGTTCAAAATTCACACCTTGCTCAAGTCTCATGCCAAGCATGATTTTTTCACACAAAATATCATGTGAAGATATGGTTTCTATTGAAACGTCGTAGGTATTACCAAAAAAATTTTCTATATCGTTGTTTTCAAAGAATCTTTCGTTCCAAATGCAGGAATGAGCTGAAATTCCGATGCCGAGATAGTCCTCTCTGAGCCAATATTTCAGATTGTGACGTGAATAAAATCCATTTTTTGCAAAGTTGCTTATCTCATAACGTTCAAATCCGTTTTCGGAAAGCTTTTTTACTGAGGAAAGATACATTTCGTACTCGGTGTCCTCGTCGGGAAGCGCGAGCTCTTGTCTGTGTCGGGCAAAATGGGTGCCGTCCTCAATTTTTAAGCCGTAAAGCGAGACGTGGGTAGGTGAAAGCCGCAAAACCTCGTCAAGCGTATCTTCAAGAGTGGATAGCGTCTGGTCGGGAATGCCGAACATAACGTCAGCGCTGACGTTCTCAAATCCCGCCGCGCGTGCGTCAATAAAGGCTTTTTTGACGTCTGCCGAGCTGTGAAGTCTGCCGAGAATCTTCAGCTCGCCGTCGTTCATGCTTTGCACGCCCAAGCTTAGGCGGTTGAAGCCTGCCTTGCGCATTATACTGAAATATTCCGAATCCGCCGTGGCGGGGTTGCACTCAGCGGTAATTTCGGCGTCTTTTGTAACATTGAAGCAGCTTTTGACGGTATTTAAAATATCCGTGAGTTCATTCGAGCTTAACAATGTAGGCGTGCCGCCTCCGAAATAAACTGTATCAACAGTATATTCCGCATATCGCCTCCCATATTCCTCGATTTCATATTTTAAGGTGGAAATATATTTATTTACCTTGTCGGGGGCGGGGTGAGGGAACGAGCAGAAGTCGCAGTATCTGCACTTGCTGAGACAAAAAGGAATGTGAATATAAAGTCCTAAGTTCTTCAATCGGTTCACCTTCTGCGCGAGTTTCCGCCGACTATAAGAAGAAGTCTGAGAAGCTGCATAAGCGAAACAGCAAGCGCCGCTACGTAGGTCATTGCCGCGGCAGAAAGCACCTTTTTTGCGCCTCTAAGCTCGTCACGAGCAAGAATTCCGCTTGATTCAATGGCGCTTAGCGCACGATTGCTGGCGTTAAACTCGGTCGGTAACGTCACAAGTTGAAAAATGGTGCTCATCCCAAAACAAGCCACGCCTACGTAAGCAAGTGCTATAAATCCCGAAGCTTCGAGCAACAAGCCAAGAAGTATAAGGGGAAGGGCAAGACCTGATGCGAAATTGGTTGCGGGGATTATAGCCGCGCGTATCTTTATGGGAAGATACCCAACGGCGTGCTGTACCGCATGTCCCGCTTCGTGCGCCGCAACTCCGATAGCTGCCGCCGACGGATTGTCGTAAACGCTTTGCGAAAGATATATCGTGTTGTCGCGCGGGTTAAAGTGGTCGGTAAGCTTTCCGCCAACTCTTTCCACTTTTACATTGTACAGTCCGTTTGCGTCAAGCACTCTGCGAGCCGCCTCCGCGCCCGTTATGCCTCTTGTGGAACGTATCTTTGAATATTTATCAAAGGTACTGTTTACCATAATACTTGCGATTATGGAAAAAAGCACCGCAGGCATGACCAAAACGATATACCAATAATCGTAAAACCAGAACATAATTGCTCCTCTCTTATTTTACGTAGTCGAACTCGAAATCGTAAATGGAAACGGTGTCGCCGTCATGGCAGCCCTTTGCCTCAAGCTTTTCAAAAACTCCCTCCCGCATAAGCGTGTGTTGGAAGTAATTAAGCGACTCGTAATCGTCAAAGTTGATTCGACCCATAATATTATATATCCAATCGCCCTCAACAATATACTTGCCATCCTCATATTTAATTGTAATGTCCGCGCTACCTTCGGGAATTGCTTCCTCGGAAACGACCTCGCTTTCGTACACGGTAATGGGGGGAAGCAGACGAAGGCGCTCGCCAACCTCGAAAATAAGCTTTTTAAGTCCCTCGCCCGTCATTGCCGAAACGTAGAAAAGCTCCCAGCCGTTTTCGTCGACAAACGCCTCAAATTTGTCAAGGTCAACAAGCTCTGGATCGTGCATGTCGAATTTGTTGGCAACTATTATTTGCGGACGTGACGCAAGCTCGGGGCTGTAACGCTCAAGCTCGGTGTTTATGTTCTTTATATCCTCAATGGGATCTCTGTATTCGGTGGCGGCAATGTCAACCACGTGCAAAAGCAGGCGGCATCTGTCAACGTGACGGAGAAATGCGTGTCCAAGCCCCGCGCCGTCAGCCGCTCCCTCTATAAGGCCGGGAATGTCAGCGGCAACAAACCCGCTTTCGTCACCGGTAGAAACCACGCCAAGGTTAGGCGAAAGAGTGGTGAAATGGTAGTCGGCAATTTTTGGGCGTGCCGAGCTGATTTTTGAGAGAATGGAGGATTTTCCAACGCTTGGGTAGCCTATAAGACCTACGTCAGCTATCATTTTAAGTTCAAGAATAACCTCCATTTCCTCACCGCGTGTGCCGTTTTTGACAAACATGGGAGTTTGACGGGTGGGGGTGGCGAAGTGGCGGTTGCCAAAACCTCCGCGGCCTCCCTTGCAACAAATAAAGTCCGCACCGTCGTCTTGAGACATATCGTGGATTATTTTTCCGCTTTCCACCTCTTTGATAAGAGTTCCGGGGGGGACGAGGATAACCGTGTCGGGGGCGGTTAAGCCGTGGCGCTTCGCACCCTCGCCCTTGCCTCCGTCCGCGGCTATAAATTTTCTTTTGTATCTGAACGCGAGAAGGGTGTTAGAGCCCTCGTCAACACGGAAAACTATGTTTCCGCCGTGCCCGCCGTTACCGCCGTCGGGACCACCGTGAGATACGTATTTTTCACGTCTGAACGAAACCGCGCCGTTTCCGCCGTTGCCCGCTCTTACGTAAATTTTTATATTGTCAACAAACATATTATCATTCCTTTCTGTAAAGGATTATTTCGCTTCGCAAATTTCAAGAAGCTTTTCTGTGTCAAGATAGTTTTCTATTACTGCAACTACGCCCTCAAGGCTTTCAAATTTGTGGAAATCCTCTTTCTTTTCCACCATAACTATCTTTTTTGCGCCCGCCGCGCGAGCGGAGAGGTAGCCGGGGAAGGAGTCCTCAAAAATTATACATTCGCTTGCGTCAGCGCCAATTCTTTTAGCCGCCGCAAGAAAAATATCGGGAGCGGGCTTGCCCTTTATCTTGTAATCGTCATAAACAAGATTCTTGTCCATAGAAAACCAACGGCTTACGCCGGGGACGTGCTCCATATAGAACTCGATGTTTGGCTTGGGAGAGCCCGTGGCAACGCCAAAGGGAATACCCGCTTCTTTAAGCGCGGCAAAAATCTGCTCTGCGCCGTCTATAAGCTTAAGTGCGCTTTCGTCCTCAAGACAAGCCTCAAAGTAGTAGTTTTCTTTTTTTGCAACGCAAGCCTCAACCTCTTTGGGCGTGATGTCGGGATTAACGGTTTTTCTGAAGATGGTGGTGTTGTCGCTTCCTATAATTACATTTTTAAAGGTTTCCTCGCTCGGTATCTCGCCCTTGACTTCAAGATAAAATCTGTTCCAAGCCTCTATCTGCTGTTTGGTGTCGTCAAAAAGCGTTCCGTTAAAGTCAAAAATTACCGCCGTCATTTTATTCGTCTCCCTTCATGCGGATAACAAGCCTTATGGGCGTACCCGAAAAACCGAAGGTGTCGCGGAGGCAGTTCTCGATATATCTCTGATAAGAGAAGTGGAAAAGCTCGGCGTTGTTGCAGAAAATAACGAATGTGGGAGGCGCGACCGAAATTTGCGTCATGTAGTATATCTTCAGCCTGCGGCCCTTGTCCGTGGGGGGCTGAACACGCATGGTTGCCTCTCCGAGAACTTCGTTGAGCATACCTGTGGAGATTCTCATGGTAGACTGATTGTAAACGTAATTTATGCGCTCAAAAAGAGTCTCAACACGCTGTCCGGTTTTAGCCGAAACGTAAATTATGGGTGCGTAGGGCATATAAGCAAGCTCTGTGCGGATACGCTCGTTGAACTGATTTACGGTGGAGTTGTCTTTCTCTATGGAATCCCACTTGTTTACCACAATTATGGTGGGCTTGCCCGCTTCGTGGGCAATTCCCGCTATTTTTGTGTCCTGGTCGGTAATTCCCGTGCCCGCGTCAATCATCAAAAGACAAACGTCGGCGCGCTCAACCGCCATATTGGCGCGGAGAACGCTGTATTTTTCTATCTTGTCATCTATTTTGGACTGACGGCGGATTCCCGCCGTGTCTATAAATGTGTACTTTCCGTGCTCATTCTCAAACGGAGTGTCTACCGCGTCGCGGGTTGTGCCCGCTATATTGGAAACTATGAGACGCTCGTCGCCGAGAATCTTGTTGATTATAGAGGATTTGCCCGCGTTGGGCTTGCCGATTACCGCAACCTTTATGGAGTCGTCGTCCTCGTTGTCAAACTCTTCTTTGGGAAGATGCGCAATTACCGCGTCAAGCAGGTCGCCTGTTCCGCTTCCGTGAGTGGATGAGACGGCAATAGGCTCTTCTTCAAATCCAAGCTCGTAAAATTCGTAAAACTCAAATGGAACCTGGCCGACTCTGTCGCACTTGTTGATGCAGGGGATAACGGGCTTTCCACTTTTTTTGAGCATGGTGGAAATATCCTTGTCGTCGGCGGTAAGCCCTGTGCGAACGTCGCACATAAAGATTATTACGTCAGCGGTGTCGATGGCAAGCTGAGCCTGAAAACGCATTTGTTTAAGTATTATGTCGTCGGTTTTGGGCTCAATTCCGCCTGTGTCTATCACTACCATTTTCTGACCTGCCCAATCGCACTCGCCGTAAATTCTGTCACGGGTGACGCCGGGGGTGTCCTCCACTATGGAGCGACGCTCGCCTATAAGTTTATTGAACAGTGTGCTTTTACCCACGTTGGGCCTGCCCACTATGGCTATTATCGGTTTTGACATTTTTCATTTCTCCTTTCTTAATTAAAAGATTAGCAGATTTCTTGTCCTAAAATTGCGGAGAGAAGCTCCGCTCCGTCGTTCTTGTTAAAGGTTATCTTGATGCCGCCAAGTTTGTCCGAAAGCTCGCTTGGGGTCATTCCGCAGAGGAAAAGGTCGCCGTCCGCGCGCAGGGTGTTGGCAGACAGGAGAAGCTCGTCCCCAAGCTCACAGCCGTGTAACTGATTGGCGATATCAACGCCGGTAAGAAGTCCCGCTACCGTGATGCTTTCACCGAAAAATTTGTTGATTATGCGGTAAACGTTGACCCTAAGCCCTTCAACCTTGCTTTCCGCAAGCAGGGCAAGCGCCTTTATACGGTCGTATGCCGCCACACCCGTGGCTATTGATACTGTTCGTGGGGCTTCAAGCTTTTGTTTTTCGAGTCCGTCAAGGAAAAAGTCAAGCTCAAAGGAAAATTCCGATTCAAGGGAGCGGAGCATACCCACTCCGTTTTCTATCTGGGCGTATTCCTCGTAATACTCCTCGTCGGGAATCGGAACCCCGCTTTTTATATAGAATTCGTCAGCACAGTAAAAGAGACGTGTTCCGCACTCCTTAACGCACTTGTCGCCAAAGGCGTTTACCTGTGCGATTACCTCAGCACATTCTTCGGGGGTAAAGGCTTCAAGCGGATAAAGTCCATCTCTGAACTTCGTTAGCCCCGCGGGTACTACCGAACAACTGGAGAGGGCGGGAAAGAGATTTTTTAGGTCGCGCATGGAGCGGTCAAGCTCCGCGCCGTCGTTTATACCCTTGCAAAGAACGATTTGCGCGCATATTTTTATGCTCGCGTCCTTAAAGCGGTCAAGGTAGGAAAGCACCTTACCCGCGTTTTTGTTTTTCATCATCTTGACGCGCAGTTCGGGGTTTGTGGTATGTACCGAGACGTTTACCGGAGAAATGTGCATTTTGATAATGCGGTCAACGTCCTTGTCCGAAAGGTTGGTCATAGTGATGTAGTTCCCGTGGAGAAAGGATAGGCGCGAGTCGTCGTCCTTAAAGTATAAGGTGTCGCGCATACCGTCGGGAAGCTGGTCAATAAAGCAAAAGATACATTTGTTGCGACAGGAGTGCTTTTTGTCCATAAGCGGAGTTTCAAAATCCAGCCCGATGTCGTCGTATTCGGATTTTTTTATAGTAAACGAGAGCCTTTCCTCGCCTCGCAGAAGCGCAAGCTCCACCGAGGTTTCGGCAAGATAAAAACGATAGTCCAGAACGTCGTTAATCTCATTTCCGTTAATAGACAGCAGAATATCGCCGTCGGCAATACCGACTTTTTTTGCCCGTGAGCCGTCAAGCACCGAAGTTATTTTTACCATTGCGTAAACTCCTTTCGCAAAATTGCTTTTGGGAAAATTCCCAAATAGACACAGCTACTAACCATTATACCACAAAGTTTTCGTTTTTTCAATCCTTTAAATAAAATATTTGCAATTTGTGTGGAATCGCACGTGGGGGGCTGTGAAAAACACAGCCCCCGACAGTATTATTTTACCTCGTTGACCTTGTTTTCAGGTTGTGGATTGTTTTTTCCCCGTGCGTTCTTTACCGCTGTGGGCGGAGCTGATACGTTGCCCTCGGGAATACCCTTTGAGCCCTCAATTTCGGGGTTTGACAGGTCGTTGGGTCTGTCTCCGTTTGAGTCGGCAAAGCCGTAGTAATTGTCGTGAGGATATCCGAGACAGCCGTGGGAGTGGAGAATGTCAACATCCTGCTCCTCGGCACCGCAGCCGTTTCTGGCGCGCTCGTAATCTCCGTGCTCACCGTCGCAGTCGCAAAAATTCTCGTAGGTGTTGTCGCTGTGACACGGGTCGCAATTAACTGCTTTGGTCGAGCATTTTTTGCCCTTTTTCATTGCTTTGACGATAAAAAATACCGAAGCTGCCGCCGCGCCCGCAATAAATCCCATAGCAAGGTCGCTTGCTGTGTTGTGCTTTTTGTTGTCAAACATTTTCATGCGCATTTTTGAGAACATTTTTCTTTTCCTTTCTTTTTTGTTTTAGTATGCCCCAAGAAACCCATTTGTACTTGATTACCAATAAATTTTGTGTTTTTGCACAAAAAAATATTTAACGCCTTGACAATTCGATATTGTATGTTATAATGTTATATGTATAGCTTTTTTTAAGGAGGCTTTTATGAAAAAATTTATTGTGAGACTTTCCGCACTTGCGATGGTGCTTATTATGTGTTTTGGTTCCTTTGCTTGCGGCAGTAAGGAAGGAAATGACTACCTTGGAGTTTTGGATTATATCATAGATGGCGACAGTGTACTTAGACTTAACGCTGAAACCGCGCAGGAGAGACTCGACGCTCTTGCTGTCGGTGATACCGTAACGCTTGGTACTTACAATCTTGATAACGATGAGACAAACGGTAACGAGTCTCTCACATGGAAGGTGCTCGCTGTTGAAAACGGAAAGGCTCTTATTATTTCCGAACTTTGCATCGATGCTTCAGTTTATAATGAGGGCAAGGGTAATATAACTTGGGCTGACAGTGATATCCGCGCTTGGCTTAACGAGGGTGACAGCTCGCTGTACGCAACTGCTTTTGGCACTGACGAACAGGGATATATTCTCCTTTCCGAGGTTGAAAATGATAAGATTTCCGTTCACGGTAGCGAAGGCGGTGAAGCTACCGAGGACTATATTTTCCTGCTTAGCTTTGACGAGGCGGAAGAATATTTTGAAAACGACGCCGCGCGCGTAGCCAAGGCTTCGGCAAAGGCTGTGGCAAACGGCGGTCAGTGTTTTGATATCCGTACTGAAAGCGAGGCCGTAAGCGCGCCCGAGGCGGCAGAGGAGTATATGGCGCTTTCTTGGTGGCTGCGCTCACCCGGCAGTGACAGCGAAAAGGTGGCAAATATTCTTTACTTTGGAAAGCCGAACACAAGTGGTGTGCGTGCAGACCTTGCATTAAGAGGAATCCGCCCCGCAATGTGGGTCAAGACGGTCAACGAGGTGCTTCCTGAAAAGGTTTATTCACCGTCAGATTGGGCTTCGATTAAGACCGGCGACAAGGTTTCTTTTGGTAAATACGAGCAGGACGGAGACGATTCGGCAAAAGAGGATATTATCTGGCAGGTTCTCAAGGTTGAGGACGGCAAGGCGACTATGATGTCCGAGAAGATACTTGATAGAGCGGTTTATTATGGCTTTGATTACGCCGCATCGGGTACGGCGGGCGCAACTGACTGGGGGGCAAGTGAGCTTCGCGGTTGGCTCAACGAAAGCTTTGTTTCGGCATTTGACGAAACCGAGCTTGCGCTTATGGTAAAGACAACCCTCAAGAATCCCGCACACTCGATTACAGGCGCGGGAGGCTGCAAGGATACCGAGGATTTGGTATACGTTCTTTCTTCAAATGAATTGAAAACTCTTATTCCCAATGCCCTTGACCGTAAGGCAAAGGCAACCGATTACGCGGTGGCAAACGGCGTGTACGTTGATATTGTTACAAGCTGCTCAGATTGGTGGCTTCGTGATTCGGGCGAGGTAGCAAATCTTGCCAAAAACGTGTTCTACTACGGCGGAATTGATACCGAAGGTAAGCTTGTAAAGAATGATTACGTGGGCGTAAGACCGGTAATTACAGTTGATATCGCAAAATAATTAAAGGAGCTGTCTCATTAAGAGCACAGCTCCTACTTTATTTATACGTTAAAATTGTAGTTTGTAGGGGAGTTGTTCGCACAAACCCAATAGAGAAAAGTTTTGCGGAGCTTTTTCAAAAGCGACCGCCCGCGCCCGCAGGCGCTCGGCGTCTTTTCTTTTTGCGCGCTTTTTCTTTTTACGCCTCTTTATCTAAAAAGAAAAA
>JAZKYO010000082.1:0-4961 GCA_045612185.1 Eubacteriales bacterium
CCTCGTTTTTCTTTATGTTAATAGTTCGATAACCCCACTTTATTTGTTTTTGATTGCTTTTCAAATTGTAGTTTATCTGTGAGTAAATTGGTATGGAAGGCTTCCCCTTGAGGGGAAGCTGTCGCGGGACGCGACTGATGAGGTGTAGCGCCCGCAGGCGCGTTATCCCCTTGCAAATTAACGGATGCTTCGCATCCTACACCTCATCCGTCACCTATTCGGTGACACCTTCCCCTCAAGGGGAAGGCTTTCATTCGCTTATCTTAAACAGTTCGACAAACTACAATTTGAACACATCAATCCCATTCGTGTGCAGAAAAATGGCGGTGTCGAGCCGACATTTTTCGGAGTGCGACCGTGTTGTTTGCACAATCCCTAAATCGTGGGCGCCGAAGGCTACCAGCCCACCGCCAGGTGCGTGGGGGCGAAGCCGTGATGCCTCGCCGGTCAGGCGAGGCGAGGACCGCGCAAGTGACGCTTGACAGTGTCAAGTAATATTTGCTTGACATTAAAATCATACCGTGATAAAATAAACGCGATGAAAGTCGCGGGTTTAACTTTTTGGAGGAGTTATGTCTGAAAAACTTTTTGAATTGATTGACGAGATGTATCCCGAATATCTGAAAATTTGGGAGGATATTTGCAACATAGAAAGCCCTACGGCTTACAAGGAGGGCGTTGACAAGGTTGGACGGTATTTCGCGGATTATGCTTTGGCGCGCGGATACGAGGTGGAATTTTTCCGCCACGGCGTTTCGGGCGACGTTGTCTGCATTACCTCAAACCCAAACGCCGCGGAAAAGCCCATAACCCTTTCGGGGCATATGGATACCGTCCACCCGATTGGCTTGTTCGGCACTCCCGCGGTAAAAATTGAGGGCGATAAGATATACGGCCCCGGTGTTACCGACTGCAAGGGCGGCTTGGTTGTGGCAATTCTCGCTATGGCGGCGCTTGACAAGCTCGGCTTTGACAAGAGACCCGTAAGGCTTCTTCTTCAAAGCGACGAGGAGGGCGGAAGCCGAGGAAGCCAAAAGGCAACCATAGGCTACATGTGCGAAAAATCTGCCGATTCCGCGGCGTTTCTTAACCTTGAGCCTTACGAGAAAGGTAAAATCTGCACGAGACGAAAGGGAATTATCACCTTCAATTTCAAAATAAAGGGAATAGAGGCTCATTCCTCTCGGTGCGCGACCTCGGGCGCAAACGCAATAGCCGAGGCGGCGCATAAAATAATAGAGCTTGAAAAGCTTAAGGACAAGGACGGTCTTACCTGCAACTGCGGCGTTATTTCGGGCGGAAGCGTGCCCAACACCGTGGCGGGATATTGCGAATTCAAGGCAAACGTGAGATACGCCACCGCTGAGCAGCTTGAATGGGTGAGAGAGTACGCGCGCAAGGTGGCGCAAACGGTGTACGTCAAGGGATGCGAGTGCGAGGTTGAGGAGTTCAGCTTCAGAGTTGCTATGGAAAAGGCGGAATGCAACTATGAGCTTGCGGACAAAATCAACGGAATCTTTGGCAAGGTTGGGCTGTCACAGCTTGAGAAAAATTTTGGGCTTGGCGGCTCTGACGCGGCTGACGTAACCACCTACGGCAAGGTTCCGTGCGTGGACTGCTTAGGTGTGGAAGGCGGCAAAATTCACAATCCCGAGGAATATGCTTATATTGACTCGCTTAAGGAGATGGCAAAGCGCGTAGCTTCCATAATATATTATTTCTAATACTTTTCAAAGGGGGAATTTTTTTGAAAAAAAGAATTGCGGCGGTTGTTTTGGCTTTCGTTGTGCTTTTGGGGGCGTTTAGCGGATGCGGTTCGATGGCTGATGTTTTTTCGGGCGCGGAATCAAGCGACAACGACCCAAGCCACATAGTCAAAAGACTTGAGGAAAACGGATATACCGAAACCGTTTACCCCAGAATAAGCGCGTCAACCATGAAGTTCACGCTTTCGGAAGAGTATATGGACGAGTTCTACGAAAAATTGGAGCAGTGCGAGGAGGTTTTCCGCGGCGGCGCCTTCGAGGACAAGGAAAAGCTTAAAAAGCTTTTGTACGAGACCAATTCCTATCTCAGATTTATAGACACTCAGTACGATATTGCATATCTGATTTATTACAGCGACTTTACGGACACTCAGGCGCTTGAGAATTACAACTACTCCCACGAGTGTTATCTTGACGCTTCAAGCAAATTCTACGAGTTTATATGGCTTAGAAAAACCGTAAACAACTATCTTACCGCCACCCTTAAGGAGTTTGAGGACAATGAGCTTGACCTTATTGCGGTAGACAGTAATTTGGACGAAATTAGCAAAGAAAGACAGAACATAATTACCAAATACAACAGCTTGGAGTTCCCCGATGCGGAAAGCGCAAAGGACGAGGTTTACGGCATTTATATTGAGTACGTCAAAAACTCCTACGACTACGCCCGCGCGTATGGGTACAAAAACTACTACGAATACGTGTGCGACGGCGACTATACCGCCAAGGACAAAGAGGCGTTCAGAGAGTACGTTAAGGAGTACCTCGTTCCGCTTTGTATAGAGTACAGAAGCGGCTACAAGGAGTTTGACAAAACGCTGAACGCCAAGGAATACGCCCTTTCTGTGGCGCTTGACGAGCAGGATTACAAGATTTTCAACCGCGAGCTGTTTTACGGATATTTCGACTCGCTTGGCGGAAAAGTCGGCTCTACCATGAAGGAGATATTTACTCACGACAGAATAGTTTCGCCAAAGGGATACGACGGCTACGATATAGCCTTTAACCACACGGTTGGTAATACCGAGCTTTGCTACTTCCCCAAAGTTACCGAGATAGACGCCATAGCCACCCAAAGCGCGTACTATTGCGGCAATCGGCTGCATGGGGTAACGTCAGACGAGCTTGGAACGCTTTACGCTTATTCAAATATGCTTGTGTTTATTGCGTATCTTGACGGCAAGATTGACGAAAAGGCGCGGGACAGCTACGCTTACTACAAGCTCTACAATCATATATATCAGATAATCGGAAGCACGATAAAGGACGAGTTTGACGAGATAATTTACAACAACTCAAAGCCGGGCAGTATCTCGCTTGCGGAAATGGAGCGATATATGGAGCTGCTTATAGATGAATATCGCGTTGTAGAATACGGCGGCGAAAAGGCGGCAGAGCAGTTAAGAACCTATTGGTCAAGGCGCGGAATACACGATTCCTGCGAAATGTTCCGCGCGGCGGTGTCAATGTGCGCTGCGCTTGATATATACGCCGAGGCAACCGTTGATTACGAGGCGGCGGCAAAGACCTTTTGCTTCGTTATGGAAAACGTCTACTCCAAGCGCGACTTTATAGGCACAATGTCAATGGCGGGAATGAACTCGCCGTTCAGAGAAGAGTTTTATACTAATATCAATGAAAGGTTAGCGTGGAAACAATGAAAATAGTGACTTTTAATCTCAGATGCGTGTACAACAGGGATGGAATAAACAGCTTTGTGCATCGGGCGCTTGTTATAAGCGACAAAATACGCGAGGAGCAGCCCGACGTGATAGGCTTTCAGGAGGTGATTCCCAAGAGCCTTGAGGTTCTTGAAAGGCTTTTGCCCGAGTACTTGTTCGTGGGGCAGTTCAGAAACGCGGATTATCTTGGAGAGGGGCTGTATACGGCGGTAAGAAAAGAGAGCTGTATGCTGCTTGGATTTGAGACGGTGTGGCTCAGCCCCACGCCCTACGAGGCGGGCTCGCGCTTTGAGAAGCAGAGCCATTGCCCAAGAATCTGTGTGGCGGCAAAGATAAGACACAAAGACAGCGGAAAGATTTTCAGAGTGTTCAACATACATCTTGACCACATTTCCGACGAAGCGAGGGTGCTTGGTATGACTGCCGCGTTTAAGTTTGCCGATGGCTTCAAGGATAATGTTCCCGAGGTCTTTCTCGGTGATCTTAACGCTGAGCCCGACAGTGAAACTATCGCTCTTTGCTGCGCTAGAGAGGGAATTGTCGACGTAACGGCAGACGTGGGGGCTACCTTCCACGGATATGGCAAAACAGCCGTTAAAATTGACTATATCTTTTTGACGAGCGAGCTTGCCGAAAAGCTTTTGGGTGTGGAAAAGTGGGAGGACGAGAAAGACGGAATTTATCTTTCTGATCACTATCCCGTTTGCGCCGAGCTTGAGATATAAAGCCGAAAAAATGAATTTTGTGCAATATGCCTATTTGGGGCTCGGTTGGTATGTGCATTTTATACACAGGCAACAAACTTTTTTGAATTTTTTGTAAAAATATTTAAAAAAACTATTGACATATTGATTTTTTTGGTGTATCATTAATCAAAGTAAGCGAGCAAAGACTCGCAAGAAACAGAGGTATGTCATGTATAACGACGAAACATTGGTCTGCAAAGATTGCGGACAGGAATTCACTTTTACTGCCAGAGAGCAGGAATTTTATGCTGAGAAGGGCTTTGAGAACAAGCCTCAGCGTTGCAAGGCTTGCCGCGATAAGCGCAAAGCCGAGAGAGGCGAAGCAAGACCCGAGCGCCAGATGTATGATGCGGTTTGCGCAAGCTGCGGAAATCCTTGCCAGGTTCCTTTCCAGCCCCGTGAGGATCGCCCTGTATACTGCAGCGAGTGCTTCAAGAAGTAATAAGGTGAATATGACCTTGGGAAAAGCCTGATTTTACGCAGGCTCTTTTCTCTGTTGAAAGACAAAAGGCTTCCGCTAAAAACGGAGGCCTTTTGTCGTTGCGAAACATCAACAGAGAGATAAATTGTAGGTCCTCGCCGGACGGGCCTGTTGCCTTCGGCGTTCACGATTTGGAGATTGTGCGAACAACACGGTCGCACTCCGAAAAATGTCGGCTCGACACCGCCATTTTTCTGCGCATAAATGCGTTCGTTTGTAGGGACCGGCGTCCTCGACGGTCCATGCAAACACAATTAAAATATCAAACAAAATGGTTGTTATATCA
>JAZKYO010000083.1:0-7697 GCA_045612185.1 Eubacteriales bacterium
GTCTTTCTTTTTTGGTCCTTTACAATTGGCGGTTTGCGAAGCAAATTTGCGGTGTTTAGCCGCAAAAGTCAATTGTAACAGGAACCGCTTGCGGTTCCGATTTTCATTTCGCGCCTACTTATCCGAAAGAAAAAAGGACAAGGAGAATAAACTAATTATTCTACATATTTACAGATTTTTGCACAGCTAAATTTTTATGTGTTGTATAATAGTTACTTGCCGCCTCTTGCGCTTTTTCTTTTTAAATAAAGAGGCGTAAAAAGAAAAAGCGCGCAAAAAGAAAAGACGCCGAGCGCCTGCGGGCGCGGGCGGTCGCTTTTTGAAAAAAGCTCCGCAAAAACTTTTCTCGATGGCTGCTGTGCGAACAACTCCCACACAAATTGCAATTTGTCGGTGTGTAAAGGGGCTAAGTTAATGACTCAGCCCCTTGCATTATTTTTGGGAGAATACTTTTCTCAGATGAGCCTCTACGTAATCTGCCATCAGCGCAAAGCCAAGGTCGTTGGGGTGACATCCATCAACTGTGCACATGTCCTCGTAAGGTCCTGTGAAAACCTCCGCGCCGTCAATGAAATATACGTTTTTGTCGCCGCTTTCACGGGCGTAGCGGTAGGTGTCCATAATAACGTCACGCCGCTCGTCAAGGCTTGCGGGATTTTTTCCTCTGTCGGTGCGGGTCATAAACACAATGGGAAGCTCGGGACGCGCGGCTCTTATTATTTTGTAAAAGTTAAGATGCGTATCCTTTAGGTGTTGTACATTTGGCGCATTGTGGTCGTAGTCGAAAACAAATACCGACATAGGGATCTCCGATATGTATTTCGCCATAGCCTCTTCGCCTTTGGCGTTGCCCGAAAATCCAAGATTTACAAAGTCCACGTTAAGTCTGCGGGAAACTACCGCCTGATAAGCGTTTCCGGGTCTTGAACTGCAACCGCCCTGAGTTATGGAGCTGCCGTAGTAAACCACGGGCTCAATATTGCGGTATGCCATGCCGCCGCACAGCTTTGCATTGTTTTGCAATCCGACGTAAAGCGAATTTACGCGGGAGTAGGTTGGGAGATTTATGGTGAAATAGCGCATCTTTTTGCTGCCGAATTTTACTTTTTGCGTATAGCTGTCTTTCATTGACTGCGGCGGCATAAAGCTGGCGCAATATACGCTTGTACCGAATTCGGGATCGTCCAGATAAAGGTCAAAGCCCGCGCTTCCAAGCAATGAAAAGTTAGAGCCGCGATGAACGGTGGAATATCTTGCGTCTATCGCCACGTATTCCGAGTCGGTGGCAAAACGCACGCGTCCGCCCGCGGTGGTGAGACTGAGGTTGTGAACGGGAGTGCTTACCGCGTAGGATCTATCCTCGGGCATACGCAGAAAATAATCGCCGTTTTTGTAGTCGTAAAGCCCGTAAACCTCAAACGGAGCCTGTCGCACGTCGTAAAAAACAACGTCGGGCTCGTCGACGTCTGTGTTTGCCGCTAAATTTTTATCAAGCTTGTTTATATCCATTTGAGTATGCCTCCTTTTTTGTTGATTTTATCATAAAAGAAAAGGCTTGTCAAGCAATTTTAAGAGAGTACTTGAATTATTTTATTGTTTGTGGTAAAATATATACAATCTCTTCAAGAAAGGAGATTTTTATGAAAATTGTAATAGTTGGAGCGGGCACAGTAGGTGCGGCAATATGTATACAGCTTGCCGAAGAGGGACACGATATTACGCTCGTTGACTTTGACAGTGATGCGGTTGCCGAAATAACTAATCAGTGCGATGTGGGCGGATTGGTGGGCAACGGCGCCAATATAGACTTGCTTCGCAAGGCGGGAGCTGAAAACGCCGATTTGCTTATTGCGGTAACCTCGGGAGACGAGATAAATATTCTTTGTTGCGCGGCGGCAAAAAAGCTTGGCACAAAGAATACGGTTGCCCGTGTGAGAAATCCCGAATATTCTGATCTGATGGCTTTGATGCAAAAGGATATGGACCTTTCGCTCACTATCAATCCCGAATTGACGGTAGCAAAAGAAATATACAAAACACTCCGTTTTCCGTCAGCAACAAGGATAGACAGCTTTTGCCACGGAAGGGTGGAGATAGCCGAGTTCGTTGTGTCGCAAAACTCGCCTATATGCGGAATCTCTCTTAACTCGTTGAGGGCAAAGTTGAATATCCGTTTTCTGATCTGCGCAGTGTTACGTGACGGAGAGGCTTATATTCCGTCGGGTGATTTCAGCATCAAAGAGGGAGACGTTATCTGTTTTACGGTTCCCGACGAAGAGCTTACAAAATTTTTCAAAGCCATAGGCGCGTATAAGAATCCCGTGCGCGAGGTGCTTATAGTTGGCGGCGGCAGAACGACGTACTACCTTGAGGAGCTGCTTGAGAGGGGAAATATCAAGTCTACCGTTGTTGAAAAGGATAGAGCTCTTTGCCGTGAGCTGGCGGAGAACTTCGACTGTACCGTGGTTTGCAACGACAGCTCAAAGCAGGAGGTGCTTCTTGAAGAAGGTCTTGAGAAAACTGATGCCTTTCTCGCGCTTTCGGATGAGGACGAGGAAAACGCCATTATCTCAATGTATGCTAAGAGTTGTAACGCTAATAAGATTATTACGAAGATAAAGGCGATGTCTTACGTTGAGCTTTTCAAGAGCGTCGGACTTGACAGTATAGTTTCGCCCAATACGTCAACAGCTTCGCAGATACTTAGGTTTGTTCGTTCGATGGCAAGTACGGGAGACTCGGAAATAGAGCTGTTGTACAGACTTATGGACGACAGAGTTGAGGCGTTGGAGTTCCTTATAAAAGAGGATATTGAGGACATAACGGATATTCCGCTTAAAGAGATAAAGCTTCAAAAGGGAATACTTATCGCGTGTATCGCGCACGACGATAAAGTTATAATTCCTTCCGGTAATGACGTTATTCGCAAGGGAGACACGGTAATTATCGTGACCACAACGGGACAGATTAAAGGAATTAAGGAAATTTTGAAATGAATTACCGAATGATAGGATATTTGATTGGGCTTATATTGCTTATTGAGGCGGCGCTTTTGGCGCTTCCGTCGGCGGTGACACTTATCTACGGTGAAAACATTATGCCGTTTTTGTTGACGATAGCTGTGCTGATAGCTGTGTCATTACCGCTTGTGATATTCAAACCCAAAAACAAAAGAATATTTGCCAAGGATGGCTTTGTTGTGGTTGTGGCGGCGTGGTTGCTTATGTCTGCGTTCGGTGCTTTGCCGTTTACTGTCAGCGGAGCTATTCCAAGCTATATAGATGCGTTTTTTGAGACTGTGTCGGGCTTTACCACAACAGGAGCATCGATACTTAATGAGATAGAAACGCTTCCGCGCGGAATACTTTTCTGGCGCAGCTTTACCCATTGGGTAGGAGGTATGGGAGTTCTGGTGTTTATGATGGCTATTTTGCCATCAACCGGCGGAGGACAGAACATGCACCTTATGCGCGCTGAAGTTCCGGGTCCCACAAAGGGCAAGCTTGTGCCCAAAATGAGGCAGACCGCGCTTATTCTTTACGGAATATATATGGCGCTTACTGTGATTGAAATGGTAGCGTTGCTTTGTACCGGGTTGCCTCTGTACGATTCGGTTGTCAATAGCTTTGCCACTGCGGGAACGGGTGGGTTTTCGGTGTTGAATAACTCTATAGGCGGTTACAACAACGCTGCCGCCGAGTGGGTTATTGCTGTATTTATGTTTCTCTTTGGCGTGAACTTTAATCTGTATTATTTTGTAATAATAGGTCGCGCGAGAGAGATTTTCAAGAGTGAAGAGTTCAGAGCCTATACTACGCTTTGTCTTGTGTCAACCGCCGCAATCGTTTTAAATACTCTGAGCCTTAGTGAAAGGCTTGGCGATTGTATTCGTGACGCTTTCTTCCAAGTAACTTCCATTATGTCCACAAGCGGCTTTGCAACTGTTAATTACGATGCGGCTTGGCCTGCCTTTTCAAAGGGGCTTATTATAGCTCTCACACTTGTGGGCGCTTGTGCGGGTTCTACCGCGGGCGGACTGAAAATGTCGCGTGTGCTTATAGTCATAAAAGGAATGATTTGTCAGATAAGGCAGATACTGCGACCGCAATCTGTAAATGTGGTTAGACTTGACGGCGAGTCCGTGCCCGATGAAACCGTGCGCTCATCAATGAACTATATGTCGCTTTATTGGGGACTTATCGTAATTTCTACGCTGGTGCTTTCGCTTGATGGTTTGGATTTTACCACTAACGTTACTGCCGTATTGACTTGCGTGAATAACGTAGGTCCCGGGCTCGGAGCGGTTGGCCCTGCGGGAAATTTTTCGGGCTTTTCTGATTTCACTACCGTTTTTCTTTCATTCGTAATGCTTTTTGGAAGACTTGAAATAGTGCCAATGCTTATTTTCTTCTCTCCAATGGCATGGAAAAAACGCTGAATAAAAGGAGCTGAGTAAGCGACTCAGCTCCTTTGTTTTATTTGTTTTCTTCGGTTTGCTCAAACAGTCCGACCGCCGCGTCAACAGGCATTGAGAATGCTATGCCCTGACCGGGAGTCTTAAGACCTACCGCACGGTAAAGCGCGTGGAGAATGTCGTTTTTGATTTCCGAGGAAACCAGTATCATTACTATTTCCTTTTCTGGTTGAACGGTTATCTGAAAGAGCTTTTCAGCCTCGCTGTTAGCTGTTCCGCGTGCGTGAATAACCGTGCCACCGCGCGCTCCAAATTCTTTGGCGGCATCCATAACCGCGTCGGAGAATCCCGCGTTTACTACGCAAAATATAACTTCATGTTTGAATTCCATTTGTGTAACCTCCTATTTCGGTATGTTCGCAAGAAACTGGTAAATAGCCACGCCGATAGTACCTGACATGGGAACGGTGTAGGCAATGCCTTTTCCATTTTTGATGGTGCGGAATTTTTCCTCAAGCGCCTTTAGCGCCGCGGGAACTTTTTCCTCTTTAATTACGCTGATTATTACGCTCTTTTCAGAGTCGGTAAGACCGAGCAGACTAAGTGTTTCGGTGCTTGCCGTTCCTTTTGCTGCCAAAGTGAGTTGCATATTAACCTCAAAGGATTGGAGGAAATCGGCGTAAAATTCAGCTTTTTTTCTGTTGACAACTGTAAAAAGAAGCTTTAATTTCTGAGGTGCGAGTTCCTTTTTTTTATTTGAGGCACTCGACATTCTCGACGTAGTGAGCATAGCGCGCTTTATCGGTTGTTTTTTCGTTTCAGCCATATTATCCTCCTTTACATAAAGTCAATAATCTGTTCGTCGTCAGCACTGAGAATACGCTTCATAGCAATACGCTTGCGCATGTTGTTGGTCAAAATTGCCCTGAAGCCCAGAAGTTGGATTGTAATAAGCGGCGTCATGGCAACCATTGCCACTATTCCGAATGCGTTGCTCATTATTCCTTCAGTGCCTTGAAGTATGGCACAAACGCCAATGGAGAGGGGAAGAATAAAGCCCGAGGTGAGAGGACCGCTGGCAACGCCACCCGAGTCAAAGGCGATAGCCGTGTAAAGTCCGGGGACGAAGAAGGAAAGGCCGAGCGAGATAAAGTAGCCGGGAATAACGTAGTAAAGAATATTGAATCCTATTACGGTGCGTATCATCGACAGCGCAATAGAAATACCAACACCTATGGAAAGCGCAATCATCATGGATTTGCGGCTTACGGTACCGTCGGTGATATCCTCAACCTGTTTGTTCAAGATCTGAACCGCAGGCTCAGCAAGAACAACCACCATACCGAGAATAAACCCAAAGCCGACGATAATGGGTGGGGCTGCCTCAGCAAGCTGCGTTCCGATTTTGTATCCGATGGGCATAAATCCCACGTTAACTGCGGTCAGAAAGAATACAAGACCGAGAAATGTGTAAACAATGCCTACCGCAATGCGGATAAGTGTCTTTTTGGGGAGCTTGAGACAGAATATTTGAAGTATTATAAAGAATACGACTATAAGACCGAGGGCAATAAGCACCTCTTTTGCGGTGTGAAGCACAGTTTCTACAAGCGCGAATCCGAGCTGAGCGTCAATATCGTAATTGGGAACAGCGTAATTGATCTCTCCCGAAATATTTACGCCGAGCATAAGAACTGCGAGAATAGGGCCTATTGAACACATAGCGATAAGACCAAAGCTGTTTTCGCTTGCGTCCTTGCCGCCTATGGTGGTAGCAATACCGACACCGAGCGCCATTATAAATGGAACGGTGATAGGACCAGTGGTAACTCCGCCCGAGTCAAACGCCAGAGCGAGAAAGTCCTCGTTTCCGTTTATTATAACCAGCGCCGAAATGGCAAAGAGGACCATGTAGAAAAAGAGCAGCATAGAAGAAAGCTGTTTTTTGAAAATTATTTTAAGTATAGAAAGCAGAAGAAAAATACCAACACCAATACCAACGGCTAAAATCAGAGCCGTTCCGTTAATTACTTTCGAAACCTGATCTGCGAGTACTGTCAGGTCGGGCTCCGCAACGGTTATAAGAAGTCCCATCAAAAAGCCTACCGACAGCAGAACATTTATGCTTTTTGATTTGGTAAGACCTCCGCCTATGTGTTCTCCCATGGGGGTCATGGCAATGTCCGCGCCAAGATTGAACATGCCTATTCCGATAATAAGAAATATAGCCGAGATTAAGAATACGGTTATTTCTTTGGCTGAAAGATCAATCAACGGAGTAAAATTCAAAATCAGAACCAACACCGCCACAGGCAAAACCGACGTCATTGACTCCTTGAATTTTTTGAAAAGAATTCCTATCACCAAATCCTCTCCTTTCATTTTTCACAATCATATACATTTTATCATATTTTTTATGTATAGTCAACAGCTAATTTGTTAATTAAAAAAGCAATTATGGATTGAGCCGATAAATAAGAGCAAATTTTTTGTAAACCTATTGACTTTTTTAATAAAATTGTGTATAATAATTGAGTGCAAATAACTTTGCGCTATTCATACGCGGGCGTGGCGGAATTGGCAGACGCGCTGGATTCAGGTTGCGTCACCTCAGTGAAACGCCTTAACGGCTGAAATAGCCCCGCCTCGGAGAGCCGTTCCGAGTAAAATCTAACGGCAAAAAACTTAATACGCGGGTATGGCGGAACTGGCAGACGCGCTAGATTCAGGTTCTAGTGAGGTTACCCTCATACAGGTTCAAGTCCTGCTACCCGCACCATCCGAAAGCCTTGAAAATACTACATTTTCGAGGCTTTTCTCTTTTGCTTTTTTGTTGGCAGACGCATAACCTATTCACCTATTTTTAGGTGCTGTGAAGGTTGTGCGTCTGCCAATTTTTGCCCTTAAATTTGTATTAGGTAAGGGCTCATATTTTGGTACATTGGGTCATTTTCGTCGGGGATAAAGTCGATGTGCGAACTGAACTTGGCTCTTATTTTTATTTTGATTTTCAGTTTGCCTTTTTTCTCGTTTATGACGATTTCCTCAACGAGCATTCTCAGATGTGCGTCGCTGACTGCCCCCGCGGCAACTATCTCGTCGAGAATGCCGATACCTTCCTTGATTTCGGCTTTCCTCTTTTTTATCGTTGCCTCATAATTGCGAATGGAGTCCAGTTGCTCGGTTAAGGTCGTGATGTCGTCCTTAAACAGCTATTATCTATCCCTATAAAGCTTCCATACCGAGTAGTCCTTATATTTTTCAGCGCACTCGTTACGGATAT
>JAZKYO010000084.1:0-14585 GCA_045612185.1 Eubacteriales bacterium
TGAGGGGCGTGTGGTGAGAATCGTACGGGTTCAATTCCCGTCTCCCGCACCAGAAAAAAGCACTTGCGAAAGCAAGTGCTTTTTTCAACTAAATCCGCCGATGGCGGAAGAAATCCACCTGCGGTGGACGAAATCGCTCCGCGATGAAATCCGACTTCGTCGGAATAGAAGAGGCGGATTTAATTTCATCTGAGGCGGCACGCCGAAGATTTCATCCAAGCTTGCTTGGATTTCATCGTGAGCGCAAGTGAACGATTTCATCAATTATATGAGTTGTAATTTTGTCTTATAA
Organism: Eubacteriales bacterium; assembly: GCA_045612185.1. Taxonomy (GTDB): domain Bacteria; phylum Bacillota; class Clostridia; order Oscillospirales; family CAG-272; genus RGIG8775. Next base: position 293 of record JAZKYO010000084.1, read on the forward strand.
TCACAACAAAAAATAGAGGTACATCGTACCTCTATTTTTTATTTTATAGCCTCAACGTATTTCTTAGCGAGAGCTGTTATGCCCGCGTAGTCCTCGGCTTCAATAAGCTTTTTGTCGATAATGTTTGAGCCTATGCCAAAGCCGCAAACACCTGCCCCCAGGTAGTCTTTCATGTTGCCGTCGTGTATGCCGCCAACCGCAATTAGCTTGACGTGCGAAAGGGGAGCGCGTACAGCTTTAACGTAATCAAGTCCAAGACTTGTAATGGGAAAGAGCTTAACAAAATCCGCCCCCGCGCGGTTAGCAGCCGTTATTTCACTGGGAGTGAGCGCGCCTGGCATAGAAACAAGCCCAAGCTCAACGCTTTTCTTTATAACCGCCTCGTTTACGTCGGGAGAGATAATAAATTTGCCGCCCGCCGCCTTGGTAAGCTCAACCTGCCTTTCGTCCAACACAGTGCCTGCGCCTATAAACATTCTGCCCGAGAAATGCTCAGAAAGCGCGCGGATATTCTCAGCTGTTTCCTCGTCGGAAACCGACTTGTTTGCGCTGTACGTTATCTCAAGCAGACGTATGCCGCCCGCGTACATTGCCTCTGCAAGCGGAATCAGCTTTTCTTTAGCCACTCCTCTTACAATAACTACTATTTTGTTTTCAAGAACCGATTCTATAACTGCGTTTTTCATATCAAAGCTCCGTAAAAATTATTTTCAACCTATTGTACCACAAAAAAGCCTTTTAATCAATAACTTTTTGATTTTATTTTTCTATGAAAATACGAAAGAGCTGTCACTTGCGCAACAGCTCTTTATTTGTGTTTGTCTATAAATGCCTTAACGTCTTTGAGCAGAGAGACATCTTTTGATGAGATGAACTCAAATTCATCGAGATCTAACAAATATCTGGGGTCAAGGTTGAGAATCTGGCATATACGGCGCAACTGCTCCATGCTCGGCTCTTGGACACCGCGTTCAATCTTGGAGTAATTTGATTGGTTCATGGGTATAAGCCGCGCCATGTCGCTTTGATATAAATCCATATCCTCACGAGCATTTCTTATTTTGGTTCCAAAATCCATTTTTATCCCCCCTTACAAAAATATTATAGCATTTTTAACTAAAACTATTGACATGTAGTTAAAAATATGATACAATCAAAAACACAGTTAAAAAATAACTGCGCCGAGAAAATGTAATTAAAAGGAGACAATGCGATGAAATTTTGTTCAAAATGCGGAAAACAACTCATGGACGAGTCGGTAATTTGCCCGGGGTGCGGCTGTCCGACAGCCGACTACGCACAAGCCCCAAAGAGCGCATCAACTTATTCTTCGGATTATCCGATAGTGCAAGAGTTTGCGTCAAAGGCAAAGCGTGTAAAGAATTTGGGAATAGTGGCGGCAATACTGTGTTGCGGAATAGGCATTTTCTTTTCGATTGCCATATGGTCGATGACAGGCGGCGGAATCAGAATAGATAAAATGGACATTCCCAATGTCAATCCTACCGACCCGCGTGAAATTGCAGAGTTTGAAGAAGCAAAGAGAAATATGGCTTTGGGGAAAAAATTAGCAGCGGTACCATATTTCGTGCTTATCATTTGTGTGGCAATTTTATTATTCGTTACTATGATTTCGATAACATTAAATTAAAAAGAAAAGGTGTAGAATTTTATGAAAAAATTTATTGCAATTATGTTGGCGCTGGTTTTCATGGTAATAAATTGCATAGGGTGTTCACCGATGGAAGGCAACGCTACAGAGAAATTTAGTCTTGAAAAAGAGATACAGGGAAGTTGGTTGGAGACAGGTGGACACTTTACAATAAACATCATGGATGGCGAGTATGCATGCAAAGGTAAGCTTGGTGATGTAGACCTCACAGTATTGTATTCGCAATTTGATGGCACATATTCTATAGTTGATGATAAAATTTATATGCGTGAATATGATGGGCAGATGTTTGATATTATGGAGTTTGCTGTAATTGACGGTAAGCACTACCTGGTTAGTAGTGATGGAACAAAACATGAAAAAGTTGAATAGGTTATTTGTTTTGAAAATTAAATAACATAGCTTGGGGGATTTATGAAAAAAATTATTTCTTTTTGGTTATTTATTATTTTTATATTTTCTTTATCGTCGTGTGGCTCAAGTAACAATACTTATAGTGATATTCCTTCATATGAGGATTATATAAGAGAGGATGTAAGTATCAGCGAGCATGAAGCAATTTCAATAGCAAAAAATTCAAAGAAGGTTCAGGACGAAATAGCTGATTATTGGGATCTAAAGTTTTATTATACTCCCGATTGGGGAACTTGTACTGCGTCGAAATCGGGACAAAGCTGGAAAGTTTTGTTAAAAGGAAATATAACAGGATATGCTGACGACTACAAGGATGATTTTAGATATGGCAAAACATTCAAAGCGACTGTTACTGTGTCTCCAAATGGTACAGTAACAAATGTATATGTATCGTATAGCTAACCATATGGTGCAGAAAAAAGGTCTGAACGCGCACGTTCAGACCTTTTTCTATTTTTTTCTTTTCAACTTCTTATCATCCCTCGGCTTAAAGAATTGGTACAGATTGCAGGGAATCATGCCGTTGTAAAGGCGTTTTACCTTGTCGGCGCGTCTGCCGTAGAGACGCTCGAAGTTCTCGCACGAGGTGATGACGTACACCTGCCACGGATATAGCTTTTCAAAAGCCTTACCCATTTCGGCGTAAAGCTCGGCAACCTCACGCTCGGTCATAAGTCGCTCGCCGTATGGCGGATTGCAGACTATCGAGCCGCGTCGGTCAAGCTTTTCTATCTTTCGCGCGTCGGCTTGAAAAATGTTAAGATGTTCCTCAACTCCCGCACGCAAGGCGTTTTCGTATACCACGTCAAGAATGTCCTCGTCGATGTCGGAAGCGTAGGCTTCAAATGTCGAATTATGGATAATCTTGCTTTCCGCATCCTCTCGCGCAGCCTTCCACAGCTTTGGCGGAAGGAAGGGAAATTTCTCACCCGAAAACTCACGGAGAAGTCCTGGGGCGCGGTTGGTGGCAATCATAGCCGCCTCAATGGCGAGCGTGCCCGAACCGCAGAAAGGGTCCCAGAAAAGCGTGTCCTCTCTTGGGCGAGAGGTCAGCGCAATGGCGGCGGCAAGCGTCTCGCGTATAGGCGCAACACCCGCCTCGGGGCGGTATCCGCGCTTGTGCAAGGGGGCGCCGCTCGTCTCTATCATCAAATGCGCCACGTCCTTGAAAATAAAGAACTCTATCTGATATTTCACACCGCTGTTTTCGGTAAACCATTTGATATTATAATGCTTTGAAAGCCTTTCAACAAGGGCTTTTTTTACTATCGACTGACAGTCGGGAACAGAGAACAGCTTGCTTTTTATGGCGTGACCCTTGACGGGAAATTCGTCATATTTGCCAACGTAATCTTCCCACGGCAGTGCCGCCGCACCGTCAAAAAGCTCGGTAAAGGTGGTAGCGGGGTATGAGCCGACAAGAATGTATACTCTTTCGGCAAGTCTTAAATTTATGTTTGCGCGCGGAATGTCCTCAAATTCCCCAAGAAAGGTCACACGACCGTCCATGGTGTCGATTCTTTTGAGACCAAGCGAGTCTATTTCCTCTCCAAGCTGTTTTTCAAGCCCGAAAAGGCAGGTAGCTACAAGTTTTAATGCCATTTTTGTATCCTTTCAGTTGTTTACGGTAAATATTATAGAATAAAAATATAACTTTGTCAAGATTTCTGCCGAATATAAGTTTACAATTCGACTTTTTTGTGGTATACTAACTGTATTACTGTAAAGATTTGGAGTTGTTGGGAATGACAGAAAAGCTTTTTGATAACGGTTGGTTGCTTGAATTTGACGCTACCGTTATTTCCTGCACGGAAAAAGACGGAGAATTTGAAATAGAGCTTGACAGAACGGCTTTTGCTCCCGAGGGGGGCGGACAGCTTTCGGATATAGGTTATATCGATGGCACGTTTGTAAAAGATGTGCAACAGAGAGAAAGCACTATAATCCATATAACTGACACAGCGATTTCGGTTGGTGCGACGGTTAGCGGCAAAGTGGACTATGCGCGCCGTGTCCGCCACATTCAGAACCATTCGGGAGAGCATATCGTTTCGGGGATAATTTACAATAAATTCGGATTTAACAACGTGGGCTTCCATCTGGGAAGCGAGGACGTAACTATGGACGTTGACGGAGATATAGACAAATCCACCCTGCGCGAAATAGAACGTCTTGCCAACGAGGCGGTTGCCGCCAATCTTGAGATTAAAGCGGTGTATCCCGACGCAGAAGAGCTTGACAAAATTTTTTACCGTTCAAAGCTTGACCTTAAAGACGACGTGCGTATCGTTGTGATAGATGGGCTTGATGCCTGCGCCTGTTGCGCTCCTCACGTCAACAGAACCGGTGAGATAGGCATGATAAAGCTTATTACCTGTCTCAGATACAAAGGCGGAACCCGTATACATCTGAAGTGCGGCTTTGACGCGCTTGACGAGTTTAACGACGAGTTTAACCGCGCAACCGCTATATCCAACATGATTTCTCAGCCACGCGAAAATATTGTTGAGGGCGTCAAAAAGCTTATGGACGATATAAGCGGGTACAGGCGGGAAATATTTGAGCTGAAAAAGCAAATAACCGCTATGAAGATAAACGCCGCTTCGGTGATTAACGGCAAGTGCGTGCTTGTTGACAGCGGAATGGAGATGAGCGAGCTTCGTGCCTTTGTGGCGGCAAAGCTTGATGATTGCGACAGATTCTGCGCAGCCTTCTCGGGCGACGACAGCGAGGGGTACACCTTTGTAATAGGCTACAAGGGGGATGACTTCAAAGAATTTGTGCAAAAAATGCTTTCTGTTTTGGGCGGCGGTGGCGGAGGCGGAAAACCGCCTTTTGCGCAGGGAAAGGTTAATTGCAAAAAAAGCGATATAGAAAAATTACTTATTGACTAATGCTTAAAAAAGTGGTATAATTAAAAAAGTCTGTTTGTGAGGAGGTGTAAACGTGTCCGAAACGCAAGAATTTAACTGCGAGCTTTTAAATACAATAAACAGCCCCGACGACTTAAAGGCGCTTGATGAAAAGCTGTTGCCACGGCTGTGCGGTGAGATCCGCGGCTTTTTGGCGGAAAAAGTCAGCGTTACGGGCGGTCATCTTGCCTCCAACCTTGGAGTTGTGGAGCTTTCGGTGGCTTTGCACCGAGTCTTTTCAACCCCAAAAGACCATATAGTCTGGGACGTCGGGCATCAATCCTATGTACACAAGATACTGACGGGCAGACGTGAGGAATTTGACACGCTCAGGCAAAACGGCGGTCTCAGCGGATTCACTAAGCGCTCAGAAAGCGCGCACGACGCCTTTGGTGCGGGACATAGCTCCACTTCAATTTCCGCGGCTCTCGGTCTCGCTCAGGCTGACCGACTTTCGGGATCGGACGCTTATACTGTGGCGGTGGTTGGCGACGGCGCTTTTACAGGCGGCATGATTCACGAGGCGCTTAACAACTGCGACGGCAAACTCAAAATGATAATTATTATCAATGAGAATGAGATGTCGATATCAAAAAACATCGGTAGATTTGCCGACGGCTTGGCAAAGCTTCGTTCAAGCTACGGATACTATAAGACCAAAAAGCTGACGGCAACCGTGCTTGGCGCTATTCCGCTTGTGGGTAAGCTGTTGCTTAAAGGCTTGAAAAAGATTAAAAAAGGCTTTAAAAATATACTTTACGGAAGCAACTACTTTGAAAATCTCGGGCTGTATTATCTGGGACCCGTGGACGGAAACAACGTTGAGGCGCTTGAGGATATTCTCGAGCTTGCCAAAAAACAAAACGACAGCGTAGTCGTTCACGTAAAGACCCAAAAAGGCAAGGGCTACGCCCCAGCGGAGGAAAACCCAAATAAATATCATTCGCTTTCTCCCAAGGGAAGCGCGGGCGGAGACAGCTTTTCTGCCGAATTCGGTAAAATTATCGCCGAGCTTGCTGAAAACGATGAGCGGATAGCTGCTATTACCGCCGCCATGTGCGACGGAACGGGACTTTGCGAGTTCAAGGAGAAGTACCCCGACAGATTTTTTGACGTGGGGATTGCAGAACCGCACGCAGTAACCTACGCTGCGGGACTTGCGGCAGGCGGAAATCGTCCGTTCGTAGCGGTTTACTCCACCTTTTTGCAAAGGGCTTACGATAATATCATTCATGACGTTGCGTTGCAGGAACTTCCCGTTTGCTTTTGCGTTGACAGAGCGGGGCTTAACCCTGCGGACGGACCTACGCACCACGGCATATTTGACGTGGCGTTTCTGTCGCAAATTCCGGGAATGAGAATATATACCCCCGCTACCTACGGTTCGCTGAGAGTGGCGCTTAAAGCCGCGCTTGAGTCAAATTCGCCTTGCGCGGTAAGATACCCCCGAGGCGCTGAGTCTGCGGCGGTGCGTGAGCATTTTTATAAGGAAACGCCCACAGAAGTGGGGGTTCGCGCTGACTTTTCGGCTGAGGATAATCCGAGGGCGGTTATCGTTACCCACGGCAGAATAGCGGAAGAAGCCATAAATGCCGAAAAGGCACTCAGGGAAAAGGGAATAAGCGTCGGTATCGTGTTGCTTGAGTACCTCAAGCCCTACGGTGAGCTTGCGAAAGCTGTGGCAGAGGCGATAGGAAATAACGCCTGCCCCATAGTAACGCTTGAGGAAGAAATCAAGAACGGCGGTGCGGGAATGCTTCTTTGCCAAGAGCTTGTGGGAAATCACGGCTTTGACGCAAAGAAGGTCAGAATAATGGCGGTGAACGACGAATTCGGTTTCGGCGTCAAGAACGAAAACATTTACAAAACTCTCGGAATTTCTGCCGAGGACGTTGAGAGAGAAATACTAAAGCTTATATAAGGAAGGCAACTACTATGGAAAAAATGTGGGCTGGAAGATTTGTGGGCACGCTTGATAAGGAAGCCGACGACTTCAATTCTTCAATTTCGTTTGACAGTAAAATGTACAGAGAGGATATCCGCGGCTCTATGGCGCATGCGGCTATGCTTGCGGCGCAGAATATAATCTCTATGGAGGATCTGGACAAGATAACCGCGGGGCTTGAAGGAATTCTTGAAGATATTGAAAGCGGTAAGCTTATGTTCAACCTCGATTGCGAGGACATACATATGTTTATCGAATCGGAGCTTACCGCGAGAATTGGTGACGCGGGTAAGCGACTTCACACAGCCAGAAGCCGTAACGACCAGGTCGCGCTTGATATCAGGCTCTATCTCCGCAGACGTACGGGCGAGATAATTGGACTTGTGAAAAAGCTTATAGGAGTGCTTTGCGACAAAGCCGAGCAATACAGAGATACCATAATGCCCGGATACACTCACCTTCAGCGCGCGCAGCCCATAACCTTTGGGCATCATCTGCTTGCATACGCGTCTATGTTTGTCCGTGATATCGGAAGAATGGAGGACGCTGTAAAGAGAATGAACCTTTCTCCTCTCGGCTCTTGCGCTCTTGCGGGTACTACCTATAACACTGACCGTGAAATGGTGGCGAAAGCGCTTGACTTCGACGGAATAGTTATCAACAGCCTTGACGGTGTTTCGGACAGAGATTTTTGCGTTGAGCTTATGAGCGCATACGCGGTAACTATGATGCACCTTTCAAGATTTTCCGAGGAGATTATTTTGTGGTCCTCGTGGGAGTTCAAGTTTATTGAGCTTGACGACGCGTATACCACGGGCTCAAGCATTATGCCCCAAAAGAAAAATTCGGATATGGCAGAGCTTGTAAGAGGAAAAACGGGCAGAGTTTACGGCGATCTTATGGCTCTTCTCACAACGCTTAAGGGGCTTCCGCTTGCTTATAATAAGGATATGCAGGAAGACAAGGAGGCTGTGTTTGACAGCATAGAAACTGTGGAAAAATGTCTTTCCGTGTTCGCACCTATGATAGCTACTATGCGGGTGAACGCCGACAATATGTATAAGGCGGCGCAGGGCGGATTTATCAACGCTACCGACCTTGCCGATTATCTTGTGCGCAAGGGCCTGCCTTTCAGAAGCGCGTATAAAATCGTAGGTCAGATAGTTGCCGAGTGCATAGAGAAAAAGACCGTGCTTGACGAGCTTCCTCTTGAAGCCTACAAGGCTCATTCCGAGCTTTTTGATACCGACCTTTATCACGAAATAAGCCTTGAAACCTGCGTTGAAAAGCGAATTTCTGCAGGCGGTACTTGCGTTGAATCCGTTAATATGCAGCTGAAAACTATCAGAGAGCTTCTGGCGAAATAATAGGTCACCAATAAAATTACGGGGACGGCGATCGCGCTTGTCCCCGTTACTTTTGGCAATTGGCGGGAGTGAGAGCAAATTTAAACCAAAATCACAAAAAAATGCGTGTGTAAATCAATTTTTGCGAAAAACGAGGGCTTTTGCGATAAAATTTATACTAAATCACAAAATGTTTTGGTGAAAAGTATTGATTTTTCTTTAAATATGTGATATAATGAATAAAATTTTTATTTACAGCGCCGTTATCGGCGCAATGGAGGACATTATGAAGAAAATACTTTCTCTCGTGCTCGTTGCAGTAATGCTCTGCGCGGCACTCGTTAGCTGTGGCGGTGCTTCCTACACCCTTGCCAGCGGCGGTACAGGCGGAACCTACTACGCAGCTTGCGTAGGTCTTGCAGGTGTTTACGATACGGAAACATCTCTTAAGATCAACGTTGACAGCACAGGCGCATCCAAGGCAAACATTCAGCTCGTTTCTAACGGTCAGGCTGACTTTGCTATCGTTCAGAACGACGTTATGGAATACGCTTACACAGGTACAGACCTTTTCTCTGACGGCGAGCCCATCAAGAACTTCCGTACGGTTGCCGCTGTATACGCAGAGGTTTGCCAGATAGTTGCTTCCACTGAGATCGAAAGCGTAGCTGACCTTAAGGGTAAGGTTGTATCTATCGGCGCGGCAGGTAGCGGCGTTGAGTTTAACGCTCTTCAGATTCTTGAGGCTTACGGTCTTACAAGAGATGATATCATTCCCATCAACGCTGACTTCAACGGCTCTGCTACAAAGTTCAAGGATGGCGAAATCGACGCATTCTTCGTAGTTGCGGGCGCTCCCACAACTGCTATTACCGACCTTTCCGTAAACAGAGAGTTCAAGCTTCTCGCTATCGATGATGAGCACTACGACGTTCTCGCTTCCAAGTACGGCTTCTACTCCAAGTATCCCATCACAGCAGGCACTTATACAAACACTGAGGACGTTCAGACAGTTGCTGTAAAGGCTACCTTCATTTGCCGTGAGGATATTCCCGAGGACGTTGTTTACGAGTTTACAAAGACTCTCTTCGAGAAGAAGGATGCTCTTACGGTAGCTCACAACAAGTTCGCTAACGTTGATCTCTCCTACGCTCAGGACGATATCGGTAGCGTACCCTTCCACGCAGGCGCTCTTCGTTACTACAACGAAGTTAAGTAATTGATGACAAGAACAAAAGCTTTTGTTATTGCAATAGCAGACCCAGTCTTTTTGACTGCGGCTGTTGCTGTGATTTTTATGTCGGCGGACGACTCGTTAAAGCTGATAGTTTGTGACGCTGAAAGCCAAAAGATTTACGCTGAATTTGACGTTTTTGACGGAGAGGAGCTTTCGGTGTCTTATATTCACTCGGTTAATATTACCGAGGTGTTTGACGTTTATTACGTCAACAAGGATTCGCTTGTTTGCGATAAACAGATATACTCGTCGTTTGGCGCGGGAATGCCGACCGAATGGGACGATGATTGGACGGTTTCGTATGAAGATGGAAAAATGACGATTTCGGGTCTTAATATGAAAGCGCCCAAAAACGGATTTACTTATATCGTGGGCACTGTTTATGATCACGTTCTCCATATCGGGGGAGAGGATATAGTGCTTAACGAAATATGCGGAAAAAACGCAAGAATAACCTTGAAAATAAAGACGCCTGTTTTTGGCGGTTGATATAAAATAAATACAGGAGGTTTCTAAAATGCAGGAAACGAACAACGTTTCTGTGGACGAGGTCGTTGACGCCGACGCGTTAATGGCTGAGTTTGACAGAGAGTCTAACGTAAGACATTTTACCGGTGCGAAAAAAATAGTCATAAGAACGCTTATGATAGCTTTTGCGCTTTACGCTATAATATCTTCTATCTTCGGTAAATATCTTCTTATGCTTGATAATAAGGTGATTACGGGGCTTATGACCTGGCCGGGAAGCTCTACGGGCTTTCTTGGTCTTGTGCTTGTAATTACCTTCCTTATTTTCCCTGCGTATAAGGGGCAGGCAAAAAAGGTGAACTATATTCCGTGGTACGATTATATCCTTGCCGCGGCGGGCTTTGCATCGTTTTTCTATATAGTTATAGAAAACGAAAACATCGTAAACCGTGCGATAAATATCAATACTCTTGATATTATTTTCGCTATTATCGGATTTATCGTGCTTGCAGAGGCTTGCCGCCGAGTAGTTGGCTTGCCTATCCTTTGCGTTGTCGGCGCGTTTGTGGTTTACGCTTTGATTTACGGCGTAAGACCCATAAGACTTTTGCAGGAGCTTTTCTACGCGGGTAACGGAATTACAAGCAACCCGCTTGCTATATGCGCACAGTACCTCGCGCTCTTTATAATCTTCGGCTCGTTCCTTGAAAAAACGGGAATAGGCGGATTCTTCGTAGACCTTGCCAACTCTGTTGCAGGTTGGGCGGCAGGCGGTCCCGCTAAGGTTGCGGTTATTTCCAGCGCACTTGAGGGTATGTACTCGGGAAGCTCGGTGGCAAATACCGTAGGAAGCGGTTCTATTACCATTCCCACTATGAAGAAAATCGGTTACAGACCCGAGTTTGCGGCGGCTGTTGAGGCGGCGGCTTCAACGGGCGGACAGATAATGCCTCCCATTATGGGCGCGGCGGCGTTCCTTATGGCGGAATTTACCGAAATTCCCTATATGGCTATTGCCATAGCGGCAATTCTTCCCGCTCTCCTTTACTTCCTCGGCATATTTATGATGATTCACTTTGAGGCTAAGAAGGAGGGAATGAGAGGTCTTTCCAAGGAGGATCTTCCCAAGTTCGGAAAGCTTTTCTTAAGACGCGGCTACTTGCTTGTCCCCATCGTCGTGCTTGTTGCGCTTATGGGTAACGGCTTCTCGCCCGCGCGCTCGGTTGCAATAGCAATTCTTACGGTTATTATCGTAAGCTCCTTCTCAAAGGAAACAAGACTTTCTCTCACCTCTCTCGGTGACGCGCTTTCAAGCGGTACAAAGGGAACTATCAGCGTAACCGTTGCTTGCGCTATCGCGGGTAATATGGTTGGTCTTGTTACTCTTACACACCTTAACCAGGACCTTATCAGAATACTTCAGGTCGTTTCGGGACAGAGCCTCTTCTTGGCGCTTGTGCTTATAATGCTTACCTGTATCCTTCTCGGTATGGGTGTGCCCACAACCGCAAACTACGTAATTATGGCTACTATGGCGGCTCCCCTTATTCTTAAAATAGCCCCCGGAACGCCTATACTTGCGGCTCATATGTTCGTCTTCTACTTCGGTATCGTTGCAGACATTACGCCTCCCGTTGCTCTCGCGGCTTATGCAGGAAGTGCAATAGCCAAGTCAGATCCGCTTAAAACGGGTGTGACGGCAACCAGACTTGCTATTACTGCGTTTATTATTCCTTATATTTTTGTTCTTCAACCCGATATGCTTATCATTGATTTACTCTTTGAGGGCGGATATGGCATTGAAAATCTCCATATCACGTTAAACGGTATACTTTCTATCCTTAAGATAGTGTTTACCTCGGTGGTAGGTATTGTGGGAATTTCCGCAGGTATGGAGGGCTACGCTTTCCGTAAGGTACATTGGTGGGAAAGAATAATACTTCTTGGCGGCGGACTTTGCCTTGTAGTTCCCGAAACCATAACCGATATTGTGGGACTTGTCCTTGTAGCGGGCGTGTTCGCATATCAGCTTGTTGAAAAGAAGATAAAGGCTAAAAAAGCAATATAATTCAAAGGGGCTGTACGCACAGCCCCTTATAATATTTCTCAGAAGACAAATAATTTATCGGTGCGTAGTAGCCTCGCGTACCAATCATATATCGCACAGAAATATTGCTTATAGACTTGTGTTGTCTACTTTTCGTGGAATTTGGGATAAAATTCTAAAAACAACTTGACTTAATTTTTTTATTGTGTTATACTGTTAAAAATACTGAAAACGGAGGAGTTTTGTATGTACACTCTTTACGGAGACGGAATTCACGACGACGCGCCAGCAATACAGGAAATGCTTGACAGCGGAGTGTCTGCGGTCGTTCTTCCCGTGCCTCAAAAAAATTACGCAATAGGAAGTACGCTTGTTATTCATAGCGGTCAGAGCCTTGTTTTGCCCGAAATGGCTGTTATTAAGCTTTTGCCTCAGAGCAATTGCTATATGCTTATCAACGAAAAGGCAGGAGATCACCATATATCTGTAGAGGGCGGTATTTGGGATTATAACAACCAAGAGCAGCACCCCCACACAAGATATTGCCCCCATCAGCTTACTCAAAGAATCCCCGCACCCTACGCTGAGGATGATCCAAGAGGCAAGGGCGTACCTTATTACAGCAACCGCTATAACGGAAGAATTATGCGCTTCTACGGCGTTTCGTTTATTTCTGTTCGTAACATTACTTATAAAGACCCCGTTATGTACTGCGTGGAGTTTGGTTATACAGACCACTTTACGGTTGAGAATATCCGCTTTGACTTTAACTACGGCAACCCCGTGCCCGTAAATATGGACGGTGTACACGTTGACGGCGGCTGTCACTTCGGTTACATTCATAACATTCAGGGAACTGCTTACGACGATATGGTGGCTATTAACGCCGACGACGGACTTCCCGGAGATATCACCGACATCGAAATTGACGGCGTTTTCGGAGAAAACTCGCTTCGCGCAGTAAGACTTCTTTCCACTCATTCGAGAGTTGAGAGAATCTCTATATCCAACGTTTTCGGTACTTACTACCAAAACCCCGTAAGCTTGACCTTCTACCATTACAAGGAAACCACTCGCGGAATTATGGATCACATCAGCATCAAGAACATATTTGCTTCCAATGCGGTAAGACTTCCCATTTATCAGAAGCCGGAGAAGTACCAGTTTGCCTTTATCTTCATAGATAGCAGAATGGATATCGGTCACGTTCGTATTGAAAATATCGGACGTAACGAGAAGCTCGGAGACATTGAAACTATCCGTATTCTTCCCGATACAAAGATTAAAACTCTCGTCCTTGAGCACGTAAACCACGAAAACCATACAGGCAGACCCGTGCCCATGATGATAAACGAAGGCGAAATCGATAAGCTTTACCTGCTTGATATCGACCACGGCGACGACGTTATGATTGAGAACCGCGGAACTATCAATAAGACAATTGAGCTTGGTTAAACCGTAAAAATCGGAGGATTAAAATGTATAACCTTTACGGCGATGGTATCCACGATGATGCACCGGCAATACAGGAAATGCTTGATAGCGGTATATCCGCAGTTATTCTTCCCGTGCCTGAGAAAAATTACGCAATAGGCAGTACCCTTGTTATTCACAGCGGACAGAGCCTTGTTTTGCCTGAAATGACGGTCATTAAGCTTTTGCCACAAAGCAATTGCTATATGCTTATAAACGAAAAGGCGGGCGACCACCATATATCGGTTGAGGGCGGTATTTGGGACTACAACAATCAGGAGCAGCACCCCCATTCAAAATATGTTCCTAATCAGTTGATTCAGAGAATACCGGCGCCATATGCCAAAGATGACCCGAGAGGTAAGGGCGTTCCGTACTATGGCAATCGCTATAATGGCAGAATTATGTGCTTCTACGGCGTTTCCTTCATCTCTGTTCGTAACATTACCTACAAAGACCCAGTTATGTACTGCGTGGAGTTTGGTTGCACCGACCACTTTACCGTTGAGAATATTCGCTTCGATTTCAACTACGGCAACCCCGTGCCCGTAAATATGGACGGTGTTCACGTTGACGGCGGATGCCATTTCGGATATATCCACAACATTCAGGGAACAGCATACGACGATATGGTGGCAATCAATGCCGATGATCGTCTTCCAGGACCCATTACCGACATTGAGGTTGACGGTGTGTTTGGAGAAAACTCGCTTCGTGCCGTAAGGCTTCTTTCTACTCATTCCCGTCTTGAACGTATTTCGATTTCCAATGTGTTTGGT
>JAZKYO010000085.1:0-4426 GCA_045612185.1 Eubacteriales bacterium
AATCGGAACCGCAAGCGGTTCCTGTTACAATTGACTTTTGCGGCTAAACACCGCAAATTTGCTTCGCAAACCGCCAATTGTAAAGGACCAAAAAAGAAAGACGCCGATTAAGAGTTTCGCTCGTTGCGACGAGCGACAAGGCTTACTCAGCCTTGACTCGAGCCACCTCGCCGGTGGGGGCTCCACGTGGCTGCTGTGCGAACAACTCCCTACAAACTACAATTTATATAACCCACCGAAAGGAAAAACAATGATAAAAGCGGTAATTTTTGATTTTGACGGTACTCTTGCCGACACGTTGGATTCGATAAGGGAAGGTATCAACCTTACCGTGGAGCAATTCGGATACCCAAAAAGCACCCGCGCGGACGTTCAGGCGCATATCAATCACGGCGCGAGAAATCTTATAAAGCTGTCGATACCTGCGGAGCTTCAGGGAGATGAAGCGAAGGTTGACGAGGTATATGCGGTTTATAACGAGGAGTACAAAAAGGTATATCTTAAGGTGGAAAAGCTGTACGACGGAATGAACCGAGTTGTTGACGTTCTTTATAAAAACGGCATAAAAATGTCGGTGCTTTCAAATAAGCAGGACTACATGGTGGTAGGGCTTTGCCGAAAGTTGTTGCTTCGCGAGGCTTTTACAGAATTCCGCGGACAGCGCGTGGGCGCTCCCACAAAGCCCGATCCTACCGTGCCGCTTGAAATTTGCCGCATGATGGGCGTTGACCCTTCCGAGTGCGCTCTTGTGGGAGACAGTGACGTTGATATGATAACTGCGAAAAACTCGGGCTTTACGGCAATAGGCGTGTCGTGGGGCTACAGACCGCCCGAATTGTTGCTTGAAAACGGCGCGGATTTTATAGCCGAAAAACCCGAGGACATAATTAAGATAATTTTGGAGGAAGCCATATGAACTTAAAGGAGTTGTGTGTAAAAATCGAGCTCCAGGACGAGATGGCGCGCGCGGTTGAAGACTTTTCCGCGGAATTTGATTTCTCGACCGTGGATGAGCAGATCGCGCGGCTTGTTGACCCCGATTGCTCGGCTGACGCGCGCACTGCGTTGGAGACGGCTGTGGGAGACGACCCCAAAGGGGTGAAGATCCTTTCCTGCTACCTTCGCGCCGCGCTGATTACCCGCGAGAAATACGACGAGCTGGGTGTTGACGAGAAAATTTATATTGATACTATGAAATGCTTTCCGCGCTTTATCGGAGAGACCCTTGAGCGCAACGATCTGTTGGCGTTTCAAACCGCGTATTGGAGCTACCGCCATCTCAATACCACCCTTGTGAGAATAGGAACTCTGGAATACGAGCGTAAGGTGAGAGAGGGCGTAAAGGTGCTTTCGATTCACATTCCGAGCAACGCCGACCTGTCGCAGGAGACACTCGACCGTTCGGTTGCCGACGCGCGTAAATTTATGCGCGAAAAGTTCCCCGAGTACGGCGAGGCGCCTATGATATGCGAGTCCTGGCTTCTGAGTGAACGCCTGCGCGACTTTTTGGGAGAGAACTCAAAAATACTTAAATTCCAGGCGATGTTTGACATTCAGCGTCAGAACGCGCCTTCAAAAAACGCCCTTACTTACATTTTCCATCGCGCGAATTGCGATGATTACGCGTCGCTTCCCGAAAACACCTCTCTCCAGAGAAAAGTCAAGGCTTTTCTGCTTGCGGGCGGCGGAATAGGCAGCGGTTACGGAGTCGTGAAGAATGACGGCAGATAATGCTTTTAACCGCCTACTTTACAGAGAACGATAAGGAGAACGAAAAATGAGAATACCTTTTAACAGAGATTGGCTTTTCTTCAAAGGCGACGTGTACACGTCGGGGCAACGCGGCTTTACAAAGGCAGGCGCTTGGTGGCAAAACGGTGCGTCTGCGGCTCTTGACGATAAGAAGTGGCAGAAGGTAGACCTTCCTCACGACTTTATGTTCGCAAGCGGATTTTCCAAAGCACCTGCGGACCAGACCTGTCCCGCTGACCTTCCCGACATGGGAACAATAGACAGTATTCACTCCTCGCGCGGCTCTATTGCCGGTGGTGTCGCCTGGTACAGAAAGCACTTTTCTGCTCCCGATAATTCCAAGGGCAAAAAGGTTTATCTCCGTTTTGACGGAGTTTGCCGTGACACCACGGTTTATATAAACCAGTACCGCGTTACATCTCACCTCAACGGATTTATGGGCTTTTCGGCTGACGTGTCCGACCTGCTTACCTACGAGGGCGAGAATATTCTGGCGATTCGCGTGGACTCCACCGAGACCGAGGGCTGGTGGTATCAGGGCGGTGGAATATACCGTAACGTGTGGCTTGACGTGCTTGAGCCCGTCCACTTCACGCGTGATAATTTGCATATTCTTCCCACGGTGGATCACGAAAACAAAAAGGCCTCGGTAAGGGTTTCCTTTGACATGGAAAACCACACCGAGAAGGACGCGGCACGAAGGGTGTCTGTTAAGACCTACTCGCCCGAGGACGTTCTTGTAAACGAGAGCCTTTGCGAGCTTGAAATCCCTTTTATGGACACGGCAAGCGGCTTTGTGGAATTCGAGCTTGAGAATATCGCGCTTTGGGATTGCGAGCATCCAAACCTCTACCGCGTTGTCGTAAATACCGACGGCGACAGCATGGAGTGTAACACAGGCTTCAGACATATCCGTTACGATAGCGAAAAGGGATTTTTCCTTAACGGTGTTCCCACAAAGATGAAGGGAGTTTGCGTACACCAGGGTCACGCTTGCGTGGGGTCTGCCGAGTACGACGGACTTCACGATTACAAAATCAAAAAGCTTAAGGCAATGGGCTGCAACGCCTATCGCACCTCGCACCACCCCGTCTCACGCGAGCTTCTTGACGCTTGCGACAGACTCGGTATGCTGGTTATGGACGAAACACGACTTATGTCTACGGGCGACGAGGACAGAGCTATTTTTGAACAGATGATAAAGAACGACCGCAACCACCCGTCGGTGGTTATGTGGTCTATCGGTAACGAGGAGCATAAAATTCAGTTTACCGAGCAGGCTAATTACATATGCCGTACCATGAGTGCCATTGCCCACAAGCTTGACCCCACAAGACCCACCACTGAGGCACTTCTTTTGTGGGACGTTGAGAAAAAGATTCTTCGCACCGACGTTGAGGTTACCGCCCCCGTCGTTAATAACGTGGATATATTGGGCATAAACTACGGCGTGTCGAACTGGGACAAGCTGCACGAAACCTTCCCCGACAAGCCTTTTGTGGGAAGCGAGACGGCTACTATAAACTCAACCCGCGGGGCGGTGGTGAGAGATGATTCCCGCTGTCAGATTCCTCTTGGCTACGACCTTGCCAAGGGAGTCAACACATGGAAGGCTGTTGCCGAGCGCGAGTATTGCATGGGAATGTTTGCCTGGACCGGTTTTGACTATTACGGCGAGCCTACTCCATTTACCTATCCCGCTATTCACAGCGCGTTCGGAATAATGGACGTTTGCGGATTCCCCAAGTACGGATATTACTACTACAAAGCCAACTGGCGAGATGACGTTGACACCTTTGAGCTTTGCCCACATTGGAACTATGTGGCGGGCGGTGAGAGACGAACCGTCTATCTGTTTTCCAAGTGCGACGAGGCGGAGCTTTTCGTCAACGGATCGTCTAAGGGCAGAAAGAAGATAGAAAAATACACCTGCGGTGAGTGGGAGGTTGACTTTGAGCCGGGCGAAATTACCGCCGTGGGCTACAAAAACGGAGTTGAGACCAACCGAAAGACTCTTAAGACAACGGGAGTGGCGTGCGAGCTGAGAGCCGATACCGACCACCTGAGCGTTGATGCAAACGGAGTGGTGAGAGCTGTTGTAACTCTTTCGGCTGTTGACTCCGAGGGCAGGGTAGTTCCTACCGCAGAGAACAGCGTAAGGCTGATAATGGGCGAAAACGTGACCCTTGTGGGCGCGGGCAACGGAAACCCGATTTGCCACGAGAATCCCAAGAGTGCGTCACATTCACTATTTGCGGGTCTCGCGCAGGTAATAATCAGCCGTGACGTGTCGGTAGGCGGCGGTAAAGCAACTTTCGCTATAGACGGCATGAATTCCGTAGAGATTGAGTTTTGATATGTTTTGAAAACCGCTGTTTTGACAACAGCGGTTTTCTGTCCTCGCCGGACAGGCCTATGCGCTTCGCGGCTCACGATTTATAATTGGTGCGAACATAGCTGTCGTACACCGAAAAACTCGGTTAGACACCTCGTTTTTCTTTATATTAACGGAACGATAAATTGTAGTTTATCGAACTGTTTAAGATAAGCGAATGAAAGCCTTCCCCTTGAGGGGAAGGTGTCACCGAATAGGTGACGGATGAGTCGAATTGCCTCGGCAATTCGGATAACAAAGCCAAGGCTTTGTTACGTGTTGAGATGCGAAGCATCCGTT
>JAZKYO010000086.1:0-3045 GCA_045612185.1 Eubacteriales bacterium
GGTGTCACCGAATAGGTGACGGATGAGTCGAATTGCCTCGGCAATTCGGATAACAAAGCCAAGGCTTTGTTACGTGTTGAGATGCGAAGCATCCGTTAAATTGCAAGGGGATAACGCGCCTGCGGGCGCTACACCTCATCAGTCGCGTCCCGCGACAGCTTCCCCTCAAGGGGAAGCCTTCCATACCAATTTACTCACCGATAAACTACAATTTATCGTTCCGTTAATATAAAGAAAAACGAGGTGTTTAGCCGAGTTTTTCGGTGTGCGACAGCTATGTTAGCACAATCTAAAATTCGTGGGGGCGAAGCCTACCAGCCCACCGCCAGGTGCGGCGAGGCGGCTGCACGAGATTCAGAAAGAAGAAAAATATGAAAGCATTTATGATAGTATTAGACAGCCTTGGCGCGGGCGAAGCCCCCGATGCGGCTGAGTTTGGCGACGCGGGCGCGAACACCTTGCGTAGCCTTTCGACCTCGCCCAAGCTGAACATACCAAACCTAAAAAGGTTAGGAATCGGAAATATAGAGGGGCTTGGGTTCCTCGGTGCGACCGAGAATCCGCTTTCCGACTACGGGCGAATGGTTGAGCTTTCGAGGGGCAAGGATACCACCATAGGCCACTGGGAAATCTGCGGAATCGTCTCAAAAGAACCGCTTCCCACCTACCCCAACGGCTTTCCCGACGAGCTGATAGCTGAGTTTGAGCGCCTTTGCGGTCGCAAGGTCATCTGCAACAAGACCTACTCCGGCACGCAGGTCCTTGCCGACTACGGAAAGGAGCATATCGCCACGGGCGCGCTTATCGTTTACACATCGGCGGACAGCGTTTTTCAGATAGCCGCACACGAGGACGTCGTTCCCGTTGACGAGCTTTACGAATACTGCCGCATCGCCCGCAAGCTGCTTGTGGGAAAGCACGGTGTGGGACGTGTTATAGCCCGTCCCTTTGTGGGTGAGCATCCCTTTACAAGAAGCGCAAAGCGCCACGATTTCTCAATAGAGCCGCCCAAAAAAACGCTCCTTGACCGCCTTGGAAAACGGGGAATCAAACGTGTGGGCGTGGGCAAAATCGGTGACATTTTTGCCCACATAGGGCTTGACGAGGAGATTTACACTTCGTCGAATGCCGACGGAATGAGGGTTACGTCAGAGATTGCCGACAGCGGCTTTGAGGGCTTTTGCTTTATCAACTTGGTGGATTTTGACTCAAAGTACGGACACCGCCGCGACCTTAACGGCTACGCATCCGCCCTTTCGGAGTTTGACACGTGGCTGGGCGAGTTTTTGCCAAAGCTTGGGGAGGACGACCTGCTCGTTATCACCGCCGACCATGGCTGTGACCCCTGCTTTGCAAAAACCACCGACCACACCCGTGAGCTAGTGCCGCTTTTGGTTTACAGAAAAGGCGTTACGGGCAAGCCTCTTGGCACGCTTGAAGGCTTTTTCCACGCGGGCGATATTATAGAAAATCATTTGAAATAAATTTTGGAGGACATAAAAAATGAGCGATATCAGGGACATTACTCTCGCCCCCTCGGGCAGAAAGAAAATAGAATGGGTAAAGGCGTACATGCCACTTTTGGCTAAGATACGCGCCGATTTCGAGCGTGAAAAGCCCTTTGCGGGAATGAAAATCTGCATGTCGATTCACCTTGAGGCAAAGACAGCCTGCCTTGCGGAAACTCTCCGCGCGGGCGGTGCGGAGGTTCACGCCACGGGCTGTAATCCGCTTTCCACGCAGGACGACGTTGCGGCGGCTCTTGCGGCTGTGGGCATTGACGTTCACGCCCGCCACGGCGTTTCGGACAGCGAGTACGAAAAGCACCTCGTTGACACCCTCTCCTGCATACCCGATTTGATGATTGACGACGGCGGAGACTTCACTCAGCTTATCCACGGTGAGTACAGACATCTTGGCGAGCGTCTTATCGGAGGTTGCGAAGAAACCACAACGGGCATTCATCGCCTTAAAGCCCGTGAGGCTCAGGGCAGACTTGACTACACCATGATAGACGTTAACGACGCCGATTGCAAGCATCTCTTTGACAACCGCTACGGCACGGGTCAGTCGACACTTGACGGAATTATGAATTCCACCAACCTTATGATAGCGGGCAAGACCGCTGTTGTCGCAGGCTACGGCTGGTGCGGCCGCGGCGTGGCAATGCGTCTTAAAGGAATGGGTGCTAATGTCATCGTCACCGAAATCGACTCGGTAAAGGCTATTGAGGCGGTTATGGACGGATACCGCGTTATGACTATGGACGAGGCGGCTCCCCTCGGTGACCTTTTCATCACCCTTACGGGCACTAACGACGTTATAGTCAAGCGCCATTTTGAGGTAATGAAGGACGGCGTTCTGCTTGCCAACAGCGGACATTTTGACGTTGAGATAAACAAGCGTGAGCTTGAGGCTCTCTCTGTGAAAATTGAGGAGCGCAAGCCCAACATTATGGGCTACACCATGGCTGACGGACGTGTGATAAATCTGCTTGCCGAGGGCAGACTTGTCAACCTTGCCGCAGGCAACGGTCACCCCGCCGAAATCATGGATATGTCTTTCGCAATTCAGGCAAAGGGGCTTGAGTATCTTGCCAAAAACAAGGGTAAGCTTGAAAAACGCCTCTACGCAGTTCCGCGCGAAATCGACGAAGAGGTTGCCTCTCTTAAGCTTTCCACTCTTGGTATTACCATAGACTCCCTCACCCCCGAGCAAATAGCTTACCTTTCTAAGGTGGATTGACGGAAAAACTCGCCCCCACGATTTATAAATTGGTGCGAACAACTCGCACGCAATACGAAAGGAGCTGTCTCATTAAAAGCACAGCTCCTACTTTATTTATACGTTAAAATTGTAGTTTTTAGGTGTGTTCGCACAGCAGCCCTGCCAGAAAAGTTTTGTGGAGCTTTTTCAAAAGCGACCGCCCGCGCCCGCAGGCGCTCGGCGTCTTTTCTTTTTGCGCGCTTTTTCTTTTTACGCCTCTTTATCTAAAAAGAAAAAGCGCAAGAGACAGCAAGTAACTATTATACAACACATAAAAAT
>JAZKYO010000087.1:0-5843 GCA_045612185.1 Eubacteriales bacterium
TAATAGTTACTTACTGTCTCTTGCGCTTTTTCTTTTTAGATAAAGAGGCGTAAAAAGAAAAAGCGCGCAAAAAGAAAAGACGCCGAGCGCCTGCGGGCGCGGGCGGTCGCTTTTGAAAAAGCTCCGCAAAACTTTTCTCTATTGGGTTTGTGCGAACAACTCCCCCACAAACTACAACTTACCAAATTTACCACCAATCAGAAAAACTATTGAAAAATTTTCAATAGTGTGGTACAATAATAAAGATATCTTCATAAAAAATATTTACGAGGCTTTTTATGACAAAAAATAAACTTTACATATTGCTCTTTTTGCTTTTGACGGCGGTGATTTTGTTTGTTGCCTGCGACAGCGGGTTTGAAACTACCGAAAACACCGACGTGGCTGTGGTTGCTCCCACGCCGCCTGAGTACGGTGTTGTCGGAATAGACGAGGCGGAGCTGATTACAGGCATCAATTGCAAATACGCGCTTCTCACCAAGGTTGACGGGCTTGAGGTAGTTGCTACCCGCAATTCCTCAAAGCAGATGTATCCCGCCTCTATGACCAAAATTATGACCTTTATCGTGGCTTACGAAAACGCTGATTCACTTGAGGCTCAGACAAAAATAACCAAAGAGATAAAAAACAAGTATCCGGGGGCGTCTCGTACGGGAATAGACACGGGCGACCTGCTTACCACAGAACAGCTTTTGTACGCTTTGCTTCTTGAGTCGGACACCGATGCGGCAATTGCGCTTGCCGAATACGTTGCGGGCAGTGAGGAAGAATTTGTGGTGTTGATGAACGAAAAGTGCGCTGAGCTTGGACTTGCGGAGACTCATTTCGCAAACGTTACGGGACTTCACCATAAGGACCATTACACCACGGTTGCCGAAATGACCTCTATCGTTGCCTACGCGCTTGAGAATGAGCTTTTCAGAAGGATAATCACCACCGCGACTTACGCTACCTATTTTGACTACTACGACGACGGAGTGCTTAAGGACTACCGATTCACCTTTAAAAATACTACTATTTCCTCAGACAAAGGCAGATTTGCCAAGAACGGAATTCCGCTTGCTTTTTCAAACGGTGAGATAATTGGCGGCAAGACCGGCTTTACCGATGAGGCTAAGTATTGTTTGGCGCTTCTGGTAAGAGATACCGGGGGGAATGAATATATTCTTATTACCGGATACGCCTCTACACCTAAGGACAGCGCCCGCGACAGCTTCAATATTTGTGAAAACTATATTAAATAACCCCAACGAGAGGGAATTGATATGATTTTAATTTCAAACAGCTTCAAAACCGATAATAAAAAGCTTACCGCTCTCTATGAGAGCGCCAAAAACACGCTTCTTGGCGCGGTTAAGGCATTTGGGGATTACAAAATTGCGGTAATCAGCCCCGAGGCGGACAAGATAACTCTTGATTCGGGAATATTGAGCGCTGAAACGCTTGCGCGCTATGACGTGGCTGCGGCAATTGAGTGCGTAAAGGCATTTAAGGTGACTCAGCGCGCGGACGGCAGATTGGCATCTGAGATAATCAAAAAGCACGACGGTATTTTTTGCGATTATTCAAAGCTTGCGGGCTTTGCCTTCTGCGAGGAGGCTTTGTCGCTTTTCTACATGACCAAGAAAAAGGAATTTGCCTATCTTGACGAGTTTTACGAGATGCTTGAAAAATTTGATAGCTATCTTTGGCTGACCCATGATAAAAACGGAAACGGCTGTCTTGAGTTTCTTGACGTAAAAGAGACCTCCGAGCAGGCACTTGCCGAGAGATATCTGCCTACCGACAGGGTGAACGACGTGGACGAAAAATTCTCGCCCTTCCCATTGGAGGCGGCTTTGACGGCGGCGTTTGCGTACAGCCTTAAAAAGACCTTGGCTGAAATCTCGGAGACTGTGGGTGACGGAAAAGCCGAGCTTTACAGCGGTGAGGCGGAGCGAATACGTGAAAAAATTTCCTACAAATTCTGGAGCGAGAGAAATCACATTTGCTATGACAAGAGCCTTAAAGGTGATTTTATAAAAGCATTTACGCTTGAAACGCTGTTTATGATGTACCATGGCGCGCTTGCCGACGATATGGCGCAAAGATTTGTTGGGGAGCATTTGCTTAACGAAAGCGAGTTCTTTACCGTGCTGCCGTTGCCTTATCTGCCCGTAAATTCTCCTTGCTTTGAGAATGACAACAGCTTGCCTTACGGCGGAATGGTCCGCGGAGACAGCTATTGCCGTGCGATAAAAGCGCTTGAAAAATACGGATTTTTCTCTGAGCTTACCAAAATAGGCGAGAGATTTGTTGATACTTTGTCAGAGTCTGCGGTTTTCACCGAGCTTTACGACCCTTTTACGGGCGAGCCGCAAAAGGAAAAGATTTGCGCTGACTACGTGCCTACCGCCGCTGCCGCTATTGAGATATTGGCAAGATTTTACGGCGTAAGCATTGTCTTTGACAGCGTGGTTTGGGGGGCGCTTGGACATTGTGACGAAAGCTGCTCAGAGTTTGAGCTTAAGTGGGGCGGAGACTGTTACACTCTTGAGTCGGAAAAAGACACCGCTTCGGGCTTTATCAACGAAAAGCTTCTCTTTACAGTTACAAGCGGTGTGAGAGTGGAAACCAATTGGTTTGGTGACCACCCTAAGGTGACCAACGTAACCGGTAAAACGCTTGATTGCGTTTTCGTCTACCGAGACAAGACTTACAGCTTTACGGCAGAGCCAAACGAAACCAAGCAGTTTTGAATTGTAAATAAATATAAATCTTAGCCAAGGTTATTGACAAAGATAAACGCAAGGGGTATAATTAACATGTTAATTGTTAACGCGTTAATTGTACACCCTTTTGTGTACCTTGGCGCGAATTTTTGGGAAAGGAAGAAAAGATGGATAATAAGACCGACAGTATTACGGCGCGGCACGCGTGCGGTATGTTTATGAAGACCGACAGACTTCATCGCAAGGCGTTTGAATCGCTTGTAAAAAGGCTTGGAATACACCGAAGCCAGCATATAATGCTAATGCACCTGGCGAAATACAGCGGAATATCGCAGACCGAGCTTGCCGAGCATCTTGAAATAAGCACGGCGGCGGTGGCTGTAACTATTAAGAAGCTTGAAAGCGGTGGTTACATAGAGAAAAAGGCGGCGGAAAAGGACAGCCGCTATAATTCGATAGTAATAACCGAGCGCGGACGCGAGATAATTTCGGCATCCGAAAAGTATTTCAGTGAGATAGACGGAGCAATGCTTGAGGGAATCCCGCAAGAAATGCTTGAGACATTTGTCGGATGTCTGGAAATAATGCAAAATAATCTTAACAGGCTTTGCGATGGCGAAGCGGAGGAGGAAAAAGATTGAAAAGATGGTTTAAGTATATAAAGCCTTATTTGCCTTACTTTATCATAGGACCTTTGTGTATGATAATTGAGGTGATAGGCGAGGTTTTGATGCCAAAGCTTTTGTCCTATATAATTAACTTTGGCGTAGAGCGATCGGTAGAGCCGCCCGCGTTTATAAAGGCGCTGTTTGACCTGCTTGGTTCAAACGGTCCGTTTATCGTGGCAATTATGGTTGGAATGATTCTGACGGCGGTGCTTATGATGATAGGCGGTATCGGCGGCGCATATTTCGGCGCAAAGGCATCGGTAAACTTTGCCGCTGACCTGAGAGCTGACCTCTATAAGAAGATACAGAGCTTCTCATTTTCAAATATTGACAAATTCAGCACAGGTTCGCTTGTAACCAGACTTACAAACGATGTTACCCAGCTTCAGAACTTCTGCAATATGATGCTCAGAATGTTCTTCCGCGCACCGGGTATGATGATAGGCGCGCTTATTATGGCTATCGCGGTAAATCCCTCGCTGTCTGTGGTATTAGCGGTGTCAATACCAGTGCTTCTTATAGCTATTACCGTTATTATTTTCAGGGGCTTTCCCCGATTCGCTAAAATGCAGACAAAAATCGACGCCCTTAACTCTACGGTGGGTGAAAACCTTACCAACGCGCGTGTGGTAAAATCCTTTGTAAGAGAGGATTTTGAACGCGAAAAATTCGGAAAAGCCAACAAGGACCTTAAGGACAACGCGGGCAACGCCATGAAGAATATGATTCTCATGCAGCCTATAATGACCCTGGTTATGAACTCTACCGTAATTGCGGTGCTTTGGTTTGGCGGCAATCAGCTTCTTGACGGAAGAATGTCAACGGGTGACCTTGCGGCTTTCGTTACCTATATTACGCAGATACTTTCCTCGCTTATGATGGTATCCTTCCTTTTCGTAATGTTCTCCCGCGCGCTGGCTTCGGGCAAGCGTATCTCGGAGGTGCTTGACGAAAAAATCGACATCGTAGATCCAATCGCGCCCACTTGCGCAAAGGTGGAGCGCGGAGAGATTGAGTTTAAGAACGTCAGCTTCAGATACTACAAGCACAGCGACGAGCCCGTGCTTGACGGAATCAACCTTAAGATAAATGCGGGTGAGACCGTCGGTATTATAGGCTCGACAGGATGTGGAAAAACCACGTTGGTTTCGCTGATAGCGAGACTTTACGACGCAGATGAGGGTGAAATTCTCGTTGACGGTGTCGACGTCCGCGACTACAAGCTTTTTGACCTCAGAGAGGGCGTGGGTATGGTGCTTCAGAAGAATACGCTGTTTTCGGGAAGCATAAGAGACAATCTTCGTTGGGGCGATGACGACGCCACCGTGGAGGAAATCCGCGCAGCGGCAGACGCGGCGCAGGCCGACGGCTTTATCACCGATTTTACAAACGGCTACGATACCGACCTCGGTCAGGGAGGAAGCAATGTTTCGGGCGGACAGAAGCAGAGGCTTTGTATTGCCCGCGCGCTGCTTAAAAAGCCAAAGATTATAATACTTGACGACTCTACAAGCGCAGTGGATACCGCAACTGAGGCTAAGATACGCGAAACCTTCCGTACGGGACTAAAAGACTCCACAAAGATAATTATAGCCCAGCGAATCGGCTCTGTGCGCGATGCCGACAGAATTGTGGTTATGAACGACGGTAAAATTACCGGAGTCGGAACTCACGAGGAGCTGTTGGCTACAAATGCGGAGTACGGAGAAATTTACTACTCACAGGTAGATAAAAAAGACGAAAACGGCAACGGCGGAAAGGGGGCAAACTGATATGGCGGCAAGATCTCTGGAAGAACTTCAAAAACAGTACGGCTCTCACAAAGGCAAAGCGGAAAAGGGCGGAATGCCCCCAATGGGGCCAAGACGCGGTCCGGGCGGACCGGGAATGAGACCTCACGGCAAGCCTAAGGACACCAAAAAAACGGTAAAACGTCTGCTTTCCTACCTATCCCCTTATAAATTCAGACTTATTGGCGTGCTTTTGTGTATGCTTTTCTCAACAGCTTCCTCGCTTGTGGGCGGCTACATTCTGAGACCTGTTATCAATAATCTGGTCGCTTCGGGAAAGACCAACGAGGAAAGACTTTTCTACCTCGCGTCTATTCTTGTTACTATCGCGGGCGTATATATTTGCGGTATCGTGGCTTCCTATCTCCAGGGAAGAATAATGCTTTCGGTCTCGCTTGGAGCTACCGAAAACCTTAGAAACGACCTCTTTAACAAGGTGCAAAATCTGCCCGTTAAAGTTTTTGACAGCGACGCTAACGGAGAAATAATGAGCCGCTTTACCAACGACGTTGATAATATCGATATGATGCTCAATCATTCCCTCACCTCTCTTATTTCGGGAGCTATAACCCTTATCGGTACCTTCTTCTTTATGGTAACAACCAATTGGATACTAACCCTTATTACGGTTGCCTTTATTCCGATTTTTGCTCTCGGGGGAAGTCGGATCGTAG
>JAZKYO010000088.1:0-11810 GCA_045612185.1 Eubacteriales bacterium
AAAGGAGCGTCAAAAGAAAAAGGACCAAAAAGAAAAACCGCGGTGCGCCTGCGGGCGCGGGCGGTCGCTTTTGAAAAAGCTCCGCAAAACTTTTCTCTATTGGGTTTGTGCGAACAACTCCCCCACAAACTACAATTTATCAATCTCCGTCTATTTTCTAAATTATATCATACTCCCACACCCTTGTCAAGCAAGAAAAATAGTAAAATTGCACAAAAACCCACAATTGCAGTTGTGAAATTTCGTTACTTAAAATATTTATTTTTACCACTAAAATCGTGTATAATATATAAGTTAGAGTAAAATTTTTTAAAGGAGAACGGCAGTGATAAGAGAAGATTTAAGAAACGTAGCCATTATAGCCCACGTTGACCACGGAAAAACCACCCTTGTGGACGAAATGCTCAAGCAGGGCGGTGCGTACAGAGAAAACCAGGCAACAGAAGAAAGAGTTATGGACAGCAACGCGCTGGAAAAAGAGCGCGGAATTACTATACTTGCAAAAAATACAGCCGTTCACTACAACGGAGTAAAAATCAACCTCATCGACACCCCCGGCCACGCCGATTTCGGAGGAGAGGTTGAGCGTATACTCAAAATGGTAAACGGAGTTATCCTTCTTGTTGACGCGGCTGAGGGTCCCATGCCACAGACACGCTTTGTGCTTCAGAAGGCGCTTTCATTAAACCACAGAGTTATAGTCGTTATCAACAAAATAGACAAGCCCGACGCCCGCATTGGCGAGGTTGAAGACGAAATTCTTGAGCTTCTTATCGACCTTGGCGCAAACGACGAACAGCTTGATAGCCCCATGCTCTACTGCTCGGGCAGAGCAGGCACGGCAACCGAAGACCCCGCGGTTGAGGGCACCGACCTTATTCCCCTCTTTGACAAGATTCTTGATTACGTTCCCGCACCCGAGGGCGATGAGAACGGCGAGCTTCAGCTTCTCGTTTCCTCTATCGACTACAACGATTATGTGGGAAGAATAGGAATCGGACGCATTGAGCGCGGAATGATAAAGAAAAATCAGGACGCGTTCATATGCAACTACCACACAGGCGCAACCCCCAAGCGCACAAAAATCGTGGCTATCTTCCAGATAGACGGACTTGTAAGAACCCCGGTTGACGAGGCAAAGGTGGGCGACATCGTCTGCTTTTCGGGAGCTGAACAGATAACCATAGGTGACACCATAACAAGCCTTAACGCTCCCGAGCCCCTTGAGTTCGTTAAAGTCAGCGAGCCTACACTTGAGATGACCTTTGCGGTAAACACCAGCCCATTTGCGGGACGAGAGGGTAAGTTTGTCACCTCCCGACAGCTCCGCGACAGACTTTACAAAGAGCTTCTCAAGGACGTTTCGCTTCGCGTTACCGACGGTGACACCACCGAGGAATTCAAGGTTGCCGGCAGAGGCGAGATGCACCTCTCCATTCTCATTGAGAACATGCGCCGTGAGGGCTTTGAGCTTTGCTGCTCCAACCCCAGAGTGCTTTACAAGGAAATAGACGGCGAAAAGTGCGAGCCCATGGAGCGAGTAGTACTTGACGTTCCCACCGAGTACGTGGGCGCGGTAGTTGAAAAGCTTGGACGCAGAAAAGGCGACCTGCTTGAAATGTCTCCCGTAGGAAACCGCACGAAAATAGAATATATCATTCCCGCCCGCGGTCTTTTCGGATACCGCTCCGAATTCCTTACCGACACCCACGGCGAGGGTATTATGAACTCCATCTTTGAGGGATACCAACCTTACAGAGGCGAGATAGTTATGAGATTTACAGGCTCTCTCATCGCCTCCGAGGACGGTGAAACCACCCGTTACGGACTTTTCAACACTCAGGAGCGCGGAACTATGTTCGTCGGACCTCAAACCCCCGTTTACGAGGGTATGATAGTGGGCGAGAATCCCAAAAACGAGGATATCGCAATCAATCCCTGCAAGAGAAAGCAGCTCACCGCTATCCGCTCGGCAGGCGCGGACGAAAAGCTTTTGCTTACGCCCCCCGTTATCTTCTCGCTTGAAGAAGCCATCGAGTTTATCAACGACGACGAGCTTATCGAGGTAACGCCCAAGTCCATCAGACTTCGCAAAAAGATTCTCAGCAACGAGCTTCGTATGAAAGCCGTAATGAGAGCCCGCCGCGAAAACGCGAAATAAACGACAAAAAACCTCGGTTTACGATCCTTCTCATAAGGATGTTATCGTAGGGGCGACCATTGGTCGCCCGCAAACAACCACAAAACCAAAACGGGCGACCAATGTTCGCCCCTACAAACAATTTTCGGCAGAGAAAACAACATCTCTGCCGATTTGTGTTATAATGAGATGAGTGATAACAATGGATGAATTAAAAAAGAGAAAAACACCGAGATATCAAAGTTTTGATTACAATAGTGTTGGAGTATATTTTATAACGATTTGCACGCAAAATAGGCGAAGAATCCTATCTCGCATTGTAGGGACAGGCGTCCTCGACTGTCCGTCCGAGACAGGCGTCCTCGACTGTCCGCAACCGGAATTGGCGAGATACGGAGAAATTGCTGATAAATACATCAAACAATTAAATGATTTTTATGAGCATTTGTCGGTTGAAAAATATGTAATAATGCCTAACCACATCCATCTTTTGCTTTGGTTAAAGGAAAATAAAAATAAGACCGATAACGGACAGTCGAGGACGCCTGTCCCTACAAGGAGAATGGTAACATCCTTATGAGAACCAGCCTTTTAACCGAGATTTTTTATTTTTTCAGTTCAACTACGTCTTTAGGCTCTCTGATCAACCATTTTCCGTTTGTAAAATCGGGAATTGGCTGGGGCATTCCGCCCATGGCTATCGACTGCGCCGAAAGCGCGGTTATGCACATCCACGAGGCGCAATCGTACACGTCGATGGGCATTTCTCTTCCCTCTTTATACGCATTTATAAACTCGCGGAACATTATTCCATCCATACCGCCATGTCCCGATTTCTTCGCCTCTTCAGTCATATTGTTCCAGAAGTCGGGCATATAGGCGT
Organism: Eubacteriales bacterium; assembly: GCA_045612185.1. Classification (GTDB taxonomy): domain Bacteria; phylum Bacillota; class Clostridia; order Oscillospirales; family CAG-272; genus RGIG8775. The sequence continues at coordinate 3,024 of JAZKYO010000088.1, forward strand.
CGTAATACTCCTTGGCGTTATCTCTGTAAGCGTCAAGATACTGAGAGTTCTTCCAAAACTCCTTCATTCCGTCAAGGTAAAGAGTGTTGGTATCCTGATTGTAATATCCCTTTGTTCCTCTCACCGACAACTCGCGGCTGTAGGAGCGAGGCAAGGTGGTGTCAAGCTTAAGAAGAATAGTTTCACCGTTCTGGCAAGTAATAACTGTGGTAACGATGTCCCCCTGCTTCCACTCGCGGTCAGCGAGGGTAGGATCCTTCTCCACAAGCTCGGGGTGATCCTTTACGTACTGCGCCATTCCATACGCGCCTGAAGCCACCGACACAAGCGAAACCATGCGGTTTCCGCGGTTGATATTAAGTATTCTCGCAATAGGGCCAAGCTCGTGAGTAGGATAATTCTCAGCGTTGCGGCTTGTGTAGTTGCGAAGTCTGTAATGACGCTTGATATTTCCGTTCGATATCTCGGAGCGAAGGTCGTGTCCGTAAGCTCCCGAACAATGAACAATCCTTCCAAGCACGCCCGCGCGGACAGCCGCTGTGGCGAAAAGCTCGTTATCGTTATAGCAGCAGTTTTCCATAAGCATAAATGGCGTACCCGTGGTCTCACGGGCGCTTACCAGCTCCTCAAGCTCGCGAATGCTGTACGCTCCGCCAACCTCAAGTCCGGTTGCCTTTCCTGCCTTAAGCGCGGCAGTAGCTATCTCAACGTGGCTCTCCCAAGCGGTTGCCACGTAAACTATTTCCACATCGTCTCTCGCAAGCACCTCTTTGTAATCGGTAGTGCCAAAAGGGGTGTTACCCTTGGTCTCACTCACAAGAAGCGCCGCATCCTCAACTCGGTCGGCGTAAAGGTCGCAAACGGCGGTTACTTCAATATCCTCAAACTTGAGAATAACGCTCTTAAGCATACTGCCGCCACGCGCTCCAAGACCTATAACCGCAAGCTTTACTTTTTTATCCATTGTTATCGCTCCTTTTGATTTTGTTGTTTTCAGTATATCATTAAAAAAATTCCATGTCAATATATCTACGCAAAATTGAATGATTTTACACAAAGTCAAAGTAAGGTATAAAAAGCGGTTTGTGAGCATTAAAAATATCCGAAGGGCTTCGCAAAATCAGTTGACAAAACAAAAACGGAATGATATAATAAAAACCGAAGAAGCTTAGAAAAACAGGAGAACGTAAAATGACAAATATTGACCCTGAACTCAAATTTGTTTCTCACGGTATTGAGGCATACGCAGGCATGAGACTTGAAGAACTGACTTTTTGCAGACTTGAAAACTATTACGGCGAAATACAGGACTATAAGCTTGATGTTATCACCTCTGTGGAAAAGCCACAAAATCCGCGTCCCGTGGTTATCTTTGTTCACGGAGGCGGTTTTGTTCAGCCACACAACAAAAGGCAGGGATATATTCCCGTATTCGCAAGATCTCTTACGGCAGCGGGATACGCGGTGGTTTCGCCCGATTACCCCATCTTCAACAACTCAGATGACCGCCTTAAATGGAACGAATCACGCGGTGCGGACAGAGCGGCAGAGGCTTTGCACATTGCCTACGCCTACATAAAAGAGAATGCCGAAAAATTGAACTTTGACTCAGAGCATATAGCCATTATGGGCGGCAGCGCGGGCGGAATGGCTTGCTTTTACCTGCTTGAAAATTATAACGACGAATTCAAATTTTTTGGGAACTGCTGGGGCGCGCCTTGGTCTATAAAGCCCAACGTAACCAACTTCCCCCCCACGGTGTCAATACACGGCACGGCGGATAAGGCGGTTGCTTACGAGCTTGAGCTTGAAATTGATGCGTCGTTTGAAAAGGCGGGAATTCCCCACAAGCTTATCACCTTGGAGGACGCTCCCCACACACCAATGAAGTATTCCTCAACCTTCATGCCAATCGTCCTTGAATGGCTTGATAAATACATGAAAAATTAACCCGGCACCCCAACACAAAAAGACGGCAACTGAAGCCGTCTTTTTTATGTAAACAAAAATTATATAGCGTTTTTTAAATTCTGGCTACTCCGGTTTTGCGCGCGGCTTCCATAACCGCCGATGCGACGGACGAAGCAACGCTTTTATCGAGGGCGGAGACGATTATGTTTTCCTCTGAAAGCTCTGACTCCTTGACGAGGTCGGCAAGGGCGTAAGAAGCCGCCACCTTCATCTCGTCGTTTATGGCGCTCGCGCGGCAGTCAAGCGCGCCACGGAAGATTCCCGGGAAAGCAAGCACGTTGTTTATCTGGTTGGGGAAGTCGGAGCGTCCCGTTCCAACTACGCGCGCGCCCGCAGCCTTTGCCTTGTCCGGCATAATTTCGGGTGTGGGGTTTGCCATTGGAAATACGATGGAGTCATTTGCCATAGACTTTATCATTTCCTCACTCACGATATTGGGAGCAGACACTCCTATAAATACGTCGGCGCCCTTCATAGCGTCGGCAAGCACACCGTGTTGCATCTCCTTGTTGGTAAGCTCCGCAATAGCGGCGTGAGCCTCGTTAAGCCCCTCCATATCGCGGGCTATGATGCCAAAGCGGTCAACCATAGTGATATTCTTAACGCCAACGCCAAGCAAGTGGCGGCAGATAGCGATACCCGCCGAGCCCGCGCCGTTGATAACCACGCGTACGCTGTCCATATCCTTTTTCACCAGCTTGAGAGCATTAATAAGCGCCGCCGCCACAACTATCGCCGTACCATGCTGGTCGTCGTGGAAAACGGGAATGTCGCAAACCTCTTTGAGCCTGCGCTCAATTTCAAAGCATCTGGGCGCGCTTATGTCCTCAAGGTTAATTCCGCCAAAGCTGCCCGAAATAAGCTCGATGGTTCTGACTATCTCGTCAACGTCCTTGCTTTTTACGCAAAGCGGAAAGGCGTCAACGTCGGCAAACGCCTTGAAGAGAGCGCACTTGCCCTCCATTACGGGCATGCCCGCCTCGGGCCCGATGTCGCCAAGACCGAGAACCGCAGTTCCGTCGGTAATAACCGCCACAAGATTTGCGCGGCGGGTAAGCTCGTAGGACTTGTCCACGTCCTTGTTTATCTCAAGGCAGGGCTCTGCAACGCCGGGGGTGTACGCCAGCGACAGGTCCTCTCTTGAGTTTATGGGACAACGGGTGACTACCTCTATCTTGCCCTTCCATTCGTAATGCTTTTTGAGTGATTCTTCTCTTACGTTCATTTTTATTCTCCTTTTGTTATGTTTTCTTTGCAGGCTATATGAGCGCATGCCAGCAAAAGAGGGGCGTAAATGCTTGAATGCCGTTTGTAATTAATAGCTTCAGCCATGTTTTCGACGGCGGTCAAAAGCTCCTCTGTCACGCGGTAATGCGGACATATTGCCGCCATAATAGCTCCCTCGGCAACCTCGCGCACGGGGTAAAAGGCTTTGTTATCCTTGCGCTCGCTTTGGGCGGGATTTATGTATTCAAACCCACCGAAAACTCCCATATTCCTCGCTTCAACCCCATTCCATTTGCGAAATCTGTAGTTTAGATCCTCACGGTGTTCGGGCTTGCAGAACTCCTTGCTGTTGTCTGTTGCTTTTTTGACACCGTAATCGGCAATCCTTTTCATTACCGTCAGCATTTTTTCTTTTAACTTATCATCATCGCAGTAATCGTATACTATTCTCAAAGAGCTTTGCATTTGCAGTGAACAATAGCACCTCATGGCATCGGGGCGATAGTAAAGTGAGCCTTCGACTGCCTCGTCCACGTATTTAAGATATTCTTTTTTGTATTTTTCGTTATCCGTAACGTGATAAGCCGCCAGATAAAACATAGGCAGTCTTAAAATTTCGTGAGCCGCGACACCGTCCCACATCTTGCATACAATACCAATACTGCCGTCAGCGCGTGTTAAGTGATAACCGTTTTCAGCGGTAACCTCTTTTAGGCACTTCTCAGCGATTTTCGATAACGCGCGCTTTATTTCAGCTTTCTGCTCTTTTTGACATCCGGGGGAGTCAAAAAAACGCAAAAAGCCGTAAATGAGATGCGTATATTGGTCGCGCGAGCTTTCGATATAGTGGCTTTTTTTGTCAAACGGAGAGAGGCTTCGGGCTACAAATCCGCTGTCTTTTACACAGGATAAAAGACCTTGAAAAACGGAGTCCGCGCAAGTCTTAATTTTTTCATCTCCGATAAGATTATACGCCGAAACCAAAGCGTCAAGCGCGCTTCCGCCATTGAGAGACGAGTCCTCCATCCCCGTACCCCAACCGCAGGGATTGGGAACAGAAGCGTTTATATCGTCGGGCGTGGGCAAATGGTGCCATGCGTTGTTTTCGTCATCAATCACAAAATCGTAAAAAAGATTTGTGTCGGGACAGAAGAAGCGCGAAAACACCGTTTTCCAGGCCGTCTTAAAAACATTGATTTTCATAAAAACCTCGTTTTTGGGTGATAAAAAATTCAAACAAATCAATTTTACCACAAACACGGAAAAATATCAATGGTTTTCAAAATACAATGTAAATTTTTAATTTGGTAAAGAAATTTTCAAAAAGGGCTTGAAAAAATCGGTGAAAAAAGGTATTATATAGTTAGAATATATTTACCGAAAGGAATTACAACTATGAAATTAAGTGTTCTTGCTAACCTCTACGGAACAAAATCTCTTGACGAGACACTCTCCATTCTCTCTGGACTTGGCGTTCACACAGTTGAAATCGGCGCGGGCGGTTACCCCGGAAAAGCTCATTGCAACCCCGAGGAGCTTCTTGCGGACAGCAAAAAGTTTGACGAATTCGTCGCAACCTTCAAGAAGTACGACGTGGAAATCTGCGCTCTCGCTGCTCACGGAAACGCACTTCACCCCGACAAGGCTATCGCGGCTCAGTTCGACAAAGATTTCAGAAACGCTGTTCTCCTTGCTGAGAAGCTTGGCGTTGACACCGTAATTACATTCTCCGGTTGCCCCGGTGACTCCGAAGGCTCCAAGTACCCCAACTGGGTTACCTGCCCTTGGCCCGAGGACTTCCTCGCTATTCTTGATTGGCAGTGGAACGAAAAGCTTATTCCCTATTGGAAAGAAGCGGGCGCGTTCGCAAAGGCTCACAAGGTAGACCACATCGCCTTTGAGATGCACCCCGGCTTCTGCGTTTACAATCCCGAAACCCTTCTTAAGCTTCGTGCCGCTGTTGGCGACGTAATAGGCGCAAACTTCGACCCCTCTCACCTTATCTGGCAAGGTATGGACCCCGTTGCGGCTATCCGAGAGCTTGAGGGCGCTATTTACCATGTACACGCAAAGGATACAAAGATTGACAAGTACAACACCGCAAAGAACGGCGTGCTTGACACCAAGCACTACGGCGACGAGATTCACCGCTCTTGGGTATTCAGAACAGTTGGCTACGGCAACAACGAGACCTATTGGCGCGACCTCGTTTCCAACCTTCGTCTCGTTGGCTACGACAGAGTTCTCTCTATCGAGCATGAGGACAGCCTTATGAGCATTGACGAAGGACTTTGCAAGGCGGTTAACTTCCTCAAAGATATAATAATCAACGACCCCAAGCCTTCTACAATGGCGTGGGCGTAAACCCCAAAATTCAAAGGGCTGATTCACATGAATCAGCCCTTTATTGCGTTAATGCGCGCTGTGATATTCATTCATCCGACTTTTCTTCTTTGTTAATCTCCGACAGATAACCCGCCGTGATAACACCGGAAGGCAAGGCGATAACGGCAATACCGAAGATTGACGAAACCATCGTTACTACGCGTCCAATAGTAGTGACGGGATAAATATCGCCATAGCCGACAGTAGTCAATGACACGGTTGCCCAATATATTGCCTCAAAAAAGCTGTCAAACGAGTCGGGCTCAACGTTGTAAACCACCAAAGCCGAAACCAACACGTAGGCTACCGCCATGGTAGCGACCGCGCTAAGCACCCTTCTTTGCTTCTTGAACACGCTGACGATAATTTCAAAGCTTTTTGAATATCTCAAAAACTTGAACATACGCAAAACCTTAAGCGCGCGCAACAGTCTGAACAGCTTCAAAAGCTTAAAGCCGCTGTGCAGCAACGTAACCGAGGGTAGAATTGACAGCAAATCCAAAACCGCCATAGGCGTAATCGGATAAACGAAAAACGAAAGCACCGATTTATTAAGCTTCAGGTCAGCCGTAATCAGCCTTAGGACGTAGTCGATAACGAATATCGAAACCGTAACCCAATCAATAACGTCGAAAAGCCTGTTGGATTCTTTGAAAGCCAACGGAACAATGCTGACGATAATTGTCGCCATCATTAAGAAGTCGTAGGCTTTGCTCAACACGCTGTCGGTTGCAGGCTCTATAATTTGAAATATCTTTTTCCTCATAATGTTTACATTCCATCCTTTTTATTCTGTGTCAACGGAATCACATAACAGATTATACCATACCCTCTTACTTACTGCCCGTTGAGCCAAAACCGCCTGCGCCGCGAGCGGTGTCGCAAAGCTCGTCCACCTCTTCAAAGCAAGCCGCTACGTAGGGCACGAGAGCGAGCTGAGCTACGCGCTCGCGAGGTTCTACGGTCTGGGGGACGTCGGAATGATTGTGAAGTGCCACCATTATCTCCCCGCGATAGTCGGAATCGATAACACCTACCTTGTTTGCGGGCGCGAGTGAGCGCTTTGTGGCAAGTCCGCTGCGAGCGAAGATAAGCCCCACAAGTCCCTCTGGAATCTCCATTGCTATTCCCGTTTTTACAAGCACGGTTTTGCCCGCTTCGACAACAAGCGGCTCTTCTCCTACGTAATAGAGGTCGGCACCCGCCGAAAACTCCGAGCCATAGGTGGGAACAACTGCGTTTTCATTGAGCTTTTTGATTTTTACGTTGATTTTCATTTTTTGCTCCTTTAAAAATATTTACACATAAATTTTATCATTAAACGGCAGATATGTCAACAATTTTGTGTTATAAAAGCTGAAAAAGCACAAATAATAAATCCGTCATCAAAAAATGACGGAGGTGATAATATGTCAAGAAACGCAGTTGCCGAAAAAAGCGCGGCGGCGTCACTTTGCTGCGACGTCTACCGAAACGCCAAAATGGGCGCGGAAGCGATACTGACGCTCTTGCCAAAGGTGAACGACTCGGGGCTTGAAAGCGAGCTTTCCATGCAGCTTACAAGATACGACGAAATTGCCGCCGAGGCAAAAGCGGCGCTTGAAAAAATGGGCGAAGAGCCCGAAGAGGAGCGTGCTTTTTCAAGGCTGATGGCAAAAATGGGAATCACGATGAACACGGTGATAGACAAGACCTCATCGCACATTGCTCAAATGATAATCGAGGGTGCGGTAATGGGTATAACCGACCTGCAAAAGCGTCTTAACGACAATCTTGAATACGGTGAGGCGGAGCCGCTGGCAAAAAAGCTTGTCTCTTTTGAAGAGGACACCGTTGAAAGAATGAAAGCATATTTGTAAAGAGGTAAACTATGGCACAGATAACCGAAAAAGAACTTGGAATGATTAAGGACAGACTTGGCGACGAGGAAAACCTTGCGGCAAAATTCAAGCTTTACGCATCGATGACCGAGGACAAGGAGCTTAAAAACAATTTTGAGCAGATGGCTGAAATACACCAAAGACATTACGATTTGCTTTTTGCGAATCTTAAATAACGGAGGCAAAAATGGAACAGGCAAATTACAAAGACAAAGAGATTCTTACCGACCTGCTCTGCTCAGAAAAGCAGATGGCAACCTCGTACAATACCTCTATGCTTGAAAGTGCCACACCCGCAGTGGGAACTTGCTTCAGGGATATTTTTGACGAGGAGCACAGAATGCAAAAGCAGATTTTTGATATGATGCACAAAAGAGGGCTCTACCCCACTCCGCAGGCGGAGGAAAAGAAGATAAGCGAGGCAAAGGCGACCTACGGCAAAACGGTCAACGCTTAAACTTTGCGGTGCGGGGTCTCCCCGCGCTACATACCGGAAAGGAGAAATTTTATGGATAAGAAAACCTACAAAAAATACGCCGAGGCGCGCGCGCCTAAGTCGCCTACCGCCAAAAATTGCGTTTGGGCATTTGCGGTAGGCGGAGCCATCTGCGCCGCCGCCGAGGGATTAAAATCCCTTTATACGAGATTTTTGAAGCTTCCGAAGGACGACGTGGGAACACTCGTTTCGGTCAGCTTGGTTTTCGTAGCGGTTTTGCTTACGGGGCTTGGGGTATTTGATAATATTGCCAAGCACGCGGGTGCGGGAACGCTTGTGCCTATAACCGGATTTGCCAACGCGGTGGCGTCACCCGCCATAGACAGCAGAGGCGAAGGCTCGGTATTGGGTGTAGGTGCAAAAATCTTTACCGTTGCGGGACCTGTTCTTCTCTACGGCACATTCGCAGGCGCGGTGTATGGGGTAATTTATTTTTTGTTTTCTAAATTGTATTTATAGGTGTGTTGGGAGAGGCCTTTGCCACTTTTTAGGAAAACTGACTTGCTACGCAAGTCGCGTGGCGCAAAAACTTTTTTGGTAAAAAGTTTTATAAATTTGGTATATTATTAGTGCCACAGAATGACTTCAGCGCACACTGCCACGGAAGTTTAGTACGTAGCCAAAACAATAGCTCCCGCTGGTTTTCAAGGCATTGAAAACCCCACTTTATTTGTTTTGATTGCTTTACAAATTGTAGTTTATCGGTGAGTAAATTGGTATGGAAGGCTTCCCCTTGAGGGGAAGCTCCGCAGAATGCGGTGATGAGGTGTAGCGCCCGCAGGCGCGTTATCCCCTTGCAATTTAACGGATGCTTCGCATCCTACACCT
>JAZKYO010000089.1:0-7619 GCA_045612185.1 Eubacteriales bacterium
AGTTACTTACTGTCTCTCGTCCTTTTTCTTTTTGAGAAAGGAGCGTCAAAAGAAAAAGGACCAAAAAGAAAAACCGCGGTGCGCCTGCGGGCGCGGGCGGTCGCTTTTTGAAAAAAGCTCCGCAAAAACTTTTCTCGAGGGGTGCGGTGCTAACAACTCCCCTACAAACTACAATTTATCGTTCTGTTGATATAGAGAAAAACGAGGTGTCTAACCGAAGTTTTTCGAAGTGCGACCGTGTTGTTTGCACAATCCCTAAATCGTGGACGCCGAAGGCAACAGGCCCGTCCGGCGAGGACAAACTACAATTTATTTATACTCCTCAAGGAGCGAAAGAAGCTTATCGTCGGGCAGAATTCGAACTCGAATGGGGTCGCTGTTGGGTGCGTAGGAGCTCTCCACGAATTCAAGCAGATACGTACCGTCGGCGTAGGGATCGGGAGAGTAGTTGTAGAATTTCTTTCCGCGCTCATCTTTTGACAGCTCGTCCCACTTTTTGACCGCCGTAAGCTTGGAAAGCTCAAGACGGCAAACGCACACGCAGGTTGCGCGTGTTATCTCATTGACAACAAACTCATCTCCCTCGCCAAAATCCTCAATTCGGTAGCCATAGGCGCGGAGCAAAAATCTGCCCACAAGCATAATAGCCGCGGTAAACGCCACAAGAGAAGCCATCTGAAACACCACACGGAACGGAATCAGCTTTACTCCACCCACCAAAAACATGGCAAGTCCCAAGAAAAACAACAACGTAGCAACGTGCTTAACCTTATTTTTTTTCGGCATCGGAATATATTCGTACTTCATTTTTCTCTCCTTGATATTGATACTTTTCGTTATTTATTATTTCAAATTTTCAAGATATTCCTCAAGGCACAGCCCCGCGGAGTGGATTTTGTAGGCGTGGTATCTTCCTACAAAGCGGTAGTGCCAAGGCTCAAAGGAGTATCCCGTCTCCTCCACCTTGTCGGCAGGAAAACGAAGAACGAAGCCAAATTTCCACGCGTTCTCCAAAAGCCAAGGATAGACCGCCTGATTTGCGAAGCTCCCGTCAAGGGCGGTCATGGACGATGTCATCAGATCGACGCAAAGCCCGGTCTGATGCTCGCTTGTTCCCGCCTTTGCGGAATAGGACGAAGCAACACGCTCCGCGTCGGTTTTGTCAAGTCCCGTCTTACCCACGGAGGTATATTTCTGATAGATGTAGCTGTCACCAAGCACCTTGCGCGCATCGCTTGAAACAGTCTGAGTTTCGTAAGCAACCCAACCATTATAAGTGCGCTCCTGGTACCCATAGTCTCTGTACGCGCTGGTTACAAAAACGTCGGAGAATCCGTTTTTCCGCATCTCAACAAACATCGCCTCAAGCGCCATGGCGGCTGTTTTTTCAAGATAGATGTCCTTGTGGGAGTCCTTGACCTTCACGGTTTCTTCAGGAGCAAAGCTTGCGTCGACAGTATTTACCTTGTTGACGAGAACCAGATATTTTTCATCTTTTACGTCCATGTATTTTTCGTATTCCTCAAGGTTTGATTTAAAGACCACCGCAGGTATCGATACTTCCTCGGGCAGCTCGGTTTCAAGCGTTTCGGGCGGCTCGGTGGTGTCAGCTCCGCCGTCCGAAAACTCAAGCACCGCCAGCGTTATCCCAAGAATAACAGTTACAGCCGCGGCAATAATAAGCGGTATTAAAAAAGGACTTTGTCTGCTGTTCATATTTTCCTCACTTAGTCTCAACGATCATAAAATACGGCGAAGTGGGTGAATTTATAATTTTTATCTGAGCGATACTGTAAGTAAAGCGGTCAAGCCCCGAAAGATACTCCGTAACCATCTTTCCCTCAAGATCGCCCTCCTCGTGCCCCGGGTAGATGGCAACGCAAAGAATAGCGTCTCTGTCGAGCAGTGAAATCGCCGCCTCTATGGCGGGCATGGTAGTCTCACGCATGGTGGTGATGTTCTTGTCACCGCCGGGCAGATACCCAAGGTTGAACATCCCCGCCTTTATCTTGCCGTCCACATACTCGCGCACCTTATGATGCGAGTCGTGAATAAGCGTATAATTTTTCGGGCACTCGGCTTTTTGGAGATTTTGACGCGTAGATTCCACCGCCGCCGCCTGAATATCGAAGGCGTAAACTCTGCCGCGCTCTCCCACCGTCTTTGACAAAAATTCGGTGTCGTGCCCGTTGCCCATGGTGAAGTCGACCGCGACGTCGCCTTCCTTAAGATGAGCCAGTATGAACTGTTTTTGCAAATCAAGTAATCTTATCATTTTTATTCTTCCTTAGATCAGTTATTCTAAAATCTCGTCAGGTGCGTTTGCGAAAACGCGCAACCCCTGTAGGGACCAATGTTCTCGGCGGTCCGAGCAAATTGTAGTTTACCGCCTTGCCGGACGGGCGTCACCATTTTTTCGCAAATCCGCAACGGCGGCAAAGGGGGTGAACGAGAGAATGCGCGGCAAATCCGTCGCAAATCGCCCTCGCCTTTGGCGAATCAAGAATCGAGTCAAGACTCTCATTATCAATATTTCCAAGCGGAATTTCGCCGTCGGCGTCAAGACAGCAAGGCACCACACGCCCATCCGAAAGCACCGCCACGTGATCCTTCATAGCGTAACAAAAGCCATGCGCTTCGCCCTCGGGCGCAGACATGTCCGGCCAATCAAAGCGCTCACCCCACTCGAGGTAAACGCGATTCCCTATCCTCATGCCGCTTCGGTTTTCGCTCCATTCATCGGGAAAACGGCTCTTTAATTTATCAATAATTTGAGCGTTTTCGGAGTTTTGCGGAGCAGTTTGCGAAAGCCCCTCAAGATTCCAAAGCCGCAAAGCCGCAATAACCCCCGCTTTGCCAAGCTTTTCAGCGGCAAAAAAGCACCCCTCAAGATAGGAATTCATGTCGCCAAGACGTTCCGATTTCCCTCCAAACGGCAAATTGCCTTCAAAGGAATGAAGCGAAATGCTTATCTTGTAAAGTTTTTCAGCCCTTTCGAGCAATAGCGGAAGCTTCTCTTCAAGCAGAGTGCCGTTGGTGGTTATGCTAACCTTAAGCCCATTTTGAGCCGCCAAGTCAATTATTTCGCCAAGTCTTGGATGCAAAAGAGGCTCGCCCATAACGTGCAAGTAAACGTGGTCGGTATAGCGCGCGATTTTTTCGGCGCGGAGAGCGAATGTCTCAGGAGCAACAAAAACCGCCTCTCGTTTCGTACCGTGGCAAAACTCACACTTAAGGTTGCAAACCGTCGTTATCTCGGCGTATATTTTAGCAAATTTCTTACTTGGTTTCAATATATTTCTCCATTTAAAATCTTACTGTCGCAATTTCAATACTTTGTTTTGCAATAGCAACAATTTTTCAACACCGCGCTGCGATTTATGCCATCTTGGCACCGCAACATCAATCTTCTGAGCGCGCAACCGATATTTCAACAATACTTTGTCACGAAATCAAATCGCAGACTACCGCATACGCTATAGCGAGCCCTGCCGCGGCGGGAGCAAAAACCGCGCTTGCGGGAGGGATTTTTCCGCTTTCTGCATCCTTGGGCATTTGAACGGCAGGAGTCATCGGCGGCTCTTTCGAGTAAACCACCTTAAGAGAGTCAATCCCGTTTTTTCTGCAAAGCTGGCGCATAATTTTGGCAAGCGGACAAACAGAGGTGTCATAAATATCAGCCACCTCAAAGGCGGTCGGATCAAGCTTATTGCCCGCGCCCATAGAGGAAATAACCCTTGTACCAACCTCCTTGGCGCGCTTGATAATTTCCATTTTTCCGCCCACGGTGTCGATACAATCCACAACGTAGTCATAATTGCTAAAATCAAACTCTCCCGAGGTTTCGGGAAGAAAAAACACGTCGCGAGCGGCAACCTCGACAGATGGGTTGATGTCCCTTACGCGCGCCGCCGCCGCGTCAACCTTTTTTTGCCCCACCGTGGAGTGAAGCGCAATAATCTGGCGGTTGATGTTGGACGGTGAAACGCTGTCGCTGTCAACAAGCTCAATATGTCCCACTCCGCATCGCGCAAGAGCTTCAACAACGTAACCGCCCACTCCGCCAACGCCAAACACCGCCACCCTTGCTTTTTTCAGCTTTTCCATAGCGGAACCGCCCAAAAGCGACTCGGTACGCGAAAAAATTTCTTTCATGTTCATATTATCCACGTTACTCCCCCTTTTCCGCCTTACCGACCAGCTTTTCAGCCTCAGCAAGAAGCAACTTCCTTTGATTATTCAGCGGCTCTTCAAGTACAAATGCAAGAAGCTTGTCCAATATTTCTCCAACCTCTCTGCCTCGAGCGCCAATAACCGCCAAGTCTCTGCCGTCAATCGCAAGATCTTTTATAAAGAGGCAGTCTCTGTCGGCGCGTATTTTTTCGGCGCGAGACAGTATTCCGTCCACATTTTCGCCAAGCGCGTTTTTCAGCAAAAGAAGCGCCTCAAGGTCATCTCCCGCCTCAGCCATAAGCCGTCTCAGCTTTGGATTCGTGTCAACGTCAAGAGGTTTACGGCACATTTCAGACAGTTTTCGCGTCCTCATGCCGACGGCGTTAGAAAGTCGCAATATAGAGATATAATTGCCATAGTTTTCCGTGCGTGTCAAGCAAAAAGCAATCCTCAATGCAAAATCCTGCGGTAGTTTCGACAATCCATCGAAATCCAATCCGCCAAATTCAACCCCCGATGCGATAATCTCAAGCACATTTGTACGAGCCATAAGCATAAGTGCTTTTGCGGCATAGTTGCCAAGAAGTATGCCTTCCAGCTCGGCTGTTTTTCGCTCTTGTGAAATGTTTTTCAACCCCAAACGGCACTTTTTTGCAGCCGCAAGAGTTTTTTCTTCAATGTCAAACCCAAGCTTGGAAACGAATCTGAAAGCGCGCATTATCCGAAGCGCGTCCTCGTCAAATCTTCGTTCAGCTTCTCCAACAGCGCGGATAAGCCCCGCGCGAAGGTCGCTTTCTCCACCAAACAAATCCACAACTCCACGCTCCGAGTTATAAGCCATGGCATTGACAGTAAAATCGCGCCGTGCGAGGTCTTCCTCAAGACACCGCGTAAAAGTCACGCCCTCGGGGCGGCGGCTATCCTTATAATCGCCGTCAATGCGATAGGTGGTTATTTCAATAGGGTTGTGATCTATAATCACAGTCACCGTACCGTGTTTCAAACCGGTTTTTATGACTTTATATTCCGAAAAGATATCCGCGGTTTCAAGCGGAAGAGCCGACGTGGTAAGGTCGAAGTCGTGATTTTCTCGTCCAAGCATCATATCGCGCAGGGCGCCACCCACAACAAAAGCCTCAAATCCCGCGGCTGTTATCATATCAATCGCCTTTTCAACGTAGTAGGGATAATTCATTATTCCTCCGAAATTTATTCTTCGTCACAGACTCTCACCACACGCGACGATACCGCGCAAAGCACCTCGTAGGGTATTGTTCCCGCCAATTCGGCTATGGAATAAAGTCTTTCGGGTTTATCACCGAAAACAGTTACCTCGTCACCCACTATAGGTAAAAATGATACTCCGTCGGTTATATCTATCATGCACTGATCCATACAAATTCTTCCAACCACGGGCGCGTCAAAATCTCCGCCTTTCGAGGAAACCTTAACTCGTGTTCCCGCATAGGCTCGCAAAAATCCGTCAGCGTATCCGATGGGAAGGGTTGCGATAACTCGGTCGTTCTCAGCCTTGTAAGTACCGCCATAGCTTATTTTCTCGCCTTTTGGAATAATGTGTATGTGAGATATTTTCGTTTTCAACGCCATCACCGGACGCAGAGGCAAATCAAAAGCCTCGCTTGGACGTGTGCCGTATAGAGCGATTCCAAGTCTTACTCCGTCAAGGGCAAGCTCGGGAAATCTCAGTGCCGCCGCGCTGTTGCACACATGGCAAAATGACACTTTAACTCCAAGTTCCGAAAGAGCGTTTTTCATTGCGAAGAAACGCTCCGCCTGAAGCTTTGTAGCGCCAAAAAGCTCTCCGCTGTCACCGTCGTCAGCTTCAGCAAAGTGGGTAAACATTCCCTCCACGATAATTCCTTTGAGCTTGGCGCACTCGGCAATTTCCCGCGCGGTCTTTTCGGTATATTCGTTGCCGTACGCCGCAAATCCCAGGCGATTCATGCCCGTGTCAAGCTTAATGTGAACGCGCACGCGCACCCTTGCCTCAACCGCCGCCGCCGAAAGCTCTTTTGCATATTCCAATGACGGCACAGCGGTTATCAAATCGTACTGTGCCAATTTATTTGCCAGAGACGGGAGCGTGACACCGAGTATCAACACTCGCGCGTCTATTCCTCTCGCAAGACAAATATTGCGGATTTCAGCCGCCTCTTCTATTGCCGAAACCGCAAAAAACCTGCACCCCTCGTCCAAAAACACCGGGACGGCGTTGCACGCCCCGTGTCCGTAGGCATCTGCCTTTACCACACAGATAGGTTCGGGGGCTTTTTTACCCGCCCGCCTCGCCTTATCGGCTACCTCAGCGGTCAGGTATCCGTAATTATACCCAAGTGCTTTTCGGTCTATTTCAGCCCAGGTTTTGGCATATTCAAATTTCGGTAGCGATGAGTATAGTCTCATTTTGCCCGATTCTTTCACTGGTTTACCCTCTTTCGTCCATAGCGCAAAGCGCAATTTATGTCTTATCTTATATAGTATATCACTTTCGGACAAATTTTGCAATACCGTATTTGAAATTATTTGAGAATATATTACCCCAACTATTTTTCCATACTTTTATTTGTCGAAAGCTGTTGACACAAGGGTATTTTTGATGTATAATGTTCTTATATCGCAGCGGTTTTGCCGCGAAATTCAAGAAGGAGACGTAATAATGAAGAAGTTTTTTGAAGAATTCAAAAAATTCATCACCCGCGGTAACGTGGTTGACATGGCAATCGGTGTTGCCGTTGCCGGCGCGTTCACCAAAATCGTAAACGCTTTCACAAACGGATTCGTCAGCCCTATTGTGGGTCTTATCACAGGCGGCGCAAACCTTGCCGACCAAAAGGCAATTATTCGCCCCGCTGAAATAGAGGTTCTTGCTGACGGAACCGAGAAGATCGTCACTCCCGAGGTTGCACTTCTCTGGGGCGCGTTCGTGCAGAACATAATCGACTTCCTTATCATCGCTTTCGTGCTGTTCACGGTAATGAAGCTGTTCAACGCCATCGCCGCAAAGGCTAAGGAAGCTGCCGAAGACCTCAGACTTTCCGACGAGGAAAAGGCGGCTATCGAGGCAGGCAAGAAGGCTGAAGCCGAAAAGAAGGCAGCTGAGGAAGCAGCGGCTAAGAAGGCAGCTGAGGAAGCAGCCAAGAAGGCAGAGGAAGAGAAGCAGAGAGCGAAAGAAATTTCCGAAAACACCGAAAAGCTCCTCATGGAAATCCGCGACATTCTTAAAAACAAATAATCACCGGGAGCTGTCTCATTAAGAGCACAGCTCCTACTTTATTTATACGTTAAAATTGTAGTTTGTAGGTGTGTTCGCACCGCACCCATCGAGAAAAGTTTTTGCGGAGCTTTTTTCAAAAAGCGACCGCCCGCGCCCGCAGGCGCACCGCGGTTTTTCTTTTTGGTCCTTTTTCTTTTGACGCTCCTTTCTC
>JAZKYO010000090.1:0-24934 GCA_045612185.1 Eubacteriales bacterium
CGGAGCGAAGCGAAGCCGAACTGCAAAGCAGCGCCAAACAAAGTGCAGACGGGATCTTCGACGGAAAAGTTTGCTTCGCTCAGGATGACACAACGGAAAAGCACGAGCCGCAGGCGAGTGGAATCTCGGAGCGGCTTCGTAGGGCGGTTCAATTTGTAAAAACTCTGCCGTCCATATAATCAAGCGAAGCGAGACGACGAGCTTGTTCGTCAGCGAGCGAGTGTAGATTGCTCTGCGAACGTTTTGCAAAGAGCAAAACAAGTGCGTAGCACCGCCTTGCAAAAGGCGAAGTTCGCAAAGAGTATTTACTTTTTGCCGTTTTTATGGTATAATCTGACTAATCGATAAACTTGAATTTGACGAGGGATAAAGATGATAGATATTACTGCTTGGATGAAAAATTTCTTGCATACATTAAATGAGACTTTTAGAGGCAGTGTATGGTTTGTTGGTTTGCAAGGCAGTTATGGTCGTGGCGAAGCAACAGAAACAAGCGACATTGATATTGTTGTAATACTCGATCAACTATCCGCCACGGACATTCAAAAATACAATACAATGTTAGATGCCCTTCCTAACAGAGAGCTGATTTGCGGCTTCGTTTCGGGTAAGGAAGAGCTTTTGACTTGGGAGCCTTCCGACCTTTTTCAGTTTTATTATGACACAACACCTATAAAAGGTAGTCTTGATGAATTGCTTGCGGTAATTGATGAAAGTGCTGTGAACAGAGCAATCAAAATCGGTGTTTGCAATATCTATCACGGATGCGTTCACAATATGCTGCACGAAAAGAGCGAAGATGTTTTGAAAGGATTATATAAGTCCGCCTCCTTCGTTGTGCAGGCGATTGTCTTCAAGCAGACAGGAAAGTACATCAAACATCAAAAAGAATTGCTCAAAGTTGTATCTTCCAATGAACAGGATATCACTCATACCTTTTTGAAATTGAAAAATGGTGAAGCGGTTGATTTTTCCCAGATGTCCGAAGCTTTACTTGCGTTTGCAAAAAAGTGGATTGCCCAAAGCAATTAAACAAATTCCAATTTATCGAATAGAATAAAACTAACCCCGACATACTTTAAAAATCTGTCGGGGTTAATTATTTGTTTACCGCAGCGCAAATAGGGTTCGCATTTTTAACCAAGGCCAGACGTTAGCTTGCTGAACGTCGGTCGGGCAAAAATATTGTCCGCAAGGGCATGCTTCCCGTTGTAACTATATCAGACATTGAACACCAAGCGCGTAAAAAAGCGTGCTTTTCTTTAAGCTATATGCTACACTAAGTAAAAAACAGGGTAAGTCTCTACACCACAAGGATAGTTATAGGTTGCCTCTGCCACGGTATCATTTTTTAACAAAGTTGCCGACGTATTTTATTTGTTGGTTTAAATCCGCTCATTTTTTTAAAATTGAGCGGATTTTTATTTCTTTTTGTCTTGACATCGGGTGGCGGTTGTGCTACAATGACCATAACAAATATTCACACAAGGAGTATCTTATTATGGAAATCGGATATTTACCTCTTGAACATCTTCACAAGCTTGTAGACGAGACCGTTCCCTCAATGCGTTGGGACGGAAAGCAGGACATAAAAGCGTGGCAGGCATCTGCTCGCGAAAAGCTCAAGGAGCTTATCGGCTGGGGCGAGATAGAAAAGTGCGACGTTCCCCTTGAGGTCGAAATTGAATACGACCGCATCTGCGAGGACATGGGATGCCGCGAGATTCGCTTCCGCTTCACCACAGAGGAAAACGTGACTGTTCCCTGTCACCTTGTTATCCCCAACGGTGCTGACAAGCCGCTCCCCACGTTTATCACTCTTCAGGGACACGCAACGGGCATGCACATTTCGCTGGGCAGACCCAAATACAACGGCGATGAGTCGACCATTTCGGGCGGTGACCGCGACTTTGTTGTTCGCGCCGTAAAGGAAGGCGTTTGCGCGGTTGCGCTTGAGCAGCGTTGCTTTGGCGAGTGCGGCGGAACCGAAAAGGGTCCCAACTGCCGTCAGCCCGCCATGCGCGCACTTCTTATCGGACGTACAATCATTGGCGAGCGTGTTTGGGATATTATGAAGGCTATTGACGTTCTTACCACCAAGTTTGCCGACGTGGTTGACAAGGATAAGATTATGTGCATGGGCAACTCCGGCGGCGGAACGGCTACTACCTACGCTTCGGCAATAGACGAAAGAATCAAGGTTTCCGTTCCCTCTTGCGCTGTGGCAAGATACGCAGATTCTATTGCCGCCATGCTTCACTGCGAGTGCAACTACGTTCCCAAGATTTCTCACTATTTTGACATGGGCGACCTTTGCGCTATGATTGCGCCGCGTTCGCTCGTCGTGGTTACAGGCACTGAGGACAAAATATTCCCCGTTGACAGCGCAAAAGTGTGCGTTGTTGAAGGTAAGAGAGTTTACGACGCTCTCGGTGTTGGAGAAAACATCGTTCACGTTATCGGAGCGGAAGGACACCGTTTCTATGCTGACGATTCTTGGCCGCACATTAAAACGGCTATCGAAAAGCTTTAAAACACAGAAAAAAGGAGCAAAAGCTCCTTTTTTCTATATATCAAATTTTGCTACCACGGGACAATGGTCTGACGTGGTGCGGGCTCGGTCATCGGCAAGCACCGAAAACTCTGTAACGACAGGCTTTTTTCCGTACGTAAAAACAAAATCTATCGTCACGTAGGGCGCACCTCCGTCGGGCACGTAAATTCCCTCGTCATTCAGTATGGGATAGGCATGAAGCGTGTGACATTTGGTAGAATTTTTTGCGACAAAGCGAGCGTCGGTAAATCCGTTTTCCACCATAGCTATATACCCGGGGCGGGTCATACTGCTGTTAAAATCGCCCGACACGATTACGGGAATCTTCCCGTACCTTTCGATTATAGAATCGCAAATCTCCTTGACCTTTTTTGCGTTGTCAATTCTTTGCAAATCGTCAACCTCTCCCGTTGCCTTCCACCAAAAATGAGTGCTTACCACCGCAAGCCTTTTGCCGTCGGTTTTATCCTCAAATAGCCCCCAAGTCACCGACTTGGAATTAGCGTCGTTAAGACCCTCAAACACAAAAAATCCGCCGTCAAGCTCCTCAAATCTGTCCTTTTTGTAGAATACGGGAGTAAAATTCTCATGGGCGTGGGCGACGTTGCTCTCGGCGTATTTTTCGGAGATTATTTTTTGAATGGCGTTGTCAACCGCGCGGCTGGTAGTCGGGCGGCACTCCTGAAAATTGCAAAAATCGGGCTCAAGCTCGAAAATCATATCTCTTATCAAATCGTTTCGATTGGCAATTCTCGCCTCTTTGGGCATATTGCCCCAAATATTCTGGTCATATAAACAAATCATAAAATGCTCCTCTTGCGACGTTTGCTTTATTTTAATACAATTTTATATACAAGTCAATACTTTTTCCTTATTTTTTCCTTATTTTTCAAAAACTCCTTGCAATTTATCGGAATATGTAGTAAAATAGTTGTGATTGCAAAATAAAAGAGGTTTTCCAATGAACAAACAAAACAAGGAGCTGTTTACATGCGGACTCAAAGACGGTATTCCGATTGCGCTGGGCTATCTTTCGGTGTCATTTGGTTTCGGAATCCAAGCGGTAAACAGCGGACTTTCGCCCTTTGCGGCGGTGCTTATCTCGCTTACAAATCTGACCTCGGCAGGTCAGGTGGCGGGACTTGGAGTGATAATCGCACTCGGCACTCTGCTTGAAATGGCGCTTACACAGTTCACCATCAATATAAGATATTTCCTAATGAGCCTTTCGCTCTCGCAAAAGCTTGACAAGAGCTTTACGCTTCCCCACCGACTTCTCGCCTCGTTTGGAATAACTGACGAGATTTTCGGAGTAGCCTCGTCAAAGCGTGATCCTGTAAAGCCGATTTATATGTACGGGCTTATTTTGCTCCCCTTTATCGGTTGGTCGCTTGGCACTCTGCTTGGAGCTATTGCGGGTAATATTCTCCCCGACGCCATAAAAAACGCATTGGGAATCGCAATTTACGGAATGTTCGTAGCTATCGTACTCCCCCCCGCAAAGCGTGACAAAGGCATCTCAGTGGCATCGCTTATCTCAATAGCGGTAAGTCTTACGCTTGCTTTCGTGCCGCTTTTCTCATTCATCACCTCGGGATTTGCCATAATAATTGCGGCTCTTGTGGCGGCGGTTGTGGCGGCTATCTTCTTCCCGATTAAAAACGAGGAGGAAGAACAATGAAAATAACACTTGAAATCTGCATATACATACTTGTTATGGCGGGAGTTACGTATCTTATAAGAATGGCTCCTTTCGTGCTTTTCCGCAAGAAAATAAAGTCAAGATTTATAAGAAGCCTGCTTCACTATCTTCCCTACGCAGTGCTTAGCGCAATGGTAATCCCCGGTGTCTTCTCATCTACGGGAAGCGCGATTACCGCAGGCGCAGGACTTGTTGTGGCGTGTCTGTTGGCGTTTTTCGACCGCTCACTTATAGTGGTTGCTCTCGGCGCGAGCGGCGCGGCGTACTTAGTCGGTCTTTTAATCAATTTCATATAAAATAGGAGGCGTAAAATGCTTAAAAAACTTATTTTTGACGTATCAAAAAACTCAATCACACACGGCTCTATTCCATTTTGGAGCTGGAACGACAAACTTGAGGAAGCAGAGCTTCGCAAGCAGATAAACAACATGTACGACCTCGGCATGAGAGGCTTTTTCATGCACGCGAGAATGGGGCTTGAAACGGAATATCTCTCGGACGAATGGTATCACGCAATAGACGTTTGCATTGACGAGGCGCGAAAGCTTGGCATGGAGGCTTGGTCCTACGACGAAAACGGCTGGCCCTCAGGCTTTGGCGGCGGAAAGGTGCTTAACAAGCCCGAAAACTACGCCACAGGTATCAAGCGCACCGTTTCCGAAAGCTTTCCAAGCGGCGACTATCTTGCGGTTTACACGGTAATTGACGGCAAAGCGCAGAGGGTTTACGAAGCTATTGAGGGCGTTAACGAATATCAGGTTATTACAGTCTACCACGACGTTTCTTACGTTGATATTCTCAACAAGCGCGTTATCAAGGAATTTATTGACTGCACCCACGAGGACTACAAAAAGCGCATCGCAAAAGAGGATTTCGGCACCGTAATGCCCGGCTTCTTTACCGACGAGCCTCAGTATTTCAGATACGGCATGCCTTGGTCAACCGTAATTCCCGAGGAGTTCATGAAGGCTTACGGCTACGACGTTACCGAGGGTCTTGTAAAGCTTTTCGTTGACTGCGATGGTTACCGCGAGTTCAGACACGACTACTTCCTGCTTCTTCACAGACTTTACAACGACAGCTTTATAAAACAGATATACGATTGGTGTGAGGAAAACGGCTGTCAGCTTACCGGACACACCATTGCAGAGGAGACGCTTGCGGGACAGATGATGTGCTGCGGCGGAGCGATGCCATTCTACCGATACGAGCATATTCCCGGAATAGACTGGCTTGGCAGAAGCACGGGAAAATCCGACATTCTCTCAAAGCAGATAGGCTCTGTCTGCGCACAGGTCGGACGCGACAGGTCAATTACCGAGACCTTTGCCATGTGCGGTTGGGACGTTTCTCCCTCGGAGCTTAAAAACATTGCAGACTACCAGTTCTCGGGCGGTATAAACACGATTTGTCAGCATCTCTATCCCTATTCCATAAGAGGTCAGAGAAAGCGTGACTACCCGCTTCACTACTCCGAATATCTGCCTTGGCAGAAGCATCTCAAGGACTTCAATTTGTATTACAACCACCTCGGCTACATGCTCTCGCTTGGCAGCGAGCATGCCGACACCCTTGTAATTCACCCCATACGCAACACCTATATGTACTATCAGCGCGAGCTGGCGGGAAAGTCCATCGAGACTCTCGAAAAAGAGTTCCGCAGCCTTTCAAACGCTCTTTCGGGCAACCAGATAGCTTACCATTACGGAGACGAAACGATTATGGAGGATCTGGCAAGCGTTGAGGGGGCAACAATAAAGGTTGGTCTTTGCGCCTACGACAAGGTAGTTATTCCCAAGATAGAAACGCTTTCCTCCAACACCGCCAAGCTTTTGAAGAAATTTGTTGAAAATGGCGGAAAGGTATACTGCCAGGGCGAAGTCCCCACACGCATAGACGGTCGCGTGGCTGACCTTTCGTGGCTCAAGCCCAATATGAGCTTTGAGGAGCTTAAGAACAAACGCGACGTTGTTATCACCAAGGACGGAGAGGCTATTCCCTCGGTAAGAATCCAAACGAGAAATACCGAAAACGGCAGAATAATTTTTGTAACCAACTACACCAAGAACAAATTTGAAAACGCTGAAATCACCGTTAAGGGCTGCAAAAATCTCGTAAGGCTTGACATTCTCTCTCTCTCGCCCGAAAAGCTGTGCGGCGAAGCTGTGGGCGAGGACTTCAAGGCGATTGTAAATCTTGACAATTCCGAATCCTTTATGCTTATTGAAAGCGACGAGATTGCCGCTTCTCCCATTTCGGAGCACAAGGGCTTTGCTGAAACCTTCAAGCTTTGCGGAAAGTTAAAGCTGGCTAAGAGACCCGTAAACTCTATGAATCTTGACAAGGTGGCCTATTCCTTTGACGGAGTAAACTTTGTGGAAAACGTACCCGTAATGCAGCTTAAAGACGAGCTTCTCCGAGCGCGCTACGAAGGCGACCTCTATATAAAGCACAGCTTTAGCGCAGAGGAAAAGCTTGAAAACATAAGCTTTGTTTGCGAGCCATTGGACTACAAGTTCGTTAAGGTAAACGGAAAAGAGGTTGCGCTTGAAGCAAGCAAATATCTCGACGCCAGATTCCTTATGGCTGACATAACAAGCCTTGTAAAGCTTGGTGAAAACGAGATTTGCTACGCAATTCACTACTACCAGAGTCAACACGTTTACGACGTTCTTTTCTCCGACGTTTCGGAGTCTTTCAGAAACTGCCTTAACATTGACGTTGAGCTTGAAGAAGCTTACCTCTTTGGCGACTTTGCGGTAAAGACCGACAAGGCTCTCTTTAAGGAAGTAAAAACCGAGTTCTGTCAGGCTTACGCATACTCGGGCAAATTCTCGCTCGTTAAGCAGAGCGAGGAAATTGACCCTGCCAACGTTATAACCGACGGCTATCCCTTCTTTGGCGGAACCCTTGAATTCGTGGGTGAATACGAGCACCAAAAGGGCGCCCCCACCGAGCTTTTGCTTAACGGAAGATTTGCTGTTGCCGAGGTTGAGGTAAACGGCAATCCCGCTAAGAAAATGCTCTTCTTTGACCATTGCGACCTTTCCGCACTTCTCGTTGAGGGCAAAAACGAGATAAAGGTTAAGATTACAAATGCTCAGCGAAATCTGCTAGGCCCTCTTCACAACAGTAAAATAGAAAACTTTGGCGTAGGTCCTCGCACCTTTACGGGTGAAAAACAGTGGAAAGACGGCGAATGGGCAGACTATCTCAAGGACAAATACTGCTTCGTGCGCTTTGGCTTTGATTGTTAGGGGTAGTAATGTCAATCAAACTTCAAAAAATATTACGTTTTATTCCAATCGTTCAGTTTGTGGTTTGGAACCCCGGGTGGTTTATCACCGCGCGAAAGTGCAACACTAATACGAGAGCGCACCTGTTCAAGAGCGGTTTAATTGAGTTTGCGCTGGTTCTGGTGACATTTTATCCGCTGATGCTTCTTTCAAACGCCATAGACATTCCCGAGGTCACTATGGTGATAACGCTGTTTCAGGTATATCTTATAGGTCTCGAGTTGGCTTTCGTAAGCCTTTGGGACCAAGAGAAAATGCTTGCGGAGCACGAACAGAATAAATGGTAAAATAACAGCAAGGAGCTGACTTACGTCAGCTCCTTATCTTTATCAATTCAGCGTTCCCTTGAACGCCTTGGGCGAAACTCCCACCGTCTTTTTAAACGCGCGGGAAAAATCGCAAATGTTCTGATACCCCAATGCTATCGCCACGTCCCCTATGCTTCCGTAGTCGCTTAACAGCATCTCCTTTGCCCTCTCCATACGCATATTCTGCACGTATTCTATAGGCGACTGCCGCATAATCTCGGAAAAGAGCTTGCGAAAATACACCGTGGATATACCGCATCTGAGTGCGAGAGAATCGTTGCTTATCCTCTTATCGTAGTTTTGCGCTATATATTCAAGAGCGGGAGTTATCTTTTCCTGCTTTCCAACGGGAGAGTATTTCTTTTCCTCCGACTGCAATATCATAAGCAAAATATTGTAGACTTCTTTTATGCTCTCAAGGCGCGAAAACTGCTTTTTAAGCCTTAGCTCGGTTTCAAGCTTGCGCACCGCCTGAAGTATTTTTTGCCCGTTTGCCACCGAAAAGGTCAACGCCTCGCTGTGTTCAAGCTGTCCTTCAAATTCAATAGCCACGTAATGCCCCGCGCTGACACAGTGCCAAAAATAAGAGCATCCCTTGGGCAAAACCGCGATACTGTTGATATTGGATTTGAGCTTTTTTCCGCTTGTCTCATAGGTGGTTTCGCCCTCGTATTTTACAACTATCGCCCATCTTGGGCGGTGAGTGCGTTCTCGCCAAATCCCCTCGTTACTGTAAAGTGTGGAAACCGAAACGACGTCGGTTATAATCAAATCAGATAAAAAATCAGCAGTCAAATTATTTCACCTCTCGCACATAATAATTCAATTTAATTATAGTTGTTCACGGTGCTTTTGTCAAGCGTCGCGCGTAATTTTGTATCAAATATGCAAAAAACAATCATATTTGATATTTACATTTCAAAGGTTTGGCTTTATACTATTTACAGGAGGTGTTATTATGAACGTTAAATTATCACAGCTGCAAGCCCCGGCACTTGCGGGGGTTGTAAAAGCCGAAACGGCGGCAAACGCTATCGCCGACATCAAAAACTGCTATTACGGCGGAGCTGACATGATAGACTTGCATATGTCATGCCTTGAAAACAACGACGTAGAGACCTTAAGTAAGATTATCAAGGCATCCAAACTGCCAATTCTCGCACTCAATTATAACATTACACACGACAAGCAAAGTGTGGGCTACACCGAGGAGGACCGAGTGGCAAGCTTTTTGCGCGCTGCCGAGGCAGGCGCGGCGGGCGTTGACATTCAGGCGTACACCTTTGACCTGCAGTCAAAAACCGAGTTTCACGGTGAGGACAAATATTCCTTCACCAAAGGAAGCCCCCGCGAGGTTGTCACCGACAGCGCGATCATCTCAAAGCAGTGCGAGCTTATAGAGCGCATACACTCTATGAACGTTGAGGTGCTTCTCTCCTGCCACCCCGCAATTCCCATGAGCAGCGAGCAAATAGTAGACCTTGCGCTTTATCTTGAAGAGCGCAATCCCGACATTATAAAAATCGTTTCGTTTGCGAAAACCAAAGAGGACCTTGACGAAAGCATCCGCGCCATGACCTTGCTCAAAAAAGAGGTAAAGACCCCCGTAGCATACCACGCAACGGGCACACCGGGTGTTCCTTCGAGAATTATCAATCCCCTGCTTGGCGGTCACATCGTCTTTTGCGTTGAGCGCTATGACGAGGCGAGCGACATTAACCAGATAGATCTTCGCACCGCGAGAATTATCGTGGACAACGCGAGAAAAATCATATAAGGTGACTGATATAACAACCAAAGATTCTATCTCCTCTCTTGACGCATCGTTTGTTATTATAGCCTCAATGTGGCTTGGATGCACCCGCGTTTCGGATTGCGAGGTCGATTATTATCAACCGGTACACCGCCCGGGAATAAAAAATCACTTCGTTTTTGAAGCACACGGGGCTTGACGGAGTGGACTTTGAAGACAACAATCTTGCGGTGCTTGAATACGACAAGGCGTTGGCGCGGATTTTCGTTTCGTCGGTAGAGGTAAACGGCTGGGGCAGATGGCAGCTTGTGGTTTCGGGCAGCAAGGGCACTGTAAACATTAATGAGTATATCCCGGAAACGAAGCAAAATCCTTTCAGCTACGAGCACGATTATCTCGTGCAAAAGGTTCTTTCTGAAATTGTTGGAGGCGTGCGAATAAATGCGAAAAATATTGATTAAAAACGGACGGGTATTCGACGGAGAGAGTTTTATCCTTTCCGACGTACTCATCGAGGGCGAAAGCATAGCGAAAATCGAAAGCGGCATCTCAGCCGCCGCCGACATAACCTTTGACGCAAGCGGAAAAACCGTTTCGGCGGGGCTTGTGGATATTCACACCCACCTGCGCGGTGTTTCCTCCACAAGATTCGGGATACAGGCGGAAATGAGCTGTTTCCCGTTTGGCGTTACCGCCGCGGTTGCCGCCTCGGCAGTATCGGGCGACAGGGCGTTGCTTGACTCTTTTGCCTTAAAAAATTCAGTGTTCGTCTGCGCGAAGATTTTTGACGACGTCGCTGACCTGACAAACGCCGAAAAAATGGCGGAAATATACGGTGACAAGGTAGTGGGCGTAAAGGTTTATTACGACACTGCCGAAACTTCGGTGCGCACCGCAGAGCCGCTAATAAAAATTTGCGAATACGCCCACGAAAAAGGCTTGCGGGTAATGGTGCATTGCACCAACTCGCCGATTTCCACGGCTGAGCTGCTCGGTGTCCTTGGAGAGGGCGATATACTCACCCACGCTTTTCACGGAGGTGTAAACAACGCCGCGCTTGACGGCTTTGAGAGCATGAAAGCCGCAAAAGCCCGCGGAGTAATAATAGACACGGGGTGCGCGGGCAACGTGCACACCGATTTCGAGGTGTTCGGGCAGGCGATAAAGCACGGTGCTCTCCCCGACACAATAAGCACCGACGTAACGAAGCTGAGCGCCTTTGTGCGAGGTGGAAGATACGGAATGACTATGTGCATGAGCATGGCAAAAACGCTTGGCATGAGCGAGACAGACATTTTCAAGGCGGTTACACTGACCCCCGCAAAGGCGGTAGGCAGAGGAGCTGAATGGGGACGCCTTGAGGTTGGAAAGCCCGCCGACGTAGCGGTATTTGACTATACCGATCAGCCTTTTTCACTGACCGACAAAGCGGGCAATCACATAGAAAACGACAAGGGCTACCGATGCGTATTGACAGTTTCGGACGGTCAGATAGTTTATAAAGATTAAAGGAGAATGTTATGAAAAAAGTATTGGTTATAGGCTCTACGGGAGCCATGGGAAGATATCTCGTTCCCGAGCTTGCGGACATGGGATACTCGGTTACGGCGGTTTCTTTGGCTGACGAGGTTCCCTGCCGCGAAAACGTCACATGCAAAAAGGGCAACGCAAAGGACAAGGAATTTTTGCAGTCGCTTCTTGACGAGAAATTTGACGGAATAGTTGACTTTATGGTATACAACAACATGGATTTTCCCGATTACTACAAAATGTTTCTCGATAACACAAGCCACTACATCTTCCTTTCCTCCTGCCGTGTTTACGACAACAAGGAGCAGCCCGTAAGAGAAACCTCCCCGAGGCTTCTCGACTCGTCGGACGACGAGGTTTTAAAGGCTTCAAACGACTATTGCATACACAAAGCAAAATCCGAAAATCTCCTTATGGAGTCGGAATATTCCAACTGGACGGTAGTGCGCCCCGCGACCACCTTTTCCACTTTGAGATTCCAGCTTGTCACCCTTGAAATGCACGACAACGTAGGCAGAGCCTTAAACGGCAAAAAGGTTGTGCTTCCCATTCAGGCAAAGGACGTTCCCGCAACGCTTTGCTGGGGCGGAGACGTGGCGAAAATGATAGCTCGCGTTCTCTTTAAGGAGGAAGCAAAGCGTGAGTTCTACAACGTTTGCTCTGCCGAGACGAAAACTTGGGGCGAGATTGCCGAGTACTATCACGAGCTTGTGGGACTTGAGGCTGTATGGGTGGACAAGGAAGAATACCTTGAAATACTTTCGCCCGAAAAGAGCCTTCCCAAGCGTTGGCAGCTTGAATACGCGAGACTTTTCAAGCGCATAACCGACAACTCCAAAATTCTCAAGCTCACAGGACTCAAGCAGGAGGATTTCATCTCAATGTACGAGGGCTTGAAGCTTGAAATAGCAAATATTCCCGAGGGCTACGTTTTCGCAAAGACGGCAACGGGCAACAGAATGGACGAATATCTCGCCAAACACGGTTTATAAAGGAGAGCACTATGAAAGCAACGCTGGTTGACGAAAATAAAAATCTTGTGTGGTCGGAGGTTCCCGACCCAACTGTGGGCGACGACGAGGTTCTGATTGAAATTCACGCTGCGGCGCTTAACCGCGCCGACCTGCTTCAAAGGCAGGGCAAGTATCCCTCTCCCGCAGGCTGTCCCGAATGGATGGGGCTTGAAATCGCGGGCGTTATAAAGGAAATGGGCAAAGGCGCGCAAAACAAATCCGATTGGAAAATCGGCGATAAGGTTTGCGCCCTGCTTGGCGGCGGCGGTTACGCTGAATACGTGTCGGTAAAATACGATATGCTGATGCCTGTCCCCAAGGGGCTTTCCATGGCTGAGGCGGCGGCGCTTCCCGAGGCGTACGCCACGTCATACCTCAACCTCTTTATCGAGGGACACCTTGAGGTGGGTCAAACCGCGTTTATCCCCGCGGGGGCAAGCGGACTTGCGTCGGTGGCTATTCCCATGGCAAAGGCGTTTGGAGCGAGAGTTATCACTTCGGTGCTTTCTGACGAAATTGCCGAAAAAATAAAACCGCTTGGCGCGGACGTGATTATTAACTCTGCCACTCAAAAGGTTGAGGAGATTCTCAAAGCCGAGGAAGAAAACGGCACTCCCGTAAACGTTTCCATGGACTGCCTTTCGGGCGAGACCCTTGGAAAGAGCCTTCCCTACATGGCGCGCGGCGGTTATTGGATAGTAATTTCCACCTTGGCGGGCATTGAGACCACAGTGCTTCTCCGCCCCTTGCTTACAAAGGGCTTGCATTTGGTGGGAAGCATGTTAAGAAACCGCACCCCCGAGTTCAAGGCTTATATCCTTGCAGAGCTTGTAAAAAAGGTGTGGCCCAAAATCGAGTGCGGCGCTATTAAGCCGTCGATATACAAGATTCTGCCCATTACGCGCGCCGAGGACGCGCACGCCATTCTTGAAAGAGGCGAAAACGTGGGCAAGGTAGTACTTACGGTACGCTAATTAATACAAAAGGAGCTGTCTTATCAAAGACAGCCCCTTTTTGGTTTTCATATTATTTCTTACCGAAAAGCGAGGCGAAAAAGCCTTTCTTGGCAACCTCTTCCTCAGTAATCTCAACAACCTTATATCCCGTCTTTTCGATTTCAGCCTGAAGCGCGGCGTGGTCGATTGCCTTTTCGGTTATGATAACCGTCTCGTCATTTGCGTGAGAGGACTCAACGCTTTTTACGCTGAACGCTTTTTTTACGCACTCGTTTACGTGCGCCTCGCACATGGGGCATTTCATTCCTTCGATTTTCACGGTAATTTTAATCATGGTTATTCCCTCCGTTGTATATAATTTTTATTTTAACCATTTTTCAATTTTCAGCCTTCTTCTCCACTCATAAACGTACGCGGTGATAAGCCTTGTAAGCGCAACGTCAAAAATAACGAACACAAAATTCAGCAAAAGCGCCACCGCCCACTCAGGCAATCCAAAGGTTACGGGCAACGAAAGCAGCCTGCTTACGCCCCACATAGCCAATATGCAAAGGTTGAAGGTTGCAATCTTAAGCACGAGGCAAACAAGCCCTTTTACCCTCTCGAACTTTTCTTTAAGTATGGGATAAAATCCCGCAAATCCGAAATAAACAAGCGCGCAGAATTTGTTTGGAAGCAACAGCAACGCCAGCGCCGACGTAACAGCGTATATAAGCCACGGATAGACACCTCCAAGCTCTATAACCGCCGCCATTATTATCAGAGAAGCCACAAACGCCATTGAAAGGTCAAGCACCTCAATAAGTGCGCCCATATAAAGAATTATCACGCCCAACGCCGAAAACATTGAGCAGACAGCCAGAATTTTAGTTTTATTTAACGGTCTGTTTTCTCTCATTTTAACAACACCTTATAAGGTCTCCGCCCAAAAGCTCGCACAAGCAGTCGGCGCAGATAAGCTGAGTACAGCAGTCGCACGAACCCGAATTTCCGCTTGACGTGCGGTAACCTCCGCCGTAGCCCGCAGTCTGACGTCTTAAATTCTCGTATGCGACGCGGTATTCCTGATTGTTGGGCGCCATGTTGCACGCCTCGGCAAAAAAGCGCTCGGCATCCGCATACCTCATTTTTCTAAGGCAGACACATCCGCAAAGGAAATACCACTCGGCGTTTCTCGCACCGCTTTCCATAGCGTTCAACTGTCTTTCAGCCTCGTCGATGTAGCCCATATTTATAAGCCTTCTGATATTGTCGTACACACCGCCCTGACCGCCGTAACTATTATAGCTATTATAGCCGTTAGAGTTATTGTAATTATTTGCGTTATTTGTGTTTCTGTTTCCCGATGAGCGCATACTCTGAATTTCCTCGTATGCCGCATTTACCTCTTTCATTTTTTCAGCCGCAAGCTCGGCAAGGTCACTGTCAGCGTATTTGTCGGGATGATATTTGCGCGCCAGCTCTCTGTAAGCCTTTTTTATTTCATCGTCCGCGGCGTCAGGAGAGACGCCGAGAACCTTATACGGATCCTTCATTTGTTTTATCCTTTCCTTCTGTCTTTTTAAGAGTCGCCTTTGCTACCGCAGGCATTCCCAAATATATTATATTGGAAATGATTTCTTTCATGTCCTTGTCGGGATAGTCAATAAGGTCAAACGCCTTCTCAGCCTCAATAAGCTCGTGGGTCAACGCCATCTCAAGCCCCTCGCGGGCAACTTTGTCAAGCCCCTCGGTTCCGTAAACCCCGATGAGGGGATTAAACCGTTTTTTCTTCACGTCCTCAAAATAGTCGTCGCAGGCGTCGACTATGTATATCCACTTTCCCACATGCTTACCTATTTTACGCGCGATTTTTTCTCGCACACCGTCAAGTCCATCTGCCATTATTTCCTCAAGCAGATTCCCAAAAATCTCGGCGGGACGGTCAATCGAAGCCTCCGTACCGTTTTTTTCATACTCCGAAAGCAAGGAAAGCTGTTTTTCTATCCTGCCCTCAAGCGGGACGTACTTTTTTGATGAACGCCGTTTCATAAGCCCGAACCAAGGCTTCGAAAGCACCGCGCGCAGTTTTTTGCCCCCTTTTTCGTCAGCCACGTCGTCCTTTATTTTGTGATAGGACAGCAAAAGAGAGGCAGCAGCGCAATAATCAAGGCTGCCGTTGTATTCCGCCATGCTCCGCTTTGTAAACGGGTGGGCAATGCAGGTACGCGCTTTGAACTCTGGCAACTCGCCCACAAGCGCCATACGCACAAGCGCCATAAAAGCAAAGTCGTAGCTCAGCGTCATTCTTGCGCACTGACCGCCGCATTTGCCAAGCGAGCGGCAAAGACCGCAATACACGCCGCGGTAATACTCGTATTCTCTTATCCGCATTTCGGGCTTATCAGCCCTCACATATCCGAACATAGCCCTCTCCCAAAAAAGTATACATATATGATACTACACAAAATGCCAAAATACAACTCTTTTTTGTAAACATTTTACCTGTTTTTTCCCTTGACGTACTCCCTTGGGGTACAATTCATGTAGCGCTTGAACATCTTTGTATAGTAGCTCGAGTCGAAAAAGCCCGACGACAGCGCCGCCTCGGTCACGCTTTTTCCCTCCTCAAGCAGCTCTATCGACTTTCTCACCCGCAAATCCATAATGTAGTCAAAGGGCGTGCGGCGCATTGCCTTTTTAAAGCTGCGGCAAAACTCGCTTTTGCTTATGTTGCACTCAGCGGCAATTTCCTCAAGTCCGATTTTATTCTGATAATTTCCGCCTATGTACTCAACCGCTTTTTTTATTCTGTCGATAGACACGGGAGATTTGTGCGCGCTTTCCTTTTTGCTCGCCTCAGAAAACAGTATAGCCCAAACCTTGAACAACGCCGCTTTTATCTCAAGCTCATAGCAATCCGAACGCTCTTTATTGAGACGGCAAACCTCGTCGCACAGCCTTATAAGCTTGACCGCGTTTTCGCTTTCGCAAGGCAAGTAAAGAAGCGGAAAATTCTCGGCACTCATAACGCTTCCGAAATATTTTTCGGCAACTCTGCCATGTTCCTCGGGCGAAAGAAGTGTGGTAAGAAAGCTTACCGTCATATACTTCCCCCGCTTTTTTTCGGTGGCGTGCCCCTCGTGGATAGAGCCCGCGTTTACGAACATAAAGTCGCCCTCTCGCATAATAAAGCTCTCGCCGTTTACCGAATGCTCCATTTCCCCGTCAAGCACGTACAAAAGCTCCACTCCGTCGTGCCAATGACATTCAAAGCCGTAATTGCAATAGCCCATTATATCTGCTATTCCCGTACCAATCGGAAAGGAGCTACCGCCCTTCCACTTTTTATATTCGTATCCCTTTTCGTCAACAATTATCATAATTGAGCAATATTCTCCTAAAAATCGGCAATATAATTATATTTTTAAGGCGTAATATGGTTATATAATTATATTATAAACCATAAGGAATAAAAAATCAACAGATTTTTTTAATTTTATCAAAGGAGGATAAAAAACTATGGAAAAAATTACATTTATGGGCGCGGGAAGCACCGTTTTTGCTAAAAACGTAATTGGTGACTCAATGATGAGCGACGCGCTCCACGACTTTGAGTACGCACTTTACGACATTGACGCTGACAGACTTGAAGAGTCCTACGCCATGGTATGCGCTCTCAACAAAAATATAAACGAGGGCAGAGCAACGGTCACAAAATATCTGGGCGTTGAAAACCGCAAGGATGCGCTCCGCGGTGCTGATTTCGTTGTTGACGCAATTCAGGTAGGTCTTTACGAGCCCTGCACAGTAACCGACTTTGAAGTACCCAAGAAATACGGACTTCGCCAGACTATTGCCGACACCCTTGGTATTGGCGGTATCTTCCGCGCGCTCCGTACTATTCCCGTGCTTGAGGATTTTGCCAACGATATGCAACAGGTTTGCCCTCGCGCTTGGTTCCTCAACTACACCAATCCCATGGCTATGCTTACGGGCTTTATGCAGAGATACACCGGCGTAAAGACGGTAGGTCTTTGCCACAGCGTTCAAGTATGCTCCTCCGGTATTCTCAAAAAGCTCGGTATGTGGGATGAAATAAAGCACCCCATCAGAGAAAAAATCGCGGGCATCAACCATATGGCTTGGCTTCTTGAAATCGAGGACGCTGACGGAAACGACCTTTATCCCGAAATCCGTCGCCGCGCAATCAACGTGCTTGAGCATCCAGCGGATTATCCCGACAACAAGGACCTTGTAAGATACGAGTACATTCGCCGCTTTGGCTACTACTGCACCGAGTCCAGCGAGCATAACGCTGAGTACAACAATCTTTTCATCAAGTCAAAGTACCCCGAGCTTATAGAACGTTACAGAATCCCGCTTGACGAGTATCCCCGCCGCTGTGTAAACCAGATAGCCAAGTGGAACTCCGAGCGCGAGAATTACATCAACGGAAACGTTACCCACACACGCTCACGCGAGTACGCTTCAAGAATTATGGAGTCTATGGTAACGGATACCCCCTACAAGATTGGCGGTAACGTTATCAACACCGGACTTATCACAAACCTTGTTCCCGATGCCTGCGTTGAGGTTCCCTGCCTTGTAAACAAGCTTGGAATTCAGCCCACCGTAGTAGGCGCGCTTCCCCCTCAGCTTGCGGCTATGAACATGACCAACATCAACCCTCAGCTTCTCACCATTGAGGCTGCGGTTACAAAGAAGAAGGACGCTATTTATCAGGCTGCAATGCTTGATCCTCACACCTCCTCCGAGCTTTCTATCGACGACATCGTGGCGCTTTGCGACGACCTTATCGAGGCTCACAAGGGTTGGCTTCCTGAATATCACTGATATTTTTTGTTGCTTTGGGCGACGGCTTTTGCCGTCGCCTTCTTTTGTAATTTTTTATTGTTTCGGGGCATACTAAAGGCAACCTCTAAAAGCAAAAAGGCGGTGCGTTATGTCAAAAAAATTCTGTTTGTTTTTCGTTTTCCTGTATGCGGCGTTGATTTTATTTTTCTCCGTTCTGCTTTTCGCTATGCCGAAAAGCGATTTTTCCCCCACCGAAAACCGAATGTTGGCAGATTTTCCAAGCTTTTCGGCGTACTCTTTTTTTGACGGCAGTTATATGGAGAAATTTTCAGATTTCTGCTCCGACCGTTTTCCTTTCAGAAGCTCTCTTCTCGCCATTGACGCCGCTACCGAGCTTGCCCTCGGAAAGCTTGAAAGTGACACGGTTATGACAGGCAGAGACGGAAACTTAATAAAACGGCTTGAGTACTCAGACCTTTCGCAACTGAAAGCAAATATTGAGGCAATTAAAAACTTGCGCAAATTTGCCGAAAGACACGGGGCTGACAGTCTTTTTTTCTGTGCGCCTCGAAGC
Source organism: Eubacteriales bacterium (assembly GCA_045612185.1). Classification (GTDB taxonomy): domain Bacteria; phylum Bacillota; class Clostridia; order Oscillospirales; family CAG-272; genus RGIG8775. The sequence goes on from JAZKYO010000090.1 coordinate 18,484, forward strand.
GTTGACGTTCTGGCGGATTTTTGTCCTTTTTCCTTTCTCGGTGAGCGTTACGGTGAGGTGTGGAAGGAAATCGGTGATGCCGCAACTGTTACCGATGAGCTTAAGCGCAGAGCCAACGCAGGAGAATACGTTTTTTACAAAACCGATCACCACTGGACCTCGCTTGGCGCATACTGCGCCTATGTCGCTCTTGGAAAAAAGCTTGGATTTGAGCCTTTTCCTCTTTCGAATTTCACGCCTCAAAAGCTAAGCGACTGTTTTTACGGCACGACTTACTCCTCCGCGCTTATTCCCGGCGCCGTGCCCGACGAGCTTTTTGCCCTCAGATATCAAGGAGACAGCCAAATTACGGTTACCGACCCTTCAACCGGCAAAAAAAGCGGTATATACGACTTCACCGCCCTTGAAGGAAGCTCGAAATATAACTTTTTCCTTGGCGGAAACAAGGCTCGCCTCCGTGTGGAAGGAAAAGAAAAGGCTGAGCTTGTGATTATAAAAGACAGCTTTGCCAACTCTGTAATTCCCTTCCTCGCAAGGCACTACAACATTGAAATAATTGACCCGCGCTATCTAAGGGAACCGCTCGGCAGTCTCCTTGAGAAGCTTTACAGTGACGGAAAGTCCCCCACGCTCCTCATCCTATTCTGCATTGACACTCTTACAGAAAAAATCGGGCTTTAGGCAAAAAAGCATTTGCGAGAAATAAAACCGTTCAACCTTGGCAAGAATAAGCATGAAACTTAAATCGGAGGATTGCTTATGAATCAGACCGTTATCAAAAACGCTCGTGCCGAGCGCAGAACCGCCTTTAACTTAGTGTGCGGAATTTCCGAGCATATTATTTCGGCGGGAACAGCCCTTGTACTAACCCCTTTTCTTATCGCAAAGCTTGGGATAGAGCTTTACGGGCTGTACCCGATAGTCCTTGAGCTTGCCGCAATGCTCGGTGTATTTTACGGAATAATAAACTCTACGTCAAGCCGATACGTGGCTGTTGAAACCGAGCGCGGCAATTATGAAAACGCCTCGAAATACTTTTCCTCGGCATTTTTCGCCAACGTGGCGCTAAGCGGAATTTTGCTTGCTCCCATGGCGGTTGCGGCAATTTTTGCAAACAGATTTCTTGAAATTCCCGTCAGTCAATCGACAAACCTGCGCATTTTTATTATTCTCGTGTTTGCGGCAACTGTGACTGACGCTCTCTCCTCGGTTTTCGGCAGTGTTTACTATATCACCAACCGTCTTGACGTGCGTGCGGGGCAACAGCTTGCGGGTACGTTTACCAAGGCAGTCGCGCTTGCCGTTCTGTTTTTGTTTTTCGAGCCAACGTTAATAAGCGTAGGAGTCGCTATTCTCGCCTCAAGCGCGTCAATTGCGGTCTTTCAGATAATAGCGGCGCGCAAGCTTGAGCCGTCGCTTAGCATCTCCTTTTCGAATTTTTCTCTTACCGCAGTCAGACAGCTTTCGGCTTCGGGGCTTTGGTATTCCTTCAACAGAGCCGCCGCGATGCTTATGGGCGGAGCTATGCTGATTGTGGCAAATCTGTTTTTTCTTCCCGAAGCCTCCGGTTCCTATTCGGTAGCATTTGTTTTCACCAATGCGCTTAGCGGTGTTATTTTAATGCTTGCGGCTGTTTTTGTGCCTATAAGCACAAAATGCTTTGCCAGAGGCGAGCGCAACCGCCTCAGAGATTCGCTTATCCGTGATCAACGCATTGTGGGGTGTCTTGCCTCGATAGCTGTTTCGGTAGCGATAGCCTTTTGCGGTGACTTTTTCAAGCTGTGGCTCGGTGAAGAATCAAACCAAACCGTGGTCTCGGTTGCCGTTATCCTTCTTGTTCCCCTTCTGTCGCTTGCCTGCGCCACACCTGTGATTAACGTAGCAATGGTTATGAACCGCACACGGAGACTTTCGCTTGTTTTTCTGGGCGGTGGCTTGGCGTCTCTGGCGCTTTCGCTGTGGGTGGCAGGCTTTTCGGGACTTGGCGCAATAGGACTCGCTGCTGTTTCCTGTCTGGCGCAGACATTCTGGTATTCAGTTGCCGTCCCTCTTTTTGCCTCTAAGGTTTTTGCCAGCTCGGCTAAGAAATTTCTGACTCCCGTAGCCAAAACCTATCTTTCTGCGGCGGTTTCGCTTGGGTGTTGCCTGCTTATAAGCTACGTCTGCGACGTAAAAAGCTGGTTTTCACTTGTCATCGTCTGCGCCGTATCGGCGGTGGTGGCGTCGGTGGTTTCATTTTTCGGAGTGTTCAATTCCTTTAAATTTAAAATTTAGTTGACAAAGCCTCTGTTTTCAGGTATAATCTATATATCCTGTTTTTGGAGGTGAGAGAGTGCTTGACGGATTGTTGACCGCGTTTGCCAATCTTTTTGTGCAGATAGTTTTTACAGCGGGAATCGTGGGGCTGTGCGGAATGTTTATTTCATTTTGCAACAGATGCTTTTACGATTGCCTTGGCGACACCGCGTTTTTTATAGTAAGGGCAAGCGGAATAATCGGCACTCCGGTGCATGAGCTTTCTCACGCTTTGATGTGTATTGTTTTCGGTCACAGAATAACCGATATAAAGATATACAATTTCAAAAAAAAGTCGAAAGTGCTTGGATACGTTGAGCACGTGTACAGCAAGACCAATTTGTATAATCTTATGGGTAACTTTTTTATCGGAATAGCCCCTATCGCGGTGGGCGGGCTTGTGGTCACTCTGCTTGTGGCGCTTCTCACCCCTTGGATGTACAACGCGGTGATAGCGAGCTTTAACGGTGTTATGGCGGCGGCGGATTCCGAGTTTTTCGAACAGCTGTTAAACGGCATCGTCTCGGTTTTCGCGTCGTTTTTCGCAACTGATAATTTTGCGAGCTGGCGATGGTGGCTGTGCATCGTACTTGCCTTTGCCATTTCCATTCATATGGAAATAAGCCGCTCGGATATAAGCGGAGGCTTAAAGGGGCTGGCGGTTATTTCGGCTATGCTGTTAGTGCTTGACCTTATACTTGCGTATTTGTTTCCAAACGCGCTTGGCGTAGTAACATCGGCGTTCGTAACAGCGGGCATATATATTTCCATGTTTCTGATGATTCCCGCAATTTTCTCGGCGTTGGTCTTGATTATCTCGGGCTTGGTCGCCTTGATAAAAGCGCTTGGCAAAAGCATTGCCAACAACGCGGAGGAGTGATTAAAAAAAGAGCTGACTCGAAAGAGTCAGCTCTTTTAAGATTCGTTTACAAGCTTTCCGCAAATATGCTCAGGCGTAAGCTTTAACAGATAAGTGCGCTTGGCGAAGTGCCTTATTTCATTTTCAATATATTCCTCGTCTGCGGTGAATTTTCTTGAAAGCTTGGCGGTTATTTCGGCAATTTCGTCCGTGCGGTCTATTATCTCCACCCTGCCGAAAACTATGACGCTTCTTACATTAAGAGCCCACTCCCCCTCGCGGCGAAATCCCCCGTCGTATACGCAAAACGATGCTTTATCGCAGGCTCGAAGCGAATCTATTCTGTGTCCGCTTTGTCCGCAATGGAAATAAATACAACCGTCGTCGGGATTGAAGTAGTGGTTCATCGGCATACCGTAGGGGTATCCGCCGTCCCCCAACACCGATAAAACGCCTCGCTTCTCACCGACAAGCAGATCGACGCACTCCTCTGCCGAAATCTGTTTTGCTTTTCTTGACAACTCTCTGAACATAATCATTCTCCTTTTTCAATTTATTGTTATTCTATCACAAACCTCCGCACAAGTCAAGAAAAAAGACTTTGCGTCAAAATGTTGACTAAAAAATCCAGATATGATATAATAAACCTGCGGTATTACCGCCGCTGAAGCATCGACACCTATGGTTCATTGATGACCAAAAGGAGTGCGTTCTCGCTCACGCGGTCGCCAACCGCAGACAAACGCTTGCGCGTTTGATTTTATGATAATTATAAACTCTTTTGGAGGATTGAAACTTGTTACACGAAGGTCACAGAGAAAGATTGCGCGCGAAAGCCACGGAGTACGGTATAGAGTGCCTTGAAGACCACGAGGCGCTTGAACTGCTTTTGGGATATGCCATTCCGCGGCGCAACACAAACGAAATGGCGCACGAGCTGATAAATATGTCGGGCTCACTTAGCGAGGTCTTTGAGGCTGAAAGCGGGGCTTTGAAAAAGGTAAGCGGCATGGGTGATTACAGCGTTTTTCTTATTAAACTTATCAGACATATTATGAGACGACCTCAGCAAAAATCAGTTGGCAAAATTGATTTGAGCAAATTCAGCAACGTTTGCAAATACGCGGCGACACTGTTTGTAACCTCGGAAAAAGAGGTGCTTTACGCGTTGTTGCTGGACAAAAAGATGCGACTTATAAAACCGATAAAGATAACCTCGGAAAATTCGTGGCAGGTTGGAATTGACAAAAAGGTTATTCTAAAGGCGGCGGTTGAAGAAGGCGCGGCGGCTTTGTTGCTTATGCACAATCACCCGGGCGGAGTTTCACGCCCGTCGATTGAAGATATCAACTTCACCGTAGGTATGGAGCGCGCGTGCAGCGCCATAGACCTTCCTTTTGTCGAGCATATAGTTTACGCCGACGGTGACTGTCACCCCATAATGATGCGTTCAAAGCTGAAATCAACGAAATCTGTGGAGTACGATAACTTAAAGTTCGAGTAGAACGCGTGAATTTTGCAAAAAAAAGGTTGTATTTTATATTGTATTTTGCTATAAAACGTGGTAAAATTATGCCGCAACTTAAAAGATTGGAGAAAAATTATGATTAAGATTTTTGCCGATAAGTCTGTGCGAAAATTGCAAAATTTCTGGAACAATATTCATTTTCACCCTACCGATGCCATAGAGGACGAATGGGGACAGAAGATACTTGACTGCGTATCTGCCGACGGTGTGGCGCAAACTGTAAGAATGTACACCATGTTTGAGGACATTGTTTCAACAGACGAAAACGGTAAGCTTTGCTACGATTTCACGCTTAACGACGAACGTCTTGACTATATGATATCAAGGGGATTTGACCTGCTTATATGCTATAATTTTGTTCCCTTTTGCGTTTCCGAAAATCCCGAGCTTGTACAGGCAAACACAAAGAATAAAACCCGTTACAAGGGCAAAATGATATGCACCGCGCCTCCGAAAGCCGACGGCTTGTGGGAGGAAATTTGCTACGAATACACCAAGCATATCGTTGAAAAATACGGTTTTGAAACAGTTTCGAAATGGAAATTCCATTGCCTTAACGAGTCGGATATTGCCAATTTCTTTATGAGTGACCTGCCCAACAACGAGGAGGCGGGGGCGATTCGCTTTGAGCGTTACATAAAGCTATACAAGGAATTTCAGCGCGGTATTGAGCGAGTTGATAAAAGACTTTGCTTTGGCGGTCCTTCTGCGGCAGTGCTTTACAACCGCGGTAGCTTTATACAGAAGTTCACAAAGGCTATAAGAGACGGTGAGATAAGAGCCGACTTTATTTCAATTCATACCTACGGCACAACTCCACCTCTCCTTAATTCAGGCAACAGACCTTTTAACGCGCGCAACACTCTTGAAATCCACAAAAATTATATCAAGGAAATCAGAGAAAATATCAAGGGCGATTTTGAGCTGATTGTTGACGAGTGGGGTGCGGCATCTCACGGCTTCTTCAACACTGAGGAGTGTCCTTCCCTTATGTTCCGTGAAAAAAGCGACTACGCCGCTTATTTCGGCAAGATGATAACGGCTTACGTGGAAGAAAACGTTCCCGTTTCCAAAATGCTTATCTGCCTCTCGGGTCAGCACGAAATGACTGTTGATTTTTCGGGATTCCGCAATTTCTTTACACTTAATTTCATCAAAAAGCCGATTTACAACGCCTTCGTTATGGGAGCTAAGCTTGGAGACCTTCTGCTTGAACACGGCAAGTCACACGAAAACATATCTGTGCTTGCCACGAAGAAGGACGGCGGGCTTGCGGTAATGCTTGCGTATGCCGCCGAGAACTTTGACAAGACTCTTCCCGATGTCGAGGAAACGCTTGAATTTGAAGGTGTGACGGGCGAAAGAACCGTCCGAGTATGGTGCATAGATGAGCTTCACACAAACCCATACGCAATGTCGCTTCGCGAGGGAATAGGCAACACCCCCACCGCAGAGCAAATAGAGCGCATGCGCGAGGAAGGAATCCTCAAGCCCATGAGCGAGTATAAGCAGAATTTTGACGAAAGCTCAAACGTAACGGTAGCCTTTACCAACAACGCGCTTGTCTTGGTTGAGGTAATATAAAAGCAAAAAGAAGGGGCTGAGTCATTAACTTAGCCCCTTTTACGATTGTAGTTTGTCGGTGTGTTTGCACATATCATTGTAGGGACCGGCGTCCTCGACGGTCCATTTGGCACAAATGAAATTTGCATCGCTATGTATAACAAATTTAATTGATATAACAACCATTTTGTTTGATATTTTAATTG
>JAZKYO010000091.1:0-18248 GCA_045612185.1 Eubacteriales bacterium
AGTTGTCTAATGCCATTATTTCTTACCTCCTGAATGTAAATTGTTGGTAAACCTTTTTCATCAAAAATTACTTTATCAACGAAAAAACGAGATTTCCTTTCAAAAAGTATCTCTTTTTCAGAATTATCTCCAAAGCCGTCACATGTCCCTTGGAATAAGTATTGTTTTCCTTAAAAGAAAATTTCCCAGAAGGGGTTGACTTTTCGGAGTTTTGTGGTATACTATTGCCAATGAACTTGATATTGGCGGCAAGGCTCCGAAGGTTATTCGCGACACCTACCGACAATTCGGGTTCATTATCTTTTATATAAATAGTAGCAGCCTTGGGAAGAGAAGACAACATAGATTCCACATCCATTTGCAAGTGAATACTTGTAGCTTGATGTACTTCCCACCGTCAAGTCTGTCGGGTGGAGAACTCTTTCTTTTGTTGAGCTTATTTGTCTGTATCCGTAATTCCTCTCTTTGCCGACAATACCTTTGTCAGAATGCTTACTATCAGCGATTCAATTACAATGCCGCCTGCAATTCCAAGAGCGACTTTTAGAGTATTCAAGCCATAAACTTTAGCCGCATCAAGATTCCCCATAATAAGATTACTCATCGTATAGAACAGCGAACCGCCGGGAACAAGCGGAATTATTGAGGCGGTAATAAGCACTGTTGATGGTGTCTTTAAAATTCGTGCCAATACCGTTGAATACACCACGCAAATTAGCGTCGCGACAAAGTTTGAAACAAACAGTCCTCCCCCTGCCGCGTCCAAAAGTGCGTAAACAAGTGTGGCTATTGCACCGCCAATTGCCGCAAACGAAACGTGCGCGGGCTTGATATTAAAGAAAAACGCAAATCCAACCGTGCCCAGCGTACCTGTTATTATAAGCTTTAATATTTCCATACGCCCTCCTTACGCTATCCATGCGCCAAGGCAAAAAATAGCAATGGTATAACCAAAAGCAATTATTGCCGCAAGCAGTATAGACTGAATAAGCTGAAGGATTCCCGACAGAGTGTCACCGCAAAGCAGGTCACGAAGTGCCGTACCAAAAGCAAGTCCCGGGATAAGTATCATTATAGTGCCAATCATTATTTTATCGTAATTATCGCCAAATCCGATTTTGGCAAAAAGTATGGCGAAAAATCCCGCAATAAGTGACAGCACAAGATTTGTTGCCATTTGATTAAGCTTTTTTGGAGCAAAATGCGAAATCAAAGAAATAATAAATCCTAGAACCGCCGATGCCAGCGCGTCAAGAAAGGTTCCGCCAAAAAACATGGCAAAAGAGCCGCTGATAAGCATTGCCGCCGCTATAATCAGCGCAGGGGGATAGTTTTTTGCGCTCTTTGCTTTTTTAATAAGCTCCTGCGCTTCGTCAAGGGTTATATTTTTGGAGCATATGTCTCTGGATATAGCGTTAAGCTTATCAAGGCGGATAAAGTTATTTCTGTACCCATATATACGTCTTGTTTGCAGAGCGTGTTCACCGGTTTCCATTCGTACAGAAGCAATTATTACCGAGGTTATTGAAAACACCTCTACGTGTATCGCTCCGTATGCGCGGCATATACGTTCAACTGTCTCTTCGGCTCGGTGTACCGCACCGCCGCAACGCAAAATATTTTCCGCAAGGTCAAGTGAGGTTCTGAGAAGCTTTTCCGCAAAGCTCTCCTCAACCATTACATCAGATGGAGTTTTTTCAATACTCAAATTATCATCTCCTACTCTTTAAGCTCTGCCCTGCGTTCTTTATAGTCGGGCAGATATTTTTCAACTATACTCCAAAACTTTTTACTGTGATTTAACTCTTTCAAGTGTGCCAGCTCGTGAATAACTACGTAATCAACAGCTCTATCGGAATACTGCATTAGATTAAAAGAAAAGCAGAGCGTTCCTCGGCTTGAACACGAACCAAACCGCTTTTGCGCCGAGGTTATACGCACGCTTGTGGGCTTTAGGTTCATAACGTTGGCGTAATAAGCCACCTTGGGTGGGATTATTTTCTCGGCTTTCTGTCGCAACAGTTCAGCCTCCCGCGCGTCCGCCGAATACATAAGCTTATGCGTCTTGGCTCGTTTTACAGCGTTTTCTATTTTCTCTCGGTTTTCATAAAGAAATTTTTCTATCTGTTCTTTTGGCATTTTATAAGGTGCGCGTACTATTACCTCTCCGCCCCGAGCTATCTCGGCAGCAAGAGTTTTGCGCCCCGACCTTTTAAGTGTATATTCCATTCTTACCTCTTCTTTCGCACTGATTAATTATATCATCACACATCAAAATTGTCAACTGCCAACTATTATGAAATTACATCTATTACTGAAAAGCGCGAAAACACCGACCCAAACAGTCGGTGTTTTCTTTACAGTTAATTGAGTTTTACATCGTAAGTAAGAACGCCCTTTGCCTCATATTCGCCGGCAAGAACCTCGACGCAGGTTTCAACGCTTTCTTCCGAAAGTCCGCCGAGAATATAGCGCGAAATATGCGGGAGATCTTTAAGCACGCAAGGGTTTCCAAAGTGAACGAGGGTGGAAATTCTGTTGGTGTATTGCATAGCCTCAATAAGAGTTTCAACACGGCGCGTAAGATGCTCGCTCCCCGTATAAGCCAAGGGCTCGCTGAATGTAAGCATAATAACGTCATCGTATCTGATGGAGTCGCTTAAAATATGAAGATTATGCCCCTGCTTTGGAAACTGATGAAATGCGTAAACTGTGGAGTTTGGGAAAAGCTCCTTTATTTTAGCCGTAACCTTTGAGGGGTAAAGCCATCCGTTACTGAATGTGTCAACTTCCACCGCTCCGTTCATTCCTACGTTTTCTTCGTTTCTTGTCATAAGAGCGAAGAAATGTTTGCCGTCACGAGAAATGTTTGCGGTCAATCCCTCATCAAATTTAGCAAAAACAGAGTCTTTATTGATATGCTTGCAAAGATATTTTTCTTCTTCGGTAAGCTCCTTGCTCCTGCTTTCCTCCAACAACATTGCTTTATGTTGAGCGGCAAGTACACGCTTTACCGCCTCGTCAAGCCTGTCATCGGGAATCATTCCCTTTTCATAGCACTCATAAAGCGCATCCTGGGTTTCTTTAGTGCGGGTGTTATACGGCAATGCAAGGTCGTTTCCTGCGGCAATACAAAGCCCCTTGGACTCGTCTCTTCCGTACTTCGCGCGTATGCCCATCATATCAAGACAATCTGTAATAAAGAAACCGTCAAACCCCTGTTCTCTTATGATATTTAACATCTTTTTGGAAAGACTTGCGGGAAAATCGGGGTCTATATTTACAAATCTATGGTGTCCCGACATAAGACCGTCAAGCAATCCCTGCTTTATAAGCTCAATATAAGCATAAAGGCTATATTCTATCAAATCTTCTTTGGTCTGGTCTTCATACGCCTCAGCCATATGCGAGTCGGTATCCAAGGGATTTCTTCCGCTTGGATAGTGTTTACCTACGGTAAGAACACCGCCGTCGTGCATACCTTTTGCCTCGGCCGCCGCCATTGTTGCAATTTTATATTTATCGGAGCCGTAAGAGCGAACCCATCCGTTTTCTTTTATATCGAGAACGGGGTTGCATACAACGTTATAACCCATGTTGCCCGCGGTAACACCCACAGCTTTTCCAAATGCGTACGCATATTCCTCTTTGCCCGTACAGCCTATTGCGTTGTGTCTTCCCACAAGGTAATCTCCCAAGCCGCTTTCAGCATCGGTTATTATAAGAATAGGATAATCGGCAATTTCACGAACCTTGTTGATATTCTCTTGTGCTCGATCCGTATCCCATTGAATCCAAACTGCCCCAAGAGCGCGGTTTCTGATAAGATCAAAAATATACTCTTTTTCTTCCTCGGTGCTTTTGCCGCTGATATAGGCTGCGTGTACCATACTAAGCTTTTGCTTGGTTGTAAGCTCTTCAAATTTAATTTCGGTAAGTTTTTTCATGATATTATCTCCTTTTAATTTTTATTTAACTTCAAAAGCGGCAAAGCCGTAGGGGGCAATCCATGAGATATAAACCTTGTCATTTATCAGTTTACCTGTGCAATTGACAAACTTTATTTCTGAATACACTTTATCAAGCTGAATTTCACAATCATATATATCGTCAAGAAATACGTTTGAAAGCGAGACAGCCATTCCTTCTTCATTTTTCGAGGCAAGGATATAAAGCCTTGGATGCTTAAATGCAACTGCGGGAAGCTTTTTGCCGCAAAGCCACTCGATTGCTTGAACCAAGTCGCTTTGGCGGTGATAATTATTCATATAGTTTACGTTTTCAGTGGAAAGGAAATGGTCATATCCAAGAACGTAAAAACGCTCGCCGCTGCTATTTTCATAGGTGTAAGATGCGGTGGCGTTATCGGGTAGATAACAGCTGTATACCGTAGCGTTGCCATCACACTCAAGCGCGGCTTGCCCATAAGTTGAGATTCCTATAACCGCTTCGCCCGAGGCTACAAAATACTCCTCCGAATAGTTTTTCTTGACAGCCGATATAAGTCCAACGTCAATTCCACGTTCTTTTAATATTTCGGCGGCTCTTACATCAAGTATCGCTCCGTTTTTAAGCTTATCGTGCTCAATATATCTTGCGTTTTCTCCTATAACAAGCACGGGGTATCCGCACTCTTCAAACGTGGTAGGGATACTGTTTCCGCATATTAAGGTTCGGGATGGCGGGACAATTGCATGTACCAGTTTATCGCCTATTTTGTCAATTTTCTTTGATAAAACAAAGTTTTCAGCCTTATGGTAACAGTTAAATACCTCAACTCCAACAGCGCTTTTACCATCAAATACTTCTTTGATTGCATTACGTATGGGCTCGTTTCGTACGTATCTGTCAACGTACCCCATTTCATATTCGGGGCGGTAAGTATAGTCAAAAAGGTAAGCTAACTGACCGTCCGAATTTCCGTCAGCGTACAGCGTCAAATCAAAAAGCTCAAGCAACTTGGAGGGCACGTTATATCTGGGTCTGGGGTAAGTATCTCCCTCGGTAAACATCTCCACTCCTGTTCCTTTGGCCCATGCAAACTGCTGCCTTGACGCCTCTATAACACGAATTATATTATCGTTCCAATAAGGAGCTCCTGCGGTTCTCGCAAAGGGCGCTGTATTCCCCGCAAACGCCTTTGCAAGCTCTATTACGTCAGTTCCGCAAAAATCCCAGTGTTCGTTTGTTCCACAGACACCAAGACGGATTGTGGAATCTACCGAATCAACAATCGCTCGCATTGCTTTGGCAAAATCAAGCAAAACATCTCTGGAAAGTTCAAAATAAGTAGAACGGTATTTGTTTTTTCCACCCGTAAACATAAGGGCTTCAAGCTGATCTCTCGGAGGCTCCTCTCCAAGTCTCTTGTAATACTCTTTCATATGTCTGGGACAGAAACACCCCAAATAATAGCCTTGACGCACGTTCATTCTAAAGTCATCGTCTATCATAATTATATCGGGCTTCAATTCAGCAATTCTTTTTATTCCCTCCGCGTATGCCTCAACATAATTGGGGTCAAGAGGACAGTTGGCATAATGTCCAACTTCCCCGTTTATACCTTCAATTTGCGTGTACGGTGACTCCATAGCATCTGTTTGATGGGAAAGCGGTGCTCCGTGACCAAAGCCTGTAACCCACACACCTACCTCAAAACCGTTTTCACGAAAAATCGAGATGTTATTTTTTAATTTTTCAGGCTCTGTAAATATTTCGCTGTTTTTTTTGTAAAAATCATTTTGACCGCAGATAAAAATTCTATCAGCTTTGCACTTTTTAGCAAGCTTGATATACTCGATAATACTTTCATCATTCAAAGTATTCATTGATATCGGTACAGATAACTTGTACATAATCTTTCTCCTATTCTCTGTTTGTGATTAAAAACCAAACAACGCCTTTTCAAGTTCCTTTGTGGGATGGCTTCCGTATTCGCAAAGCTCAAAGGCTTCGGCATAACGTATTTTTGCACCGCGTTTTTCCCCGTATTTAGCTATAAGCTCTTTTCTGAAACGAGTCGCGGTTTTGGCAAATCTCAGCGCGTATCCATAACCGCTTGCCGCAGCAATATCATCATCGGTAGTCTCCTCAGTTATTTTGATTCCCTTAAGCCATTCTTTACGCTCTGCCTCGCCTTCGGGGGCAGTCTCTCCGTGGGTATAGGGTAGCCACTCGTAAACCTGGCTTTCGTTAAAATGAGCTATCTGCAGCTTGGTCTCTATCTCATCATCCATATCAACAATGTAGGTTGCTTCAAACAATGGATTTTTAAATTTATCTTCATTGTACACTATAACCGGCATATAACGCATAGCGGGTACGTCGGGACAAGTATGCGGAACCGTGAGTATATATGAGGCATCTTGTACCAATTGACCTGAAGCGCGGTGGTCTGCATGATAATCGTTCGGACGGTGCGCAATTATGAGATCGGGGGAAATTTCACGTATATAACGGATGAGTCTTTCACGTGTTGGAAGATCCGCCATAAGTGTACAGTCGTCAATATCCCAAACATCGTATCTTATTCCAAGATACTCCGCAACTCTTTCGGATTCCTTGGCGCGTCTCGCGGTCGTTTCTTCGGACGTCATAATATGGTGTCCGCCACAACCGTTGCACATACTGAGAAATACCACCTCATGTCCCGCTTTCACCCATTTATGCGCTATACCTCCGACACGAAATTCATTATCGTCCTGATGAGCGCCTATTGCTAAAATTTTCATAATATCCTCCAAAAAAGTATTGACTTTTTTAAATTTGTATTGTACAATCATTTTACATCTATTTTTAATATTTTTCAACCACTATATTGACTTTCATTTTAACTATATTGACATTTGGCGGTGATAATATGAACAGCTTTTATGAAAATCATCTTTCTATAAAACAAAATAAACTTTGTCCCTTCAAACTTCAAAAGTCTTTTGTTACTACCACGGTTCCGTACAACTGGCACAAAAATGTAGAAATTATTCTTGTTACCGAAGGCGAGGGCGCAATACAATATTCCGCCGACACGTTAAATGTGCGCGTCGATGATATTGTAATTATCAACTCAGGGGCTTTACACCGTCCGTACAGCGACGTTGGGATTGGATACTATTATCTAATTATAGACGACTCATTTTGTACAGAAAACGGTATCAATATAACAGAGTTCACTTTTAAAAAAGTATTTCGCGACGAAAAAACAAAAGAACTTTTTAAAAACGTTACCCAACTAATGAACGCTTATGAAGATGCACCATGCACAATTACTGTAGTTGGGCTTAGAATTGCAATACTTACTTTGCTGGCGGATATATGCGAGAAACATTCAGCGCCTACCGTCAAAAGCGATGCCAAGTGCTCTCCGTCAGAAAAACACGTTAAGCAAGTAATAGACCATATAAACAAATGCTTTACAGAGCCACTTTGTCTTGAATCACTTGCGGACCTTTGCGGGGTTACCAAATATCATTTATCCAGAGAATTTAAAAAGCATACCGGCCAAACAGTTTTTTCTTATTTAAACACTTTGCGTTGTCAAAATGCCAAAATTCTGATTTCAAACGGAATGAACATTACAGAAGCAGCTTACGCCAGCGGATTCGATTCCCTTTCATATTTTTCGCGTACCTACAAAAAGAAAATGGGGCAATCGCCATCAAAAATAAAAGTAACGCATTAATATAATCAAAATAATGATCAAAAACAAATAAGGGGGCTTGCTCCCCCTTATTTGTTTTTGTAGTTTATTCCTTTTTTATCACAATAGCCGGCAGCGGTAGAGTTATCGGCGCAAATAACACGAAGCTTATCACAACCGTTGAAAACAGCCCACCCCAAACCTGTTACGCTTTCAATAATACGAAATCAGCCACGAGCTCTCACCAAGAACCGTAAGCTTTTCAGACAATGCTATTTATTTCAACACCCTACACCTGTTAATACACCACTGTAAATTTCCGAAAAATCGTTTAAAAAGTATATCTCCAAATAAATAAACAGTTATCATAGAACAAGCTCAAGTACTCCAAGAGCGGTAATAAGCGCGGGAATCGCAACCGTTACACCTATCTTGAGAAAATCAACATATCCAAATTTCAGATTCTGCTCTTTGAGAATAGAGCTCCACATAATTCCAGCAAGTGCGCCAATTGGAGTAAGACAAGCACCAAGATTGGATCCCACTACGGTAGCATAAACAGCCCCCACATTCAACACCGAATTAGCAAGTATAGATGAGAAAAGCACACTCATCGGTATATTATTAACAAAATTTGAAACCAAGAATGAAGATACACCGTATTTCCATATAGGGCAAGAATCTCCCAAAAGCTTGAACAACTCCTCAGTTACCCCCGTAACATCAAGTGCCTCAACAATAATAAACATTGAGATAACAAACGGAATAAGCTCCCAAGGCGCACGCTTTAAGCAGGCAACCAACGTGGATGGCTTTTTCTTTCTTATCGCAGATATAACGATGTTCCACGCAAATAAGCTTAACACCGAAACAAATGATACCAACCACATCTCAATACCGAAATATGAACCGAAAGCAAGAGCTAACGTACAGACGGCAAGATGGATAATACCTACCCAAAGCAACAGTTTATCTTTAATTACCACATCTTCAGGAGACGCTGCGATTGGAGTGGAAAGCTTTTTGCGGAACATAAGGAACAAGAACACGCAGGAAATAACCCCCGAAGCAATAGTAGGAATCAGCATAATCTTAACGTAGGAAACAAAATTCCCACCTGTCGCGGTTGCAAGATATATATTGGTAGGATTTCCGATAATCAATGCCATGCTCCAAGTATTAGCCGCAACAAATTCTGCGGCGAGATATGGCAATGGGTTGATATGTGCGTTTTTGGCAAAATAGCACACAAACGGTGTAAACGAGAGAATGATAATGTCATTTGAAGTAAACACGGTCAAAACAGAAACCGTAACGTATAAAAGAATAAATAGTTTTATTTGGCTTTTTCCGGCATGTTTTAACGCGCAGTTTGCGAGATATTTGAAAAAACCGAATTCATCAAGGAAAATTGATAAAACGGTCATAGATATAAAAAGTACGAGTATTTTTAGCGGATTGATAGCATTATCAGCTATAAGTGCCGCGCCAACCGATTTTATTTCAACAGTCCC
Organism: Eubacteriales bacterium; assembly: GCA_045612185.1. Lineage (GTDB taxonomy): Bacteria > Bacillota > Clostridia > Oscillospirales > CAG-272 > RGIG8775. The sequence goes on from JAZKYO010000091.1 coordinate 9,151, forward strand.
CGACAGTAAAAGAATTGCTGCACCAATCATCGTAACGATCCAGTATGATGACACAGCAAGCTTTCCGATTATAATTTTAGGCAGAAATAAAACTGCCATAATCATAGCCAAACAAGTAATTGCGGCGATAGAAATTGAAATGATCATAAAAACCTCCGTGGGAATCAATCAACAAAGCTACGGCAAATATTATACCACAAATTGGTATATTTTTCAACATATTTTTTTATTTTTCACCCCAATAAACGGTTCGTGCGAATCTCTAATAATTAGAAAAGCGATTGCTAAATACCTTTTGGTAAAAAGCAATCGCTTTAACTTTAAACGTCTTCGTTTTTATCTTGCGTCAAAAAACTTTACAAGATTGTATTTTTGATTATTCAGCTCGGACATATACTTCGTAAGCTCGGTATACTCCTCACCGTGGTTATCAATTATGCCCTTATTGGCGTTTGTGTTTGAAAGATCGGCACTCGTATCGTCGGGGTCATTATCAAGATACTGGAACCAGTCAAATCCAACGCACCCCTTGCACTCAAGAAGCTTGAGCGTAAAGTTCTGATAGAAGAGTCCGCGGTCATTCTGTGTTCTCACTGTCCACCCCGCACCGGAAGCATTGGTCATTCTGTTATCCTTTTCCCAAACGTCCATTCCCTTCGCGTACCACTCGGTAATTATGAAAGGTTTGCCTGCCCACTTCTGCTGATTAGCGATAAGCTCAGCGTCAGCTTCCCACGCGCCGTAGTAGTTGTAGGAAATAACGTCACACCAATTACCCGCCACACGCATTACGTATTCATCCTTAAAAGCCTTGTCTATAAATCGGCATCCCATAAACTGATGATAGGGGGCGTATCTTTCAAGCGCATCACACACCACCTTAAAGTATCTGTCGTATACCATTGCTCTGTATTCCTTGCGAAGCTCATCGGTTACGTCGGTGAGATAAATCTCGGTCTTACCTGTCTTAAGATACATAAATGTCCACGCTGTCGCGTAGCTGTATATAAAACGGGGATCGGTTGTATCAAGTGTAAGAGAAGATTCAAGCATACTAAGCGCCGCAGGAAGCTCATTGTCACCCATCCAACCGTATATATACTTTGAGGTATCGTATTCCTTTACGCCTTCCTTAACGGTGGTTTTTGCAAAATCAACGAATGCGGGATCAAATACCGGAAGAAGACCATAGAGAAGATCTGTACTTCCGCTATTTGAAACGTCAAGTCCGTTAGCTTGACAGTAGTTTTTAAGCACGTACAGTATTCCGGTCTGCGCAAGAGGCTGCTCGGCTTTAATAAGGTTATCTGTAGCAGACCATCCGCCCGTTGAGTTATATCCAAGCTCGCGTAGTCTGTCAGTAGTCGCCTCAGCCCATTTATCGGCAGTACTATATTTCGCCCATACGTTTTGTCTTTGGTTAGAGCTTCCAAGCGTAATAGCGACAACCGCAGTACGGTAGAAGGGATAACCAAGCGGGTCAAACGTCCACCAACGATCGCCTATTTTTTTTGTGTAGAAAAATCCAGTTGATTCCTGCTTCATAGCCTCGTCCATAAGCCCGCCGTAAATATCGTACTTGGCGGTTTCAGAAGTGTTGGCTATATAGCCTTTAAGTGTGCTGAGAGTTCTTGTCGGGTATTGGGTATACGGAGTTTCCGCACCGTTTGGAGTGCGTGTGGCATCAACGGTAAGTGAATACTCAGCTGAATCCTTTGCGATGACTTCCACTGCTGATTCTCCGCCCTGCTTTATCTTTTCCCATCTATTAATCCAATCGCTTACGTTTTCCATAGCGTATTCCCACGGATTAACATCTGTATACTGAAGATAGGTATTGATTTTGCCCTCGCTGTCACCAACGATAAGCTGAGACATACCTTCTCTGCCCTCTTTTGATGCGAAATTAAGGCGGCGTATGGTTTCGGTATTACCCTCAAGGTAGAAGGATATCTCGGGCATTCCCACTTCGCACATGCTTCTTACGTAATCTGTAACGTCAATTCTTATTTCACCCAAACCGGTTACCAATGCGTCGGTTATATGCTTTTCTCTTTCGGGAAGCGTGTTAAAGGTCACTTTCATTTCTTGCCAATCAGACGGGAAGCACTCGTACACACCGATAGGAGTAGGAACACCGGGGTCCTCCATAGCAGTACATTGAAGAGCAAGCTGAACTGTGGAAAATTTCATATCCTTAAGCTTGGATATATCAAATTTAAGAAGCGTTATTCTGTAATACTTATCGGGTACTCCGTAGGACGCCTTGAACTCAAGGTGTGTAGCCGTACCGAAGTTGGTATCAGCGGAAGTTCCCGCCTCAACATAAGTATCTTCGATAACGTCGATTTTAACAATATCGACTTTGTTAAGCCCCACTATGGAGTCAAGTCCGTTCTCGGATATTTCGGGGTCTTTCTCTTCGGGAACAGAATCTTCTTTTTCATTTTCATCAACTACAGTTTCATCAATCTTGGTTCCGTGATAAACAGAAAGCTTAGGACCTTTTTCGCCGCTTTCGTCACTGAAGAACTGAGCACGCAGATTGGTTACCGGAGTGTTCTCCTTTATCATAAATGCTACCTCGTTTACATTATTTTCAAGTGCTTTCCTTATATATGCCGTAATCGGAAAGCTTATCAACTTGCGCTCGTCAGTTACGTCGTCAAGAGAGCTTACAAGCTTGAATTCAGTAGGTTGCGTATTAAACGTAAGCTTATCACCTTCCCACGAAGAATCACAAGCATAAATTTCAATTCTTGCATACTCGGGGTTGCCCACGTCTTTCTGTCTCCATGAAAGATAAAGGTCAAGATCAACACAAGTAAAATCGTTATTTCCTACAAGCTCAGAAATATCAAATTTTACGTATCCGTATCTTGTAAGAGACGGTCCTGAAGTCTTTACGTCAATTATTGCGTCGGTAGAAAAGCTCTTGTCGTACTGATCACCGTTTCCGTCCTTGTTTACAACGTAGGTATCATCCTTTACGTTAATTTTGAAATCCTCTCGCTCCACCTTTACAGGGGGTTCGGTTTCTGCAGGTTCTGTAACTTCGGGTTCTGTAACTTCGGGTTCTGTAACCTCTGGTTCCGTAACCTCGGGTTCTGTAACTTCGGGTTCAGTAACTTCGGGTTCAGCAACCTCAGGTTCTGTAACCTCAGGTTCTGTAACTTCGGGTTGGGTAGGCGCAACAGTAACTTCCTCACCAAGCGTGGTGTCTACATTCACTGCGGAACCACAACCTGCAAGTAACGTAAGGGTTGCCAACAATAAAGCAATAATTTTTTTCATCATATACCTCCAAATATACCTCCAAAAAGGGGCTGAGCCTTAAAGTTCAGCCCCTAACGGTGTTTATTTTTTTGAATACACGGTTACTGTCATTGCTTTGGAATAGTATTTAACTCCGTCTATAACCGCGTACGGAGAAACAACGAACTCAACGCATTCATATTCCACCGGAATTTCCCTTACAGCAAACGCCGCAATGTATTTTCCGCCCAAATCAGACGCGTTTATCGTGTTGTTTTTATCTCCGAGTTCCTCGATAATAGATTCAAAAACAATATCAGTAATAAGATCGGTATTGCTACCGGTTCCATCACCGTAGTCAACCGAAATATCAAGTCCTATTGCCGACTCAGCGGTAAAAATGTCTTTTACCGAAAGAACAAATCTAACGTCGTGCAACAAATCGTAGGCTGCGGATCTCTGTATACCGTATGCGTGAACGAGTGCTTCATCAGCTACTGTGGATGCAGTAAAATCGTCTATCTGATAGGTGGCGGCATTTGCCACACCAGCACCGGAGCATCCGCTAAAGTTTGCAAAGCCCCAACCTGCAGTTCTTCCGACTATAGTTCCTTTTACGGTTCCTATAAACGTGTTTCCTATATAAACTCTGGAGTACGAATCTGCATCCTCCGCAAACAAAATAGTAACATCATACCAGGTATTTCCTTCTATTTTAACAACAGAGTTACCTTCGTTATTGTTGCCAACCGATGCAAAAAATTCTGTCTCCTGCGTTTCCTCATTTACTTTAGAGAATACGCATACGTAGCTTTGCCAAGCGCCTCTGTCGTGGAAAATATTTACAGTGCCGCTTTCGGGCAATTGTGGAATATTGAACTTAAAGGTTACTACAGTTTTACCGGGAAATGCAACCGAACCAACACTGAGCTGATTTCCATTTTTGTCAGTAGAAGGAGCAACGGTAAGAACTCCGCCTGTTCCCGTTGCGCCCCATGATACAACAGCCGCCGCAGGAACAGTGCCGTCAAAATGGTTTGCGTAAGATGGAACGTATTCCCACGTAACCTTGTCGGTTTTATCAAGTGATTCAAGAGCCGCATTAACTCGGTCTGCTATTTTCTTCTGTCCCTCTGCGGTGGGATGAACCTTATCCGCACCCATAAGCGCTACGTTGGACATTACGTTGGATACATCTACGTAATAAGCAAAGCTGTTATAAGCCTCGGAATTGAGAGTTTCTATCATAAGGTCATTAAAGTCTATAAACAACTGATAGCTGTTTTCGTACTTTCCTCCCACTACCATAGATACACCGTAAGCATAACCTACCGAAACCACAATAGCGTCGGGATTTATCGAGTGAATCTCATCCACAATTTTAATCAAGGTTTCATGTACCTTTTCAGCACTTCTGTGACCGACGTAACCGCCTATCAAATCATTCGAACCGAGAGAGAATGCCACGACTCCTGCATTTTTAATTGCTTCAACAAGCCCGTCCTTTGTCAAACCGGCAATGTCGTTAGTAGAGCCTCCATTAGGAGCCGCATTTCCCGTAAGAAGGCTGTACCACTGGTATACCTCTGTTCCGTGTACGGCGTAATTTTGATATGTAGCAATTCCAAGGTTATCCGAAACATATTTTGCCCACGCGCCGTTCACCGTATTTTCAACGTTCAAACCATACGTAAGCGAATCGCCTATAGCAAGCAAGGACTTGGAGTTATCAACAGCACCCACACTCTTGCTTTGACTTGCTTCGCAAACAGTACAGCTTCTTGTTGCAACACCGTTGCTCTTTGTCCAAGCTCCCCATGTGTGACCGAGAACAGGCGCGGTTACAGTCTCAGTAAACAAACCACATTCTAAGCAAGCCTTTTTGGTGAACTCGGGTGTCGTACATGTTGCTTCCTTTACCGTTGTGGTATATTCGCATGTATGCGTTTCAAGTTCACCTCCGTTTTCCTGATCAACGCTCAGGCTATATACATAAAAATGAGTATGTCTGTTGGTACCGTAGCTAACCGAAAGAGTTTCCCCGACAACTCCAAGCACAATATTCTCAATAACCGTTGTCTTGGGATAGCTTCCGTCTTTGGCATTTGCGGCAGTCTGATCGAAAGTAAGTGTAGCTCTGCCGTTTTCGGGATTGATTACAAGTGTAATTTCTTCTATGTATCCGCCCGCACATCCCTTTATTTCTGTTCCGTCGCCAAGCGTTACAATTCTTCCGCCCTGTTTGTTTTGAATAACAACCTTGCCGTTAACGGTAAGGATAGCTCCTGTAGCTCCAACTGCAGCGGGATGGTTGTTTGAATCTGCATCTATTGATGTTTTCAGTGTTATCAAGCCATCGGTTCCGTTTAATTCTATTGATTCTTCCCAATATGCGTTAGAGTAATCGTATTCGCCAACGTAAGAAATACGCAACGCTGACTTATTTTCATCATAAGCGGTATTTTCATTACCGCAGGTTCCGCGTGCAATGTCATCTGCAGAATCAAAACTGTTAGTATAAAGCGTATTAGAGACAGGAGTATCACTTCCTTCTCCTACCACCTGGGTTACAACAATTGAGGTAAGCTCCCAACTGTTGTTATAATCCTGATTAACAACCAGTTTAAAGCTGTCGCTTATAATACCAACGTTAGCGGTTCCGGTATTTCCTGCCGCGTCGCTAATTGTTGCAACACCCGTAGAGGGGGTGATAACTACCGTGATTACATTTGCCGCGCCTGTCTTAACAGCGGTTGTACCGAGATAGTAGCCGTTATACGATTCGCTTACACCGTATGTCTTTATAAGTGATACGCCGTTAACAGAAAGAAGATTGTTTCCGTCACTGTACCAGTTGTTTCTTTCGGGCGTAAATACTATGGTTATATCCCCATTTGTTTTGTTAGTTTCTACTGTGTACTCGTTTTTTGTACCATTTTTCCAACCGGCGTACGCTATACGTCCAACCTCAAGAAGCGTGCTCGGCTTGGTAGATTCAAGATTATCTCCGTTCCACTGGTACGCACTAAGGTTATATACGAAATAATCGCCATGTCTGTTCGATCCGTAGCGAACCGAAATAGTCTCTCCTATAGGACCAAGATCAATTTCCTCTACTACAGCCGTCCTTGGGAAATAGTAGGTTCCGGAGTTATTATATTTGGCACTGGCTGCACTCTGATCCAAAAACATCGAGGCAATACCCGTTTTGGGATTGATCACTAGTATAACCTCTTCTTTGCATCCGGATTTAAGCGCATGTGATATTTCGGTCTTTCCCCCAAGCGTTACGGTATATGCATTACTATTATCAAGTTTGACACTGTTTTGAATAACAACCTTACCGTTAACCGTAAGAACAGCTCCTGTTCCGCGCTTTCCAGAATTATCTTGGGTTTGGGCGGTTTGGGAGGCGTCAGCATCTATCGTTGTCTTGAGAATTATCATACCATCAGTTCCGTTCAAGTCAACCGATGTTTCCCAATACGAATTTAAGTAATCAAATCCGACGTGAGTAAGCTTCATAGCGTCATCACTCGCACTAAATGCAACCTTAGATGTGTCACCTATAGTTCCGCTTGCAACGTCATCAGCAGAGCTAAAATCGTTTTCATAAAACTCGCATGCCACCGCGATATTTTTAATGGTTAACGCGGGGGTATTTGATCCACCGAACTTAAACGTGAGCTTGTCGACCGAAAGATCAAGCGACGTAAGGTTTACATTTACACCATTGTATAAGAAATTAACGATTTCGCTTGTAAAATCGACAGTTACTACCACAAACTGTTCAGATGTATAACCGTTCCACTGAACGCTACCGGAAACTGCGGTATCGTTAACCTCGTCCCAAATGTGCATACCGTTACCACCGGTTACTCGCAAAGTTCTGTTTCCGTTAATAGAAAGAATAGCGTTGTCAAGCTCCGCACCACTTGCAGTCTCAGACTGATGGGCAACAAACGCAAGTACAAGATTTTTGGTTTTGTCCACCTCAGTAAGACCCACGGTATATTCGTAACTTTCTCCAGCCGCCAAAGACAGTTCAGACTGAATTGGTCCTTCTGTCGCGGTCACACTTTGCTCCGTTGCGGTATCCTCCGCCACTGCGGAGAAAACGCTTGCGGGTACAACGGTTATTACCATCAGTATACTAAGTATAACCGATAAAACCCTTTTTGTCAATCTCTTCATAAAAAACACCTTTCTTTTCCAAAACTTTTTATTTTGTTGCTGTTAAATAAGTTTGCTTAACAACAACTTTACATATATATTTATTTTACAATATATCTTTAACTGTGTAAATGATATATTCGACCATGAGGCTGATATTTTACAACATTTTTCTTGACTACACAAGCATAATATGTTATAATATCACAAACGGAGGTGCAATATGTATAACCAAATTACCGAAACGCTAAAAAAAGTATCTCAAACAAATCTAATTCCCACCATTACAATAGATAGCTTTTGCAAAATTCCAAACCAAGTCGCTTTTGTTTGCAGACATTTTCCCTGTATGATTCCCGGATATCATGATCACGACTGCTTTGAAATAAACTACATAAAAAAAGGCGAGTGTGTCAACTTTGTAGAGGGAGAGCCTATTTATATGGCGGAAGGCTCGTTCATCTTGTTCAACACCGCAACCTTTCACACCCTGTACGCGGCTAACGAAGAAAGTATCGTATACAATATTCTGCTTGATAAAGAATGGTTTTTGCAAATTATCAAAAGATATCCGCTTCCCGACACCGATATGGGAAAATTCTTCTCTCTCTGCGAGGGCGAAACCTTTCCAATATACGTTTTTTCAGAAAAATCATCGGACGATATTAAAGAGATTCTTACCTACCAATGCGAGCATAAGGAAAAAGCCTCTATACTAACCGAGGCAAACGTGCTATATTGCGTTAACAGTATGATGAACGAGAAGGGCGCGGTTATCTCAAGAGCTACAAAAAGCTTCAATAAGATGATGCACAAAATACAGACCTATGTCAACCAGAATTTCAACACCGTAACTCTTGAAACGCTGTCGGCGCACATCGGATACTCCACCACTCACACGGGGCGTTTGTTCAAGCAATATATGAAAAAAAGTTTCAGCGTATTTATAAAGGAACTGAAGCTAAAGCACGCCAAATCACTGTTGCGTTTTTCTACCAAACCGATTTCAGAAATTTCCGAAATCGTAGGTTACGAAAATCCTGAGCATTTTTGCCGCACTTTTAAAGCTGACGTAGGCATATCTCCCAAAGACTACCGTCAAAAAGCTACTGATCACTCCGAGCAATTCAATGATTGATTTATTCAACATAATTTGCGCGCAAAAAAAGGACACCGTGCGGTGTCCTTTACTTTTTGGTGGAGGCAAAGGCGCCAAAACCGAACTCGCCATCGTGTGGTGAGGAAACGATTTTATCGGAGCTACCCCGATATTTGGCTGCCCGGCCTTCCGGGCTGGTGGAGGCGAGGGGAGTCGAACCCCTGTCCGAAAACCTCTTAATATAACTTTCTACGAGTGTATTCTGTTATTTAAGTTTCCCCTCAGCAAGCGTCAACAGACAGACTCTTAATTCGGGTAGCCTTTTATTGCGTGACCGATACAAAAGCAAACTCTCGATTCACGTTCACCGCTGAAATGACGCTCAGCTCGAAGCCGCGATACTCTCCGAGGGAACGGGCGGCATTAAGATGCCGCGGCACTGCCGTTAGGCAGCCATTGCTACTTTATTGTTAGCGTTTAATTTTAAATTTGAGCCTTTAAAGAGTTACTCAGCTCTACTCGCTTATCATACCTCAAAATCCCCGTCGAAACCTTTACGCCCCCGTATTTT
>JAZKYO010000092.1:0-74774 GCA_045612185.1 Eubacteriales bacterium
GATACTATGTAAAGTACAGGTAAAATAATACCGAGCGGTTGGAACATAACGAACACGCATACGTTTATTGCAAGCATAGCTATCATCCAAAGAATAGCGAGAACATTGCGCTTTATCCCCAACGCTACAAAAATCAATGCGTTTTTAAAAAGCTTGCTGATTTTCATATCAAACGTCACCAACATAAGATAGAGATAAAAACGCATAATAAAATAGATTATACTAATAGCAATAATTGCCACATACATAAAATCTCCAAAGAAATCCGAAGGCAAATTGCTGAGATACGTAAAATCTACAATTAAAATTGTAATCAGCAAAGCGTCGATTATTCCAAAGCCCAGAGCCTGCTTAAAGTTTCTCTTGATAGCGTGCTTCATGTCAGAGAAAATAAACACGGGATTACCGGTAACCAGCTCTCTCATAAGGTAAGTCAGCCCAGCGTTCCAAAATCCAAACGTAAGCACAAATAAAAGATAAAGACCAACGAGCAAAAGCAACAGTCCCCAGGTTTCATGGGGAATACGGTATTGAATAGACGAGGTGAACATAGCTATCATATCGGCCGGTGTCGCCTCGGGAAAATCAATAATTCCTTGCAGTACGGGATACGCAGAATCAAGGATAGTGGGTTTGGTTTCAGTCCAAAAGTATGTAAAAAAAGCAACAATCAAAGGCGCAAACTGAAATATAGCCAAAAGGTTAATAGATATAAGCTTCGTAAGCTTTCGCCAAAGAGATTTAAAGAAATAACCAACATTAGGCGTTGTATCTTCGGGGCGTTCAACACCTATGTCATCTTTTTTGAAGTTGAAAAATTTCATTATAAAAACTACCTTTATTAATATAATTACTTAACAAGTATATCACAAATTTTTTAATAAATCAAGAATAAGTAATAAACAAACAAATATTTTAATTTTTTCTGTTCTGCCTAAATATTTCGTACACCATAATAGTAGCGGCAGACGCCGCAGAAAGCGAGCCTTTAAATTCACGTCCGTACTCAACTCGCGCCACTGTGTCGGCCTTGGATTCAACAGCGCTCGAAACTCCTCGTTTTTCGCCGCCCACGATAAGCAACAACGGCTTTGACATATCGGCATCGTACATTGATACAGAATCTCGTATTCCCGAACATATCACCTTGTAGCCCTTGCTTTTGAATATGTCAATAGCTTCTTCAAGATCCGACACAAACATATCTATTAATTCAGATGCGCCTGCCGACGATTTTGCCACTATACCCGCAACGTTCATCCAGTTACGGTAGGGAAGAACTATTCCATCACAACCTGCGGCATAAATAGAACGCACAGAATATCCAAAGTTATAAGGGTCTTCAATACCGTCCATAAGAACATATACACCGCAAGGTTTTATACAATCTATACTTTCACTCAAAGGCGGAATAACGTGAGGGTTACACAACGCAATTATACCACCGTGCGTATTGCCGGTAGTCAGTTTCTCAATAATATCTGCGGTAGTAAACTCAATTTCAAAGCCCATTTCTGTAGACTTTCGATTTAAAAAAGCGATTTCTCGAGACTTGGACTTTCGTTTATCACTGTCAATCAGCACTTTGTTAATTTTTTGACAAATATGTGATTCTTCATATTTTTTTATAATAGCTGAAATAGAAGTCATACCTTCAAATACGTTACCGTCAGTACAGGTAATATAAGTTTCTTTTTTTGCCATAATGATTTTTCCTTTAGTTATAAAATTAAGCAATATGTCATAGAATGTAACAAATACACTTATAGAAAGAATTGATGAAATGGTCTACATATCAGAATCTAAAGAAAGATGTATAATCCTGGGAGAATATCTGGTCATCAACAAAGCAACTGTGCGTGCGGTAGCCCGCAAATTTGGAATCAGCAAAAGTACTGTGCATAAAGACATCACGCAAATCCTGAAAAGGACCGACAAAGATTTATACCGAGAAGTAAAATCTGTGTTAGAACTAAATAAACAAGAACGTCATCTTAGGGGCGGTGAGGCTACAAGAAAAAAATATAAAAGCGTGAATAGCTGATAAAACTCGCAAAATACAATAACTTACATTATTAAGCTTTATCCACTAAAGCTGTCCGCAAGTACGCATATAAAAGGCATTATCGCTATAAAATCTTTAATTTCAGTCCCCTCAATTATACAAAATTTGCATTTTGTATAATTGCTACACAGGAAATAGGTAGAGCGCTCTGCCTCGCAGTTATATTAAACCAATTGAACAAGGCAACAATTATCTGCGCAATTATATAAGGTTTAAAAGCTAAGTTTAACTCTTACACGTCGCTACATCTTATAAAAATACAGATACGTATATACGATCTAAAATATTATCACAGACGAGTCCGATCTTATTTGTTTTATTATACCACTTTTACAAAAATTCATCAAGTGATTTTAATCTATCTTCCCCGTTTTAAGCTTATAATTTACAGTTTGTTTATAAAATTGACTGCGATATGTGGTATAATGTAGCTAATAATATATTCTGGAGGCTTATTATGGCTATTAAAATGCGTTTTCTTTATTACTCCAAGCAGAAAAAGATGAAGGCTCTCGGAGAGCTTATCAAGCAGGAATTTCAGCTTGATAACATCAATGCCTTCGACATAATTCCCCCTGCTTATTCCTGCGACAAGGAAAGACTTGTTATCCTTGGCATTTCCGCTAAGAACGATCTTGAAGACACTGTCAGACGTTTCTGTAGCGAGCTTAATCCCAAGAAGGCTGCCAACGTAGCTATCGTTATCGATGGCAATGAGACCGCCGCTAACAAAGTAATTGAGGCACTTAATATTGCTGGCACCAATATAGTCGGTGACGTTCAGTATCTTACATGCGGTTTCTTTAACTCTAAGCTCTCTGACGATGAAAAAGCTAAATTCATCACATGGGCTCATGATATCGTTGACAACAAGCTCGTGTAATTACATAAAGCCGGTCGATTGTTCGATCGGCTTTTTCAATATAGCATTCAAACGCAACCTACTTCCCAATACAAATAGAAAAACCGCCGCAAAAACGGCGGTTTTTATTTAAGTATTAATTAGTCAACGTACTTAAGAAGTGTTGCAGTTGCCTCTTCAATAGGAAGAGAAACAGTAAACACAACCTTTGCATTAGTATCTGCTGTAAGCTTATCGATCTTTTCAACAAGCTGCTCAAACTCAGCTACGTTGTTGTTACAAATCTTAAGCGCAGAGTCAACAAAGAGCTCTGTTACGTCGTGATTGCTTGCGAGAATTCCGGCAATAAAACCTGCCAAGGAGTGAGCGTCCTCGATATAGTACTCATCTGTATTTATCAATCTAGCCTGATACTTTATATCAAAGCGGAGCTTGGTTCCCTTTTCAATGCACACTACATCGCCGTGAGAAGCGTCAACCGCCTCGTTAACCATGCTAATAAGTGTCTTTGTCTTTCCCGTGCCTTTTACTCCGATAATCAATTTCAACATACTGGGATACCTCCGTTATTTTTTTAAACCAAATGGTGGCTTGGTTTTATTATACAATAAAAAGTATAAAAAATCAAGACCTTTTATGAAAAAATATTATAATTTTCTCGATTATTTTATGCGTTTTTCGAGCTCAGCTCTTTCAGCTTCATATCCGGGCTTGCCGAGAAGAGCGAACATATTCTTTTTATACGCCCCAACACCGGGCTGATCGAAGGGATTTACGCCAAGAACGTAACCCGAAATCGCACAAGCAAGCTCGAAGAAATAAATAAGATATCCAAGAGAATGCGCGCTCTTGTCTTCTACGTTTATAACGATATTCGGAACTCCACCGTCAACATGAGCAAGAAGTGTTCCCTGCATAGCTGTCTTATTAACCTTGTTAAGATCCATTCCCGCAAGGAAGTTAAGACCGTCAACATTTGCTTCGTCATAAGGAATTTCGAGCTCGAATCCCGTCTTTTCTACGTTAAGAACAGTCTCAAAAATGTTTCTCATACCGTCCTGTATGTACTGACCAAGCGAGTGAAGATCGGTTGAGAATATAACTGATGAAGGATAGATACCCCTCTGATCCTTACCTTCGCTTTCTCCGTAAAGCTGTTTCCACCACTCGTTAAAGAGCTGATTAGAAGGCTCATATCCTACAAGAATTTCGGTAGACTTCCCTTTGCGGTAAAGAATGTTACGAAGAGCAGCGTATTTATAACAATCATTCTTTGTTACGTCATCGTCGGTATACGCGTTTGCGGCATCCTGTGCGCCTTTCATAAGCGCGTCAATATCAATTCCTGCAACGGCGATAGGAAGAAGACCAACTGCGGTAAGTACCGAGAATCGTCCTCCAACGTCATCGGGAACAACGAACGTCTGATAGCCCTTTTCATCAGAGAACTTTTTAAGAGTTCCACGAGCCTTATCGGTTGTTACAAAGATACGCTCGCGAGCGCCTTCAACGCCGTACTTTTTCTCAAGAAGCGCTCTGAATACTCTGAATGCTACCGCAGGCTCGGTTGTAGTACCCGACTTAGAAATTACGTTTATGCAAACGTCTCTGCCCTCACAGATAGCAAGAAGCTCGGAAAGCGCCTCAGCGCTGATATTACAGCCCGAAAAATAAATGTCGGGTGTATCCTTTTTCATATTGTTGTAAACGGGAGACTTTACGAACTCTATAGCCGCACGAGCTCCGAGATACGAGCCTCCAATACCGATTACGATAAACACATCGCAGTTCTTTTTAATCTTCTCTGCGCTTTTTTTGATGGCCTCAAACTCAGTCTTATCATAATCAAAAGGAAGAGTTACCCAGCCAAGAAAGTCGTTTCCGGGGCCGGTTTTTGTGCGCAGAAGATTGTGAGCCGTGGTAATCATAGGCTGAATATTCTTAACCTCAGCCTCGGAAATAAATCCGTTAACATAGTTTTCATTAAGTTTTACTGACATGATTCTACCTCTTTAATTTTAATCAACATTTATATTACTACATTTTCCAAAATTTTTCAATAGATTTTTCTAAAATTTTTTAGCTTTTTTTCATTTTATTAATATTTTTGCAAAAATACGCTTTAAAATATCCGAGTATTTTATTTTTTCTATTTTTTCGGTTGCGGTTATCGGGGTTTCCCCAACCACCAATTCCCCGTTTTTATATATTACTCGTCCCACTTTGTCTCCTATATTTACAGGCGCAGTTAAGCTTTCATTAAGCTCTGTCGCGGCTGTTATCTTTCCGTATTCATCTTTTTTTACCACCTTGTTAAAGTCCCCGTACGAGATACCGCAGCTTTCTTCAACTCCGCCTATAACCCTTAACTCATCAAGCTTTTGTCCTTTCGCTGAAAATAGCGAATAGTTGGCGAAGCCATAGTCCAAAAGCTTAGTTGCAATTGCGTTTCGCTCATCCCTGCTCTCTGCACCCATTATTACACAAATCAGATGCATATTACCTCGTTTTGCAGTAGCGCTAACACAAAACTTTGCCTTAGATGTAGAACCGGTTTTGAGTCCGGTCGCACCATTATAGAAACGCACAAGACGATTAGTATTAGTCAACCCAAACTCGCCGTTTCTTATGGTATCCATCCATATAGAACTATACTCAAGAATTTTTTGATGCTTTATAAGCTCACGTGACATAATGGCAATATCTCGCGCAGAAGTCAGATGCTTGCTAACGGTGTCATCAAGTCCGTTGGTGTTTTCAAAATAAGTATTATGCATACCAAGCTCGGTTGCGCGTTTATTCATCTTTTCCACAAACGCCTCCTCGCTTCCCGCAACGTGCTCAGCAAGCGCCACAGCGGCATCATTCGCAGATGAGATTATAACGCTTTTAAGCATATCCTCAACGCTCATCATCTCGCCTTCCTCCAGAAAAACCTGTGAGCCCCCCATAGAAGCCGCGGTTGCACTTGTGCTTACCTGATCGTCAAGCTTAAGCGCGCCAGAGTTTATAGCTTCCATAACGATAAGAAGTGTCATTATTTTAGTGACTGATGCCGGAGGCAAGGCCTCATCTGCGTTTTGTTCATAAAGAACCTCCCCCGTAGTTGCCTCCATAAGTATAGCACTTTTACAGTCAAGCTCAAAAGATGCGTTTGTGTCGACAGCACCTACCGACATTTCGGAAGCGTTCACCCCCATCCCCCCGCACAAAAGTGACAATACAACCAGTAGAGATATAATTTTGACCCGAAAATAATTTTTCATAGCTTTTACCTTTCGTGTTTTTTGGTAAAATATATGAAGAACTAATTGAAAATATGAAAAGGAGCTTTGACTAATCACAAAGCTCCTTTTATATTATTCCGCGGAAAACGCGTAAATTGTTGTATAGTCGTACTTGTCACCTACATCAAGAGTGACGTCGGTAAAGTTCGGGTGATTGATAGAATCTGGCATATGCTGTGTTTCAAGACAAAGCGCCATTTGTTTTCTCTTTACGCAACCACCCTTGAATGGGAATCCGTCATCTTCAAGGAAATTACCGGTGTAGAGCTGAACGCAGGGCTGATTTGTGTACATTTTCATTACTCTTCCACTCTTAGGATCCTTCAGCGTAGCTCGGAGAACAGGCTCTTCGCTCTCGCCGCCCGTAAAGTTAAAGCAGTGATCATAACCGCCCGCAATCTTAAGATCAACGTTATCAGCGTCTATTTCCTCGCCAACGAGCTTTCCATTTCTGAAATCAAAGGGTGTGCCGTCAACGGGAGCAATCTCTCCTGTGGGAATAAGAAGATCATCGGTTTTGATATAGGAATCGGCATCAATTTCCAGATAGTGACCTCTCACATCTCCGCTAGCATAACCGCCAAGGTTGAAATACGCGTGATTTGTAAGGTTAAGTATAGTCTTTTTATCAGTTGTTGCTTCATATCTGATGGAAAGAGCGTTATCCGCGGTAAGGGTATACGTTACTTTAACGTTAAGTGTTCCCGGATAACCTTCTTCTCCGTCGGGGGAAATGTATTCGAGAACAAGCGCGGGGGATTCTCCGTCTATTTCAGTTGCCTTCCAAATCTTTTTGTCAAAACCAACCTTTCCGCCGTGAAGATGATTTACCACATTATTGTTACAGAAAAGGGTGTATTCTTTTCCATCAAGTGTAAATTTTCCGCCAGCAATACGGTTGCCAAAACGACCGATGAGTGCTCCCTGATATCCAGAAGCATTTGCGTAGTAATCTATATTATCATAACCACCGATAACGTCGGTGTATCTTCCCTCTTTGTCAGCGACGTTAATCTGATTGATAATTCCGCCTCTGTCAAGAATTTTTACAGACATTCCGTTTTTATTTTCGAGTGTATAGGCATATATTTCTACGTTATCAAGCTTTCCAAAAAGTTTTTTTGTTATCATTTTTACACCTCTCATTAATCGCCGTATCCGTTGGGATTCAACTGCTGCCAGTTGTTGGAGTCACGGCACATATCTTCAATGTTATATTCGGCTTTCCAACCAAGAACCTCGTATGCTTTTGTCGGATCAGCGTAACATTCGTCAATATCTCCTGGGCGTCTGGGGGCGATAATGTAATTAATCTTGATTCCTGTAGCCTTTTCATAAGCGTTAACGATATCAAGCACAGAATATCCCACGCCGGTACCTATATTGAAATACTCAATACCTGAAACCTTTTCAGCTCTCGCAAGTGCCCTGAGGTGCGCCTTGGCAAGGTCTACAACGTGAATATAGTCTCTTACACCCGTTCCGTCGTGGGTATTATAGTCATTTCCAAACACCGAAAGATACTCTCTCTTGCCCGAAGCCACCTGGGTAATATAGGGCAAAAGGTTATTGGGGATTCCCTTGGGATCCTCACCAATAAGGCCGCTCTTGTGCGCACCAATTGGGTTGAAATAACGAAGGACAGAAATGCTCCACTCGTTATCAGAAACGAAAACGTCCTTGAGAATACGCTCTATCATCAACTTGGTTTCACCATATGGGTTTGTAGTGGAGAGCGGGAAATCCTCTCTTATCGGAACACTTTCAGGCTTTCCGTAAACAGTAGCAGACGAACTGAACACTATTCTTTTTACACCGTGCTTCTGCATTACGTTGCAAAGATTAAATGTTCCGGTAAGGTTATTATGATAATAGCGCAGGGGCTGAAGCACAGACTCGCCAACAGCTTTAAGACCGGCGAAATGAATTACACTGTCTATTTCATTTTCTTCAAAGATTTTGTCAATCGCATCGTAATCAAGGAGATCAGCTTTATAGAACTTGAAATCCTTTCCTGTGATTTTCTTTATGCGATCAAGAACAATGGGTTTGCTGTTGCAAAAGTTATCAAGTACAACAACTTCGTTGTTTTCACTGAGTAGCTCTACGATAGTATGAGAGCCAATAAATCCGGCACCACCGGTAACAAGAATTGCCATTTATATGTACCTCTTTTCAAAAATTATTTCCAAAGTCCATCCGGATACTCACCCGCGTCAATAAGTGCGCGCAGTCCCTGTACAACCTTTTCCTTATCCTCGCTGTAAGTAACACCGTACCATTTTGCGGAGGTTGAATAAGCTTTTACAACACTTTTTCCCGCTTTCATGGAATCCCCAACCGACATAGGAAGATAGCATTCGCACTTCATAGGATTCTCTGAAATTCGTTCTTTAAATTCTTCAAAACTCTTTTCGAGTAGCGGAATGATTCCCGGAGTAAAGCCCCAGAAGTTCATAGATACGATAGTATCGTAAGAAAGCGGATACTTTACGTCCCCCTCCATATACGCTGCCTGAGCTCCGTCAGGCATAATCTTGGTTGTTTCAACAATATCTTCAAGCAAGCCGTCCGCAATCTTGCACACACCGCGCGACACGGTTCCGTTTTCTGTCAAAGTATTTCCAAGGACATAACCAACCATAGCGGCGTTTACAACGGTTTCGTCCTTTGCGTTCTTAAGATGCTCTGCAATGATTTCAAAAGCCTCTCTACCGTAGAAGTCATCCGAGTTAATGACAACGAAATTATCATTTATATGATTCTTTGCGCAAAGCACCGCGTGGGTGGTTCCCCAAGGCTTGGTACGTCCTTGCGGAATGATCGAAGAATCAATAAAGCTATCAATTGACTGAAACGCGTATTCAACCTTGATTTTTGATGAAATCCTCGAGCCGATCGTTTCCTTAAAATCCTCAAGATTCTCTTTCTTAATAATGAAAACAACCTTGTTAAAACCGGCTTTTATAGCATCGTAAACAGAAAAATCAATTATAAATTCACCGTTTTTGGTAATAGGATCAATTTGCTTGAGCCCACCGTAACGAGAACCCATGCCTGCAGCCAAAACTACGAGAGTCATAATAACCTCCATTAAAATTTCATTAGTACTATTATAAACCTTTTTGATGAATAAATCAATAGAATTTTGCGTAAAAAACTTTCTTTTTTGATAAATTATTAAAAACATTGTTCCGCATAGTTGACAATTTGATAGCAATATGTTACAATAGTGTATCACACGAGACACTTTGGAGGTATTTTGAAAAAAGAAGAAATAATATTCAAACTAAATAAGCACATACTTTTTACGAACGTTGAATCAAATATTTTGCTAACAGCTTTTGAAGACCCGCAAAATTTTATAACCACGTTCAAACAAGGAGATGAAATATTCTCTCCTTGGGCAAAAGAAAAAAAGCTTGGTTTTATTCTCAGCGGTGAGGCAAGCGTATACTCGGCTGACGGAAACCGCTCGGTTCTACTCCGCCCTCTTTTGGAAGGCGACACTTTTGGAGTAGCGAACCTTTTTGAGGAAAACAGCCCGTTCGTCAGCACGATAATAGCCAAACGGACAACAAGCGTTATTTTCTTTTCACAGTCATCAATCAAAAAAATGCTTGATGACTGTTCAGAGTTCAGAATGAACTATATTACGTTTCTTTCACAAAGAATATGTTTTCTGAACAAAAAAATTTCCTGCTTTACGGCAGGAAGCCCCGAAAGACGGTTAGCAGTCTTTCTGTGTTCTCAAAGCTTTGAAAACAGTTTTTCACTTTGTATTAACGCAAATTCATTGTCCGAAATGCTGAACATTGGACGCGCATCCTTATATCGCGCATTTGACAAGCTTATTGCGGACGGATTTATTACTAAAGACGGAAAAAAGCTGACATTGCTTGACAGAACAGCCCTTGAGGCACATTATATTGATTAAAAAAGGAAGGTAATCACCATGAAAAAGACAATCTTTGCAAAAATCATCACACTTGCGCTTGCGCTCGTTGCAGTACTTAGCCTTGCCGCTTGCACAAGAGCCGTTAAAATTGACAACGAGCTTGAAATCAACGTTTCGGTACTTAACGGAACAACAGGATTTGGCATGGCAAAGCTTATGAGCGACAACGCTAACGATAAAACTCAGCTCAATTATCAGTTTAAGGTTGAAACAGATGCTTCTGTAATTTCCGCAGGTCTTATCAACAACGAAATTGATATTGCGGCTCTCCCAACAAACGCGGCGTCCGTACTTTATAATAAAACTAACGGCGGCGTTAAGGTTCTCGCTATCAACACGCTTGGCGTGCTTTACGTTGTTGAAAACGGAAATACCATAACGTCTATAAATGACCTTGAAGGAAAAACCGTTTACTGCCCCGCTCAGAACCCTGCGTTCATACTTGAATACGTTGCGAAGCTCGCTAACATTAATATAACTATTGACACAAGTTATGCTCAGCCTGCAGCTCTTATGCAGTTTATGGCAGCATCCCCCGAAGGAACGGTTGCGGTTCTTCCCGAACCGGTTCTCTCGGTTGCTCAGAGCAAAAACGCTAACCTCAACAACGTGCTCAACCTCACAGCTGAATGGGGTGTAAACGCTACAAACAGTGCGCTTGTGCAAGGTTGCGTTGTTGTTCGCAGTGAGTTCCTTGAAAATCACCCCAAAGAGGTTGAAGAATTCCTTAATGAATATGAAAAGTCAATAAAATACGTCAACACCAATTCTTCAGAAACCGCTGCTCTCGTTGTAGATCTTGGAATCTATGCAGGCGCGGCTGCCGTTGCTCAAAAAGCTATCCCCAACTGCAATATCACATATATCGACGGAAATGACATGAAAACAGCGCTTTCGGGCTTTCTTGCTGCTATGGAAAGTGTAAATCCCACTTCGATCGGCGGTAAGCTTCCCGCAGACGATTTCTATTACAACGCTAAATAATGAAAGCATTAAAAAAAGCGATAAACGTTTTGTTTATTATACTCTTCTGGCTCGGCGTGTGGGAGCTTTCAGCTCTCGCCGTCGGGCAAGAGCTTTACTTACCTACACCGTTTTCAGTAATTAGCTGTCTCACAAGACTTGTCCTCACCTCTGATTTTTGGATAGCGGTACTTCTTTCGATAGTACGCGTAGTTTTAGGCATCGTTATTGCAATTATTCTCGGCATCATATTGGCGATACTGACATCGCACTCAAAAATACTCTATGAGTTATTTTATCCAATGCTCACCATAATTAAAGCTACTCCCGTAGCATCCTTTATTATCTTGGCAATTATATGGATTGGCGCCTCTAAGCTGCCTATATTCATATGCGCTCTCATGGTATTCCCTATCGTTTGGGCAGCAGTAAGCGATGGAATAAAGGCAATAGATAAAAAACATAAGGAGCTTGCCGCTGTATTTAGATTTTCATTTGAAAAAAAGCTGAGATTGATTTATATTCCTACTGTCGCGCCGTATTTTTTATCAGCGTGCAAAACCTCAATAGGACTTGCGTGGAAAGCAGGCGTAGCTGCCGAGGTACTTGCCGTTTCACCGTTATCTATCGGCAAACACCTGTTTAACGCTAAAACATATTTTGAAGTTCCCGAACTTTTTGCGTGGACTATTACCGTGATTATTCTTTCTCTTTTTATAGAGTATTTTGTAACAAGGCTTTTGAAAACAACAGAAAAAAAATACGTTCACACGAGGAATTATGCTGACAATAAGTAACATTTCAAAAAGCTACGGAGATAATAAGGTTCTCAATAATCTTACTCTGTCTGTTTCTTCACCGGGCGTGACTGCAATTATGGGCGCTTCGGGCATAGGAAAAACTACACTTTTAAACGTAATTGCAGGACTTGAAAAAGCTGATTCGGGAGAAATCTTGTGTTTATTTAATAAGATTTCCTACAAATTCCAAGAGCCTAGACTTCTCGAATGGCTGACCGCCAAAGAAAATATAGAGTGTGTAATTTCCAAATCATCTGATAAAAACGCAGATTATTGGCTTGAAAAGTTTAATCTTGGGGACAGCGCAGAAAAACACCCCGGTGAGCTTTCGGGCGGAATGCAACAGCGAGTAGCCCTTGCCCGCGCGTTAGCATACGAAGGAGACCTGCTGTTGCTTGACGAGCCATTTAGTGCAGTAGACGCTGACACCAAAAAGATTTTGATAGAAGCTATCAAAGAATATGCTCAATCTAACGCAGTAATCTTAGTAACTCACGAAGTGTCCGAAGCGCATGAGCTCAACGCTGATATTATTACCATCAACTAAGCAAAATTTTTCTCAACAAAATTAAGAAAAACTATTGCTTTTTAAATAAGTTTGTGGTATAATAATCAGCGTTGCAGGTTTTTGCCGTGTTTTTTGGTATACTGTAATATGAAATATGGAGAGATATCGAAGTGGTCATAACGGGGCTGACTCGAAATCAGTTTGCGCTAACGCGCACGAGGGTTCGAATCCCTCTCTCTCCGCCAATTGGAAACGCACTTCTGTCGGTAGACAAAAGTGCGTTTTTTCATTGATATTTGCCTTGCGGCGATGAATCATTTAACAAGTCGAAGTTTTTGTGATACAATATTGAAAAAAAGAGGCGCAGACATGAAAGATAATATGGCTATGTGGTTGTTTTTACAGTATATTCGACCTATGCCGCTCCATTACCAATCGCTCACTTGAGTTGTTTAAGTATTTTCTTTGCCTCAGCAAAAACTTCCTTAGCGTACGAAAACAGTATATTTCTGTTAACGTTAAACCACATTGGGTGAATAAAATCCAAAAACATTCTGTTGTCAAGAACAAAATAAGCTGTTCCGGTAGGCAAATAATCTACCGAATCATCTTTAATATTCCATATTATTTTAGCAAAATCAAACGTTCCGCCGCAAATTACCAATTGCGGCTCAAGTATGTCTATCTCTTCTCTTATCAGCTCTGCGTTTTGGGGCATTTGTGCATAATTTTGTATTTCAGAATAATCACTTCCGCCTCCGCCCGGAGTTTTTTTTATATTTACTATGGCAACCTTCGCAAGATTTTCGCGAAGCCTTGAATCAAAGCGCCTATATTCATCCATACACCCCATATAGGAGCATTCAGAATCAAAAAACGACTCGATCCACAAACAAGCATTGTGCCAAGTTTTATACATTCTTCCGTTATTTGGAGTAGCTTGAGAAAACAACCAATCGGTATAAGTCACCCAATCGCTCGACATTCGCTTAACAACTTTTTCGCCATTTTTATACGTAATTTCTTCACCATTTATTTCTTTTAATAAAAAAACTAAATTTTGGTACCGAGCTTCGTCCACCACACCGTCAAATGCAATAGGATAAGAGCCAAAAACCTCGTCTCTTTTACTTTCAATCAATTCATGAATCTTTTCTTTTAATAATTGCATAGCTAACTCCTTTACGCCAAAAGTTTATAAATAATTATACAATATTTTTACTTTTGTTTCAAGATGTAATCTGCCACAAAGCAAAAAAGAAGTCCGCCTCGAGCGGACTTCTTAAATAAAATCTTATTTCATAAGATTTGCCTTTATGTAGTTATAGCTGTAAGCTATGCTTTCCATAGAATCACCTGTTGAGAAGTTTCTGTCCTGCTCAACTACAAAGTCTTTGACGCCAACCTTTTCCGCAAGAGGAATAATGTCCTCAAAATTAATATTACCGTTGCCTATCTCGGTGATGTCCGTTTTCTTTTCATCAAGGCTTACACCCATATCCTTAAGGTGAAGAATATCAATTCTGCCGGCAAGACGCTCAATCATTTTTCTGACATCATAACCGCCGTTCTGTACCCAATAAGTATCAAGAACAAAGCTTACAACGCTTGGATCGAATCCGTCGATAAGGTAATCCATGAGTGTCTTTCCTTCAATTTTTGCGAACTCAAAGCTATGGTTGTGATAGGTAAACTTCATTCCGTATTTTGAAAGCTTATGACCAACCTCATTTGCGGTATCTATAAACTTAAGCAATGCGTCTTTTTCAGAACGGGGACTTCCGCCGGGCATACCGCCAATACCCATGTTCTTTGTACCCAATATTTCGTGAATTTTGAGAGCAAGATCAAAGTTTTCTGTGATGATCTTCCAGTCGAAGTGAGTTCCGCAAATTCTAAGACCAGCCTCATTAGCACACTTCTTGTAGAATTCCGCCTCTTCAATTGTAGTAGTCTTTCCAGCAGTCTGGAAGTGAGTATATCCGATTTCTCTTATCTTTTTCATCGCGTCGAGATAAGTATCGGGAGTTTCCATTTTGTCTCTTACAGTATAAATTTGAAGTCCAACTTCTTTCATTGTTTTTCCACCCTTTCGCATAAAAAATTTATTTATTTGATTATAGCATAGCTTCTATAATTTGTCAATCGTTTGGTATATAAATATTTTGAAAAAATTATATATTTTCTTGATTGTAATATTGCAATTATCAAGAAAATAATGTATAATATATATAACACATTTAAAAATCCCGTCTTTTCAGCGGGAAACTCAAATACGAGGTAGAAAATGCTTAATACTTCTCTTCTTTTTCAAAATCTAAAAAACTTTGGCATTGCTTGTAGCGAGATAATTCCTATGTCAAAATACACTTATATGCAGGTGGGAGGCACAGCTTCTATAGTTGCATTTGTTAACAATGCAAAAGAGCTTATTGCCGCCATACGTGAAGCTAATAATCAGTGTATCAAATACGTTGTCATAGGTAACGGAAGCAACGTTATATTCTCTGACAAGGGCTTTGACGGACTTGTCATTATAACTAAAAATATGAAAAACTTCACACTTGAAGGCAACGTAATCAAAGCTGATTGCGGCGCTCCTCTCTCCAAACTTGCGGTAGCGGCGCAAAAGTCTGAGCTTACGGGACTTGAATTTGCTTACGGAATTCCCGGCACCGTGGGTGGAGGTTTGTTTATGAACGCGGGTGCTTTCGGCGGAAATATTTCCGACGTTGTAGTTTCTTCAATTTGCTACGATCCTACCAACGATTGCATAAGAAAAATTGATCTTGACGAGCACGAATTCAAGTATAGGGAGAGTATTTATTCTAAGAATCCTCACCTTATTATACTTGCAGTTATGCTGGAACTTGCACCGGGAAGAATGTCCGATATTATTTCGCAGATGAACAAAAACGTTCGCACAAGAAAAGAAAAGCAGCCCTTGGAATATCCCAGCGCGGGAAGCGTTTTCAAACGCCCCGTGGGATATTATGCCGGTGAAATGATAGAAAAAAGCGGACTTAAAGGCTACCGCATTGGCGGCGCCGAGGTTTCGGAAAAGCACGCAGGTTTTATTATTAACCGTGGTAACGCCACTGCTGACGACGTTATGAGCCTAATAGACCATATTAAGAAAACCGTGTACGATAATTATGAAGTTGAACTTGAATGTGAGGTCAGATATATAGAAAACTGATATGAAGATTTTTTACCGACGTCATCTAGCACTTTTTTGCTCAATATTTGCAGCCGCATCAATTTGTGGCTGCTTTTTGGCTTTAGACTTTAAGCTGATGGCGGTAAATATTGCTATAGTTTTACTGCTATTGTGTTGCATATGCGCGATTGTATTTAAAAAGCAATTCAAAATCATATTAAAGACCTTTTTCTGCATCATTTTTGCTCTTTTGGCAATAGTTTTTCAAATAGTACGTATAGATACTCCGCAACAGAATTTGTCCCCTTATTTCGGTCAACAGACAAATGTAAGCGGTATAATAACCGAAGTAAACACAAGCGAGAACTTTATTTCTTCATATAAAGTTAAGATCTTAACCGTCGGTGATATATCAACTTCAACAAATGCCATTCTTGAATTTGATTATGCCGCTGAGCTTGAAGAAGGAACGCTTATAGACGGCGTATTCACGGTTTATGAAATAGATGATTATTCCGAGAACGCCTCCTATTATCTTGCCAAGAATATAACACTTTATCTTCACTCGGCTGAAAACTACACAGTTGAATACGGACATGAAACACTTGAACTAAGACTTTCGAAGCTAAACAAATCCATAAGTGATATCATTTGTCAAAAAATTGACGGCGAAGCAGGGGCTCTTGTTTCTGCACTTATGCTTGGTAACAAAGACCTGTTCAAGGGAAATACAATTCTTAATTTCAAGCGGTCCGGTATCTCACACATTCTTGCCATAAGCGGAATGCACCTCTCGGTTTTGATGTTCTTTTTTGATTTCATATTGAAAAAGCTGTTCCTTCCAAAAGGAGCGCGCGGATTTGCGGTTACCATTATATCTTTGTTTTTCCTGGCTTTAACCGGTTTCTCGCTTTCTACTGTCAGAGCTTTCGTTATGTCCGCAATAGTGTATTTGGCATTCTTGGTTCAGGAAGAAAGCGATTTGTTTACAAACCTTACATTTTCACTGTTCCTGATTCTCAGTTTTTCTCCGCTTTCTATTTACGATATAGGAATGTGGCTCTCGTTTCTCGCGGTATTCGGTATATTTGTGGCGCAAATCTTTATAAAACAATTTTCAGATACCGTATATTCCCAAAAGAAAAACGCAAGTAAAAAAGACAAATACGCCCGACGCCTGCATAACAACAGGTTATCTCCTGTTTTGAAT
Source organism: Eubacteriales bacterium (assembly GCA_045612185.1). GTDB lineage: Bacteria > Bacillota > Clostridia > Oscillospirales > CAG-272 > RGIG8775. The sequence goes on from JAZKYO010000092.1 coordinate 16,814, forward strand.
AAGATTGCTGTTTATCTCTTTTCGGCAATTGTCATCACTGTCTTCGCAAATATTTTTATTTGCGTCCCCGCTTGGCTTTTCTTTAACGAAATATCATTGATTTCTCTCCCCGCAAACTTAATAGTTTCACCAATCGTATCGCTCATACTGTATATTGCGCCGATATTTATTATGTGCAACGCAATTCCCTATTTGTCCGATATTGTGGCTTTGATATTAAAATATTTGTCAAACCTGGTGTTAAACATAGTTAACTTTATGTCTTCTCTTAAATCCGTAACGGTGTCATTAAATTACTTTTTTGTCGGTCCAATAGTTGTCTTGCTTTCGGTTGTACTGATTATTTTGCTCGTTATCAAGTTAAAACGCAAGTGGCTGATTTCAATTCCACCGTTTATAGCCGCCGTTGCATTTTTTCTCTTAATTGCTTTTGACAACAATTATTACGCTAATATCATTCAAATTGATTACGTTGGCGGTACAGAATCTGAAATGCTCCTGTTGCGCGACGCGAATGAATACAGTATCATAGACATCTCCTCAGGAGGATACGCTTACGCCAACAGCGCTTACCTATTGTCTACCGAAAACTGTTCGACAGAAATATCGTCTTATGTAATTACACATTATCACAATTACCACACCAATTCCTTGAAAAAGCTTCTGAATAAAGCGATAATTAGAAAGCTTTTTCTGCCGTATCCTCAAAATTCGGACGAATACTATATTATGACATCACTTATTACAGTGGCTAATAACGCCAATATAGACGTGATACTTTTTGATCCCGAAACGGATACTTGTATCAGCGCAAATACAGCAATCAACCTATCTGAGAGGGGCTATATCAATCGCTCGACTCACCCGACTTTTTTCTTTAGAATAAAAGCCTACGACCAGTCTCTTCTCTACTCTGCCGAATCCTTGGCGGAGCATACAGACCTAAATGATAGATTTAAATCTGAATTATCAAGCGATAATTTTATTATTTTTGGGGCACATGGTCCAAAGACCCAAACCGAATTCGAATATTCCAACCTTTCAGCTATACAACCAATTCTGATTGCCAACAGCGAAATAGAAGCACATTTCAAACCGCCTCATACAAACATCGTCTCAAACGTCGTTTATACAAGAATAATACTATCAAAATTTGAAACTCAATATGAAAAAACCGACAGATAACTGTCGGTTTTAATTATCAAAGCTATCTGCAAAGGTTGTAGCCAACGTATCGCAACGCTCATTATATGAATGTCCGTTGTGACCTTTTACCCAAACAAACTCAACTTTATGTTTGTCAAGCAAGAAAAGAAGCTTTTCCCATAAATCCGGATTAAGCGCAGGCGATTTGTCTGCTTTTTTCCACCCCTTAGCTTTCCATGAATAAACCCACCCCTTTGTAATTGAATCAATCATATACTTTGAATCAGAATACAAAGTAATATCGCAGGGTTCTTTTAAAGCCTCCAACGCCGAAATCGCTGCCATAAGCTCCATCCTGTTATTGGTTGTTTCCTTTTCCCCACCGCTGAGTTCTTTTTCGTGTCCTTGATAAACAAGTATAGCGCCCCAACCTCCGCGCCCTGGATTTCCGCGGCAAGCGCCATCTGTATATATGTCTACGTGCTTCATAATTAAACGACTTCCTTATATTTCTTAATTTAAATTATAACACAAAAAAGCTACCGTGTCAAGAATCCTACATCTTTTTAACTTTCAAACAAGAATAAAAGTTATAAAAATGCGTAAAAATATCATATTTGAATTATTGACATACTCCTAAAAACTATGTTATAATCTATATAACACAACTTGCCTTTAAAGGAGAAAACATTATGAATGACATTAAAAAGGTTTTACTTAAAGATTACGCATATATCCGTAACGGCAATCATGCCACCAAAAACTGGATAAAGATCAACGAGGAATTCGGTAGAAGCGGTCTTATCGTCAAAACCAGTCCCGACCCTTCTCTTAATAGACGAATCTTGTTTAAATTTGATCTTTCGAATGTTACTTTTGATGATTCACAACAAGTTATTTTCAAATTACCTTTAAGCAGAGGCTCAGGTAACGTAAGCGTTCATTTTGATATTTACGAAATAGATAACGATTGGCTTGGTGAAAGCGTTACTTGGAATGACATAACTGAAAGCAGGCTTGTAATCGAAAACGTAACTTCCATCGGTTTATCAAGAATAATAGTAACCGATTACTTTAAGTCGCTGCTGAAAAAAGGTGTTAAAGAGATTTCGCTGATGGTCGTTCGAAGAGAAACTATTGATAACGAAACCAAAATTGATGTTTCAGACAATCTAAGCCGTATGCCTCACTTCTCTATTGAAGCAAAATCCGAATCTTTGTGTTACAAAAAGCTGTGCGAAGACGAAGAACAAAGCGCTCAAATCTGGAAAAAAGCCGAGGAAGAATATGATAACTGGACTAAAAAATTCGTTTTGATTTCAGCAAGAGAAGAAGGACAGGTACATTCGATCAAATCCCCTGCGGAACAGTTTTCAAAGGTGACAAGACAAAAAGCGCAGTCAAACACACCGAATTTTATAGAAAGTAAGACCAGAACGTTTTCCGATCTCCGTGATTTAGACCAATACACAGCTGATACAGAAATCAACCGCGATAAATTCGGTGGTTTGATTATTGAGGATATGAAACAGGAATCAACGGGATTCTTCTACTCTAAAAAGATAAATAACCGTTGGTGGCTTATAGATCCACTCGGATATCCCTTCTTCATCCTTGGACTTGACGTTCTTCAGTATTCCTTTGCAAAATCTCAAATTCAAAAGGATACTATGCTTGAAAAATACGGCTCAGCCGAAAAATGGGCTGAACTCACCACAAAACACTTAAGAAACGACTTGTTTTTCACTGCCGCTTCCCGTCCTTCACCTGAAATCCGACTGGTGGAAAATCCGCTTCCTGAGCAACATTTCCTGAGTTTTATGTCAACTTATGGCCGTAAGAAAGGCATAAACAACTCAAATTCCGGAAGTACTACATTCTCCGAGAACAATACCATGCCCGTATTCGACCCCGATTTTGAGGTTTACGCAGACGAGTATGCAAAATCTCGCGCAACTGATGTTGACAATCCATACATAATTGGATATTCTTTGGACAACGAGCTTCCTATGGACGTCATAATGCTCGACAATTATCTCACAATTGATCCAACAAAAGATGTAAACTTCTATTCTTACGCCACGGCTTGGACTTGGTTGAAAAAAGAAACCGGAAAAGACAATCCGAGCGGCGATGACATTACCGATGAGTTACGCGACAAATTCCGCGGTTTCATATGGAACAAGTATTTTGAGGTAACAACAGCTGCTTTCCGCAAATATGACCCCAATCATATGATAATCGGAACTCGTTTTCTTACTGTTGCGGCAAAATCCAAATGGGTTATGAAGGTAGCGGGTTATTATCTTGACGCTATAACAATTAACTGGTACTTCCAATGGACGCCGGACTCTGATATACTTGAAATGATGTCAAGAAATGCAGATAAACCTTTTATCGTTACCGAGTTTTATGCTAAGGCGGGAGATTCCGAGGGAAATCTCGGAAACCGTTCAGGCGCGGGCTTCTACGTAGAAACCCAACAAGACCGAGCTGATTACTATCACAACTTCACGCTTAGAATGCTTGAATGTCAGAATATGGTTGGTTGGTATTGGCTTCAGTACATTGACAACGACCCCAATAACGGAATAGGAGACCTGTCAAGCCGGGACTCAAACAAGGGGATTATTTCCAACACACATAACGAGTACACTGTTCTTACTTCGGGAATGAAGGAAATCAACCAAAACATTTACAGAATAGCTACTTATTTTGACAAAAAATACAGCAAATAATTTAGGAGGATTTGTTATGCCAACTTTTCACATCAGATACCCCGGTGGTCTTGCCAAGGCGGTTACTTTCAGCTATGACGACGGTGTTGAGCAGGATATCCGTTTGGTAGAAATTTTTGACAAGTATGGAATGAAAGGCACTTTTAATATCAACACCGGCTCCTTCACCGAGGAAGGTTACGTCCACCCCAAGGGAAAAATTCATCGCAGAATGACAAAAAAGCAAACATATGAGCTTTTTGCCAATTCCCCACACGAGGTTGCCGTTCACACACTTAATCACCCATTTCTTGAACAGCTTCCGACAAACATGGTTCTCAACGAGGTTTTAAATGACAGAAAAAACATTGAAGAAATGTTTGGAACAATAACAAGAGGTATGGCGTATCCGTTTGGAACTACCTCCGATGCTGTGGTAGAGGCACTCCGTATGTGCGGAATTGTATATTCCAGAACTACAAAAACAACAAATTCCCTTGAACTCCCAAAAGAAGATTGGCTGAGATTGCCTGCAACCTGCCACCACTCTGCAACAATATTAAACGAGCTTTCCGACAAACTTATTAACGAAAAGCCCACACGCGCGCCTTGGTTGCTGTACGTATGGGGGCATGCGTATGAATTTGAAGACAAAGACAACTGGTACGTAATTGAAAATCTTTGTGAAAAGCTTTCCGGAAAAGACGATATCTGGTACGCTACCAACATCGAAATATTTGATTACATCAACGCCTATAATTCTCTCATATTCTCGGTAAACGGCGATTCGGTTTATAACCCCACCGCCACGGAAGTATTTTTCTACGACTCAAGAGCACAGAAAAAGTACTCTGTTAAACCCGGAGAATACAAGATTCTCGCTTAAATTTAAAAGACCGACAGTAACCTGTCGGTCTTTTTATGTAAGTTTTTCAAACCTCTTAACTTCTTTTCCGTTTACGTTGACAGTTTCGTTCCACATTGAAGCGGGACGCACCCACAACTCTTTCTCGCCGTACATTGCGCGGTATACAACCATTAATTCCAAAGTCTCGGAGTGATTTGCCACACCGATTACCTCGTATTCGTTTCCTTTATAGTGGCGGTAAACGCCCTTTTCAATTGTTTCCATTTCATTACTCCTTTAATAAAGGGCTGTTTATACAGCCCTTATTTATTATCCGCAACAGTGCTTACCGTTGTCACGGTTTTCTCTTGAATCCCCACGGCATGCGGCGTGATTACTTCCGGTTGAAAACTCATTTATCGGGAAAGGCATTGCGTTAAATACGCAGCACGGATCCTCCGATTCAGCAGCTACGCATTCCTTATCTGGAACGGCATACTCTGTTGCGTTGATAAGATACTGAGCGGGTCTGACGATTCTGATTACTGAAAACAGACCGATCGACGCAGAAAGATATTTGTCTCCGTCTCTAACGTCACAAAGCATTCCGTTAACGCCCGATGCTATTGAGGAAGGAACGTCCTCTGCGCAACAACAGCAACAACAGTCACATCCCGACTTGTATTCCATAATCTTCGTGCCGAGAATTATGGGATCCACTACCTCAACCACAGCGATGGGAACGTTCTTAGTTCCACAGCAAAGCTCGGGAACGGAACAGTAATCATTAGCGTCGGGGTTACTCTTGTAAATGCTAACACTGCTTTCTCCACCATAAAGGACCACGGTCTTTTCAAGCACGGCTATACCGTCAAACTCCTGAGACTTTCCGTTGCAAACGCAAGCCTCAAAGGTAATCTTAACGTAAAACCTGATATTAACCGAATAAAAACCGCGATTGAACTTAACAGGATCAATAGACACATAAGAGCCCACAATACAAGAATCCTTGACTCTGACGGCACCGGTATGTTCTACGATTTCGTTTCCGCAGTCAGTCAGATGAACACGCACGTTCTCAAAACAGTCTCTGTCGCGACAGGAATCAAGAATTTTGTTTGTCTCTATACAAACCATATCTCTTGATCCCGTAAGCGAAGGAGAACCACAGGAAAATCTATTTTCCGACATAATTATTATCCTCCAAGTATTAGTGGACAGCAATAAACTATCCTCGATAACATATTATGCAAGAAAACATATTTTGACATTAAACGATAACTAAGTTATCAGAAAAACGACAGCTGATTGGTATCGCTGAGTGAATCAAGCACGTGATTACGCTTAAGTATTTCTATAACGCTTTTGGAAACCTTTCCTCTTATCTGGAGGTCTTCTATTGAGCAGAAAGGAGCTTCTTCCCTTGCGGAAATAATGTTAGCCGCAGCGTTATCTCCAAGTCCCGGGAGGGCTGAAAACGGAAGTCTGATTTTGCCGTCCTCGGGAAGATACATAAACGAGTGAGATTTTTCCACGTTTACCGGAAGGAATTTAATATTTCTGGCGTAACACTCATTAATAAGCTGAAGTGTAGGAATAGATCCCGTTTCTTTTGGAGATGCCTCTTTTCCGCGTCTTTCAATATCTTTAATATAATCCACAACAAACTTTTTGCCCTTCATTGCAATCTCGGCATCAAAGCCGTTGGGCGCAACGGTAAACATAGTGCAATAGAATGCTATCGGTATGTGAATCTTGTACCAGGCAAGACGTATAGCCGACATAACGTAGGCTGCTGCGTGCGCTTTAGGAAACATGTACTTAATCTTTTTACATGAAGGTATATACCAATCAGGGACATTTGCTTCACGCATTTTTTCTTCCCATTCAGGTGTAAGACCTTTTCCCTTTCGAACACTTTCCATTATCTTGAATGCAAGGCTGTTGTCCATTCCGTATCTGATAAGGTCAAGCATGATACCGTCACGGGTTCCGATAACCTCAGAAATAGTACAGATTCCCTCCTTGATAAGGTCCTGTGCGTTACCGAGCCAAACATCTGTACCGTGGGTAAGGCCCGAGATCTGAAGCAAATCGGCAAAGTTCTTAGGCTGCGCGTCTATAAGAACGCCTTGAATAAATCTCGTACCAAACTCGGGCAAGCCAAACGTTCCTATCTGTGTATCAATATCCTCGGGTGTTACTCCAAGCGGTTTTGTGGAATGGAAAAGCTCATAAACGTCTTTATCGTTCATTTTTACGTCCATTACGCTGGTATTGCTAAAGCGCTCAAGATATTTATATTTGGTAGGAATATCATGTCCAAGCTCGTCCAGCTTAAGAATGGTATCATGAAGATGAGAAAACTGAAAGTGCGTGGTTATAATATTAGAGTTGGGGTCTTCCGCCGGATGCTGTACCGGGGTAAAATCATACACCTCGTACTCTCTTGGAACAACTATGATACCTCCCGGATGCTGACCTGTAGTTTTTCTTATACCAACGCAGTTATTTACTATTCTGTTAACTTCGGAACGGCTAAGGCTTATTCCTCGCTCCTCAAGATATTTCATAACGTATCCATATGCAGTCTTGTCGGCGAGCGTACCGATAGTACCTGCTTTAAACACGTTTTCTGCGCCAAAAAGATCCTCTGTGTACTTATGGACCCGCGCCTGAACGTCGCCCGAAAAGTTAAGGTCGATATCAGGGGATTTATCTCCGTAGAAACCAAGGAAGGTCTCGAAAGGAATGTCGTGTCCGTCTGCGCAATATTGTGTTCCGCACTCGGGACATACTGCATCAGGAAGATCAAATCCCGATCCCACACTACCATCGGTTATAAACTCGGAATGTTTACATTTTGGGCAATAATAGTGGGGCGGCAAAGGATTAACTTCGGAAATTCCCGCCATAGATGCTACAAATGACGAACCAACAGAGCCACGCGAACCAACCAAATAGCCTTGGCTTTCGCTGTACCATACAAGCTTTTGAGCTATCATATAAAGAACTGCAAATCCGTTCTTGATAATTGAGTTAAGCTCTTTGGACAGTCTCTTTTCAACCAACTCGGGAAGCGGATCTCCGTATATACTCTTGGCTCTTGTCCAACAAATATTCTGCAAATCCTCTTCGGCGCCTTCCATTTTTGGAGTAAACGAGCCGTTCGGAATCGGCTTTATATCACCGTCAATGAGATCGGCTATCATATTAGTGTTTGTAACAACTACCTCATACGCTTTTTCTTCTCCGAGATAGCTGAATTCCTCAAGCATCTCCTCGGTTGTTCTGTAATACAGATGAATATCTCTGTCGGCATCCTTAAATTTCATACCGCTACAAAGAACTTTTCTGTATATTTCATCCTCATCGTTAAGGAAGTGCGCATCACAGGTAGCAACAACAGGTTTATTGTAGCGTTCTCCAAGCGCGACAATTTTTCGGTTAAGCTCTCGCAAGCCTTCTTCGTCTGCAATTCTGCCCTCCGCAACCATAAACATATTGTTGCAAATAGGCTGTATTTCGAGATAGTCGTAAAACTTCACTATCTCTTCAATTTCGCTTTCAGGCTTGTTATCAAGAATAGCTTGCATAAGTTCTCCCGCTTCACAAGCAGAACCGATAATAAGCCCCTCACGGTGCTTTTCAAGCTCCGAGCGCGGAATTCTCGCGTTACGCTTATAATATTTAAGATAGCCTGCGGAAACCAACTGGTAGAGATTCTTCAGTCCTTCAGTATTCTTTACGAGAATAATCTGGTGGTACGTAGGAAGCTTCAAAGGATCAGAATTGGAAATCATACTCTTATGAAGATCGGCATAGCTTCTCATATCGCGTTCTTTCATCTGATTGAGCATTTTTTCAAGTATCGCCGCAAGCATTTCCGCGTCATCACACGCTCTGTGATGGTTAAAGTCACCAAGAGCGTAATATTTAGCAAGTGTATCAAGCTTGTGATTTTTCAGCGATCCGTTCAAAAAGCGAGACAAAGCCAACGAATCAAGATAAGAGTTGTTAAAGCTAAGCTTGCATTGTTGGGCAAAATGTCTTATAAAACCAACGTCAAAGTTGGCGTTATGTGCCACAAGCAATCTGTCACCGATAAAACCAAGAAACTTTTGCATTGTTTCCTCAATGAGAGGGGCGTCCGCAACCATCTCGTCGGTAATACCCGTAAGTTTTACTATTTCCTCGGGAATAGATGTTTCGGGGTTTACAAAGGTATTAAACCTTTCAAGAATCTTTCCGTTCTTAACCTTTACTGCGCCAATTTCCGTAATAAACGAAGTCATTACAGAAAGACCGGTAGTCTCAATATCAAATACGATAATCTCCTCGTCAAAGCTTGGCTTGTTAGGTCCCGTAACAGCACTGGCAGTGTCGTTTACATAATAAGCCTCAAGACCATAAAGTACTTTTATTCCTTTCGCTGCTTTCATGGCAATCGGGAAACCTTGGAGCGTTCCGTGATCGGTAATAGCTATCGCCTTATGTCCCCACGCTTTAGCAGTATTTACAGCAACGTCAGGCGGTATCAGCGCATCCATTGTTGACACATTAGTATGAAGATGAAGCTCCACGCGCTTAACGGGGGCGTTATCTGTTCTTCTTATAGATTCAACAATAGCAATATCGGAAGCGTAGAAGGTAAGATCCTCGTCAACTCTTCCCTTTCTGGTCTCATGCTTTGCATATCCGTTAAGAGCGATACTCACCCCATCTTTCACAAACGAAGAAAGCTCCTTAGCTTCATCCATTTCCATATAGGCTCTGACTTCCATCGAGGTGTAGCCGTCGGTTACCGAATAAGTAACGTTCATTTTATCCCCTGAGCGCGTAGGCTCTTGAGAGAATCCAAACACCTCTCCAACAATTACTCCTTTTCTGGGGTCGGTAAAATCACAAAGAGGTATCGGGTTAATCTCAAACGCATCTCCTATACAGTAATTGGGTGACGAAAGATTAAATTTCATATTTCCCGAGTAATAAATACCGTCCTCGAAATGTGCGTCATATTTTTTACTGTACACCGAGGTAACTCTTGGCAAAAGAGGCGCGGGCGCTTGCACGGCACCATTGTTTCCGCTTCCTTGTGGCTCCGGAGCTCTCGCGCGGTTATCGTAAGCTATGCTTGCGCGCTTAATCTCCTCGTTTATCTGCTCCATCTCAGCAGTAAACAAATCGTCATCAACAGCGGCGTTTTCGTCTCTTATAACCCTTGTACTAACATTGATACCAAACTCAGATAAAATAATATTCTCTATAATCTGTGGCGTCTTTGCGTCATAAAGAAGCGTTATTCCGCCTTCTACAAAAGGAATTTTAATTGTAAGATTCTGACCGTCAAAATCAAAATCATAGCTTGAAAAGAAGCCTTTTGCTACAATGCCAGTCCGCTCAGTCTCCATAAGAACTTGAGGAATATAATTAGAATTAAACGCCTCAGCCGGATATTTAGGCAAAATCCTTACACAGTTAAGGTTATAATCTCGTTCAAGCTCTTGTTCTGCTTTATACAAAATCGGTTTTCTTACTATTTTAGCAAAACTCGCACTGATTTCAGCGAAGCGTTTTTCCTTGTCTACCCTCACTTTTATATCTGTTGCTGTTGACATAGCACTCTTAGTGTCTGACGAAGGATTCCATATATTAAAAATTTCAAAAAAGTTCTTTTGAGCCACTTTAACAATCCTTTCTATAATACTAACATCTGTTATTAAATTCTTTAATCTTATTAATCAACGTGGAAATAATCTCTTCTTCGGGAATTTTTTTCAAAATTTCACCATGAGAAAACAAAAGTGCCTCTCCTATTCCGCCCGCAATTCCTATATCAGCCTCACGGGCTTCTCCGGGACCGTTTACAACGCATCCCATAAGCGCAACCTTCAACGGAACGTCACGAAGTCCTTCCTCATCCACTGCACTTTCAAATCTCTTTAAAAGAGATATCAAATCAATTTTGGTTCGTCCGCAGGTAGGACAGCTTACAATGTTCAAACCGCTTTGCCCCTGAATATCAAGCGCGTTAAGTATATCTTTAGCCGAATCAATTTCGATCAATGGATCGTCTGTAAGTGAAACGCGGATAGTATCCCCGATTCCCTCATTGATAAGACTGCCGATTCCGATAGAACTCTTAATAAGACCTGATTTGTACCCTCCCGCTTCGGTGACACCAAGATGAATGGGGTATGGAATTCTTTCCGCAAGCATTCTGTTAGCCAATATCATATTCTGAACGTCAGAAGCTTTAATGGAAATGACTATATTATCAAAATCATATCTTTCAAGCAGTGATATATGATACATCGCGCTTTCAACAAGCGCCTCAGCGCAAGGTTCGCCATATTTTGCCAGAATACTCTTTTCAAGCGATCCGCTGTTTACGCCGATTCTTATCGGAATATTATTTTTAATACAAGCGTCACAAACAGCTTTCACATTTTCATCGTTTCCGATATTTCCCGGGTTAATGCGTATTTTGTCAACACCAAGTTCGGCACATCTAAGCGCTATTTTATAATCAAAGTGAATGTCAGCTACAATAGGAACGGTAACGTCACTTTCTTTAATTGCCGTTATAGTATCGGCAACGGAAATTGTGGGAACCGTTATCCTTACTATATCGCAGCCGCGCGCCTCAAGAGCTTTAATCTGAGAAATTGTAGCCATTCTGTCCGAAGTATCGGTATTGGTCATAGACTGTATGGCTATTTTATTTGAACCGCCAATAGCTATATTACCAATTTTAATTTCTTTGCTTTTTCGTCTTATATCGTTATAAATCATTTTTAAAACAACCTTATAATATCGTTGAAAGTTACTACAAGCGCAAGTCCAAGCATAAGCATAAGACCCACAAAATTTATATATCCTTCGATCTTTGGATCAAGCTTACGTCCAACTATCATTTCTATCACAATAAAAAGAACTCTTCCGCCATCAAGTGCGGGAATCGGAAACAAATTAAACACACCGAGGTTTATGGTTATTATTACAAAAATATTCAAAAAGGAATAAAGTCCCTTGGCAGCAAAATCACCGATTGTTTGGGTTATCCCCACAGGTCCCGACATTGCATCCAATCCATATCTTCCTCGAAATAAGTCAACAAAAGAATCAATTATCATTTTAACAGTAGAGACCGACCTGAAATAACCGTGTTTTACAAGGTTAAAAACGTTAAAATCCTCTTTTTGCGGATAAAAATCCACCTGACCGAAAACCACTCCGGAACTTTCCACAGAAGGAAACACGACGCCTTCAAGAAAAAGTTTTTCTCCGTTACGCCTAACGGTAATATCCAATGGCTTATATCCTTGATTAGTCACCTCATAATTAACCTCATACCAAGTATGAACGGTGGTATTACCTATCTTTACAACAGTATCTCCATCCTGCAAACCGCAAGAATGAGATATTGAAGGAGTAGCATCATCATAGTATATCGTATTTGAATACAAATTTCCCACCACACTTATCATAACAATCATTATGATAAATCCGAGAATAAGATTCATAATCGGTCCTGCCATAACTATAAGCAGCCTCTGCCATCCTGGCTTTTTGTTAAAAGAGTCATCCGAGTCCGCCTCTTCGTCCTCTCCCACCATACTGACGTATCCCCCAAACGGCAATACTCCAAGAGCAAATTGTGTACCGCTATTTTTTGACTTCCATTTGAATATTTTTGGTCCCATACCTATGGAAAACTCTTTTATGCCAACACCAAAAGCTCTGGCACACAAAAAATGTCCCAATTCATGTATAAATATTAGGAAACCAAACACAAGAACTGCTAAAATAATATACCCGACGCTAATTTGAATCACCTCTTATTTGAAAATTACAGAGAATGCATAATCTCTTGCGGTTCTGTCAGCTTCCAGGATTTCACTCAATTCACGAAGCGAAGAACAATCCGAAAGATACTCAACAGTAGCCAGAACAGTTTCTCCAATCCCCATAAAGGAAAGCTTACCACTCAAAAAAGCATCCACCGCCACCTCATTAGCCGCGTTAAGCACAGCGGGCATCGCGCCCCCCATACGCTTGCAGTCGACAGCGCACTTTAATAGAGGAAACGTGTCGGTATCAGGGGTATAAAAGCTGAGATTAGCAATCGTAGCAAGGTCAAGCGGCGGAATTACCGCATTCTTTCGCGCTCCACCGCACATTCCGTACTGTATGCAATATCTCATATCAGGAACGGACATTTGAGCTATTACGCTGTTATCAATATATTCCACCATAGAATGGATTATACTTTCACGGTGTACGATAGCTGTTATTCTGTCAATATCAATTCCAAAAAGGTAAGATGCTTCGATAAGTTCAAACCCCTTATTCATAAGAGTGGCGCTGTCGATGGTTATTTTTGCGCCCATTGACCAAGTTGGGTGAGCCAACGCTTTTTCGGCTGTTACTTCTATAAGCTGTTTGGTCGTATAGCCAAAAAACGGACCGCCTGACGCCGTAATAATCAGTTTCTTTACTTCCTGAGCTTTTCCAGAACGTAAGCACTGATGAACCGCACAGTGTTCGCTGTCTACGGGAGTGATTTCAATACCGTTTGCAGCAGCGGCAGACATAACAATATCTCCTGCTACAACAAGAGATTCCTTATTTGCCAATGCCAATCTCTTTTTACTTTTTATAACCTCAAGCGTTGGAAGAAGACCGGCTTCGCCGATAATAGCATTTAAGGAAACTTCAGCGTCGGTCAAAGAAATCATTTCGCAAATTCCGTCGCCGCCACTCAAGACCTTAACGTCAGTATCAGCAAGAGCAATTCTCAGTTTTTTTGCCGCTTCCTCATCATACATAGCGCAAAAGGCAGGCTTGAATTCTCTCGCCTGCTCTTCTACGCGTTTATAATTTTTATTGGCGCAAATACATGAAACTTCAGCACCAATCTGACGTACAACGTCAATTGCTTGCTCACCGATAGATCCGGTTGAACCAAGCAAATCTACTTTAACTCTTTCTTCAAAATTCATACTCATATACTAGACACAACAATATTTAATATAAGCAATACAATAGATACCGACAGAATAGAATCAAATCTGTCAAGCACACCACCGTGCCCCGGAAATATTTTGCCAAAGTCTTTTATGCCGTAATGGCGTTTTAATGCCGACATACACAAATCGCCGATCTGCGCAACAACGGCAGCTATAACACCAAATACAAAAAGCTGAAAATGGCTTTGATCAACGTAAATTTCAATAGACTCTAATATAATGCCGAAAAGCACAAACGCAACACCCGAAAACAGTGTGCCACCTATACTGCCCTCAACCGTCTTTTTGGGGCTGACCTCCGGAATAAGTTTATGCTTGCCGAAAAGTCTTCCGCAAAAATAAGCAAAAACATCTGTGATCCAAGCACCGATAAACACAAGAAGGTATGTATAATGTCCGCCATCAAATCTATCGTGAAGAAATACTATTGCCGAAAATCCGCTGATTACGTAAAAAGACATAAACGCCGAAATAGATATTTCAGAAATGCCAACCGTTCCTTTAGAAAATACCAATACCGTCATAAAATACAGTATTACGGCAAAAACAATACAAGCCATAGACACAAACACAGAACAGGTATGGTTTACCAATCGCGTCAGTATCGGAACCGCTGCGGACAGAGACAAAAGCACTCCCGAGATAATCGGCTTTTTTAGTGTCCCAATACATTTCAGTGCCTCATAAGTTCCTATAAAGCAAACTATGGCTACTGCAATAGGAAGCACCCAGGTATTTGAAAATATCAACACCGGAATAAGCACACAAAGCGCTACCAATGCTGTGATAATTCGCGTTAACATAACATATGTCCTTTCAGTATAATTTACTTATTTTGACGTCTGCTCATTTTTATCCAGCCCGCCAAATCTGCGTTTTCTGGAATAAAAGTTCTCAATAGCCGCATACAGTTCTTTTTTCCCAAAATCTGGCCAAAGCACGTCAGTAAAATAAAGCTCACTGTAAGCAGCCTGCCAAAGCAAAAAATTGGATATTCGAAAGTCGCCGCCTGTTCTGATAATCAAATCAGGGTCCGGGCAGTCAGACGTATATACCGCCGCTGATATATTATCCTCGGTTACCTCTTTTCCATCGCTCAAAAGCCTATTGACCGCATAAGCAATCTCACTTCTTCCACCGTAGTTAAAAGCTATGTTAAGTATAAACCTGTTATTCCTGCTTCTTTCCTCAAGAGCTTCAATTCTTTTACGAAGCTTTTCATCAAACGGTGATTTATCACCTATAAATCTGATAGAGAGATTATGCTTTTCTATGTTCTTCTCACATTCACCAATATATCGCGCAAGAAGCTTCATAATAGAATCAACCTCTTTTTGCGGACGTTTCCAGTTCTCGGTAGAAAAAGCGTATACGGTAAGCACCTTAAGATTAATTTCGTTACAATACTCTATAATCTTTCTAAAGGTTTCTGCACCGTGAGAGTGACCGATTTCACGCGGCAATCCGCGCATTGTCGCCCACCTGCCGTTTCCGTCCATTATTATTGCGATATGTTGCAAACGCTCATCGAGAATAACACTTTTATCAGACATAAACTCCTCAATTCAAAACGAGGGGCAGGACCGGAGCCTGCCCCTTGTTTTTATATCTCCATTATTTCCTTTTCTTTTTTAGCCGTTATGGTTTCTACGTTCTTGATATACTTATCTGTAATATCCTGTATTGCCTTTTCAGCAGCCTTAAGATCGTCCTCGGTAAGTTCGCCGTCCTTCTTCATCTTCTTAGCAAGATCCATAGCGTCTCTTCGAATATTACGAATAGCAACCTTTGCGTCCTCACCCTCTTTAAGTACCTGCTTGCGAAGCTCTTTACGGCGTTCCTCAGTAAGCTGAGGGAAAACAAGTCTGATGATCTTACCGTCGTTTGTGGGAGTGATTCCAACGTCGGAAGAAAGGATAGCCTTTTCAATTGCCTTTACGGTAGATGCGTCGTAAGGGGTAATAGTAAGTGTTCTGGAGTCCGCAACACGAATATCCGCCATTGTAGATATGGGTGTGGGTGAACCGTAATACTCAAAAGATACTCTTGACAGAACCGAAGCATTCGCCTGTCCCGCTCTTATAGAACCAAGATTGTACTCATAAGCCGAAATGGCTTTCTGCATTTTTTCCTCGTGTGCTTTAGTAACAAAACTCATAATTGTCTCCTTGTCGGCTTTGCCGACTTCCTTTCTTTATTAGTATTATTTATGAATTTCGGTGCCGACTTTCTCACCGATAACGACTTTATAAATGTTTTCAGGATCTTTAAGCCCGAAAGCGCATACCTTTATATCGTTCTCCATACAGAATGTCGTAGCCGAAAGATCAAGCGCCTTCAGCTGCTTATCAAGAACCTCTTCGTATGTAATTTCATCATACTTGATAGCCGCGGGATTCTTTTTAGGATCATCAGAATAAATCGCATCAATATTCTTTGCCATCAATATCGCATCCGCTTCAATTTCAGCGGCTCTGAGCGCTGCTGCCGTATCTGTTGAGAAGAATGGCGAGCCTGTTCCACCGCCAAAGATGACGATATATCCATCTTCAAGAGCCTTTACAGCATCACGTGCGGTAAAAGCGTCCGCAACAGTCTGCATATTAATGGCTGTCATAACCTTTGTTTTTATATTCATACTTTCAAAAGTATCCTGAAGTGCCAGCGCATTAATCGTAGTAGCAAGCATACCCATATGGTCAGCGCGAACGCGATTCATCTTGCCGCCCTGTCTGCCGCGCCAGATGTTACCGGCACCAACAATAATACCTATCTGTACGCCAACGTCGGTACACTTCTTTAAAACATTACCGATTTTAACAATAAAATCAAAATCAATAATTCCACCGTCTCCTGCCGACATTGCTTCGCCTGAAAGCTTAAGCAAAATTCTCTTATACTTAGGTTTAACATTTTCCATGATTGTTCTTACCTCAAAATTACGAATAAAATATAACTATATATATATTACTACATTTTCCGCATTTTGTAAACAGAAATTTGTAAATATTTTTATTTTTTTCTAAAAAAATAAGCCGAAATAATAAATCGGCTTATTTTTATGTAAAAATCAGTTTGTAGTATAGTTGGGAGCTTCCTTTGTGATGTTGATATCGTGAGGATGTGACTCCTTAAGACCCGCACCGGTAATCTTAACGAACTTGCCATTCTCTTTAAGCTCATCAATAGTCGCGGCACCGCAATATCCCATACCGGAACGGAGACCGCCCATAAGCTGATAAACGGTATCTGCTACGGGACCCTTATAAGGAACGCGTCCCTCAACACCCTCGGGAACAAGCTTTTTGTTTCCTTCCTGGAAATATCTGTCCTTAGAGCCCTTTTCCATTGCAGCGATAGAGCCCATACCGCGGTAAACCTTAAAGCGTCTGCCCTGATAAAGCTCCTCATCTCCGGGGCTTTCTTCGCATCCCGCAAGAAGTGAACCGATCATAATTACGTCAGCACCGGCAGCGACAGCCTTAACAAGGTCTCCACTGTACTTAACACCACCGTCAGCAATAACGGGGATATTGTACTGACAAGCTACGTCTGCGGCATCACAAATTGCTGTAATCTGAGGAACACCTATACCTGCAACAACACGGGTTGTACAAATAGAACCGGGACCTATACCAACCTTAATTGCATCCGCTCCAGCCTTAATCATATCAAGAGCGGCCTCACCTGTAGCGATATTTCCCGCAATAAGCTGAGCATCGGGGAATCTTTCTTTCACCTTTGCGATATTTCTCATAATATTCATAGAGTGGCCATGAGCAGAGTCGAGTACAAGAAAGTCTGCACCCGCATCAAGAAGAGCTCCTGCTCTGTCAAGAACATCGGCAGTCACGCCGATAGCCGCACCGCAAAGAAGGCGTCCCTTGGAATCTTTAGCCGAATTGGGATACTTGGTTGCTTTTTCTATGTCCTTTATGGTGATAAGTCCGCGAAGTACATTGTTTTCATCTGCAATGGGAAGTTTTTCAATCTTATGTCTGCGAAGAATTTCCTGAGCCTGAGCAAGCGTTGTTCCCACAGGAGCGGTAACGAGATTTTCCTTGGTCATAACCTCGGAAATCTTTACGTTGAAATCAACAAGGAAACGCATATCGCGGTTGGTAATAATACCAATAACACGCTTTTGATCGTCACAAATCGGAACACCGGAAATTCTGAACTTGCGCATAAGGTTTTCTGCCTCATACACATAGTTATCCGCGCCAAGGAAAATGGGATTGAGGATTACTCCATTCTCACTTCTCTTGACTCTGTCCACATTATCAGCCTGCTGCTCGATAGACATATTTTTATGAATAACGCCCGCGCCACCTTCTCTTGCGATAGCAATGGCAAGGTTAGCCTCTGTTACGGTATCCATTGCCGCGCTGAGAAGCGGTATATTCAGAGTGATTTTGTTTGTAAGTCTGGTTTTGAGGCTTACATCCGCAGGAAGAACGTCGCTCTTTGCGGGAATAAGCAGGACATCGTCAAAAGTCAGACCTTCCTTAGTAAACTTGCTACTGTACTTCATTTGTACCTCCATAAAATTATGCTTTTAAATATTATATCAAAACGCATTTAAGTTGTCAAGAATTTTTTGAATTTTTTAATTTCAAATTTTAAAGCTATTTTTATAAAAAAATTAGTGATTATACTCAAAAAACTACTATACAATGTAGTAACGCTTTAAAACAAGGAGATTTATATGAGATCAAAGCTAACAAATTCAATTGTTTTTTTGTTTTTCACTATACTGCTTATATTGGTGATGCTTTTCTTTAATCAAATGAAAATATTATTCGCATTTCCTCATGATCAAAAGGTTTCTTCGTCAAAAAGCTTAACCGTTGTTCTTGATGCGGGACACGGTGGAGAAGACGGCGGAGCTATTGGTCAAAACAAAGTCCACGAAAAAGATTTGAATCTTGCTATCACCTTAAAAATCGGTGAATTATTGAAAAACAAAGGGATAAACGTGATTTTCACCCGCACAGAAGACATTTTGTTATATGATCGCAACGTAGATTACACCAATAGAAAAAAGTCACTTGACTTGGCTCAACGGGTAAAAATCGCTCAAAACACACCTGACTGCATATTTGTAAGCATACATATGAACGCTTTCCCTAAATCTCAGTATAAGGGGTTTCAGGTTTACTATTCAAAAAACAATCCGGAGTCACAAATTCTTGCTAATGATATTCAAGGCGGTGTAAAAGAAGAGCTTCAACCATGGAATAAAAGAAAAATCACGGCGGCAAGCAGCAAAATTTTTCTGCTTGACAGACTTAATTGTCCCGCAATACTGATAGAATGCGGATTTATGTCAAACCCCGAGGAGTGCCGACTTTTAACAACAGAAATATATCAAAATCAGCTTTCAAAAATCATTTCAGAAAAAATAGCGATTTATGTGGAGAAAAATCTAAAAACTTATTGACTATTCAAAAAATTTGGGGTATAATGTGGTAACATCTAAATAGAAAGGGCGTGATCACTTATGAAAGGGATAAAAACTGTATACATATGTGAGAATTGCGAGTACAAAAGCCCCAAATGGGTCGGCAGATGTCCGTCCTGCGGCGAATGGAACTCCTTTATTGAAGATGTGGTTCAGGTTGCCCCCACTAAAAGCACACCAAAACGCACTTCTGCGTTTGCTGATTTTTCCTCGGAGGCAATCGCTTATAAGGACCTCACATTACCTGAATTCATTCGTTCAAAAACAGGACTGGGGGAGCTTGACAGAGTACTTGGCGGCGGTTTAGTAAACAGCTCGGTCGTCTTGCTTTCGGGCGAACCAGGAATAGGCAAATCTACGCTGTTGCTTCAGATATCTGATTCTTTGGGACAAAGTCGAAAAGTATTATACGTTTCGGGCGAGGAGTCATACGGTCAGTTAAAGCTTCGCGCTCAGCGTCTTGGAATCGGCGGTAACAATTTGTTCATTCTGACCGAAACAAATATAGAGAATATTATGTCTCAAGTTGACAAGGTTGCTCCCGAGGTAATTATAGTTGACTCGATACAAACTATTTTTACGGAAAACGTTTCTTCTGCCCCGGGTAGCATAAATCAAGTCAAAGAATGTGCGTTGGCGTTTATTGAAAAAGCTAAAAGCAAGGGCATTTCGGTTATTCTTGTAGGTCATGTAAACAAGGAAGGCAGCATTGCCGGCCCCAAGCTTCTTGAGCATATGGTAGACGCAGTTCTGTACTTTGAAGGTGAACGCCAACAGACCTACAGAATTATACGTGCAATAAAAAACAGATACGGCCCAACAAACGAAATCGGTGTATTTGAAATGACTGACGACGGTCTCGATCAAGTTGAAAACCCATCGGAAATGTTGCTTTCCGGCAGACCGAAGAATATGTCCGGCAACTGTGCCGTATGCACTATAGAGGGGACGCGCCCCATTATAGCGGAGATTCAAGCGCTTGTAACAAAGAGCGTTCTTCCCTCTCCCAGGCGAACGTCCAGCGGTATTGACTATAACAAAATGTGCCTTATAATCGCCGTTCTTGAAAAAAGACTTGGACTAAGATTTTCTACTTGCGATACTTTTCTCAACGTAATCGGCGGTTTACGATTGGATGAGCCTGCGGTGGATATCGCAGTAGCGCTGTCCATGATGTCCTCAATCACCGACAAGGTGATTCCCGATGATTTGATCGCCATTGGAGAAATCGGGCTTGCGGGTGAGTGCCGAAGCGTTTCAAACCTTGAACTAAGATTAAAAGAAGCGTCTCGACTTGGTTTCACAAAGGCTGTAATTCCTTATAAAAGTTACGAAAATAAAAAATTCGACTGCAATATTGAGCTTATTCCAATTAGAGGGATCTTTGAAGCGGTCAAGCTTTTAAAATCTAATGATGCCTAAAAGCACCACATTACAGTAGATTAAAGAGAGGTAAAGAATATGTTCTCGATAAGATTTGTGTGGGAAAAGTTAAAGGGTAGACGGTGGATGATTATTCTGGGATTTATAGTTTCAGTAATATATTCTGCCTCAGTAGTTATTAACCCGTGGCTATCAAAGCTATTGGTAGATGACGCGATAAAGGCCAAAGGCGGACCTGACGTTGATCTGCTTATAAAGCTTATAATCGCAATGACGTTAATTGTATTTTTCAGAACAATTATACTTTTTGTAAGAAAAGTACTGTTTGAAATGGCGAGCCAGAAGATGCTGGCAAATATCAGGCTTTCTATTTTCAATAACATTCAGCATCAGGAATTAAGTTTTTTCGATAAAATAAAAGCGGGAGATCTTATAACTCGCTCTACCAGCGACGTTAACCACGCAAGACACTTTGTAGCCTATACTCTTTTTACGCTTGTTGATACTATCGTTCTGTTTGTTGCATCTGTAAGCGTCTTGCTCTTCGTAAGCCCTGAACTTACACTTTCGCTCTTAGCGGTAATGCCTATACTTGGCATAACCTCGTACTTCTATACTAAAAAGGTCGCTCCTATTTATCGTTCTATCCGTAACTGCTTCGCACAGCTTAACATAAGTGCGCAAGAAAATATCGAGGGTAACCGAGTAGTTAAAGCCTTTGCGCGCGAGGATTACGAAATAGAAAAATTTGAAAAAGCCAGCGCAACCTACCGAGACGAAAGTCTTAAAGCGTCTTACGCTTGGCAGAAAATCGTTCCTATTATCGAATTTTTGGCGCAAAGTCTATCGTTTATAACTCTTTTGGTTGGCGGTATCTTGGTAATAAACAACAAAATCACTATAGGCGATCTGTCAATGTTTACCGCGCTCACATGGGCTCTTTCGCTCCCCATGAGAAATATAAGCACTATACTAAATAATTATCAGCAATTTATAACCAGCACCTTTAAAATCATTGAGCTTTGCGAGGCAAGCCCGCTTATTGCGGATAGACACGACGCGATAAAATCAGACGAGATGTTGAGCGGCAAAATTGAGTTCAAAAACGTTACGTTCAAATACTCAAAAAACGGAGACAAAATATTGGACGACATTTCGTTTGTTATTAATCCGGGAGAAACGGTTGCCATAATGGGACCTACCGGCTCGGGTAAAACAACTATGATAAACCTGATGGCACGTTTTTATGACACTACCGAGGGAGAAATATTTCTTGACGGTGTAAGCCTTAAGATGCGACGCCTTGAAGATATCAGACGTTCTATAGCAATTGCAACGCAAGACGTTTTCCTGTTCTCCGACACTGTTGAAAATAATATTTCCTATAGCTATCCGGAAATGGATGAGGAAAAAATACACCAATACGCAAAGCTTGCCGCTGCTGACGAATTCATTCACAAAATGGATAACGGATACGAAACCATAATCGGAGAGCGCGGCGTTGGTATTTCCGGCGGTCAGAAACAACGTTTGGCTTTGGCACGCGCAATGGCTGCCGAATCTCCCATACTGATTTTGGACGATACGACCTCTGCTGTTGATATGGAAACAGAAAAATACATACAGCATAGTTTAAGGTCGCTTCCCACTAATGCGACAAAAATTATTATTGCGCAGAGAATCTCTTCGGTAAGACACGCCGACAAGATTATGATCCTTCAGAACGGCAAGATAGACATCGGAACACATGAAACACTTGCCCGTACCAATTCCTATTACCGAAGCATTTGCGACATTCAGGACATTGCCGATCTTCCGGTATTTACAGGAGGTGAAAATAATGGCTAAACGTAATAAGTATGACGTTGATGAAGAGCTTGACCGACACTTAGACTTTTCCAGACTTAAACGCGCCCTTGTTTACATAAAACCGTATAGAGCCTTGATGCTGTTGGCATTGTTCATGTCTGCGTTTGCGGCAATAATGGGTCTTCTTCCGCCGAAATTTTTGCAAACAGCTATTGACGAGGCTATGGTCAATCCCGATAAACAAGCGGGAATCCGTCAGCTTGTAGCTTTGGCAATCGCCACCCTTGTAACAATTATAATTAGTGCTGTTATGAGCGGTTTGCGAGGATTTTTGATGTCAAAAATAGGACAAAATATTATTTTCAACATCAGAAAAGACTTGTTCGAACATCTCCAAAAGCTTCCCTTCTCTTACTATGACTCTCGCCCCCACGGAAAAATTCTTGTTCGTGTAGTTAACTACGTAAACAACGTGTCCAACACCTTGACCAACGGAATAATCAATGCGGTCATAGATATTCTTAACATTGCTTTTATAGCTGTGTTTATGTTTATACTTAACGCAAAGCTTGCTTTACTTGTTCTGATTGGTCTTCCGATACTTCTTGCTTTCGTTTTCCTGGTAAAAAATTTCCAGAGAAAAGCTCATCTTGTTTCCAACAATAAAAACTCAAACCTTACCGCATACACCTGCGAAAACATCAACGGTGTAAAGGTGGTAGAAATTTTCAACCGACAAGAGGAAAATTACAAGATTTACGAAAAGCTCAACGTGGATTACCGAATGGCTTGGTATAAAATGGCGTTCATGTCGGTTACCCCATCTATCGTCAGTGAGAATCTGAAACGCTTTGTGGTTAGCTTGGTTTATATCGGCGGAGTTGTTTGGATATCTCCTACCGTTGAGATAGGTGTTCTGCTTGCCATGGCAACCTACGCCTCAAAATTCTGGGATCCTATTATTTCTCTTGCTAATATTTACAACGATTTCCTTACATCCGCATCTTACCTTGAAAGAATTTTCCAAACTATGGACGAGCCTATAGACATAGCGGACGGAGAGAATTCCAAGCCACTTGATAATATACGCGGTGAAATCGAGTTCAAAAACGTAAGCTTTGAGTACGAAAAGGACATCAGAATACTCAAGGATATTTCCTTCAAAGCTGAGGCAGGCGAGTCTATCGCATTGGTTGGTCCCACGGGCTCAGGAAAATCGACTATTGTAAACCTTATCAGCCGTTTCTACAACGTTTCCTCGGGAGAACTTCTCATCGACGGCGTAAATATTAATAATATTACTATAAACTCGTTGAGAACTCAAATGGGCATCATGCTTCAGGATAGCTTTATATTCTCGGGAACAATTGCCGACAACGTAAGATACGGAAAGCTTGACGCAACTCTCGATGAGGTCAAGGCGGCTTGCAAAGCAGTTTGCGCCGATCAATTTATAGAAAGTTTCCCCGACGGATACGATACAGTTGTAAACGAGCGAGGCGGTATGCTGTCTCAAGGACAAAAACAGCTTATCGCTTTTGCGAGAACGATGTTGAGAAATCCTGCTGTACTTATTCTTGATGAGGCAACATCTTCCATCGACGCAAACACCGAAAAGCTGCTTCAAATCGGCATCGAATCATTGCTTAAAGGCAGAACTTCGTTTATTATCGCGCACCGACTTTCAACTATAAAGAACTGTGATAAAATTATGTTTATCCAGGACGGCAAAATTGTGGAATGCGGCACGCACGACGAGCTTATGGCAAAGCAAGGCGCATACTACAAGCTTTGCATGGCTCAAGAAAAATAACTGCAAAAAAGCCACCGAGTTTTTTCTCGATGGCTTTTCATTAAACTAAAAACTCCCGCGGAAACCGCGGGAGTTTTATTTGTAATTATTAGATTACTTCTGACCTGCGAGCTTTGCGATTTCCTCTGCAAAGTTCTCTTCTCTCTTCTGAAGACCTTCGCCCTTCTCGAAGAGTACGAAGCTTACGATCTTGATATCTACGCCAAGCTCTTTTGCTGTAGCGGCAACGTACTTACCAACTGTAAGATCATCATCCTTAACATATGCCTGCTCAACAAGGCAAACTCTCTCATAGAACTTACCAAGTCTACCTGCAACCATCTTTTCAAGAATGTTCTCGGGCTTATTAGCGTTCTTGGGATCGTTCTTAGCCTGTGCAATAAGAACGCTCTTCTCAGCCTCAACAGCAGATGCGGGAACGTCCTCGATGTTAACGTACTCAGGGGGGTTACCTGCTGCAAGCTGAAGTGCGATGTTCTTAGCGAACTCTGCGAACTTATCGTTGCCTGCAACGTCTGCGCTTGTCTCAAACTTAACGATAACACCTGTTGTACCTGTTCCGTGGATATATGTGGAAAGTGTACCCTCAACAAGCTCAAAGCGGCGGATGCTGATCTTCTCACCTATAACAGCGATCTTCTCAACAAGTGCAGCCTCTACTGTTGCGCTTGTTCCTGCAAATGCAGTAGCCATAAGAGCCTCAAGTGTAGCGGGCTTCTTATCGATAATAGTCTCAAGAAGCTCCTTAACAAAGGTCTTGAAAGACTCATTCTTTGCAACGAAGTCTGTCTCGGTATTAACCTCAACGATTGCAGCAACATTGCCCTTAACAAGAATATCAACAATACCCTCTGCAGCAATTCTGCTTTCCTTCTTAGCAGCCGTAGCAAGACCCTTTTCACGAAGGATCTGAACAGCCTTATCCATATCGCCGTCAGCCTCAACAAGAGCCTTCTTGCAATCCATCATACCAAGACCTGTCTTTGCACGAAGTGCAGCAACGTCTTTTGCTGTAATGTTAGCCATTTGTATATCCTCTTTTCTTAAAATTTCAAAATAATAACGTAGAATTACTCTGCGCTTTCCTCTGCAGTTTCCTCAACAACTTCTGCTGCCTCAGCAACCTGCTCGCCCTGCTTGCCCTCAATAACAGCGTCAGCAATTACGGAAGAGATAAGCTTAATAGCGCGGATAGCATCATCATTACCGGGAATTACGTAATCAGCATCGTCAGGATCACAGTTTGTATCAACGATTGCAACAACCGGAATACCAAGCTTCTTAGCCTCAAGAACTGCATTTCTCTCCTTCTTGGGGTCTACGATGAAAATAGCAGCGGGGAGAGTGTCCATTGTCTTGATACCGCCGTAGTTCTTCTCAAGGTCGAAGATTTCCTTCTGCTTTGCAGCGATCTCTTTCTTTGTAAGAAGATCGAATGTGCCATCCTCCTGCATCTTCTCAAGGCTGTTAAGTCTTCTGATAGATCTCTGGATGGTCTTGAAGTTTGTCATCATTCCGCCGGGCCAACGAACGTTTACGTAGTACATACCGCAACGCTCTGCTTCTTCCTTGATAGCGTCAGCAGCCTGCTTCTTTGTACCAACGAAAAGGATGTTTCCGCCTTCTGCGGCAATGTCACGGATGAACATATACGCTTCTTCAAACTTCTTTACAGTCTTCTGAAGGTCGATGATGTAGATTCCGTTTCTTTCTGTGAAGATGTACTCAGCCATTTTGGGGTTCCATCTTCTTGTGTGATGTCCGAAATGGACGCCTGCTTCAAGCAGCTGTTTGATTGTGATAATAGACATTTTTATGTCCTCCTTCGGTTTTTTCCACCACAAAGCGGTAAGCGCATAAACCGCGGCACAACGCCACGGCACCGACGCACGATTGCCTTGTGTGTGTATTTTATTATTTACGGACGCCCAATCACAAGCGTGCCGCAACTTTTGTATTTTACCATATTATTCTTGAATAATCAATAGGCATACGATAAATTTACAAAATGTTAACATTTGTGTTTTCCCCGCTCCGGCGTGCCACAGCTCAGCGACTCCATTTTGACTAAAATGGTATCTTCACCGATACACTCGATCTTCTCCCACGGAATCACTATTTTATCATTTTTCCAGAAGCATAGCCATCCTCCTGCAGGAACGATAAGCGCGAGTATTTTGGCGTCGCAAAGACTCACTTCAAAATCAGTGGCGCATCCAAGTCTCGCCCCATCGCAAAGGTTGATTATCTCTTTTTTCCGTATATCCTCGGTACTGCAGATATTCATAACAAATCCTCCAAAAGTTTTTGTTAAAATATATGCGTTTTCAAGGAATTAATTGCATTTTATATCAAGCGCATCGTTAACTACGGATATAACCGTTTCGGTAATAGCTTTATCATAATTGGAAATAATATACTCAGCCAGCTTATCTTCAATCTCGGTCTGAATAAATCTGCGCATATTTCTTGCGCCGAACTTGTTCGAAAAAGAGTTTTTGGCGATATACTCATTTACGCCGTCAGCAACCTCTAAGGCAATATTCTTTTCGGCAAGAGCCTCGGCAAGCTCACCAAGCATTATATTAGCTATTCTCGCGAAATCGCTTTCATCAAGCGATCTGAAGGTAACAATTTCATCTATTCTGTTGATAAACTCCGGACGAAGGAATTTCGAAAGTGCTTTATTGGTCTTGTTTTCAGACACAACCTGTGCGTTTTCCGCAAATCCTACGAAATTACCTGAGCTATCCGATCCCGCATTTGTTGTCATTACGATAACAGTATTTTCAAAATTCACCGTTTTCCCCTGCGAATCGGTTATTCTACCGTCATCAAGTATTTGAAGCATTATGTTAAGCACGTCGGGATGAGCCTTTTCGATCTCGTCAAAAAGTATAACCGAGTACGGTCTTCGTCTGATTTTTTCAGTAAGCTGCCCCGCCTCGTCATATCCCACATATCCGGGAGGCGCTCCGATAATACGCGAAACCGAATACTTATCCATAAATTCAGACATATCAAGTCTTATCAAAGACTCAGGCGAATTGAACAGATCAGCCGCCAAAACCTTAACGAGCTCAGTTTTTCCGACACCCGTAGGACCGGCGAAAATAAACGAAACAGGCTTCTTTTTGTATGAAACGCCCGCGCGTTTTCTCTTTATAGCTCGTGCCACTGCATTTACGGCAACGTCCTGCCCCACAAGTTTTTGCTTTAGTCTTTCCTCAAGCTTGTCAAGTCTTTCAAACTCGTTAGCGGCTATATTGGTCGCGGGAACACCGGTCCATATTTCTACAACCGACGCCAATTCAAATTCAGTCATAATAATCTTTTCGCATTCAGGCTCAATATCTTTAAGTCTGGCGGAAAGTTGAATTTCTTTGGATTTCACCTTTGCGAGCCTTTCATAATGATTGCTGTCTCCGTTTTCGGGTACGCTTTCACCTTCGATAGCTTCCCTTTCCGACTTAAGCTCAAGAAGCTTGGATCTGATCTCAAGGCTCTCATTAATAGCCGCACTGCTCAAAGACAAATGAGAAGCGGCCTCGTCAATAAGGTCAATCGCTTTATCCGGCAAATATCTGTCTGTTATATATCTTTCGGACATCATAACCGCTTTGCGAAGCACCTCAACGGGGATTTTAATTGAATGAAATTCCTCATAGTAATGCTTTATACCCTCAAGCATCTTTACAGTATCATCAATTGAAGGTTCATTAACAGTTACGGGCTGAAAACGTCTTTCAAGCGCGGTATCCTTTTCGATAAACTTTCTGTACTCATTTAAAGTGGTGGCACCTATAACCTGGACCTCGCCTCTTGAGAGGGCGGGCTTAAGTATATTGGCGGCATTCATACTTCCCTCGGAGTTACCGGTACCTACTATATTATGAACCTCATCAATAACAAGGATGATATTTCCCTCGCTTTTAACCTCTTTCAAAAGGCCCATTATTCTTGATTCAAACTGTCCTCTGAACTGAGTTCCCGCCACAAGCGCGGTGAGATCCACAAGGTAGATTTCTTTATTGAGAAGCTTATATGGCACATTTCCCGCTACAATTCTCTGTGCAAGAGCCTCTGCAATAGCGGTTTTTCCCACGCCGGGCTCACCGATAAGGCAAGGATTGTTCTTTTGTCTGCGGCAAAGTATCTGAATAACTCGTGCCAACTCCCTGTCCCTGCCTACAATTTTATCAAGCTCTCCACCACGCGCGCGCCTTGTGAGATTTGTACAAAAGCTATCAAGAAACTTCAGCTTCTTTTCCGCCTTTTTTTCAGACGCCGAAGAACCGCCTTTTTCTTCTTTAACAACCATATCCTGAGAATCGTTTCCTTCGCTCATAGTTAATCCCGCCTGTCTGAAAAGACTTTGAAGATCTATAGCCGGAGTACCGCTTTCGCCGCCCTCCACGTTACTTTCCTCAAGCATAGCCATCATCTCGTCTTCCATTTCGGTAATCTGCTCTTGGGTTATTCCCATTTTCGACATGTAATCTCCGAGAAGATTGTCAAGCGGCAGTCCCAATTCCTTAGCGCATGTAACGCAAACGCCCTCATTGACTCTTTTTCCATTTTCCAATTTAGTCATAAAAACAACAGCCGCTCTTTTATGACACCGTGAACACATAACCATGATTTAAATATAGACCTTTCCGTTTTCCTTAAAACAAATTAAACAACTGAATATTGCTGAACAGCTTAAACAACAGTGTGTTGTTGATAATAACATCAAGCGCCTCAGAGGATACAAAAATCCCCACAACAAGGCTGATAACATAAGTTAAAAGCGAAAGCAAAACAAACGCCGCAAGCACTCCTAAAAGGAATCCCAAAAAACAGTTTACACCGTGAACTATAGGCAACTTGGTAAGCAAATCGAGAAGGAATCCCAAAACAAGCAACAGTAGCATCGAAACAAGAAATACCGCTACGTATGCCAAAAGGTTAGAAATAATTCCCGAAACCGGAGTAGCCACAGAGGCAGAAAATTCCTGAGCGGTCACCTCTAAATTGCCCATAACCTGTCCGTACTTTTCTTGAAGCGCAGCAGGATCCACAAACTGCTTTACCAAGAAAGGCAAGCTCTCTATCATGCCTTCCAAATCAATACCGCCGGTAGTAGAATCGATAATAGTACTTACTTTAGACCAAACCCAATTATAAACGCCGTTATATATGAATTTGGTATTTATAAGATCCCCCACCATGGGACCGAATGAGAATGCGAGTATTCCCGATGCAAGAACACGTCCATGCTTAAAAAGAGACTGAACAAATCCACGCTTGGCATAGACAATCACCGTAATCAGTGCAATTACAAGAAACAAAACGTCAACAATCCAACTGTACATAATTTACTCTCCTTCATAACTACTATATGAAACCTTGTTCAGATACAATCCGTATGGCGGCGCAGTTGCTCCCGCGCGAGTTCTGTCGCAAGCTTGAATTACGTTCGGCAAATCTTCTACATTAAGATTATCTCTGGCAACGTCAATCAAAGTGCCAACCATTATCCTTACCATGTTGTAAAGAAATCCGTCCGCTGCAACGCAAAAAACCACTGTGTCGCCTTCCCGACGCAAATTGGCGTAATAAACCGTTCGCACCGCATCTGTTATCTTTGAGCCTTTCGCCATAAACGCGGTAAAGTCGTGTTTCCCCACAAATTTATCCGCGGCGCGATTCATTTTATCAAGTACCGCATCATCTATAAAAAACGGGATATTATAAGCTCGGTCCCCCATAAACGGGTTCTTCAGCTCCGAATTCCATAACAAATAAACGTATTCCTTATATTTGACGTCATAGCGGGCGTGAAAGTCATCCTCAACCATCTCTGCGTATTTTACCGAAATATCATCCGGAAGCAAGGAATTTAACGCTATGGGTATTTTAGAAATCGGAACAGAATGATTCAGACAGTTCTCACCTTTTTTTGAGACCGTCAGACAAAACTCATTGGCGTGAACTCCGCTGTCCGTTCGGCTGCAGCCTACTACGTCACACTCAAATCCAAACAGGCGCTCGGTAGCTTGATTCATCGCTCTTTGCACTGTCGGAGCATTATTCTGAACCTGGTATCCGTTGTAATTCGTGCCCAAAAAGGAAATTTTCAAAAACAACTTCATAACTCAAAACCAACCTTCGTTAACAAACGAAAACTCAACGCCAAAATGATTTATCAAAACAAGCGATGCAAGAAAAAGCGCGAAGAATACTATCAAAATAAAATCTCTCGCCTTATATTTAAGCACGTGAAGTTTAGTTCTTCCGTCACCGCCGCGATAGCATCTGCATTCCATGGCAACAG
The DNA here is from genome assembly GCA_045612185.1 of Eubacteriales bacterium. Taxonomy (GTDB): domain Bacteria; phylum Bacillota; class Clostridia; order Oscillospirales; family CAG-272; genus RGIG8775. The sequence continues at coordinate 47,344 of JAZKYO010000092.1, forward strand.
CCAACTCATCCGCACGTCTGAAAGCTGAAATGAACAACGGAACAAGAATTGGAATAAGCGCTTTAGCGCGTTTTATAAGTCCACCGCTTGAAAAATCCGCGCCTCTCGCTTTTTGAGCCGAAATTATTTTATCCGTCTCTTCTATAAGCGTAGGAATAAAGCGCAACGCTATGGTCATCATCATAGCAAACTCATGCACAGGGACTTTTATCACTTTAAGAAAGCCAAACAGCGACTCGATTCCGTCGGTAAGCTCAATTGGCGTCGTTGTGTAGGTTAAAAATATACCTGTTCCGATTATCAATACAAGAACCCTTACCAATGCCGAAACCGCGGCGTATACACCTTTTGAATAAATCTCAAATTTCCAATACGAGAAAATCAAAACTCCGCCTTTAACCAAAAATATATTCAAAAGAGCCATAAAAAACATGATAAATATTACGGGCTTTATGGAGTTAAGTACGATTTTAAGCGGTATTCCGCTCATAATAACAATAGCCAATGCCGACAGTAGCAACAGCGCAAATCCCAGAATGTTCTGGCAAACAAAGGATGAGACGATATAAATAATCGCCAAAAGCACTTTTGCGCGCGGATCAGCCTTGTGTATAATCGATTCGGCAGGATAATACTGCCCGAACGAGATACTTTTCATTTACTTTATTCAACCTTTCGGAATTTTCATTTGAGTAACTTGGCGAGTGTTTCGGCGGCGTTTTTCACCGTATATATTCCGCTGTCAACATCAAGTCCTCTTGATTTTAGTAATATCATAAGCTTTGTTATCTGAGGAATAGACAGCCCTATTTCCTCAAGCATTTCAGCCTTTGAAAACACTTCCTTGCACGTACCGTGCATAACATTTTTAGCGTGCGCCATTACTATAAGCTCATCACAGAATTTTGCCATATCTTCCATGCTATGGCTTACTATTACTACGGTTGCCCCGGTTTCATTTCGATACTTAAGAATACTCTCAAATATTTCATCCCTGCCTCTTGGGTCAAGCCCTGCCGCAGGCTCGTCGAGAACAAGAACTTCGGGCTTCATAGCAATAATTCCCGCTATCGCCGCCCTGCGTTTTTGCCCCCCCGATAAATCAAAAGGTGATTTATCAAGAAGTTCTCTGTCAAGCCCCACGAATTCCGCGGCTTGCTCGATTCTGATCTTGATTTCTTCCTCATCAAGCCCCATATTTCGGGGACCGTAAGCAATATCTTCTCTTATAGTTTCCTCAAAAAGCTGATATTCGGGATACTGCATTACAAGCCCTACTCTATAACGGATTTTAGATATTTCCTTTGGCTTTTCCCAAATATCCGAACCGTCAATAAGCACTCTGCCCGAAGTAGGTTTTTCAAGGCCGTTAAGCAATTGCACAAACGTGGATTTTCCCGATCCCGTATGACCGATTATCCCCGTTATAAGCCCTTCTTTTATCTCAACGCTCACATCGTCCAATGCTTTAATCTCATAAGGCGTTCCGGGACTGTAAACGTACGATATATTTTCAAGTGTGATTTTTGCCAATTTACAAACACTCTTCCTTTCAATTCTATCAAGCGTTTCCTTTGTTCTCGAGATACTCGCAGATCAAGTCCGCGCAAAGCTTGGTGGAATAGCAATCACCGTCAACAGCGATTCCCATTTTTCTGAGCTCCTCTACAAGCGCACTGCACTGTGGCACGTCAAGCCCTGCGTTTCGAAGTTTTTCGGATTCGGCAAAAACACTTGCAGGCGTACCGTCCATAAGAATTCTGCCGTCATCAATAACTATAACTCTGTCAGCTTTTGCAGCCTCATTCATATAGTGAGTTATAGTAATCACAGTTATACCTTTTTCGCGGTTAAGTTGTTCCATGGTTTCCAAAACGTCTTTTCTGCCGCTTGGGTCAAGCATAGATGTTGACTCGTCGAAAATTATACATTCGGGTGACATGGCTATAATCCCCGCTATGGCAACTCTCTGCTTTTGCCCCCCCGAAAGGCGGTGCGGCTCGTGGTGGGCGTATTCAGTCATTCCCACCGTTTCAAGAGCTTCATCAACCCGTTTTCGTATTTCTTCCTGCGGAAATCCAAGATTTTCAGGGCCGAAAGCTACATCTTCTTCAACAATTGTTGCGACGAGCTGGTTGTCGGGATTCTGAAAAACCATTCCCACCTTTTTGCGAAGATTAAACATATCGTCTTCTGAAAGATCGGGATCGGTAATCTCGACTCCGTCTACCGTTATCGTTCCCGATGTTGGAACAAGAATCATATTCAAAAGCTTGGCAAGTGTAGATTTACCCGAGCCGTTATGACCGGGAACAGCAACGTATTCACCTTTTTTTATATTAAGAGATATATCGTTAAGAACCGGCATTTTCTTGCCGTTGTTCTCGTCATACGAATAACACAAATTTTTAATTTCAATAAAGTTATCGCTCATTATTTTACTACCTTAATTTATTTGTCAGAAGCCCCTACCGCGCTCCACCTTACGCTTGCACCGCAAGGAAGAAACCCCTTTGTCTGCGTAACCGGCAAGGCAAGCTCTCCCGCCTCTGTTTTACCGCCAAACTCAGATGCCAGCCTTAAATTGACTATATAGCTCATGGCAAGCGGAGAAAGTCCCGTCGTATAAGAGTTGAGCAAGAAAAACAAAGGTTTATCCGAGAGAACGTTTACCGCCAGTCGCACAAAATCATCAATACAATCCTCTATTTTCCAAACCTCGCCCGAAGGACCTCTTCCGTAAGACGGAGGGTCCATAATAATTCCGTCATACTTATTTCCGCGTTTTATCTCGCGCTCCACAAACTTTTTACAGTCGTCAACTATGTATCTTACAGGAGCATCACCGAGACCGCTCAAAGCGGCGTTTTCTTTAGCCTGCGCCACCATTCCCTTTGCCGCATCCACATGGCAGACCGAAGCACCTGCTTTAGCCGCCGCCACCGTTGCGCCGCCTGTATAAGCAAAAAGATTAAGGACCTTTATTTTTCTTCCCGAGTTTTTAATAAGCTCTGAGAACCAATCCCAGTTTGCCGCCTGCTCAGGAAACAATCCTGTATGTTTAAATCCCGTCGGTCTTATAACAAAGCCAAGGTCTTTGTAACCTATTTTCCACTGTTCGGGAAGTCTGTTGTTTGCCCATGCTCCCCCGCCTTTTGAGGAGCGTTTATAGGTAGCGTCCGCTTTTTTCCAAAGCGGGCTTTTATTATCGTTTTTCCACACAATCTGCGGATCTGGTCTGACGAGAATATATTTTCCCCATCTCTCGAGGCGCTCGCCCTCCGAAGTATCTATAAGTTCATAATCTTTCCAATTTTCAGCACACCACATATTTACCTCTTAAACTGTTTATTTATTAAAATACTGGGCCAATCGCGAACCGCCGCTGTGAGCATGACACACCGCGACAGCCAAAGCGTCAGCAGTATCGTCGGGCTTTGGCGGCTTTTCAAGCTTTAAAAGCATTGTCACCATCATAATGACCTGCTTCTTTTCAGCTCTGCCGTAACCAACAACCGCTTGCTTTACCTGCAAAGGAGTATACTCGTATATCGGAACCCCCAGCCTTGCCGCGCAAAGAAGAATAACCCCGCGCGCCTCGCTGACGCGTATCCCCGTCGTCTGGTTGGTATTCCAGAAGAGCTCCTCAACCGCCATACAGTCGGGCTTATATTTTTCAATCAGCTTATTAAGCTCCTTAAATATCTCAACAAGCCTGTCCTCGGTCTTCATAGTTGAGGGAGTCTGAATAGAACCGTATCCAAGCGCCTTAAACTTATTCCCGGTATAATCCACCACTCCCCATCCGACAATTGCCAGACCTGGGTCTATTCCTAAAATTACTATTTTGTCCACTCCTTTTCAAAGCCAATACTAAACCACTTTAAATTATACCACAATTTTCTTATTAAGTCAAACATATTTTTATATTTTAATAAAATAATATTTTTTTATTTACATTTAATAGAAAATGTGGTATAATAAAGTGAATATTTTTGTAATTTGAAAGGATCGAACTATGGAAATAATCAAATTTTCGGTTGGAGACACCGTTGAATTAAAAAAAGCCCATCCCTGTGGTACTTTTCGGTTTAAAATTGCCAGGGTTGGAAGCGATATAAGAATTATATGTCTCGGTTGCGGCCGAGATATGAATATTAACCGCATAAAACTTGAAAAAGCCTTAAAACGGCACTATCCCATTTCACAGGATTAGTTGAGGTAACGCATGGACAGCAATATAGAAAATCTTAATCCTATGCCGCACAACGAGGAATCTCATAAATCGGACAACAAGATTCTTAAGTGGCTAAAAAACACATGGTACAAGGCTACACACAGCAAATACTCCTATCTTTTCTTCTGCTTTTTGATTCCCTTATGTATAATGCGACTTATTTATTTGGCGGTAGGAGTTTTCCCCGGGCTTGACGGAAGTGTTCTCGTACTCGATCTAAACGGTCAATACGTTTATTTTTACGAGGCTTTACGCGATTTCTTGCACGGCGATGCCAGCCTGCTGTACTCCTTTTCAAGAGCGCTTGGAGGCGAGTTCCTCGGAATTTTCGCGTATTATGTAGCCAGTCCTTTGGCTTGGTTGGTGGCGCTGTTTCCCAAAAAAATGATACTTGACGCGCTGCTTTTGATTTTTCTCATCAAAACAGGCCTTTGCGGATTCACATTCGGCTTTTATATTCACAAAACCTCGCGCCGTCCCAACAAAATGTCGGTAATTACAGTTTCAACCATGTATGCGCTTTGCTCATACGCAATAGTGCAACAACACAACTCTATGTGGATAGACGCGCTTATATGGTTACCCATAATTACCTACGGCATTGAACAACTTATTAGAAAAGGAAAGTACAAGCTTTTTGTAATTTCTCTTTCGGTAATGCTCATGAGCCATTATTACATCGGCTATATGGTATGTATTTACGTAGCGCTTTACTTTTTCTATTACTATCTCGCTCACAAAGAAAACAACGAGCTTGGCGAAACGCTTCATTTTGGGAAATCTCTTCTAAGAATAGCGCTTTTTTCGCTTCTCGCAATAGGAATTGCCGCCTTTACAATTATTGGCGCGTATTATTCGCTTCAATTTGGAAAAAACACGTTTTCGTCTCCCGATTGGAGCTTCGAAATAAGATACGACTTGGCTGACCTCATTGCAAAACTCTTCCCGGGCTCTTACGATACTGTACGCCCCGAGGGGCTTCCGATAATCTACTGCGGAACTCTGACATTGTTGATGATTCCCTTTTACTTTTTCTCCAAGAAAATAACGCTGAGAGAAAAAATATTCGCCCTTTTATTCCTCGGTGTGTTTGTAATCAGTTTCACGCTTAATCCCGTCGATATAGCATGGCACGGATTCCAGGTTCCCAACTGGTTGAATTACAGATACAGCTTTATGTTTTCTTTCTTCCTTCTGACCATGACTTACAAGGCTATGGGGGAATTCAGAAAGCAGTCCTCAAAAATCGTGTTTGCGACAGGTGCGTTTATTGTTTTCATGGTCAGCATACTTGAGAAGTTTGAGTTCAAAAACTTTAAGCTTGGTGAAAGCGATTATTACGTTGAGGGGAAGCTTGACACTTATCGCACCGTTTGGCTTACCGTAATTGCGGTAGTGGCTTTATGCGCCGCTGTATACGCTATTATACGTTCTCATAGGCTGAAAGATTTCAGAAAAAATTCAAAAATACTGCTTATAGTAGTATGCGTTGAAATGTTGCTTAACGGTATAGTAAATATTACTGCGCTGCACTTTGACGTTACCTTTTCATCCAGAAGCTCCTACAACGGCTTCTTCGATAAGATCGAACCTATTGTCAACGAAATACAAGAGAAGGATACTTCATTTTATCGAATGGAGAAAACTCATCACCGAAAGACAAACGATAACATGACGCTTGGAATGTACGGACTTTCGGGCTCTACCTCAACGCTTAACAAAGAAACCGTAAAATTCCTGAACAATATGGGATATTCGTCAAAATCTCATTGGTCAAAGTACCTCGGCGGAACGCCCGTAAACGATTCTATTTTAGGTGTAAAATATATAATCGCGCAAAAAAATCAACCTGAATCTTATTCCACCTACAATGAAAATCAGGCTATAAACCGACTTATGAACGAGCTTTATCCGATAGTAACGCAAGATGAAAACTATATTGCGTATCAGAACCCATACGCTCTTTCAATCGCATATGAGGTTAGCGAAAAGGTTAAGGATTTCACGTATCTAACTGTCAGCAGTGACGGAAAAGAAAAGGTTATTGACTTTTCCCCCTTTGAGCGTCTTAACAAAACGGTAAGCGCAATGCTTGGCCGTGACGTAACAATATTCGTTCCCGTAAGCATGGGTAGTTCAACTCATTCAAACGCAAGAAAATCAACCATCGCAGGGCACACTAAGTACGCAGTTACCACAAGCGGTACAGAGGCTTACGTTTCAATGACATTCCCCATTGCCGAAAACGGACACTATTTCTTTTACGCTCCATCAGAATACACCAGAGAAACCTCTATGTTTGTAAACGGTGAAAAGTTTGGTGATTTTATGGCGAATGAAAGTAACCGAATAAAATCGGTTGGCGAATTCAAGGCAGGACAGAACCTAATAGTAAAATTGGTTCTCAAAGGTGATAATCTTTATTTAAAGGATAACGAGGCTTATGCTTACTATCTTGATATAAATGCGCTCAAAGACGCCTTTTCGGACCTCGCCTCAAATCAGTATGAGATTGACGAATTCACAGCATCTTCCTTTGATGGGCAAATTACAACCGACAAAAGTAACACCACCATCCAAACCACCATTCCTTACGATGAGGGATGGAAGGTATACGTTGACGGGCAAAAGGTTAATATTTTCAAAACTTTCGACGCCTTAGTTGCGTTTGATATATCGACCTCAGGAACACATTCTGTGAAAATGGTTTATTCTCCGGGAATAATCATTGTCGGAGGCGTAATTTCAATTGTTTCTCTCGCCATCTTCGCCGGCGTATGGGCAATAGGGAGTCACGCCGAAAGGAAAAAGAAAAAATCATCGCAAAACAGCCAACAGTAAAAACGAAAGGATTCTCAAAAAATGTTCTATTATATAAAAGGCACGTTGGAAGCTCTTGAGCCCACATTTGCGGTAGTTGATGCAGGCGGTGTCGGCTACAAATTAACCATAAGCAGTACCACTCACGCGGCCTTACCCAATATTTACTCAACACCTTCGCCCAATGTAAAGCTATTCACCTATATGGCGGTGCGCGAGGATGACGTAGAGCTTTTTGGATTTTCAACTCACGAGGAACTGTCATCATTCAAACTGCTTACAAGCGTTTCGGGCGTTGGTCCTAAGGCGGCAATGGCTATACTGTCTGTTTTTACTCCCGAAAAATTTGCGCTTGCGGTTTGCACAGGTGACACAAAAGCAATCGCTAAAGCCAACGGTGTCGGTTCAAAAACCGCGGCAAGAATAGTTCTTGAATTGCAAGACAAGATGATAAAAGAGACTCCTGCAGACGTACTTGCAGGCAAGCAGTCTGCGGTCTCTGTAACATCATCCGCCTCAAGAAAAAGCGAGCTGAACGAAGCACAAGACGCACTTATGGTATTGGGTTATTCCAGAAGTGAGGCGATAAGCGCGCTTCAAGGCATAGACCCGTCTATTGGGCTTGAAGAAATTATTAAGCAAGCTCTGAAAAAACTTATGAGATAAGGAGAAGACTATGAACGATTACGAACCTACAAATGAAGAACTTGATTTTGAAAACCGAATAATGTCATCTTCTTACACTCCAAACGACACCGATACCGAGAATTCACTTCGTCCTCAAAACCTTGACGACTATATCGGGCAGGAAAAAATCAAGGAAAACCTTAAGATATACATTGATGCCGCAAAATTCCGCGGTGATTCACTTGACCACGTATTACTTTACGGCCCTCCCGGTCTTGGAAAGACAACCCTTTCCAACATTATCGCCAACGAAATGGGAGTAAGCATCAGAACGACCTCGGGGCCAGCCATAGAAAAGCAAGGTGACTTGGCTGCAATACTTACAAATCTTAATGAAGGCGATGTGCTTTTTATTGATGAGATACACCGACTTTCGCGCTCCATAGAAGAAATCTTATACCCTGCCATGGAAGATTACGCTCTTGATTTCGTTATAGGAAAAGGACCGTCCGCAAGAAGCATAAGAATTAACTTGCCAAAATTTACGCTGATTGGAGCAACCACTCGCGCGGGACAACTCACTACTCCGCTTCGCGACAGATTTGGTATCCTTCTTAAGCTTGACCTATATACATCGGAAGAGCTTGCGACCATCGTTAAGCGCAGCTCGGGTATTCTTGAGTTTGAGATCACAGACGACGGCGCTTATGAAATAGCTTCACGTTCCAGAGGAACTCCGCGTATTGCCAACAGATTGCTTAAGCGAGTTCGCGATTATGCGCAGGTTCGCGGCAGCGGAAAAATAGATTCCGACATTGCTAACTATGCGCTTGGTCAACTTGAAATAGACGCACTTGGGCTTGATAATACGGACAGACGCATGTTAAAAACAATAATCGACTTTTATGACGGAGGTCCCGTGGGTCTTGACACGTTGGCGGCAACAGTCGGTGAAGAAGCAGTAACGCTTGAAGACGTTTACGAGCCGTATCTTATGCAGATAGGATTCTTGAGCCGCACTCCTCGAGGACGTTGCGTAACACGACTTGCCTATGAGCATCTTGGACTTAAATATAACAAACGCCCCACTGTGGGAGACAGTTCTCAGCTTGATCTTTTCAGCGACGAATCCTCCCCAAAATAAGTGGAGCTTCAAACAGTACTTTTCTGAGCTTTAAGTAAATCATCGGCAAATCACTTATGGGAAGCGGATTCTCTCCCACACCGCATTCAAAGGTAAAAGACGGTCTGTCAAATTCGGAAATAAACCAATCGGTAAAGCCGCCAAACGCCGCCATCCCTTCAGGAGTACGCGGAGCATATCCGCTGAGCCGTGAAAAGTATTCAGCTATTCTTTCCGACTCATCAGGGCAATATTCCCCGCTCTTGTAGTATATTTCTTCCCCCTGTGAATGTAGCGTTATCGCACCGCAAAAATCCCCATAAAACCTTAAATAATTACAAAGATATCCTACCTCCGGTTCGGATTCGGGATATTCTCCGCTAAAGCGAGTAGGGGCTCCGTTATGGATTCCCTGCTCGCTTTCTATTTTTTTATACTCAGAAAAACCAAAGTTATAGTTGTGATTAAGATCCACGCCCCTGCCATTTGCATTCCATTTTTTAAAATCCGTACTGTTTGAATTCATTGCCAGCAACCGTTCATACATAATATTATTGTAATCCAACCCATTGACAGACAAATCAACCCCGTCCGGATTCAGCATAGGAATTATATGTATTTCTGCTCTTTGAAACAAATTTTCAACATAAAGCGATCCCACCCTTCCGCTACTTTTGTATAACTCACAGTACTCGTTAATAAACCTTAAAAGCACTGCGCTTGTTATCCACTCGCTGCCGTGGTGCGCCCCTACGTATATCACTTTAGTTTTTCCTTCTCCAAGCTTTACGATAGGTATCGCTCGGTCAAATATGCTTCTCCCTATACTATTAACAGCTAAAAAATCATATTTTTCAGCAAACAGTTCTATAATTTCATTGAGTTTTTTACAATCAATCGCTTCATTAAAGTCGATTATTCTTTTTTCTCTACTCATGCAACCACCTCCACACTAAATAATATATGTAAGGCTGACAAAAAAATCCCTTGATAAAAATCAAGGGATTTAATATTTTTATTCAGGTTTTAGTTGTAAGACAGAGTTGAAAATTCTTTTAACTTTGTATTCTATAAACTCAACTCCGAATTTTTCCAGAAATGCTCCGACAACAGGTTTATCGGCATATTCCGAAATAACCATGTCGCTCAACTCAAGCAAAAACGCTTCTCCCGGAGTTTCGCTCTGTTCGATCACCAGGTCGTCATCACCGTAAAAGAATATTTTAATAATCCTTGATGACGGAGTTTCGGCAAAATCTAACCGAATAACCAAAACGCAAATACCGTCTTCGTTAAAAGTAAACCTTGCCTTGGAAGAAATAATAAAATTCTCGTTTCGATATTTTATATTCTTTGTAATAGGAATGTCAAATCCTACGGGAATTTTGATTTCCACATCGGTCTCTTTATAGACAAGAGTCGGAATATCTTGCTCATCAAGTTCAAACGCAATACACGCAAAGCCTTTTGAAAAGCAATTTTCAGTTGCTTGAAGTATGAGCGGAAGTATGCCTACCGCCTGCGTGTCTCCCTCTGACGGGATAAAGCTTTTCCCTACAAGAGTCGAAAACAACCTGCTTTCACGTTTTTCTATTCCGAAAAAAGAAAGCACTTTGTGCCACCATCTACAAGGCTTATCCCCACTGAGATGCGTTAATTCCTTAGATTTTTTCAAAAGCCTATTATATGCGACCTTATTCTTTGGAACGCTTTCAGAAAATTCTCTGCCGAAGCAGGATGCCGCATATTCAAAAAAAGCGCCTTGTTGGAACATTTCCGCGTTTCCCGCATTGGAAACAATCACAATTCCGCTGTCTTTAAAGCACAAAACATTCTGCCCCAACATTCCGTTAAACAAAAAAGTATTAGTATCTTTTCCGATCCATATTTGATATCCGTAATCAAAGCGTTTGCTTTCCCGTTCAATCTCAACATGCTTGGTTGTGGCCAAACTAACATATTCCTCGGAAACAATTCTCATATTTCCATAAACGCCACCGTTCAACAACAAAGTGCCGATTTTTACAAAATCCTCGGGACGTATATACAAGCCCCATCCGCCTTTATCTATCCCTCGCGGGCATTTTTCCCAATAATAATCCTTTATTCCGAGCGGCGAAAACAACCTTTCATCGAGAAATTCCGAGAGGAGTTTGCCAGTCTTTTGCGTCACGATAGCTGACAGCATATAAGTGTTCAAGCTATTATATCTGAACGTTTTTCCAACAGTTCCTTTGGTTGGTGCCTGGAGAAAGGCTTTTACCCAATCAGCATCGGTCATTGCATCCGCTTCCGAGAAAAGCACCGAGCTCCTCATTGTAAGCAGGTCCTCAACAATCAAATCCTTCAACTTGATTTTAGACACCGCACCGACTTTATCACGAAAAATATCAACAACTCGCTCGTCAAGCTTAAGAACTCCGTCATCTATGAGAATTCCTATTGCAATCGAAGTCACGCTTTTACACGCGGAAAAAGCATGCTTCCATATATCCGTTCTCTGTGCGCCAAAACTCGCTTGACACAGTATTCGCCCATGTCTCGCAACAGTAACACTATGCATATTCAAAGAACGGTCATTTTTCAACTTGTCGAGAAACTCAATCACCAAATCCGACTGTATTCCCTCTTCTTCGGGCATACACCTGTCAAGCCCGACACTGTTTATTTTAAAATCGTATTCGGGCTTGAAGGTGTTAGACTCAAACATTGGTTCAGTTGACACCTTTGAGTCAAGTAGCTGCATTACCAGAGCTGCGGTCGGGGTAAGGGGAAATAAATTCATTGACCTTGCTCCTTTTGTGCTTATTTTTTCTTTTTGTTTATCTCGTCAAGATTAAACGGTGTTGTCTGGTAAACGAAATAGTTCAACCAGTTGGAGAACAATAGGTTGGCGTGAGAGCGCCATGTTACCACAGGGGCTTTACTGTCATCATCATTCGGGAAATAATTTTTCGGAACCTCAATAGGCAATCCAGCCGTCTTATCTCTCACGTACTCCTTGTTTAAAGTTCCGGCATCGTACTCGGAATGTCCCGTAATAAATATCTGCTTGCCATCCTTTATCGCCACGGCATAAACACCTGCCTCTTCAGACTCGGCAAGTATTTTCAATTTACCGCAAGCCTGAATATCGCTCTTTTTAACGGTGGTATGTCTTGAGTGAGGCACCATAAACTCGTCGTCAAAGCCTCTGAAAAGTATTGAACTCTTTCTTACTACTTTATGCGGGAAAACGCCGAAAAGTTTCTTTTCAAGCGGATATTTTTGTATTCCGTAGTGGTAATAAAGTCCCGCTTGGGCTCCCCAACAAATATGAAACGTACTGTGAACGTGCGTCTTTGTCCATTCCATTATTTCACACAGCTCATCCCAATAGGTTACTTCCTCAAACGGCATTTGCTCAACCGGAGCTCCGGTAATAATCATACCGTCAAAGTTCTCGTCCTTCACGTCGTAAAATGTTTTATAAAACGCGGCAAGATGCTCTCTTGAAGTGTTTTTGGAAAGATGAGTTTTTGTATGGAGCAGCGTCACCTCGACCTGAAGGGCGGTATTTCCCAACAGGCGCATAAGCTGTGTTTCAGTATCAATTTTTGTCGGCATAAGATTTACAATAGCAATTTTCAACGGACGAATATCCTGAGTTATCGCTCGTGTCTCATCCATTATAAAAATATTCTCATTTGTAAGCGTTTTATATGCCGGCAACTCATTTGGTATTTTAATTGGCATTTATGATTCTCCTATTATCAAGAAAACGTTAGATACATTCAAGTGCCTGCTTGATATCGTCTATAAGATCCTGCGCGCTCTCAAGTCCGCAGGAAAAACGAACAAGGTCGGGGGATACACCTGCAGCAGCAAGCTCCTCGTCGTTCATCTGACGGTGAGTAGCGCTTGCGGGATGCAAGCAGCAGGTTCGCGCATCCGCTACGTGTGTTTCAATAGCCGCCACCTTCAAATTCTTCATGAACTTTTCTGCAGCTTTTCTACCGCCCTTAACTCCAAAGCTTACAACACCGCACGAGCCGTTAGGAAGGTACTTCTGCGCAAGATCATAATACTTGTTACCCTTAAGACCGCAGTAGTTAACCCACTCAATCTTGTCACTGGACTGAAGAAATTCGGCAACCGCCTGAGCATTCTCACAGTGACGTTTCATACGGACGTGGAGACTTTCAAGGCCAAGGTTAAGAATAAACGCATTCTGTGGAGACTGGATAGATCCAAAATCTCTCATAAGCTGCGCGGTTGCCTTGGTTATAAACGCTCCGCCAACGCCAAATTTTTCAACGTATACTACACCGTGATAGCTGTCATCGGGAGTACAAAGTCCGGGGAATTTTTCAGGGTACTTGCTCCAATCAAATTTGCCCGAATCAACGATGCAACCGCCAACAGCCGCGCCGTGTCCATCCATGTACTTTGTGGTTGAATGGGTAACGATATCAGCCCCCCACTCAAAAGGACGACAGTTTACAGGAGTTGCAAAGGTGTTGTCAATAATAAGCGGAACACCGTGCTTATGCGCTGCGTTTGCGAAAAGCTCTATATCAAGAACAGTAAGTGCGGGGTTAGCTATAGTTTCACCAAAGACGGCCTTTGTATTGGGCTTGAACTCTTTATCAAGCTCCTCAGCGGTAATATCGGGAGAAACGAAAGTGAAATCAATTCCCATCTTCTTCATTGTTACAGAGAAAAGGTTGTACGTTCCACCGTAAATAGCTGACGAAGCGATAACGTGATCGCCGCAAGTTGCAATATTGAAAATACTGTAAAAGTTTGCAGCCTGTCCGGAAGAAGTAAGCATAGCGGCAGTACCGCCTTCAAGCTCACAAATCTTATTCGCTACGTAATCGTTGGTAGGGTTCTGGAGTCTGGTGTAAAAATATCCGCTTGCTTCAAGGTCAAAAAGTTTACCCATATCCTCGCTTGTATCGTATTTAAAAGTAGTACTTTGTACTATCGGAATCTGACGAGGCTCTCCGTTTCCGGGAGTATAACCGCCCTGTACACAAGTTGTTTCAATTCTCTTCTTATTCATTTTGAATCATCCTTCCGTTTTAAATTATTTGAACAAAGTGACACCGTCTTCAAAGAAAGTGGCATTTCGCATTATTGTATAAGTTATTTTATCCGGTGAAGCGTCAAGCAAACCGCATTCGCGGTCAAGCGCCCCCAACAAAATCTCGGGATTAAGATAACTTTCCTGATTAACATTAAGCAACGTATTTATCAATACAGCATTGCCGTTTTGCGACAGCTTAACATCGAATCTTTTTATCATCGGTATGATATTAACATCCTTTTCACCGGATTTTGTTTTTTTAGTCATAACAAGCTCTGATTTAGAAACAGTATTTTTAATATTTTCCACTGTTTCGGAAGTCAAACCTTCCCGACAAACTTCAATGGTGTAGTCCGCCCAGACTATATCCGAAAACTTGTTTTTTGGAACATATACGTCAAGAATTCTCAGCTCATCGGTAACTTCCTTGTTAAGCAACTCCATTACGCGTTCACAAGATATTTCTCTGTCTATTCTTATATCCACAAGCTCGCATTCGCTTTGCGCTCCTACCGAAAGTGGCGTCGCAAAGATAACCTTGGCGTGAGGATTAAATCCTTGGGTATACCACATGGGTATGCCGGCACGCACTAAAATTCTGTGAAATGTTCTTTGCAAATCCAAGTGAGATATATACTGTAAATTTCCAATCTTTCGGAATTTTATACGAAGTGTTTTGGGTTCTTCAAGCTTTGGAAGTGTGTTTTTAAGATAACACGCTTTTACTTTTTCATTTTCGGGCAACACGTTCTTTCACCTCCCAGCTTATTTGCGCCACAACCGCTGCACTGCTCACGGCAATTGGGAGTTGTGGTCTCTCCGTATGCTTTCTCTCGCTCACGCTTAAAGAAGCTCTTATCAACTCCGCAGTCGATAATATCCCACGGCAAAATCTCGTCCACACCGAATTTGCGGTTAGCGTAAAACGCAGGGTCTATACCGCTACGTTCAAATACAGATATCCATCTGTCATAATCAAAATACTCATCCCATGAGTCAAACATAAAACCTTCCTCACAAGCAAGTTCGAGCGCCTTTGACAATTTTCTGTCGCCGCGCGCAAGTACAGCCTCTATTCGCGAGGTGCCCGAGTCGTGATGAGCAAATTTTATCTTTTTATCACTAATTTTCTCAGCAAGGAATTTTTGTTTTTCCTCAAAGGCTTCTTTGGTATCCTGAGCCTCCCATTGGAAAGGTGTAAAGGGCTTGGGTACAAAGCAGGATACGCTGACAGTAACCTGCGGAGAGCGACCTTTATTGCGTTTGGGATTCTGATAATAAGCCTCTATAACCGATTTGGCAAGCACTGCAATTCCCTCGATATCCTCAAGGGTTTCGGTGGGAAGCCCCATCATAAAGTAAAGCTTAACCTGATTTTTTCCCGCTTCAAAAGCCACGTTTACCGCGCGAAGAAGATCCTCCTCACGAACGTTTTTATTTATCACATCGCGCAGTCTCTGTGTTCCCGCCTCGGGCGCGAAAGTAAGAGACGAAGAACGAACTCCCGCTACTCTGTCCATAAGCTCTTTGGTAAAGCTGTCAACACGCAAAGAAGGTAACGACAGACTAACCATGTTTTCATCTGTCCAATCAAGTAACTTTGTTGTCAGCTCCTCAAGCTCGGTGTAGTCGCTAATAGAAAGAGATGTAAGAGATATTTCCTCGTATCCCGTTGATTCATAAAGGCATTTGGCTTGTTGGTTAAGTACGTCAGCCGACTTTTCTCTTACGGGACGATAAATCATTCCAGCCTGGCAAAAACGGCAACCTCTTATACATCCTCTGTAAACCTCAAGCATAATTCGGTCATGGACCGTTTCAATATAAGGCATGACAGGCTTTTTGGGGAAATAAGCCTTATCCATATCCTTTATTATCCTTTTGGAAATTTTTGTCGGTATGTCATCGTATATCGGTATATAAGCTGCTATCGTACCGTCTTCTTTATACTCCACCTCATAAAATTCCGGAACGTAAATACCCGAAATAGTTTTAGCCGCCTCATGCAAAAATTCTTTTTTGGAGAAGTTTCCACGCGCTTTCATTTCGATATAAAGCTTTGTAAACTCAACCAGCATTTCTTCACCTTCTCCAATAGAGAAGCAATCAAAGAAATCTGCAATAGGCTCGGCATTGTACGCGCACGGACCGCCACCTATTATGATAGGCTCATCCTCGCCTCGCTCGGATGCTCTAAGCGGAATTTCGGCAAGCTTGAGCATATTAAGAACATTGGTGTAAGACATCTCATATTGAAGAGTAAATCCCACAATATCAAAAGCTTTAAGCGGGTCCTTGCTTTCATGCGCCGTAAGCGGAATACCGTATTTTTTCATTTCTTCCTGCATATCCGGCCACGGGGTATAAACACGTTCACACCAAATGTCCTCTTCGGAATTAAGCGCGCCATAAAGGATTCGGACGCCAAGATTGGACATTCCTATCTCGTATGAATCGGGAAAGCAAAAAGCCCATCTTGCCTTTACCTTATCCTTTTCCTTGATTATCTGATTGTATTCTCCGCCGGAGTATCTTCCCGGCTTTGATACGGATTTCATTATAGTACTATTGTTCATTTTGTTTTCCTGTTTCTGAATTTGTTAATCGTATATATTACAAAACCTATTATCCACGCAAGCTGATAACCGACAATGCATATAGGAAATACCTTGTCAAACACACCGAATACCGAAATAACTATGACCGAACACAAGCCTACAAGCGCATAAATTATCCACAGAATATTCATAATAGAATTCGTGCGTTTAATTTTAAGGCCTTCAGCAAGAATTTGTGCTATCATATGAGAGTTTTTGGCAGTTATTATTCCGCTGTTCGACTTTCTTTCTATTGGAACAAGGTCGTTAAAAGTCGGACGCATAACCTTTATTGACTCACTGTTATCTCCGCGCAAGCGTGCAATCATCGCCTCAGTAACATTAGGGTCTACTGTTCTAACACCAACGTGTACGCGATTTTCCGCCATATCGTCAGCAAATTGCTCAAAATAATGGTCGATATCGTATTTGAGGTTCATCTTCGCGCAAATTGCACCATTTACCGACATGTACATCACGCATATATCGTCTTTTTCAATGGGCTTTTCATCATGACATTTGCCAAACTGAACCCCTTTTTCAACCATAAAATCATATTTACCCACAAGAATTCGGTTCTTTTCATCAACCAACGCCTCGATACCACTTTGGTATACTGAAAGAAATCTGACGCTATCCGAAAGTTTCATTTTTTCAGAAACCTCACCAAATGCGTTTTTCAATGGACTATTAAGTTTCATAAATATTGAAAGATAATAGTAATTTACGTCAACAATATTAAAGCCATTATGCGGCTCAAGGTTCAAAACCCGGATACCGCGTTTTCCAAATATCTCGGTGTCGTCCATGTAAACTGTGTGGGGACCTACGTACTCATCGTCTATAGTTTCACCTATAATCGCGCTGTCAAGCTCACGAAGATTTCCCGATACAATGTAAAAAGGCAATGATCCAAGGAACATAAACTGTGTCGGAATAGAAAGCATAATAGAAAGTTCAAACGCGAAAACGAAATACGCAAAATCGTCTGTAACAATAACCGCGACAACCGCAACAAGCAACGCAAGCAGCATAGTCAGCATAGTGTAGCTATAGCGAACCTGGTAGGATTGTGGGCTTTTTGCACTTCTCTCAAAATATTTACCGACAAAATTGATATCTTCTATTACGAAATCATTTCCCGTCAGAAAAGATTGCTTTTTTATGGTGTCAGCAGTAATATCAAGTCGCTCCAACGCAATTTTAGGTCTGCCGTCAGATACAAATTTAAACGTAAGCATCTCCCTTGATATTTGGAAATATTCACCGACAATATCGAGCAACAATCCAAATATAACAATAGAATTAAGCATAAGCATATTATCATCACCAAAAACTGTAATAGACAAAATGCTGTAAAGCAAATTCACAAGAAATACAAAGCTTACGGTCGAGTAATAATTGGGGCGGCTCATAAAGAATCCAACGATGCCCAAAAACAGCTTTTTTGCCGAAAGTGCTACGGCAACAACCATCAAAAGTACAGATACAAGACCATAATATAACGGAACATCCAAGAACTCACTTATGTACGGAATACTTACAGAATCAAAAGAATAAATCATTTCGCAAAAAGCCAACAAAACGAAAAGAAAAGCAGAAACCCCAAGTCGTAGTGCTATATGCTTTTTTTCTTTGCGATATCGGTCTTTAATATCGTCTTCTTCATCATCAGACGTATACTCGTTTGTTCTGTAATCAAGAATAATATTACCGACTGTCCCCTTTTCCGATGGATTTACAAAATTGTGCTTTGCCTCCCTAACCTTAACAAATCCTATGGCATCTTCCAAAGAATCTTTATTTCCAAGGGAAATTGTGAGGTTTATATCAGCCTCGTCAAGGCTATGATACTCATCAGGGGCAACACTATCGGGATATACACCGTTCTTTTCATCGTTTTCTGTTAAATGAGTTGGGGTGACATCACCCTGCTTAGAAAATGCCGAAGTAACATCCTCGATGGCAACAGTTTCGGGTTCTTCCAAGTTGTTTTGGGCAAGTGCCAAAAGGTTACGCAAAACGTCGTCCATTTCACCCTCGTCTCCCAAATCCTCCGTTTCGACATCACGAACTTCAGCAGAAATTACCTTTTCGGTTTCGTCGAGAGTTTCAGTATTATCCGCAATCTCATCGGAAAGATCAATCATCTCATCTACATCATCAAAAGCTTCATCAACCACACCTGTGAGTTCCTCAATAGCCTCAACAGTGTCTTCATCTGTTTCGGCAGATTCATCAACCTCCGCGGAAAGCTCCTCAAAGACCTCGGTAGCCGCTTCATCATCAATGGAAATATCCTCAATTGCCTGCAAAGGCTCGCTTTCGGACTCATCTTGTTCGTCAAAATTCTCTCCGTTGTCATCAGTCTCTGTATCATTGTTGAATTCCTCAAAAAAGTCTTCGCGTGTCAGACTTTCAGGAAGTTCTTCAAGTTCTTCAAAGCTTTCCTCAAGCTCATCTTCCAACACCTCATCCTCGGAAACAACATCTTCTTCTGTCTCTTCTTTCTCGTAAACATCGGTGTTTTCAACAGGTTCGCCATCAAGCTCGGATTCATCATTTTCACAAAGATCGGAGCTTTCCTCGTTTTCGGAATCCATCTGTTCGATGTCCAAAGTTGTGCCTGTTTCTTCAGGTCTTTCATCACTGTCAATCAGCTCAACTTCTTCAGTTGCTCCACTATCTTCATCATCTTCGATTTCTTCGATCTCGAATCCGCTTATATCATATTTTTCGGCATCAGCCGACTTTGTCTTTTTGACGCTGTCTTCACCAATATCAGCCATAATCAAATCAATAAGCTCATCGGGAGATTTTTTGCCGCCTTTTTGGGCAACGTCGGCAGGCGCTTCGGACTCCTCGGCGGCAGGGCTCCGCTTTTCAACGTTTTCCTGTATGCGCTTGAGCATAGCGTCTATATCGACATCTGAATATTTTTCCATACCAAAACTCCTTTCCGCAGTAGTTTTTTGTATTTGATACTATTTTCTACTATTTTCTATGCTGACGGGCAGCCTCCGAAAGAATAACCGCAGCGGCAGTTGAAACGTTAAAGGAGTTTACATGTCCATACATAGGTATTGACGTTATAAAATCGCTTTTTTCCATAACCAACTTAGAAACTCCATCTCCTTCGCTTCCAAATACAATTGCGCAACCGCCGGAAAAATCGGTGTCATAGTAGCTTTGACCGCCGGCTTCTGCCGCGTATATCCATATGTTGTTTTTCTTAAGCGTTTCTATTGTTGACGCTATATTCACTACCTTAGCGATTGCCAAATGCTCAATAGCCCCCGCAGACGCCTTTGTCACAAGAGGGGTAAGTCCCGTAGCACGTCGCTTGGGAATTATAAGACCGTGAGCGCCTACACCTTCAGCGCAACGGATAAGCGCACCAAGATTATACGGATCGGTAATACCGTCAGAAATTACTATAAGCGGCTTTTCGCCTCTCTCCTCAGCTATTTTCAGGATATCCTCAACCGTACAGTATTCCTTCTCTGCCGCCATGGCTATTATTCCCTGATGAGGCGCAAATCCTGACATGGAATCAAGCTTAGCCTTTTCAACTTCCACAATCGGTATAGATCTCGCGATAGCCTCGGCTACAAGGACAGTTACCGAACCCTCATGTTCGCCTTTTTTAACCAAAATTTTATCTATCGCCCTTCCCGATTTTAAAAGCTCTCTTACCGCATTTCTGCCTATAACTATGCCGCTGTTTTCTTCCTCAGCCTCGACACGACGCTCCGGTAAGTCTTCTCTGCGTTTTTTTCTGAATCCATTCTGATTGTCTTTTTTATATCTGTTTTTGTAATCCGGCATATTTTACCCCTTTATACTTGCTCAAAATATATTTTTTCATTATATTATATCACATTTTAAAAGATTTGTATATACCTTTTCACCATTTTTTTCAGCTTTTTACGTTTTTCACACAAAAAATATAAAATGATAATTTCATCCATAGAATTTAGTATTTCGTGTAGATTAATTAACCAAAGTAAGTATTCTCTTGTGGAATATTTTGACTGAGTAGATTATTTCAAATAATATAAAAAAAAGGCATCGCTTACGCGATGCCTTTTTTAATGTTCCTACGTATTCTGTTTTCTAAATTTCAAGGGAGAAATACCGTATTTGTTTTTGAATAAGGTATAAAAATAGTTCTCTGCCCCAAGATTAACACTGCGAGCGATATCACCTATCGACATATCGGTGTTTTTCAAAAGCATAACTGCGTAAGCAAGTTTTTTCTGTATAACCAATTGAGACAAAGTGCAGCCATACTCTTTCTTCAATATCCTGGAAACTTGTCTCGTACTTAAGAAAACACGTGCGGCAATGTCTGTCAAGGTTATTTTGTTGTTTAGATTGGAATTAATATAGGTTTCTATTTCTCCTATGTGCTTAGAATCATTTTGATTGATTGGAAGTTCATCATTTTTGGGCATCAGCGCGCTAAATATTTCTCTGAATACAAGGGTGGTCAGGAGTTCAGCGTCCTTTTCTGCTGTGCTTGTATTTTCCACGCTTTTTCGTGAAA
This sequence comes from Eubacteriales bacterium, assembly GCA_045612185.1. Classification (GTDB taxonomy): domain Bacteria; phylum Bacillota; class Clostridia; order Oscillospirales; family CAG-272; genus RGIG8775. The sequence goes on from JAZKYO010000092.1 coordinate 68,368, forward strand.
CAGCTTTGATATAGTATTCAATATCATCAGAAAGCGGCAACTCATATATCCGATTCTGTAATACAGAGCTTATTTGTTCCGCCTTGAACTCACCTTTCCTATTCTTCTCGAACGAAAACAGAAGGCAAAAGCTACCGTTCATATCTGTAACCGTATAGTGCTCTGTACGAGGCGGAATTATAACTACCTTTCTTTCATACGATAACGTTCTGTTTCCTGTAACAATTTTAAGGATTCCTTCCGTGACGAAAAAGACTTCGTAAGTGAAATGTGAGTGGATGTGACCTACCTTTTCCGAGTCTTGGGAATTACTGTTTCTTCGTTTTAATTGGGGGCTCTCCCCTACCCTTATCACTTTCAGTTTTATTCCCAAAGCATCGACTGTAAGCGTAGGTTTATTATTTCTATTTTTCATAATTGTATTTTATCACATATTCAAGTATAAATCAAGTAAAAAACTAAAAAATCAAGACATATTTGTACAAAACCAGTCCGTCTTATTACTTGACTTTTTCTTTTGTCAGGTTTAAAATAGAATCATCACAATCCCCAAAGGAGGACAAAATATGATTACGTTGAAAATAAACGTTAAAGAAAAGCACGAGATATCTCCTTATCTCTATATGCAGTTTATGGAGCCTCTCAGCACTTGCGACCCCTCGGTAGATGCCGCATGGGATTTTATTGAAAACGACTGGTATCCTTCGGTTATCGACAAAGTTCGCGAGCTTGCGCCCACTATGGTTCGTTGGGGCGGATGCTTTGCTTCATATTACCATTGGAAAGAAGCTATTGGAAAATTCGAGGAACGCATTCCCATGGTAAATTACCATTGGGGAGGACTTTACAACAATCAAGTAGGAACTCATGAGATAATTGATTTTTGCCGCAAGGTTAACGCTGAGCCGCTTTTGGTTGTTAATATGGAGTCTGATGGCCGCATGCCTTGGGCGCATCCAAAAAACGGAACAAACCGCTTGGGAACTGCGCAAGAGGCTGCCGAGTGGGTTGATTACTGCAACAATCCCAACAACGCTCTTCGTATTAAAAACGGTGCGACGGTGCCTTTTAACGTGAAATACTGGCAGATTGGAAACGAAACTTCATATATTTGCGGATACAATAGCGACGAGTGCATTGACGCTACCAAGCGTTTTGTAGAAGCTATGAGACGGATTGATCCATCGCTAAAGCTTATCGGTTGGGGTGAGCCGAACAAAACCGACGACACCTGGTGCAAAAAGATGAGTGAGGTTGATGGGATAGACATCATTGCCTTCCACCATCATTTTGGTTCTGGTCTTCCCGATTCCCCTTTGTGCGGCACGAAATACAGAGATAACTATGAAAACACCTGGGTTCATCTTATGAACGCCTATAAATCTATGGAAGAACGCTTTGCCGTAATGCGAGCAGACTGTGGTAATAAGCGGCTTGCCATGACCGAGGGACACTTTGCCGTTAACGGAAGAAACCGTAACGAGGTGCTTTCTTCTTGGGGTGCAGGCGTTGCGTACGCAAGATGTCATAATGTTCTAATGAGAAACAGCGACGTTTTGGATATAGCTACACTTGCCGACTTCTTTGGAACTTCATGGCAGGTAAACGCCCTTATGATTCCCAACAACATTCCTCAACGCGCTCCTCTTCCGGGAATGCATCCCAAGACGCCTTATCTTCAACCCGTAGGCTCTGTTATGAGCTTGTTTGGACATCATCAAGGCAAATATGATCTTGATATATCCTATAACGGTGCTATTGACGCGGTTGCCTCAAAAACAGCAAACACTGTATATATTCACGCCGCAAACACAGACATGAACTCCGCACAGACACTCAAAATTGATCTTGGCGGTATAAAAATCAAGCAGGCGCGTATGTATTACATTGCAGCAAAGGCAGATACAGAGATCACCGTTGACACCCCCGACTGTTTTGCGGTAAAAGAAACCGTATTTGACAACGACTCGGTTATTCTCCCTCCCGCCGCCGTTGCAGCTATCGAAATAGAGCTTAACGACTAACAGAAAAACGGACACGATTACGTGTCCGTTTTTCAATTCTATTTGTATCTTAACCCAAAAGAAATTAATCTCAAGACCAAAGAGCCTTCATAAACATAGGATACGCCTCATCCGTAATGTTTACTACTCGGCGGACAAGCTTAAGGCACTCTTCACCGCAAGTAACATCGTCGATGTATGCGTCAAGCGAGCAGATAATATCGTTATCCTTATCAAGATAGAACTTAACCCAACGATATTTCTTGTTCAATTCATTACATGCAAGCAAACCTGCCGCAGCGTTGTTATTGAAGTTAGCAATCTCAAAGCAGTACACTTGAATCATGCTGTCTCCGTCCTCGTCAAAAGAAACGTACACAGGAATAGACTTAAGGTTATCTCCGCTATACACAACCTTAACAACATGGTCATTAGAGTTGGTATATTTAACCCCCTTTGCGTCCATATAATTCATAAAGAGTTGTTTGTAATTTGCCATTTTTACTTCTCCTTTTTATTTTATTGTATTAATTATAAAACAAAATCAGACAAAAGTCAATATATTACTTGCTTTCTTTAGCAAGTTTGTAGGTATGTTCAATTGTGGCAATATCATTTTGTTCATTTTCACCAAAAGCAGGGTTCGATACACGCTCTATTATCTATGTTTCGAACACTTTTAAAGTATCAAGTGCGGCGAAAGGGGCGTGTTTCTCACAAAGTTTCTCTATTAAATACTTCTCCCCCATCCTTAGGAGCGGTAAAAAGCAACCCAATCGGGTTGCTTTTTTAAATATATTGAAAAAAAGATGGCTAATTTATTTCGACTTTTTGGGTTTGTTAGGGTCAACGATCTTACCGTCAAGCTGATTTTCCAAGAAAAATGCATCTACCATTTCTTCAACATCTTTATGGTAATCAATTTTTACACCGTTATATCTTGGGTATGCGACTGTATCATTACCAATCTGAGGCTTAGTTCTTTCCTCAAACTTGGGATTATTCTTGCTGTGAATACTGTAAGGAAGTTTTGCTCGTTTTTCGGGATCATTATAATCCTCAACAACGGATCTAACAGCGTTTTCAAGTCTCATCTTAACAAGCTCTACATCTCTCACCGCCACCTTTTTTTCTTCCATAGAACATCTAAAAGGCGAAACGGTATAAATAAGTTTTTTCACATTTCCGCAGTTGGGACATTTAAGCATAATTGAAACAACTGCTGTTGCAGAACCCCTTGCAGTAACGGAATCAACTACACCATTGTTGCTGGAAGGATGGCTAACTCCATCATAAGAAGCTGCATCAGACTCGATAGTATAAGTAACAAACTCGGCGTATTCCGCGGGACTTTTGATAGTTGCAAGCGTGTTACACTTATCACAAGTAAGAGCAGCGAATTTTTCTTTTGCTTTCTTTATAACAAAAAGCAAAAATCCAAAGAGCATTACACCAAATATGCCAATCAAACCAAAAATCATTAAGAAACCAAGCGGACCAATGTTAGACAGACCTGCAAACAATACTGCCGCACCAATCGATCCGTAAAGCCACGGCAATATTTCCTTCTTTCTCTGGTCAGCCTCCGCGATCGTATTGATCGGGTCCTTTACTAAATGCTTAATCGTTTTAATTGGGTTTTTCATTTTTCTTTCCTCCTAAAAATGAATATATTAGTATCAACAGTCGTAATATTGCATAAAATAGCAAAAATTAGGACTATCACGCATATTATAACCTATTTTAGGTTAAATGTCAATACCCTAAAACAGATTAAATTATAATAAATAAAAAAATATGTGGAGGAAACATGAAGTACACAAGAATCAGAGACCTACGTGAGGATAGGGATATGAACCAAACGCAACTTTCCAAAATTCTCGGTATGTCACAAACCGGATACTCCAAATATGAAACGGGTGAAAATGATATTCCCACTGTAATTCTTATTAAACTGGCAAGACTTTATAATACAAGTATCGATTATCTGCTTGGCGAAACCGACAATCCCAAAAGGTATAAATAAGATATTTGCAAATATTATACAGCGCAACTATCTCACTTGGCGAAGCCAAATTTCACTCATCGCAGTCTAATTTCGTTAAAAAAGCACATCTGCGTCGCAGATGTGCTTTTTTCTGGCACGTGTTGACAAAAAAGATACCACCTAAATAAAGGAGTTTTTAAATGAATTATTTTCCGACTTCAATTTCGGATTTCAATTGCTGTTTTTGGGCCAAGAGAGTTTGTTCAATAGTTGCGATATCCTCCGCGTGCGCGCTTTCAAATTCCGCAAAGAATCCATCTTTTGCTACATTCAAGCTCGCCTCAATATCGCTGGCCTTTTCCTGAAGTTTCGCCTCAATATTTTCATCAAACAAAGTATCCTCAAGATCGGTAAGCTTGGTTTCTGCCTGTCTGAGCTTTGCAATCAAAGCTTCAAGTGCGGCATTAAGATCTGTACCGATCTTCTCGTATGCCGCAAGCATTTTGTTGTAATTCTCTTCACTCAACTGAAGAGTTACGGTTGCTGAAGCATATTCCTCACCATTTACGTCTAAGGATGCAGTGTAGTTCTTCTGCTTCAAAAGTTTCACCTTTGCCTCGCGAAGCTCGGTCAGCGATTTTTGATACTCGGATTCTGGAGAAACGAGCATTTCGTAGCGGAAATTATCAAGCTCGGTAATTGCGGTGCCGTAAACATCAAGCGCGGTTTTGTACGCAGTATGTGTCAAATTATATATACCGCCCAACTCTTTGATGATTCTTGCGTTCTCCGCTCTCTCCGCAAACGAGATTTTGTATTCCTTGGCAGAATAATATGCGCTTCTCATTTCCTCGGTCATAAGAAGAGCCGTTTCTATACGACCTGCGGAAATAACCTTGTAGAGCTGACCTTCATCCATAGCACTTATCTCTTCCTCGGTATAAAGTGAGGTGGAAAGAGCCATTTGGCGAAGCGCTTCTATTTTAAGTGCTTCTACTTTTTCAACCTTTCCGTTAATATCAAGTGCCTTCAAAGCATCGTTAGCTTTTTCGGTGATATCCTTTTTCAGCTGCTCTGCATATTTTGAATCACCCGAAATCGAAATCTTTACGGTGTTTTCAGAAGCCTCTGCATTGCCTTGTAAAAGATAACCTGTATCTGACGCAAGCGTAACCATCATTTCAACAGCTTCCTCAGGCGTCTTGCCTAAAAAAGCTTCACCAACTATGAGAATGCTTCCGTCATCGTTGAGCGCGGTAACGGAAACGATCTTATTTTGATCGTCGATCATAAATTCAACGCTGGGATTGATATCTACAGTCATTCGCGTTATGCTGCCCTCTTCGGGTTTTACGTCTGAGCAAGATGTAAATGAAATAGCAGTCAAAAAAAGTGTACATAGCAAAAAAATGCTGATCAATCTCTTTTTCATTGTAGTTGTTTCCTTTCATTGGTCGAAATTGTACGGTAGTCTGCCGTACGTCTACAATATATCACACAAAGATCGATTTTTCAATAAACAAAAAAGCATCAATGATAAAATTTTTATCATATTGCTATAAATGATTGATTTTTTGTAGGTCTTGTGATATAATATACAAAAAGCAACCTGATAGCATTGGAGAAAAACACTATGTCAAAATTAGCAAAAAAGGCGATTCTGCAAGCATTCGGAGAATTGCTCGAAGAAAAGCCCTTCAATAAAATAACCATAACAGACATTACAGCAAGATGCGGCTTGAACCGTATGACCTTTTATTATCACTTTGATAATATTTACGAATTGATGATATGGGGACTTGAGATGCAAATGCATGAAGCAAGCAAGGATTGTGTCAACTATGAAAATTGGAAGATCGGATATCTTCGTATTTTCTATTTTGCACTTGATCGCCAAAAATATATTAAAAAAATTTTTCAAACAATAGAACAAGAGCACCTTGAACACTATTTGAATAAAATTGTAGAACAGATGGTTATTTCTGTCATTGACGACAAAAGCAGCGATAAAGCCATGAATGAGGATGACAAGCTGTTTACTGCTCAGATTTGCGCCCACGTATTGGTGGGAACACTTGTTAGTTGGGTAAGTCGGGGCATGAAGGAGGATCCTGAAGTCATAGTAAAACGAACAGGTAGACTGCTTGACGGAATGATTGAAAAAACGATAAATGAATAAAAAAGGGGGATATGTAAAAGGTTCACTTCTACTCCCTTACTCAAAAAAACGATTGGCATCTTTTTATTTTGGCTAAAATCCGATTTTCAAGCTTTATAATAAAAATGCTTTTCGCCACCGCGAAAAGCTACCTTACCTCTTCACTATTCACTATTACTTATTACTTTCAAAAAATTCCGTGCACGCGAAATTAGTGAAAAGTGAAGAGTGAAAAGTGAAAAAGTAAAAAATTCCGCAC
>JAZKYO010000093.1:0-4047 GCA_045612185.1 Eubacteriales bacterium
TCTCTCGTCCTTTTTCTTTTTGAGAAAGGAGCGTCAAAAGAAAAAGGACCAAAAAGAAAAACCGCGGTGCGCCTGCGGGCGCGGGCGGTCGCTTTTGAAAAAGCTCCGCAAAACTTTTCTCTATTGGGTTTGTGCGAACAACTCCCCCACAAACTACAATTTGAACATATCAATCCTATTTGTGTGTAGAAAAACGAGGTGTCTAACCGAGTTTTTCGGACTGCGGCGGCTATGTTCGCACAATCTCCAAATCGTGTGCGCCGAAGGCAACCATGCCCCCGCCGGCGAGGCGGCTATCCAATCACCACCACGCATTCGCAACCAAAGGCGGCAGAGACGTGTTCCTCGATTTTATACGGGTTGCGGAAAATTTCTTTGCCCATAAGCGTGACGGTGACGCGAAGTGGCTTTCGCTCCGCCCCCATAAGCACGCCCACCTCGAAATCCGAAAGCCCGAACGTCGCCCCAAGATCGGCGGCGATACCCTTTTCATAAGCCTCGCCAAGCTGAGCCTCGGCAATTTCCGCATAGCTGTCGCCCTCAAAGCTCTCCTCAAACAGCTCGGCTGAAAAATCCGGCAGCCGCGTCACCAGCTCTCCAAGGGGTTTCACCATAACAAGCAGCATCGCAAGCCCGAAAATCAGCTTGAGGTAAGGGCGGCTTTTGGCGCTTTCTGGAACAAGCGACTCGGCAACCCCTATGGCAAGCGAGGCGCAGATAATGCCGTAAATATATCCGCTCATATCCCACCTCCAAAAGCGAGAGCGGTTTTTATAAACAGCGTAAGCAACAGAATAAAGACAACCGCAGTCAGCGCAACTGCGCCAAGCACGTAGCCGTAGACCGAAATCACGCCCGACAAAAGCTCCCGCTCTCTGTCGCACCCAAGCATTTCCGCCGCCCCCGAAAGCAGCACCAGACCCGATCTGAAAAGCCAGACCGTCAAAAAAGTGGGCAACGCCAGAAGCAGAATGAGAACAATTCCCACCGTTCCCGAAACGCTTTTTATGTAGGAAAGGGCTGTGGCAAGCGTCCGCAGGCTGTCTCCAACCGCCGCCCCCACCACGGGAATGGCGTTTGAGGCAAAAATTTTAGCCCCGCGCATAGCCACGCTGTCGCCTGCGGCGGCAATTCCGATTTTTATTGAAAGAATGAAGCCAAGCAGTGCCGTAACCACGCCGAAAAAAACTCCAAAGCACCGTCTGACCGCCCTTGCCACTGCCGAAAGTCTGAATTTTCCGCTAAAAACATTAGCTGCCGAAAGGGCGAGACTTACGCCCACGATTCCCCCAAACGCCTGTCCCACAACGGCTTCCATTACCCCAAGCACCATCATAAATCCGCCGTGGGTAGCCACCGCCGCGCCTCCGTTTCCGCCCATGGCAAGCACCGTTCCCATTACGGGAATCATGCCTAGGCAAAGCTCGCGAAGCCTTGATAAATAAAGGTTTACAGCCTCTATGTGGCTTGAAGCCGCCTTCACGAGAAGCGAAATCAAAACCGCTGAGGTCGCAAGGCTGACCGCCCCCGAAAGCGCCTCGGAGCGAAAAGAATCCTTAAAAAGCGAGATAAGCGACGAGGCGATAAGTACCGCGAAAATAGCAAGCAAAGTAGGCGCGACCTCACCTATTTCCACCGAAAAAAGCTCTCGGAACAGCCGCCCCCAAAAGCCGCCGTCAAGCATCTCCTCAAGCCCCTTTGCGGCTTGGTCCACGCCCCCGAAAAAACTGTCGGGAAGCAGTTCCGCCACGTCGTCGGGAATCCCGTCCATCATCTTGGAAAATTTGTCGTCGATTTCCTCGGCGGAGCATGGCAACGCCAATGCCAAAAGCACCGCAAACACCGCCAAAGCCCTAACCCACAAGCCTTTCCACCTCCTCTATAATCTCTCTGACGAGGGGCAGACAAAGCAAAAGAATCTCTGTTTTGCCCGCCAGCTCCACAAATCCCGCAATGCTCACCTCGCCGCATTCCCTGCAAAGCTCGGCGGTAGTGTGGGAAAGCAGAGCCACCCCTATAGCGCCGAACAGAATCCCCTGCCAGCGGACAAGCTCAGAGGCGGCAACAAGCTCGGAAACGTAGGAAAAAATCGGCGCGGCAATGCCAAGCACCACGCCAAAGAAAACCACAGCCGCCGTCAAGCGCATGGGAATGTCAAAATTGGCGTTTACCCGCCTGACCACCGAAAAACAAATTGCGGCGACAAGAGCGGCGGCGCAAATTCTCAGGGTGTCAAGCGCGGTCAAAGCCCAAACACCTCGCGCACACGCGAAAACAGCTCGCCAATCTCGCCCACGAGAATGAGAAGCACCGTAAGTATGCCCGCCAGACCCACAAACATAGCCTGCTCGTCCCGTCCGTACTTGTTAAGAATCTGCGCCAGCACGCCCACAAGCAGCCCCACGCCCGCTACCTTGAAAATCAGACCTATATCCATTTTCTTTAAACTCCTTTTGGTTTACATCAACAAAATAATTATCGCCGCCGAAAGCCCGTACCCCTTGACACGCGAGAGCGCCGAGACCTCGCGAGCCCTTTGCTCAAGCGCTTTTTGACGCTCTTTGAGAAGCGAGATAAGACGCTCACAAAGCCTCAGCTCCTCGTTTCGGTAGCCCAGACCAAGCGCCCTTGCGCCACAAAGAAGCTCCGCAAGCTCGGGCGAAAGCGTCCCAAGATATCCGTCAACACCGCCGCTTATTCCGCACCCCGAGAGAATCTCCAAAAGAGGTGTGCCGTAATCGGCAATTTCGCTCCTCACGCGCTCAAAAACACCAAGCGCGCCCTCGGTTTCCTCAAGCTCCCGACTCGCAAGTCTACGCTCCGAGTATGAATAAAACGCACCGCAGGCAAGCACCGCCGCCGCCCCCACAAGCTTAAATACCATCCGCTTCCTCCCACGAATGATAGACGTAAGGCGGAGATGAGGCGCGCGACATTTCAAGATAGCCACCGAAAATCCCCGCGCGGTGAAGCCCGTCAATTCCACGCCGCCTAAGCAAGTCCGAAAGCCCCGCCGCGTGCGCCGAAGCCACCAGCGGCACGCCGCCGCCGTGAAGCTCGCATATGGCATCGGTCTCGCCCGCGCCAATCTCGTCGCAAATGACCACCTGCGCCCCAAGGGTTCTGGCGGCTATCTCAAGTCCCTCTTTTTTGGGGTATCCGCGAAGCAGGTCAAGGCAAAGACGGGGCGAGTCAAGCGAAAAACCAAGCTCTCCCCTCGTGTCCACAACCACCACTCGCAGGGGCTCACGCCCCGAGGCAAGCTCACGGGCAACCTCTCGCAAAAAGCTGGTCTTTCCCCCAAGCGGGGGCGAGAAAACCAACAGCCCCGCGCTCATTCCGAAGGATTCAAGCATTCCGCGGACGCCGCCGGCGTCAAGCTTTGCGCGGCGGGGAATTCTTATGGCAAGCGACTCCACGTTCCGCACGCCTCCCGCCGTCCACTCGCCCGAAACTCCCACGCGCACGCCGTACTTGGTGGAGACGTAGCCGCGCCTTATGCTTTCGGCACAGGAGTAGAGCGAGCCGCCGCAGGCGCGCAAAAGCACCTCGTCAAGCTCCTCACGGCTTGCCGATTTGTCAAGCATGAGGTTTCGACCGCCGCCGCAAAGCCACACCTGCCGCCCCACCCTGATACGGATTTCCTCAATCGGCGCACCCAAGCCGCCCGATTCCACCGCAAGCAGAAGCGACGGAGGCAGTAAAAGCTCCACCGCGCGCGGAAGCCTTGCGCCGTCTATTATCACATTTTCCATAAAATCACCTCTGAACAGCTTTCGCTTAGCGGGAAACGCACCTGCGGGTCCTCGCCGGACGGGCTGGTAGCCTTCGGCGCACACGATTTGAAGATTGTGCGAACATAGCCGTCGCAATCCGAAAAATGTCGGCTCGACACCGCCATTTTTCTGCGCATAAATGCGTTCGTTTGTAGGGACCGGCGTCCTCGACGGTCCATGCAAATACAATTAAAATATCAAACAAAATGGTTGTTATATCAATTAAATTTGTTATACATAGCGATGCAAATTTCATTTGTGCCAAATGGAC
>JAZKYO010000094.1:0-9073 GCA_045612185.1 Eubacteriales bacterium
CGCGTAGCCCTTGTCGCTCGTCGCAACGAGCGAAACTCTCAATCGGCGTCTTTCTTTTTTGGTCCTTTTTTCTTTCGCGCCTACTTATCCGAAAGAAAAAAGGACAAGGGGAATAAACTAACTATTCTACATATTTACAGAGTTTTACACAGCTATATTTTTGTGTGCTGTTAATAGTTACTTACTGTCTCTCGTCCTTTTTCTTTTTGGGGAAGGAGCGTCAAAAGAAAAAGGACCAAAAAGAAAAACCGCGGTGCGCCTGCGGGCGCGGGCGGTCGCTTTTGAAAAAGCTCCGCAAAACTTTTCTCTATTGGGTTTGTGCGAACAACTCCCCCACAAACTACAATTTATCGTTCCGTTAATATAAAGAAAAACGAGGCGTTCAGCCGAAGTTTTTCGGAGTACGACGGCTATGTTAGCACAATCCCCCAATCGTGGGGGCGAAGCCGTGACGCCCCCGCCGGCGAGGCGGCTACAATTTGTAAACTTCCTCTGTGGCACAGATTAAAAACAAAACATATAAAAACTTTTCACCAAAAAAGTTTTTCGGTTCCTTTTTTCAAAAAGGAACAAATAGATCCCCCGTTCTCCACGCCTTTATTTTTGGTTGCAAATTTGCATTGCGGCGTCGAAATCGCCTGCGAGGATTTTTAATAGCCCATCGTAGGCTTTGGAGAAGCAGGGGGCGATTTTTTCTCGGTCGTCCTTGGAAAATTCCGAGATCACCCAATCGGCAAGGTCGTAGTCGGGGTGGGGCTTTTTGCCCACGCCTATGCGTATTCTGGGGCAGGTGTCGTTGCCCATGAGGGTGATAATGGAGCGCAGACCGCGCTGACCGCCGTCGCTTCCGTTTTTGCGAACTCTCATTTTTCCAACGTCAAGGTTTATGTCGTCGGATATAACAATTATATTTTCCATAGGTATCTTGTAGAACGCCGCCGCCTCGCGCACAGCCTCACCCGAATGGTTCATAAAGGTCTGTGGTTTCATCAGCAAAACACGCTTTCCGCCTATTTCCGCCTCGCTCACAAGTGCCTTGAATTTCACGCGGTCAACCTTTACGCCAACTTTTTGCGAGATATAATCCATAGCCAAAAAGCCCGCGTTGTGGCGGGTGTTGAAATATTTATCCCCGGGATTTCCGAGACCGACTACAAGGTGGGTTATCGAGCCGCCTACCGAAGTCTTTTCTTGTTCTATCTGTTTGAAAATGTCAAAAATACTCATGTTTTTCTCCGAATAATCATAGGTCGCTTACAAGCGAAGAAAGCTTTTGGTTCTTTGTGAAAATTAAGGCAAGGAGGGTAGAGGTAACGATTCCGACAACCGCTTGGGTCAGATTGCCTACTACGCTTGCCAGCGCGGCTGTTCCTACTCCGAGAAATACCGACTCGAAAAAGAAGTAGCCAAGCACCATCACCGCCTCAGCGAGAAGCGAGAACGCCGCGATTATAAGAATCTGCGCGCGTTTGTTTTTTGAAAGCCTTGCCGCCATAAAACCGCAAAGGGCAACGAATGCCTTTATAATAAAGGTTGCAATTGCGTAAATTCCGTAGCCGCCGATCAAGTCGGCAAGAGCGCTTCCCACGCCTGCCGCCGCCACTCCGAAGCCGCCCAAGACAAATCCTGCCAAAAAACCGACGCAGTCACCCAGATTGGCGTATCCCGTAGGGAGGGGAATTGCTAAAAACAGCGTCGCCACAAGCGTAAGCGCCGCAAACAGTGAAGAAATTACCAGCTTTTTTGTGTGTTTTTTCATTTTAAGTTCCTTCCCGAATACGCAAAAACTCCGTCACGCAAAGCACCACGGGAGGTGTGTATTCGATTCTTATTTTGTGAAAGCCTGCCATCAATAAGGCATACTACTCATCCAATTTATCATTTTATTCCCAAAAAATCAATTTGTCAACCGATTTGATAAATAATTATGGTTTGTTCATAAAAAATTTACAAAATATGAGCGATAAAATTCGCTTTTCAGTAGAAAAAAAAGAAAAAGTATGGTATAATATGGGGTGCTGAAAAGCCGTATTTATTTGTAAGAGAATAATTTCGGACGGTTTGAGGCAAAAAACAAGTTAATAAATTCTATTATTTTTAGGAGGATTAAACCAATGGCAAAGAAGTATTGCTATCTTTTCACCGAGGGTAACGCTAACATGCGTGAGATCCTTGGCGGTAAGGGCGCTAACCTTGCGGAAATGACCAACATTTTCAAGGAAAAGTTCCCCGAAAGAAACCCTGTTCCTCAGGGCTTCACAATTTCCACAGAGGCCTGCACACAGTACTATGAGGACGGCAGACAGATCAACGACGAGATCATGGCTGAAATCATGGAGTACATCGTAAAGATGGAAGGCGTTACCGGCAAGAAGTTCGGTGACCTTGAGAACCCCCTTCTCGTATCGGTTCGTTCGGGTGCTCGTGCATCCATGCCCGGTATGATGGATACCATCCTCAACCTTGGTCTTAACGAGGAAGTTGTTGAGGTTATGGCTAAGAAGTCGGGCAACCCCAGATGGGCTTACGACTGCTACAGAAGATTCATTCAGATGTATTCTGACGTAGTTATGGAAGTTGGTAAGAAGTACTTTGAAGAGCTTATCGACAAGATGAAGGAAGAAAAGGGCGTTACGTATGACGTAGAGCTTACCGCTGACGACCTTAAGGAGCTTGCAAATCAGTTCAAGGCTGAGTACAAGGCAAAGATCGGTCAGGACTTCCCCTCCGATCCCAAGGAACAGCTTATCGGCGCTGTTAAGGCAGTATTCCGTAGCTGGGATAACCCCAGAGCTAACGTTTACCGCCGTGACAACGATATTCCTTACAGCTGGGGTACAGCTGTAAACGTACAGGCAATGGCATTCGGTAACATGGGCGACAACTGCGGTACAGGCGTTGCGTTCACACGTGATCCCTCCACAGGTGAGAAGAAGCTCATGGGTGAGTTCCTTGTAAACGCTCAGGGTGAGGACGTTGTTGCAGGTGTTCGTACGCCTATGCCCATCGCTGAGATGGCTGAACAGTTCCCCGCCGCTTACGCTCAGTTTATTGAGATCTGCGGAATCCTTGAGGGACACTATCACGACATGCAGGATATGGAGTTTACCGTTGAGAACGAGCAGCTTTACATGCTCCAGACAAGAAACGGTAAGAGAACAGCTCCCGCTGCTCTTCAGATCGCTGTTGACCTCGTTGCAGAGGGCCACAAGACCAAGGAAGAGGCTGTCCTTATGATAGACCCCAGAAACCTTGATACACTTCTTCACCCCCAGTTTGACGCTAAGGCTCTTAAGGCTGCTAACCCCGTTGGACGCGGTCTTGGCGCATCTCCCGGTGCGGCTTGCGGTCAGGTGGTATTCTCCGCTGAGGATGCTGAGGCTTGGAAGGAAGCAGGCAAGAAGGTTATTCTTGTAAGACTTGAGACATCTCCCGAGGATATTACCGGTATGAAGGCTTCTCAGGGTATCCTTACTGTTCGTGGCGGTATGACATCTCACGCAGCGGTTGTTGCAAGAGGTATGGGTAAGTGCTGTGTTTCCGGATGCGGCGAAATCGCTATGGACGAGGAGAACAAGAAGTTCACACTCGCCGGCAAGACATACGTTGAGGGTGATTACATCTCCATCGACGGTTCCACAGGTAACATTTACGATGGCATTATTCCCACTGTTGAGGCTACTGTTTCTGGTAACTTCGGCACAATCATGGGATGGGCTGACGAGTTCCGTACACTTAAGGTAAGAACAAACGCTGATACACCCGCTGATGCTAAGAGAGCTCGTGAGCTCGGTGCTGAGGGTATCGGTCTTTGCCGTACAGAGCACATGTTCTTCGAGGCTGACAGAATTGCAGCGTTCAGAGAAATGATCTGTGCTGACACCGCTGAGGAGAGAGAAGTAGCTCTTGCTAAGATTCTTCCTTACCAGCAGTCTGACTTCGAGGGCATCTATGAGGCTCTTGAGGGTACACCCGTATGTATCAGATTCCTTGATCCTCCTCTTCATGAGTTCGTTCCTCAGACAGAGGAAGATATTGCTCTCCTTGCTAAGGCACAGGGCAAGTCTGTTGAGGATATTAAGGCTATTATCGCATCTCTCCACGAGTTCAACCCCATGATGGGTCACCGTGGATGCCGTCTCGCAGTAACATACCCCGAGATCGCAAAGATGCAGACAAGCGCTGTTATCCGCGCTGCTATCAACGTTCAGAAGAAGCACCCCGAGTGGAATATGGTTCCCGAAATCATGATTCCTCTTGTTGGTGACGTTAAGGAGCTTAAGTACGTTAAGAGCGTAGTTGTTGCTACCGCTGACGCTGAAATTGCTGCTGCTGGCGTAGAGCTTAAGTACGAAGTTGGTACAATGATCGAGATTCCTCGTGCGTGCCTCACAGCTGACGATATCGCCGCTAACGCAGACTTCTTCTGCTTCGGTACAAACGACCTTACCCAGATGACATACGGCTTCTCCCGTGACGACGCAGGTAAGTTCCTTGACGCATACTACGACGCTAAGATCTTCGAGAACGATCCTTTCGCAAAGCTCGACCAGACAGGCGTTGGTAAGCTCATGAACATGGCTGTTACTCTTGGTAGACCCGTAAACAAGAACCTCCACGTAGGTATCTGCGGTGAGCACGGTGGTGACCCCACATCTGTTGAGTTCTGCCACCAGATCGGTCTTGATTACGTTTCTTGCTCGCCCTTCAGAGTTCCGATTGCAAGACTTGCAGCGGCTCAGGCAGCTCTTAAGAAATAAGATAGCATAAATTTGATTTAATAGGGTGCGGAATCAGCGCCCGACACAAAAACCTCGGCATTGCCGAGGTTTTTGTGTTTAAAAGGATGCGATAAATTGTAGCCGCCTCGCCGGCGGGGGCATGGTTGCCTTCGGCGCCCACGATTTATAGATTGTGCAAACAACACGGTCGCACCCCGAAAAACTTCGGTTAGACACCTCGTTTTTCTGCGCATAAATGCGTTCGTTTGTATGGACCGGCGTCCTCGACGGTCCATGCAAACACAATAAAAATATCAAACAAAATGGTTGTTATATCAATTAAATTTGTTATACATAGCGATGCAAATTTCATTTGTGCCAAATGGACCGTCGGGGACGCCGGTCCCTACAATGATATGTGCGAACAACTCCCCTACAAACTACAATTTGAAAAATCATTTCTGTTAATACAAAAGAAAACCGCCATTGTTTAGATGGCGGTTTTCGTATTGCGGTGCGAGTTGTTCGCACCAATTATAAATCGTGTGCCGCGAAGCGCATAGGCCCACCGCCAGGTGCGGCGAGGACCGGTAAGGATTATTCGGCAACGAAAATGAAGGGGTAGATGTCCTGTCCGCCGTCAATGAAATATATCTCGGCATCGGGATACTTCTCCGAAATGAAGCGCTCCAGCTCGCCGCTCTCGTCCTCGGTGGCGTCAGCGCCTACAAAGACCGTGAGCATAAACTTTTCGGGCATATCAAGAAGCTTGCTTGCCAAAGCGTGAGCCGCGTCCATGCGCTCCTTCTCGGAAAGCACAATCTCCTTGTCGATTATTCCTATGGTGTCACCCTCGTTGATGTGAACTCCGTTCATGTCCGCATCGCGGATAGAGGGGGAAATATAACCTGTGGTAACGTGTGTCATCGCCTCGTTCATTCCCGCTATTATTGCCTCAACGTCGTCACCCGACAAATCAGCCGACGACATAGCTACGTAGCCCATGCCTATATTCTTGCTGGGAATAACGTGAACCTCAGCCTTGTCCCAAAGGTCAGCCGCCTGACTTGCCGCCATAAATATGTTTCCGTTGTTGGGGAAAACGAAAATATGCTCCGCGGAAACCTTTGCAAAGGCGTCAAGAAAATCGTTGGTAGAAGGATTCTGTGTCTGTCCGCCCTCAACGATGCAATCAACGCCAAGGTCGGTAAACAGCGCGTCTACACCGGGGCCGTTGCTTACCGCAACCATGCCGTACGGCTTTTTGGGCTCGTCGTTCTGCGCGGGTGCTTCGGATTCGGGGGCGTCCTCTTTATCGGAAGATTCCGAGTGCTGAACTGACATGTTTTCTATCTTAATAGTAAGGAATTCACCGAACTGACGGCAATATTCAAGTACCTTTTCGGGGGTAAAGGTGTGAACGTGCAGCTTAACGATGCTGTCGTTCTTGAAAGCGACTATAGAGTCGCCGAGGCTTGCTAAGAAATTCTTAAGCTCCTCTACGTCAAAAGCTTCGATGTCTGTCTTGGCGTTCTGGAGACGGAGCAAGCACTCTGTGCAATATCCAAACTCCATAACGCTGTCGGGACCAAAATCGAAAATATTTACAGCTGCAGCCTGCTTGGAGGAAGCTCCAAGATTAACCTCGCCCTCAATTTCCTCACCGTTGAGAACTCTGTTAAATCCGTCCATGATATAAAGCAGACCTGCTCCGCCGCTGTCAACAACTCCAGCCTCTTTAAGTACCGAAAGAATTTCGGGTGTGCGGTCAAGGGACGCGTGCATTTCTTTCACAAGGTCGGCAAAAAGGCTTCTGATGGTGCTTTCGGGGGTAAGGCGCGAAACCGCGTACTCAACCGCCTCACGGGCAACCGTAAGAATTGTTCCCTCAGTAGGAGTCATAACAGAGGAATACGCCTGCTTAACGCCCATCTTAAGAGCTTTACCGAATGTCTGCGCGTCTGCTTTTTCCTCTTTGTCAAGTCCCTTGGCTGTTCCCGCAAAGAACTGCGAAAGGATAACGCCGGAATTTCCGCGCGCGCCAAGCAACATTCCGTGAGAAAGCGCTTTCATAACCTCGGCAAGGTCGTCGGAATCAATGTTTTCGATAGCGGCGATACCGCTTTCGATGGTCATTCTCATATTATCGCCCGTGTCACCGTCGGGGACAGGGAATATGTTAAGTCTGTTTACCTCTTCAGCGTTTGTTCCAAGCTGTTTGGCACCGCCAAACGCCATTTTTCTGAGCAACGCTCCGCCGATAAATTTCAGATTGAAAAATCCGTTCGATTTTTTCTTTTCGGTTTTCTTCTTCTCAGTTTTTTTCTTTTCGGCTTCTTCTTTTTTAGTCTTTTTCTCTACGTCTCTTTTTTCCTTAGAAGTCTTTATGCTTTCAGCAGTGGATTTGGCTAAATTCTGTGCCCCCTCAGCGGTCTTTTTAGCAAGGCTCTGCATACCGCTGGCGGTAGAGCGTGCAAGGTCTACTACAACCGACTCAATCGCGCCGGGCTTTTTTTCGTTTTTTGCCATAACTGTCCTCCAAAATAATTATCTGTTGCAGCCGATGAAGAAAAGCGCAAGAGTACCGGGACCCGAATGAGCACCGATAACGCTTCCAACGTCTGTTATAACTTCAAGCTTTGCGCCGTATCTTTCCTTAAGAAGCGACTCAAGCAGTTTTACGTCGTTCATGCAGTCGGCGTTTGAAATGAATACTACGCTGTTTTCCTTGTCCTCAGCAAGCTCTCCGTACTTGTCGGCAAGAGTTGTGACGGATGTCTTTCTGCCGCGCACCTTAAGAACGGGAACGAGGTGTCCCTCGTCATCAACGTGAAGCACGGGCTTGATTCCGAGCATGTTTCCAAAGAACGCCGCAGCAGCGCTTACACGTCCGCCACGCTTGAGGTATACAAGGTCGTCAACCGTGAACCAATGGCAAAGCTTGGGAACTATGCCCTTTATGTACTCGGCGGTTTTCTCTGCGGTTGCGCCTTCGTTTTTCTTTTTTACGGCAAGATAAACCAACAAGCCCTGACCCGCGGAAGCCGCAAGGGTGTCTACTACGATGATTTTTCTGTCGGGGTATTCCTCCTCAAGCTGAAGCGCTGCAATACGTCCCGAATTGAAGGTGGTGCTGAGTCCCGAGGAAAAACCGAGGTAAAGAATATCCTTTCCCTCATCAAGGACGGGCTTGAAAGCGGCAGCAAAGGTGTCGGGGTTTACAGCCGCGGTTTTAGCCACTCCGCCCTTTCTCATCTTATCGTAAAATTGGTCTATGGGCATATCTTCGCTGGTATAAACTAAGTCTTCTCCGTCGAATTTGAAGGTAAGGTTGGTGTGCAAAACGCCCCATTCTTTAAGCATTTCGGGCTTAATGTCACATCCTGAATCGGTAAAGATTACATATTCATTCATAATAATTCTCCTTATCGGTTATATTTTATTCACCGTATCTGTCACATATACGCTGAAGGTTTTCCATAATAATTGTAAGTCCGCGGTAGGTTTCGTGCAATTCTTCCTCAGAGAGCCCGTTACCCGATTCCGACAATACTCTGTTGATTTTTTCAACTATGCTTTTTGCCACTGCGTTTCCTTTTTCGGTAAGCTCAAGGGGGGTTTTGTATCTTTTCGCGCCCTTTTTTGCGCCTACGAGATAACCGTTTTCTTCAAGATACTCTACCGAGCGGGAAACCGACGCCTTGTCCTCTTCGCAAATATCCGAAAGCTCCTTGGCAGTCATCGGCTTTGATTTATAAAGGTAATACAGACAGGACACGTGCGGGCTTTTAAGGTCAAATTCCGCCATTTCTTCGGTCTTTATCTTTCTGATAGCACGCTTTATCTTGTCTATAAGGACGGTAAAAGTTTCAAATCTGTCCTGCATCAAAAATCTCCATTCTTGCATACTTAAATACATTTTACCACAAACTTGTTGAATTGTCAACATTATATTATGAATTTTCTGTTTTTGCGGCTTTGGGTCTTTCGCGGCAAGATGTAATTTGGATTTCAAATTGTAGCCGCCTCGCCGGTGGGGGCCTATGCGCTTCGCGGCTCACGGTTTGAAGATTGTGCGAACATAGCCGTCGTACTCCGAAAAATGTCGGCTCGACACCGCCATTTTTCTGCACACAAATGGGATTGATGTGTTCAAATTGTAGTTTGTAGGTGTGTTTAAGATAAGCGAATGAAAGCCTTCCCCTTGAGGGGAAGGTGTCACCGAATAGGTGACGGATGAGGTGTAGGATGCGAAGCATCCGTTAAATTGCAAGGGGATAACGCCCACTGCGGTGGGCTACACCTCATCAGTCGCGTCCCGCGACAGCTTCCCCTCAAGGGGAAGCCTTCCA
>JAZKYO010000095.1:0-5229 GCA_045612185.1 Eubacteriales bacterium
CCCTTGACTGGCGCCACCTCGCCGGTGGGGGCTCCACGTGGCTGCTGTGCGAACACACCTAAAAACTACAATTTGAACACATCAATCCCATTCGTGTGCAGAAAAATGGCGGTGTCGAGCCGACATTTTTCGGAGTGCGACGGCTATGTTCGCACAATCTTCAAACCGTGAGGGCGAAGCCGACCAGCCCACCGCCAGGTGCGGCGAGGACCCCCATAAAGGCAGTTTGTATAAAAATCGCAGGCGAAAATTGTGATTTTCTACAAAGTTTTTGTTTTTCGGGTGATTTGTGAAAAAAAAGCAAAAAAATCGTTGACTAACACAAAAAAGTATGGTAGAATGTACTATGTAAAACCGCCGAATGGGGTAATTGTGCG
Organism: Eubacteriales bacterium; assembly: GCA_045612185.1. Taxonomy (GTDB): domain Bacteria; phylum Bacillota; class Clostridia; order Oscillospirales; family CAG-272; genus RGIG8775. Next base: position 378 of record JAZKYO010000095.1, read on the forward strand.
CTCGCGCATTCCCCGAATAAAGCGGAAAATCTTGAAAACGGAGAGAAAAGATAATGAAGAAACTTTCACTCATTCTCATCGCTTTGCTTCTTTGCATAGCTCTCGTAGCGTGCGGCGGCGGCAAGGACACCACCGCTCCTGACGGACCCGACACTCCCGGTGTTGACACACCCGTTGGTCCCGGCACAGACGTTGAGGACGACCACGTTCACACAAACAAGACTCTTGATGCCGTTGCGGCAACATGTACAACAGCGGGTCTCACAGACGGCGTTGTATGTAGCTCTTGCGGCAAGACAATCGTGGCTCAGGCGGCTACTCCTCTTGCGCCCCATAACTACGTTAACGGCAAGTGCTCCGTTTGCGGAGCAACCTCCACAGGTAGCGTAGGTCTCGCAATGGTTGCTGATGCTGACGGCAACTACATTGTTGAGGGCATCGGAGAATGCACAGACGCTCAGATAGTTATTCCCGCTACTTACGAGGGCAAGCCCGTTGTGGCTATCGCTTCCTCGGCTTTCGCTGAGAACGAGACGATTACTCAGGTTGTTATCCCCGGTTCTGTTAAGAAGGTGGGCAACAGTGCGTTCAACCGTTGCGTTAACCTTACAAGCTTAGTTCTTGAAGAGGGTATCGAGAATATCGGTGATAAGGCGTTCATGTACTGCGTATCTCTTGAGAGCGTAGTAATTCCCGACAGCGTTACAACACTTCAGACAGGCGCGTTCATGGCTTGCTACAACCTTGTTGAGGCAACTCTCGGCGCAGGTCTTGAAAAGCTTTCCAACGACGTATTCTTCGAGTGCTACAGCCTTGAGGTCGTTGATATCATGTCCAAGCTTACCGCTATCGGCGGCTGGGCGTTCTATGACTGTGACCTTCTTACAACAATTACATACGCAGGCACAGACGCTGACTGGAACGCAATGAGCTTTGGCGACTATTGGGATGAAAACAGCGGCGCTTACAACGTTTCCTGCGCAGGCGGAAAGAGCGTTCACAAGCACATTTACGCTGACTGGTACGAGTCGGGCGCTAAGTGCGAGTGGGCAAGAAAGTGTACAAAGTGCTCTGCTGTTCAGACCAAGTTTGAGCATGACGCTGCAAGCGCTGAGTGGACCTTCACCAGCGAGGGCGTTCTTAACAAGTGTAAGAAGTGCGGCAACGCAATCGACGCTTACCTTAAGAGCGACGTAATCCTTGCTCTCGACTTCGATAAGAAGGTTGCTGAGCAGATCGTTGACTACCCCTACTTCAGACTCGTTTCCGACGGCTCCAACACATACGAGAAGGACGGCGACAGAACTGTCTGGGGCGTTAACTCCACAACATGGCTTGACTATGACAAGAAGGCATTCGAGGATCTCAGCTACTACTCCATCACCGTTGATATGAAGGTTACACAGCCCGCAGGAGACTTCGTCAGAGATAACTCGGTTATCTCCTTCGTTCCCGGTAACAACAACGGCGCTAAGGTAGGTACAAAGAACGCTTGGATCTGGCAGGTTAAGTACGTTCCTGTGCTTGGCAAGCTTGCTACAAAGGCTCTCAACGGTACAGACAAGGCAACTTGGAAGACCGAGGCTACAGAAGACCTTCTTCTTCAGTTCGCGGGCAAGTCGGCGGATCTTCCTCTCAACAAGTGGGTAACTGTTGACGTTGTTTGCGATATCGAGGCTAAGCTTTCTTACATCTTTGTTGACGGTCAGCCCATCGGCTCGGTTGCTACCTTCGACTATGACGATACAGGTTATGGCGATGCGTTCACCTTCAGATTCTGTGACGTTACAAACTTTGGTACAAAGTTTGACAACTTCAAGATTCAGGCAATGACCGCTAAGTAATAAAGCTAACTGAATTTAATCAATTCCCCTCGCAAGAGGGCGACACCAAGGGGGAACTGCGTGTTCCCCCTTTTGAAATTTTGAGGAGACAGCATGAAAATAGCACACGATTTTCACATACACACGCATTTGTCGGTGTGCGCCAAAGACAGCGCTACCGTTGAGCATTACAAAAATACCGCCGAAAAGCTTGGGCTTAATAAGCTGGGCTTTGCCGACCATTTCTGGGACGAGAGCTGCGGCGAGCCTTGGAATAATTTCTATAAACGCCAAGGGCTTGAGCACGTTCTTGAGCTTAAAAAGGAAATTGCGGCAACTGATTTCGGCACAACAAAGGTCTATTTCGGCTGCGAAACCGAGTACGACCCCCGCAATAAAGGCGCGGCTATCACTCCCGCGGTGGCTGAGCAGTTCGATTTTATCATCGTGCCTAACTCGCATACCCACATGATGATGCCCAAGGAGCTTTACGAGCCCTACGAAAAGCATAAGCAATTTATGATTGACGCCTACAATCAGATACTTGATTGCGACGTCAGCAAGTATATTTTGTCTATGGCGCACCCCTTTGAGGCGGTTTGCTGCCCGTATGACAACGTTATCCTTATGGAGTTGATGAGCGATGACGATTACCGCCGTGTTTTTGACCGCACGGCAGAGAAGGGAATCGCCGTGGAGATAAACACCTCGGGGCTTCGCCGCTACAAGAGCGCGCAGGAGATTCTCGACTCACAGCCCATGAGAATGTTCGGGCTTGCCAAGGAGTGCGGATGTAAATTCACCTTTGGCAGCGACTCGCACGCCGACGGCGATCACGCCCGCTACGCTGAGATCTGTCAAACGGTGTCGGACGGCTTGGAGCTTGAGGAGAAAGACCTTGCCGAATTGGTCAGATAAATTTTTTGTTTGTATCGCATAACAAAAGGAGAAGATTATGAAAGCATTGAATCTTAGTAAACTTGACCCCAAGCTTCGCGCGGCTGCGGAGGTGGTTGCCCCCGAGCTTGGCACGGAGATTTCCGAAAACGGTGCGGTTATCACCGCTAAGGAATGTGACCGCCTTACGGTAAAGAAAACCGCTGAGGGCTATGAGATAGGCTACTCGCACCTTTCGGAGTTCTGCCGCGGTCTTACGAGACTTGAAAGCGCCGACGGCGCCGAAGTGGACGAAAAAAGTTGGATGACAAGCCTTTGCTATATGGCGGACGCGTCAAGAAACGCCGTTCCTTCGGTTGACGGGGCTAAAAAGCTGATGCGACTTCTGGCGCTTATGGGCTACGACTCCATGATGCTCTACACCGAGGACACTTACGAGGTTCCCGAGTACCCCCATTTCGGCTACATGCGCGGTCGCTATACCACCGAGGAGATTCGTGAGCTTGTCGCTTACGGTGAGGTTATCGGAATAGAGCTTGTTCCCTGTATTCAGGCGCTTGCTCACTTTACGGCGTTTATGAAGAATCCCGCTCTTAGGGATATGCTTGAGTGCGACGATATTCTTCTTATCGGCTCGGAAAAAACCTACGATTTCCTTGAAGCTGTGTTCCGTCAGTGCGCGGCTTGCTTCAAGTCAAGAAAAATCAACATCGGTATGGACGAGGCGCATATGGTGGGCCGCGGAAAATATCTCGACATCAACGGTTACAGAAAGCCTGCCGACGTTATGCTCGAGCATCTTACGCGCGTGGTTGAAATTGCTCACAAATACGGCTTTGAGCCTATGATGTGGAGCGATATGTTCTTCAGAATGCAGTTTGGCGGAGCGTATTACAAATCCGAGGGCTCAATATCCGAGGAAGTGTGCGCAAAGGTTCCCGAGGGCTTGACTCTTATTTATTGGGACTACTACAACTCAAACGAAAAGCTTCTTGAAAATATGTTCAGATGCCACAAGCAGTTTAATAACCCCACCGCTTTTGCGGGCGGTGCGTGGAAGTGGTACGGTCTTACCACGTACTGCTGGTACTCGCTTATAAATACCGCCGCCGAGCTTAAGGAGGCAAAAAAGGCGGGAGTTACCGACATTATTTCCACGGGTTGGGGTGACAACGGAAGCGAGGCTTCTCAGTTCTCTAATATGGCGGTCAACCTCTACTACGCCGAGAACGCCTACGGCAATACCTCCGACGAGAATATGAACGTCCGCGCAAAGGAGGTCTTTGGGGAGGATTTTGATACTCTTATGCTCTTTGACCTTCCCGACAGACTTACAGGCGAAGAAAACCGCAAGCAGAATGCTTCCTGCCCCTCAAGATATCTATTCTTCAACGACCCAATTATCGGTCTTATGGACAGACATATGGAGGCGGATAAGGTGGGAGCTTATTACGCCGATGCGGCAAAGACTCTCCACGCCAAGAAGAACAGCAAGTTCGGCTACGGCCTTGAAACACTCGCTTGTCTTTGCGACGTGCTTGAGCTTAAGGCGACTTTGGGAATAGAACTTCGTGCGGCTTATAAGGCGGGCAACAAGGACGAGCTTAAGAGGCTCGCAAACGAGGTTATGCCCGAGATTTCCAAGAGGACCGAAGTGTTCTATCAGACCTTCAAAAAGCAATGGTATGCGGAGAACAAGCTCTTTGGATTTGAGGTTCAGGATATCCGTTTCGGCGGTATTCTCAAGAGATACGAGGCGGTTGCCGAGATAATCAATATGTATCTTGATGGCAGTCTTGACAGAATTGAGGCGCTTGAGTGCGACATCATTCCTCACTGGGATCAGGGTGACGGAAAGTACATAATCCAAAACAGCTACGCAGCGGTAACCACCCCCGCAAATCTTGGCTAGTGGAAAAATTTAAGATTGTCCTCGCCGGACGGGCCTGTTGCCTTCGGCGCCCACGATTTAGGGATTGTGCGAACAACACGGTCGCACTCCGTAAAATGTCCGCTCGACACCGCCATTTTTCTGCACACGAATGGGATTGATGTGTTCAAATTGTAGTTTTTAGGTGTGTTCGCACAGCAGCCACGTGGAGCCCCCACCGGCGAGGTGGCGCCAGTCAAGG
>JAZKYO010000096.1:0-62718 GCA_045612185.1 Eubacteriales bacterium
AAAACTAAAAGCAGTTGCCGAAGAAATTGGCTCACCTGATTTATATTACAACGTTTTTGATATTACAGATATTGAAAACCATGCCGAATTGTTTTCAGAATGTGAGCAAGCAATGGGCGAGCTTAATGCCTTTGTAAATGCGGCGGCTTTGGGAACAGGTCAATATACAGGCAGGGGTTATGAGCCTTGGGATATCACTCCCGAAGAGTGGGACACGCTTACAGATATCAATTTCAAGGCAGCGTTTTTCCTTATGCGTAACGAGATAGATTACATGCTATCAAAGAGTATAAGGGGTAACATTTTAAATATTGCCTCAAATGCCGCTTGTATGGATATCGTCGGCAGCTACGGAGCTTCAAAGCAAGCAATTATAAAATGGACGCGTGCATTCGGAAAAAAGCACGGGCACGACGGTATTATAATAAACGGTATCGCACCCGGCGCAACCTTTACCCCCATGATAAGCCATTACGCAAAGCAGATAGACCAGGCGTATCCGCGCCACGCAATAGAGCGTTTTATAAGACCCGATGAAATTGCTGAATTGGCGTTTTATCTTATGAGCGACTTCGGCGAAATTGTATGCGGTCATACGGTTGTTGCGGACGGAGGAGATAACAATGCAACGCTTTAAAACAATTTTAGGCGATATACCCGAATCCGATTTGGGAGTTACGCTTGTACATGAACACATTTGCTGTTATAGCGAATATGCTTACCGGATGGCAGGAAAAGAGTATCTTGATAAGAATGCACTCGCGGACACAGCCATAGTGTATTTGAAAGAGCTAAAGAAGAAATACGGTCTTGCAACCTTTGTTGACTGCACTCCCATCAACATTGGCAGAGACACAGAGCTTTTGAAAAGAGTATCCGAGCAAAGCTCGGTCAACATCATCTGTTCTACGGGATTTTATTATACGGATGAACCTGTATTGTATAATACCACCGCAGATCAGCTTTGCCGATGTATCGTTTCCGACGCACAATCGGTAAATGCCGGAATTATTAAATGCGCCGTGGAAAATGAAACGATAAGCTGTTTCGGGGAAAAGCTTTTGCAAGCATGTGCGAAAGCTCACTTGTGTTTGGGACTTCCCATCGTGTTGCATAGTAACGCAAATAATCGTAACGCGCTAAAGGCTCTCGAAATACTGTTTTCCGAGGGCGTAAAACCCAATGCTGTAACCGCAGGGCATCTGAGCGATACCGATGATTTGGGATATATAAAAAGCATCGCATCGTACGGTTGCTTTATTGGACTTGATCGCCTCTACGCAAATAGCTCGGATGAATACATATCAAAAAAAGTACAGAGCATTTTGGAGCTTTGTCGGGCGGGATACGCAGATCAAATCCTTTTGTCTCACGACGCGCTCTTTTTCAACGGCTTTGATGCTGAAACTCATATTTGTGAAAGACCGCGTTTTGCCTATTGCTTTGAACATATACTTCCTATGTTGTCCGAAAGTTTGTCAAAAAAGTTTATGGTGTCAAATCCTATGAGAATGCTGACAGGAGGTTGAATTGAAAACGGCAACTATATTTGACATAGAACGCGCGTCGTACGTTGATGGTCCGGGCATACGTACAACGGTTTTCTTCAAGGGATGCAATCTGCACTGTGCGTGGTGTCACAACCCCGAAAGCCAGTCTCGTGCGCCGCAAATGATGTTTTTCAAAAACAAGTGTACAGGTTGCGGAAAATGCAAAGAAAAATGCCCGAATCATTTGGAATCGTGCGAGCTTTGCGGAAAGTGTACGATTTATTGCCCACACGATGCACGGGAGATTTGCGGAAAAGAGTATACCGTTGACGAGGTTTTGAAGGAAATTATAAAAGACAAATCCATCTACGAGGGCTCGGGGGGCGGAGTGACATTTTCAGGCGGAGAGTGTATGCTTCAAATTGATTTTCTTGAAGAGATACTTAAGGAATGTAAAAAGAACGGCATACATACCGCCGTGGACACAGCAGGACATGTGCCGTTTGAGCTCTTTGAGAGAATTATTCCTTACACGGATCTATTTCTTTATGACGTAAAATGTTTTGACAGCGATAAACACAGACAATATACGGGCGTTGAAAACCAACTGATATTGAAAAATCTAAAAAGACTGCTTGCAACAGGTACGCCAGTGTGGGTGCGAATACCGATCATTCCGACATTCAACGATACTGTAGAAGAGATGCAGAAAATAAAAGCATTTCTTTCCTCTTGCGGTATTCCCGAAAAGGTCGAGTTGCTTCCATATCATGCAATGGGGGAGCATAAATACGCAGCTATCGGCAAGGAAACACAAATATTTTCCGTGCCGAGCGAAGAAAAAATGAAGCATCTCAAAAACATTTTTTCGTAAATTTTGTTGTCCTTTATTGACCACACTCGTGTCGGGCTCCCCGATCATTCAGAACGGCAAGCTCGTCGGTGCGGTGACCCACGTGCTGATTAACGACACCACCACCGGGTATGGGATTTTCATTGAGAATATGTTAAGTCACATGGTTGACATCACAGCATAACGTAAAAAGCAATATCATTCCAAAATGGTTTGATATTGCTTTTTTAATAAATTTAAAAGTTGGAAATATAAAGGTTACCGTCTACAAACAGAGGATGGTTAACAGGGTCTGGCTTCCTGTGCCATTTTGACACATTCCTCGTCGTCTCTTATAGCTTCAAAGATCTTGGTAAGTCTGTCTACCGATAATTTTACTGCCGCTTCTCCGAGTGTTTTCGAGCAACCTATCGGTGCTGTCCCACCGTAGGAATTAGGAAAATTAGACGACCATGCGTATCCGTAACTGATTCCCATATTTTTGAGGTAATCGGAGCGGTGTGTGGAAATTCCATTCTCTGCCTCAAATCTTTCGGGAGCTACAAGCTCGGGATACGTTCCGTACATTATCATCGTTTCGCCAAAGCCGGCGTGTCCGTCGGTAATGTCAGGGCTTGAAAAACGCTTTAACGTATCTCGATCTTCGTTTGTAAGCATAGAAAAATATTCGGGATCTCGCTCTGACGCCTTAAGCATATTGGCGGGGGTTAAACTTGAGTCAAGAGCAAACGCTTGGCAAGACATTGTGGCATAGCACTTCTTCTTATAACACTGCGCGCGCAGAAAATATGAGACAAGTCCGTTATTTCCACCGTGGTAATTGCACAACAAAATTTTTCTGAATCCGTTTCTTGCGATTTCATCGCAAAGCTCCTCCAAAACCGTAAGGAGGGTATGAGGGTTAATGCCGACAAATCCGTGTTTTCCCATCGCTTCGGGATCATCTACTGCGTGGCTTGATACGACATCACCCAACCACATAGTTGTCGGAAACATTACAACACCCGCACGCTCCGCCGCAAGCTCCACTATTTTGTCTCCTCCAAGCGAATCGGTTCCAACGGGAAGATGCTGACCATGTTTTTCAATGCAGCCGAGGCACATAACGCAAAGTCCGCCCGATTTCTCGATAGCCTGCTTAAATTCTTCTTCTCTTAAATATTCCCATTTCATAAAAGCAACCTCCAAAAAAACTGATCACAATTATTATACCCTTATTCAGGATATTTGTCAACTATATTTGGGTTAAGTCCACCTTGTGCAGTCCAAGTGTTTTAGAAATACAAATCGATTAAAAAATATGTGGAAACCCACGCTTGACAAAATGGTAGCAAAACTTAACCGAAAGGGCGTAGAAAGCACGCCTTACAACGACAAGAATTGGTAATTATTATAACAAAAAAGGCAATATCATTCCCAAGAGGTTTGATATTGCCTTGTTTTTATTTGATATTTTTATACTCACTGTGCGGAACTCCCGTGCGTTTGGTGAACTCACAGGAGAAGTGGCTCATTTCGGAGATTCTTAAAGACGGAAGCGTTTCAAGACCGACGATAATCAGGAGCTGTCTCTTTGGGAGACAGCTCCTTTTAATGTTTTATTATTTCGCAAAAGTTGCGATTTCCTCTGCCGCCATGGCTATAAACTCGTCTATGGTCATTACTGTGCTTTCGCCTGTCTTTCTGGAACGAACGGCAACCTTGCCTTCGCTCATTTCCTTATCGCCTATTACAAGCATATAAGGAACCTTCTGAAGCTGTGCCTCGCGGATCTTGTAGCCGATCTTCTCGTTTCTCTCGTCAAGCTCGGTTCTCATATTGAGTGCCTCAAGCTTTCTCTGGAGCTGCTCGGCATACTCGTGCTGGTCTACGCCAATAGGAAGAATCTTGATCTGCGTGGGAGCAATCCACATGGGAAGCGCGCCCGCGTACTTCTCAAGAAGAAGCGCAAGGGTTCTCTCGTAACAGCCGAGAGAGGTTCTGTGAATAATGTAAGGTGTAACTCTCTTATCATTGCTGTCGGTATACTCCATGCCGAATTTCTTTGCGAGAAGCATATCTATCTGGATAGTGATAAGGGTATCTTCCTTGCCGTGTACGTTCTTTATCTGGATATCGAGCTTAGGTCCGTAGAAGGCAGCCTCGTCAACACCAATGGTATAATTACCCTTACCGAGAAGCTTATCAAGCAGGTTGCCCATAACGGTCTGCGCCTCGTCCCACTGCTCGGGTGTTCCCTCGTACTTGTCTGTACGCGCGGGGTCCCACTGAGAGAAACGGAAGGAGCAGTCCTCTTTAAGTCCAAGCGCGTCAAGCATAAAGAGCGCAAGCTCAAGACAGCCCTTGAACTCTTCCTCAAGCTGTTCGGGGGCAAGCACAAGATGTCCCTCGGAAATTGTAAACTGTCTTACGCGGATAAGTCCGTGCATCTCGCCGCTATCCTCGTTTCTGAACAGCGTAGAGGTCTCACCGAGTCTCATGGGAAGGTCTCTGTAAGAGCGTTTCTTATTAAGGAATACCTGGTACTGGAAGGGGCAGGTCATAGGACGGAGAGCAAAGCACTCCTTGGTCTCGTCGTGGGGGTCGCCAAGCACGAACATACCGTCAAGATAGTGGTCCCAGTGTCCCGAAATCTTATAAAGCTCGCGCTTAGCCATAAGAGGAGTTTTGGTAAGAAGATAGCCGCGGCGGCGCTCCTCGTCCTCTACGAAACGCTGAAGAAGCTGAATGGTTCTCGCGCCCTTGGGAAGCATAATAGGAAGTCCCTGACCGATTACGTCAACGGTTGTAAAGTACTCAAGGTCACGTCCTATTTTGTTGTGGTCACGCTTTTTAGCCTCTTCAACAGCGGTAAGATAGGCGTTCATCTCGTCCTTTGAGGGGAAAGCAACGCCGTAAATACGCTGAAGCATCTTGTTGTTCTGGTCACCCTTCCAATAAGCGCCCGTGCACTGCGTAAGCTTAAACGCCTTGATAGCGCCTGTGGAGTGAAGGTGGGGGCCTGCGCAAAGGTCGGTAAACTCGCCCTGCTTATAGAAGCTGATAACTGCGTCATCGGGAAGCTCTTTTATAAGCTGAACCTTATAGGGCTCGTCCTTCTCAGTCATAAGCTTGATAGCCTCGTCGCGGGGAAGCTCAAAACGCTCTATGAGAAGATTCTCCTTAACGATTTTCTTCATTTCTCCTTCAATAGCCGCGAGAAGCTCGGGAGAAAAGGCAACCTCGCTGTCAATATCGTAATAAAATCCGTTCTCGATAGCAGGGCCTATGGTAAGCTTAGCTTCGGGGTAAAGGCGCTTTACCGCCTGAGCAAGAACGTGGGAAGCGGTGTGACGGAAAACGTGCTTTCCGCCCTCATCCTCAAAGGTAAGAAGCTTTACATCAGTATCGGAGTCAAGCTCCTTGGAAAGAGCGCAAATCTCTCCGCCAACCTCGCAAGCAAGTGTGGCGCGGCTGACAAGTTCACCTGCGCGAGCCGCCTCGTATACTGTTACGGGAGCTTCGCACTCAACAATTTTTTCGCCAAAATTAACTTTTATCATTTCAAAAACCTCCGTTTTTATTATAAAAAATAACACACCCCGACATTATGTCGGGGTGTGGAAAAATCCGCACGGTTCCACCCGAGCTTTTAACTCTTTAGTATGGAATTGTTTTAACGCAAGGTGGTACAACTCCGAAGCTCCGCCAAAAGCCTTTCACCAAATAGCTTTCTCTCTGTGCGCTTCCCTGTCGGGTGCGTGTCCTCACATCGGTATTTTACACCAATAAATTCGGTTTGTCAATACCTTTTCAAATATTTTGTTTCTTTTTCTGATTGTACTCCGAACGAGGATTGAATATCTCACGCCAGGAAAGGTCGCCTCTGTCAAGAGCGGTAATGATAACCTCGGCAGTCGCAATGTTGGTCGCGACGGGAATATTGTAAAGGTCGCACATTCTCATAAGCTCATGCTCGGTATCACTGTATTCGGTGTCGGGTCTCGTATCTCTGAAGTTAAGCAGTACGTCAATCTCATTGTAGGCAAGTCTGGAAATTATCTGTTCCTCTCCGCCGTGCTCACCCGTGAGAAGTCGCTCTATCTCAAGTCCCGTAGCCTCAGATATATACTTTGCGGTAATGCTTGTAGCGCACAGATTGTGTTTACTCAGGATACCGCAGTAAGCGATACAAAACTGTGTCATAAGTTCTTTCTTTGTGTCCGTCGCGATTATTGCAATTTCCATTTTAACCAGTCCTTTCTGTGTTAATCATTTCAGATAGCCACAAACATAAACCTCGGTTCATGTTTAATCAAATACTAAATTGAGCTTGCGTCAGCAAGATTTACTGCGTATATTATACCATGAAGCAAAAATGCTTGCTTGCAGTGGCATTTTTGCGAAGCCGTCAATAACGCAGGCGCGTGTAACGCGCGAGGGGCGAAGCCCTAAAGCTTGCGTCAGCAAGATTTACTGCGTACATTATACCACAAACATGTCCTTTTTGTCAATATTTTTATTAATAGAATTGCCCATTTTTCAAATATTTAACAAAATTTTCCGTATTTTTATAATAAAAAGAAAATTTTTGCAGTCATTTTTCCACAAAATATCCTTTTGAACGACACATTTTTACAAGATTTCTGCCACCGATGCCGCGCGCTTTCTTGTTTACAGAACAAATATGCACACTAAGTGACCGCGCCGACATTTTAACCCTTTTGGCAACAAGTTCCGCAACCGTCTGCTTGTCGATCCCATTCTCAGCCAGGGCAATTACTCTTAAAATTTCAAACTCTGTGGCCGTCAGCGGCAAAATATATCCAAGATATCTGACACTCCGTTCTTCCAAGTTAATAGCGAGATAGGGGGTAACGTCATATATTTTCTCTTCCATTTTCCCTCCAATGTTAAGAAAGAACCGCCAAGCGGTTCTTTCTTTTACCTATTTTGCTCTGTAATCGTTAACGTACTTTCCGTAATACTTTTTGGAATATCCGCCCTTAATATCGAGCATTCCCTTTTTTTTGGTATTGTTAAATACTACGCCTATAATGTGCGCTCCGCTTTTTTCAAGCTGGCTCTTTACGCCAAGCGCCATTTCTGTCTTGACCTTTCCCTCGGGCACAACGAGAATCGCGCTGTCGCACACGCTGGCTATAACAGCGGCATCAACTACTATTCCAAGGGGAGGTGTATCTACTATAATATAGTCGTACTCGGTTTTGCGTTCCTCTATAAAGATTTTAAGTGCCGAAGAACTTAACAGCTCCGCGGGATTTGCGGGATACTGCCCCGAAAAAATAACGTCCAGATTCTCGTCCTGCGTTTTGTACAGCACATCCTCAAGCCCAGCCTGACCGCTGATAAGCTCGCTGAATCCCACAACGTCGGTAACATCGGAATACTTTCGCACCATGTCGGATTTTCTCAAGTCGGAATCTACAAGCAAAGTCTTTTTGCCCGCCGCCGCAAGCGCGAGGGCTATACCCAGAGAGGTGGTAGACTTTCCGTCATCGGGAAGACAGCTGGTTATTACTATTGCACGCACGTCGGGGCCGCAGAATTGAACGTTGGCGCGGATGGATTTAAACGCCTCCGACGTATAGTGCGTTTTTTCCGCGTTAAGGTTTAAGTATGTCTGCTTCATAATCTACTCCCCCGTTTTGCGAGCCCTTGCCCGCCGTCTTATGGTCAAAATAAGGAATTGTGCCAAGCACACTGAGCCCAAGTCGCTCCTCGATATCGACTTCGCTATTGATTTTATCATCAAATATAGTCAACAAAACAAAGAAAGCGAAAACAAGTATAGCCGCCGCCACTCCCGCAAGGAGTGAAAGCGCGGGATTTACAGAGTTAGAAGGATATCTGTTGAGAGTACCCACGTCAATAACCTTTGCGGTCGCAAATTCTATGTAATTCTCAATCTGAGTCGCACCGGTCGTACAAAGCGCATCAACTATCTCCTTAGCCAACTCGGGATCAAAGCAAGTAACAGACACCTCGATAACGTGAGAGTTGGGCACGTTTGATATTCTTATCATGCTCTTCAAGCGCGAATAGGTAATACCGTGCGCATCAAGACCGAGCTGGTCTATAACATCATAAAGAACGGAACGGCTGGTCATAAGCTCGGCGCAGTCAGACACGGTGTTGATGGTTGCCTCATAATAATGAGTGCTGGAGCTTGCCGAAAGTCCTTTTTCCGGGTGCATTACAAACAGCGTGGATTTGGAGGTATATTCCTCGGTATATGTAGTAACAAGCACCATGTAGGTTGAAACGGCCACCAGCACGGCAGCAAGCAGGATTATCCACAAACGTTTCAGAAAGATCTGAAACAGATCAGCAAAGCTGACCGTTTTTTCGTTGTTGTTCATTTTCTTCTCCTAACTTCTCAGTTTACCAAAACGGCTTTTTAACAAGTCAAAGTCTTTGGTTTGAAATTATTTTTTCCGGAACAATACTAAAAATAGTTTCGGCATAATCGTAGCCGAATTTTGAAACGACATATTTCGCCGCGGCTCCAAGTGTCGGCGAACGTGATGAAAGATTATGGGCGTCCGACGCAACCACATCTACCACCCCTTCGGAAAGCAACTTAAGACACTGCTTTCTCGCTTTTGAAAACAGCCCGTCAAAAAGCGAGCCCGCGTTTACCTGAATTACAGCTCCGGCATCTGAAATACGGTGTACGCTGTCAAGCTTCCCGTACAGGCAAGGATATCGCTCCACATGAGCCACAATCGGAATGTAGCCAAGATTAAGCAAGCGTTCCACACCCATAATGACACCTCGCGCGTCGGGCGTTGCCAAAAAATCCACGAGGACGTATCTTGAACCCGCAATTGTAAGGGCTTTATTTTGCGCCAGCGTTTCATCACAGTCAAAATGATAAAGCATTTCGCTGCCAAAATCAAGGCGCATATCGGGATACTTTTCTGTGCAATAACTCTCTGCTTCGGAAAAAGACTTTTTAATTTCTTCAGCCGTGCAATCTTTTTTGCCAATATTCAAATAGTGCGGTGTAAAGCAAATATGCCTGACACCGTCGGAGTATGAAGCGTCTATCATACGGTACATGGTGTCGCGACTGTCAGCTCCGTCGTCAAGTCCATACAGCGAGTGGTTATGCAAATCTGTAATATCAAACATAAAATTCGCCCCTTTACTTCAAAAGTATTATACCACAGTTTTTCGCTGTTGTCAATAGCTCGCAAAATATAGAATTCAAGATAAAATCTACATTGTTATAACTGACAGCATTGTGCCGCGCAAGCCCTTTGAGCGTCTATGGGAATAGTATTTATCGGGCATACAGCAGGTACATTCGTCGCAAAGGTCAATATTCACATCAAGCAAGCCTTGTGACAAAAGCTGCGCTCTGTTTTGCGCCTTTACGTCAGCATAAAGCTTGCCGTCCCGAGAAAACACTTTCCATTTTCCGTCCGTCGCTTCAGTAACCGTAGCGACGAAATCCTCGCCAACCTCAAAGCAACAATAGTCTATGGATGGACCGATGGCGGCGCGTATTCTTTTGGGGTCCGCTCCCTTATTAACAAGCTTTCTTACCCCCTCGGCAGCTATTCCCGCTGCTGTTCCGCGCCAGCCTGCGTGTATAGCAGAAACAGCAATTATTTCCTCTTTTTCATTATATGCTTCAAGAAGAATCGGAACACAATCAGCACTTTTAACCCCAAGCACAATTCCGCTATCACTTGTTACGTATCCGTCTGCCGATATATCACTTTCGCGATAATATCCAAGTCCGCACATTGTATTATCCACGTCAAGAACAGTTGCCGAATGAATTTGAGGAAGACTTATTACACTTTGGGGATCAATTCCTACTGCCTCAGCAAAGAGAGACAGGTTATCAAGAACTATATTGCGCTCGTCGCCTCTGTTGAACGCGAGATTTAATGAACTTGTATGGGAATTAGTGCTAACACCGCCAATCCTCGTTGCAAAAGCATGACGCGAACGAAGTATATTTGAAGTCAGATATTCCACCGAATTGGCGGCTCTGTGTGTAACAAACATAGTTTTACTCCCTTAGTCAAAAATCGTGCAGGGAGCCCCTGCACGATTTCAGTTTATGCAATAAATTACTTAATAACTCTTACCTTGTAAACGTCAGCAATTTCCTCAATCTTTGCGGCTACTGCGTCGCTTACGTCACCGGTGATATCCAGAACGCTATAAGCGTTATCACCCTTGGACTTGTTAGTAAAGTTCTCAATATTAACTCCGCCCTCGGAAAGAATGGTTGTAACCTGAGAAATTATTGAGGGAACGTTTGCGTGAAGAACACAAACGCGTACTCCTGTACTCATGGGCATTTCAACATTGGGGAAGTTTACACTGTTCTTAATGTTACCGTATCTGAGGTAGTTATCAAGCTCGACAGCAGCCATAACAGCGCAGTTATCTTCCGACTCCTCTGTGGAAGCGCCAAGGTGAGGAATAGCAACCACGCCCTTTACGCCAAGAATGTCCTCTGTGGGGAAGTCGGTTACGTAAGCAGAGATCTTTCCGCTTTCAAGAGCGGCCTTGATAGCACCGGCGTCAACAAGGTCAGCGCGAGAAAGATTGATAATCTTTACGCCGTCCTTCATCATAGCGATGGACTCTGCGTTAATCATATTCTTTGTTGTGGGGGTTGCGGGAACGTGAAGAGTAATATAATCCGCTGTCTTGTATATATCCTCGTAAGCGGCAGCATGTGTTATCTGGCTGTCAAGGTGCCAAGCCGCTTCAATGCTGATATAAGGGTCGCAACCTACAACATCCATATCAAGGTAGGTGGCAACGTTTGCGACCATACCGCCTATCGCGCCAAGACCGATAACGCCAAGGGTCTTGCCTTTAAGCTCGCAACCCGCGAACTGAGACTTACCTGCCTCAACCGCCTTTGCGACGCCCTCGGTACCCTGAAGCGACTCTGCCCACTTAACACCGCCGACAACGTCACGAGAAGCGAGAAGAAGAGCGCAGATAGCGAGTTCCTTAACACCGTTAGCGTTTGCACCGGGAGTGTTAAAAACAACGATACCTTCCTTTGCGCATCTGTCAACGGGAATGTTGTTTACGCCTGCGCCTGCACGGGCGATAGCCTTAAGTTCCTTACCGAACTCCATATCGTGCATAGCTGCCGAACGAACCATTATAGCGTCGGGGTTCTGCACGTCAGCGCCGACTGTGTAAAGGCTCTTATCGAGCTTGTCAGTACCAACCGCCGCAATTTTATTGAGAAGTTGAATATTCATATTTTGCCTCTTTCAATTATTTCTTGGGATTGTTCTTTGCGAACTCTTTCATAAACTCAACGAGCTTTTCAACGCCTTCGTAGGGCATAGCGTTGTAAATAGAAGCTCTCATACCGCCGACAGAGCGGTGACCCTTAAGGTTCTTAAGACCTGCCTTAGCAGCCTCGCTTGCAAACTTCTTGTCAAGACCAGCGTCGCCTGTTACGAAGGTAACGTTCATCATGGAACGGCTATTCTTCTTAACGGGAGCAAAGTAGTAGTCCTGACCGTCGAGATAATCGTAGAGAAGCTTAGCCTTTCTCTCGTTCATCTCTTTCATCTTTTCAAGACCGCCGATAGACTCGATCCACTCGTAAACAAGACCTGCAACGTAGATAGCGTAGCAAGGAGGAGTGTTATACATAGAATCGTTATCAGCCATAAGCTGCCAGTTGAGCATATCGGGTGTGTAGTCAATCACGTTACCAAGAAGGTCCTCGCGAACGATAACGAGAGTTACGCCTGCGGGAGCCATGTTCTTCTGCGCACCTGCATAGATAACGCCGAACTTGGAAACGTCAACGGGCTCGGAAATGATGCAAGAGGACATATCCGCTACAAGCGGGATATCACCCGTGTCGGGAATGTAATCAAACTTTGTGCCGTAGATGGTATTGTTGAAGCACATATGTACGTAGGATGCGTCGGGACGGATCATATCCTTTGTAACTACGGGAACGTGGTCAAAGTTATCGTCCTTTGTTGTAGCTACGCAAACAACGTCACCGTACTTCTGGGCTTCTTTGAAAGCCTTGCCGGAGAACTGACCCGAAACGATATAGTCAGCCTTGCCGGTCTTTTTGATAAGGTTAAGCGGAACTGCCGCGAACTGTGTGGACGCGCCGCCCTGCATGAAGAGAACCTTGTAGTTATCGGGAATCTCCATGATTTTGCGAAGGTCAGCCTCTGCCTTCTTGATGATTGCTTCATAATCCGGAGATCGGTGAGACATCTCCATCACTGACATTCCGGATTCTCCGTAGCAAACCAGTTCGGATGCTGCTTTTTCGAGTACCGGTAAAGGAAGCATGGACGGGCCTGCCGAAAAGTTAAAAACTCTGTTCATAATAATGAACCTCCTAATAATGAATCATCGTAAAAAACGATTATCTTATTATATAACAAAAAGAAAAAAAGGTCAAGAGATTTGATAAAAAAATAACGCTTCGCCAAAACAATCAGCAAATGCGCTATTTTTTTCGATGTTTTTTTTGTTTTTTTGTATATTATGACAATTAATCTCTGATAAGAATAAACTCTTTAGCGTAAGGCAAGGACTCAATCCAATCACAATAAGTATGCCACTCGGCAAGTTTGTGACTCTTGCGAGCGTAATACATATTGATAAGATTCTCATAGTTCATAGTTACCGTTCTCATCTGGTTATAGCTTGACGGAAGAATCTGAATCATATTATGCCAGCTTTGACGGTCGGTTTTGTCGGCATTGAATTTTTCGCGTTCCGCCTCAAGATACTCTATAATGCCGTCAAGCAGCTTCAGTCCGCCTTCGTCAAGTCTGTCGTGGCTGAAATCGTCACGTTCAAAGGGCTTGGAGTGTATTTTGTGCATGGTTGAGGTAGAGTTAGCCACAGTTCCGACCTTATAGGTGTCAAATTCCTTCCACCAATACAGCGGTGCGGTAATATCCACGCTTACGAAAATCTGACGGATAAATTTCCGGTGGTCGCCCCCCGCGCGGCAGAGTCTTCCGCCAAACTCCAAATCGGCAGGTCCATAGACATAATTGCCGTCATCATCATAATAACTGTCACTTTTCGCCCAGCTGTTCATGGGATTTCGTGCGCCTCTGATGGCGTTATCCAAATTCATTACAGACGTTCTTTCTATCTTTATCATACCTGACCTCCGATTACTGTTTTTATTATTGTACCATAAAATCTTTTTTTTTGCAACATATTTTGTAAATTTTAATCACGGATAATTGACTTATTTTGCGCTTTATGGTATAATTAAGAGTAGGGTGACAGTAGATATCAGAACCCGCTGTCACTTGCTCTTTTCGGCGCTTTTTGCGCCTGATACACTCGCAAGGTATTACCTTGCTTCGCTTATCAAACACAAAAATCACACAAAAATAACTGCGTGACAGTTCGTAGAATTTATAAAAGAGCAGATTTGGTGCAAGACAAGGAAAAAGGTCGAAGGGATATGCGGATATTCCGAGACTTTTTGACGAAGTATTGCGCTAAATATGCCTTTTATAAACGGGTTCGGATACCTACTGTCACCCTAGGGTTACAGTAGATATCAGAACCCCTAACTAATTGAAAGGTGAACTACTTATGAAATTTACGAAAATACATATCTGTTTACTGCTTGCGGCTCTGCTTGCCTTCTCACTCGTCTCCTGCACTCAGCCGTCCGCTCCCGTAATGGGAGACACAGAAGCGACCGAAACGCCTGAAACTACCGAGACCGCAGAACCCACAGAACCGCCCGAAACCGAGCCTCCGCTCCCCAAAAAGCGAGTGGCGTTCACCTACGACGACGGTCCCGCCTTCGACAACTCGACCGCGCAAAGGCTTACGTATAAGCTCGTTGATAAATTTTCGGAATACGGCGGCGCGGCAACCTTTTTCCTTGTCGGAAACCGAATAAACAAAACCACTGGAGAGGCAATAAAATACGCCTCCGAGCATGGCTGCGAAATAGGGATTCACGCCTACACTCACGACTACAATTTCTCGACCTGCGACTATGAGATATTTGAGTCGGAGCTGGCAGACACCAAGGCGGCAATCGAAAAATATTCGGGCAAGACCGTTACCCTTTTCCGCCCCCCGTACGGATCGATAACCGAGTACAGAGCTGAAGCCTCGGGGTATCCGATAATCCATTGGAACCTTGACAGCGAGGATTGGAGATACAAAGGCAGAGCAGACGACGTCACGGCGCAAAGCAACATCGACACTATAGTTGACAACGTGCTTTCGGTAATAGAGGACGGCGACATAATCCTTATGCACGAAATATACCTTAACACCTACGAGGCAACCTGCATAATTCTTGACAGGCTTGCGGCGGAGGGCTACGAATTTGTAACCGTTACCGAGCTTTTGGAAGAAAAAAACATGAAGGTCGGGGAGATATATTACAACGGCGAACCGATTGCATAACAAAGATAAAGGCTGAGCATTGCTCAGCCTTTTGTTTTCAAATTAGGGTGACAGTAGATATACGAACTCGCTGTCGCTTGTTCCTTTTGGCGCTTTTTGCGCCTGTCCTACTTGCAAGGTCATACCTTGCTTCGCATGACAAACACAAAAATCACACAAAATTAACTGCGTGACAGTTAGAAGAATTTATAAAAGAGCAGATTTTGTGCAAGTCAAGGAAAAAAGTCGAAAGAATATAGGGATATTCCGAGGCTTTTTGACGATGGATTGTGCAAAACATGCCTTTTATAAACGTGTTCGGATACCTACTGTAACCCTACCTCAATCATATCCTTCATTCTGAGAAGCGTAAGGCGTTTTCTCATATACGGGGAATATTTTACGCAGTCGTCAAAGAGCGATTGACTCTTTCCGATATCCTCCACGGTGATTTTACAGCCCGCCCTTATCATTGCGGCTTTGCAGGTCTCGTAGTCGGGAACGCTTTGAATTATCTTCTTTATCTCTCTCCAGCGGGCTTCAAGCTCCTTTTCGTCCACGTCGTCGATAACGTTTTCGGGCTCGTTGAGCCTGCGCACGTCATCAGCCATATTGCCGTAAAAGGCGTAAACGTCTGCCCAGTCAACAGCCTCTCTTTTGGCGTTTATGTCATGCTTCGCGAGTTCGTTATAATATTTAAGCATTTCGAGGGTACAAACGCCCACGTCCTCGCCGTGAAAATTTGGAATTATTCCGTCGCGAAGCTCCACGCACTCTATAAGGTGCGCCACAACGTGCTCACACCCGCTGGCGGGGCGGGAATTTTGCGCAAAGCTCATTCCGATACCCGTTTTCAAAAGAGATTCGAATATCTTACCCGCGGTACGCTCGTCGTTTACTGTGACCTTGTCCGCCATTTCCATAAGCTCGTCAACGGCGTTTCTTGTAAGCGAGGCGATTTTTTCACAATAGAACTCGCCCGTAAGCATCGCCGAGATCTGCCAATCCACAAGTCCAACGTATTTGGCGATCATATCGCCAAAGCCCGCCGATTTAAGCGCGGTGGGGGCGTTTGCGAGAATTTTTGTATCGCCTATAATTACCTCGGGGCTTTTCGCGGGATAAGAAGCCTTAAATCCGCCGTCCACAATAGGCGCGCTGTAGGAAGCGAAGCCGTCCATTGAGGGGGCTGTAGCGAAAATGCAGAGCTTTTTGTTCTGTCTTGCGCTTGCAAGGCGGCAGGTGTCGTTAAGCGACCCCGAGCCGACGGAAAGCACCGAAATATCGCGTCCCTCTATCAATTTTTCAACCGAATTTACGTCGTCCATCGTGGCAACGCGGAGGTCGTCGTAAATTTTGAATTCAAGCTCGAAGCCCTCAAGGCTTTCGATTATTCCCTCGGACGCCTTTATGGTGTTTTTGTCGGCTACCACAAGAAGCGTGTTTGAGAACCCGTTTTCCCTGAGTATTTTACCGACGCTGTGAACAAGCCCCGAACCTATGCGAACGTCCTTTACGGCTGTTTCGTGTTTTTTCCCGCAAGCGCAGTCTTTTTTAAAGTCTTCGATTATTTCAAGGATTCCCATATTTACTCCAGCTCATTGGTATGATTCCAGGTTTTAAATATCTCACGCCAGATATCGGTGTGAGCCTCGCAATCGAGGTAGTGAGCAAAGTTCTGGAATTCGGTGTCGTTTGCGTCCTCGGGATAGCCCGAAATCTTTTTCTTGTACTGCTTTTCAACGGTAGCAACGTACTCGCGCCAGCCGTTGATCCAGGTGCCGTCACGAAGCGACTCGCTTCTTGCCCAAAGGTCGCCCATGATCTGCGCCTTTTCCTCGGCGTTTGCAAGTCTGATACCGTCATCCTTAGCCTTTACGGGCGTAAATTCAATATCAATTCCCTCTTTCGTAATATCAAGAGAGGCAATAAGACCTTCCTGCCAGAAGTCCTTATCCATATATTTTACGAAGTGGAAGTTACCCTGTCCGTACATAATATGAGCGCCCTCAAACCTTTCGTAAGCGCCAATAATATGGCTGTGCTGACAAAGAACGACGTCTGCGCCGCATCTTACCATTTCGTGGCACGCCTTATAAAGTCTCGGTGAGGGATATCTGCAATACTCCTTACCGCCGTGATATATAACGATAACGTGGTCGGCGCTTGCCTTAGCCCTTCTGATATCGTCCATAGTCTCGAACTCGTCGAAGGGTCTCGCGCCCTCACGAATATCGGTAGCATAAGTATACTCATGCTCGCACACGTTGACCACGGTAACCGTAATTCCGTCGATAACTATGGTATGGTTCTTTCTTGAATCCTCGTAATTCTTACCAATTCCGGTATATTTAAGACCGACACGGTCGAGTTGCTCGACGGTATCCTTAAGTCCCTCTCTGCCGTAGTCATAAATGTGGTTATTGCTGAGGGCGCAGTCGGTAACTCCCGCCGCCTTGAGGGTGTCTGCCGAGTTCTTGGGACCCTTGAGGTTGGGACCGTACTTCTTTATTTTGCTTTCGCTTTCGGTAAGGGCGCACTCTAAGTTTACAATTACTCTGTCTCCGGTTTTAAACACGTCAAGGACGTCGTTAAACGCCGTTTTGGGGTCTATTTCATCAAATGCCTTGTAAGAGCCGTCGGTTATGGACATATCTCCGCAAATAATAAGCTTCATAATTGATTCCTCCGAAATCGTATTGTCAGTGTAATTCTAACACATCGCGCAAACATTGTCAATAGAAAAAGCAAAAAAGGAGGCGTCAGCCTCCTTTTTATCTTAGTTTTTCATAAACTCCGAGCTGTCATTAACGACCATAGAGCTTGCAAGGAAAAGCACGTCCTTGCCCTCAAAGCCGCCAACGATATTGTTTATCATACCCGCCATGGTTACACGGATATCCACCACGTAAATTGTGCTGTATCCCTCAACCATAAGGGGAGCAAAGCTTGAACCGAAGGAGTCACGGAAAATAACAAGTGTTTTTCCGTTATTCTGCGTGGGATTATCGATTCTCATAATTCCCTTTTTTGCGCCCGAAAGGAAGAAATCGTACGGATCAAGTCCGCCTGCTTTAGCCTTGTCGTAAATATCCACGAACTTGTTCATCTCATAATCAAAGAGCTTGCAATTATCAAGCACGTCACTTGTGAGATACTTTATAGTCTCGCTCTCGACGCCAAGTCCAAGCTGACCCGCATACACGCCAAAGAAGGGCAAATCAAGCTCGTTGATCTTGAAATTCCACTCATACCCGTCACCCACACCAAGCACCTCAGCAAGCTTTTCAGCTACGTCCACTATCTGCTCCTGTCTCCAGTGGGTATCGGTTTTGTAGAAATCCTCAATCGACAACTCATCGAAAATATCGGCATACTCAAAGTCGGAGCAAGCCGCCTTTATCATTTCGATCATTTTTTCATAATCGTAAGCAAGATAGCCGTTATCCTCAGCCATAAAGTAGTTCTTATCGGGAATGACCGACAAAACAACCTTATTCGCCTTATCCTTGAGGTATTTGGCGTAGATATTGTTCCATACTTTGGTGGCATTTTCAACCGACTCCTCGTTTATGGCGGGCTTCATCTCGCTGATATATCCGTCAACGACGTAAAGGTCGTTATTGTCCTTTTTGTTGAAGATATTAAGCTCAACGAAAGCCTTTATCTCGCGCATGGTATCGCGCAAGGGAAACTGATCGAGCGTGTAGTCCTCAAAGTCCGAAATATATGTCTTTACGTCACTGTTAAATCCTTTATCTGTTGCCTTATACTCCGGAAACTGATCAAGCGGGCGGCGCTCGGTTGTTGACATAGCCTTATCGGGCGTCAGCAAGGTAGCCAGCGCGACACCGAAAATAATAATAAGAAATAACACGGAGGTCACGATATGTTTTACGTTAGTTTTCATATTTCTGCCTCCTTAGAATCTGAAATAAAGGAAGAAGCTTGCGGAGCTATCCACCAAATAAGCCGTAACTACGGTAAGAAGTCCCACCATAACCACGGGCTCAAGAATGTTGGCAAGCTTGCCAAACCTCTTACTCTCGCGGAATTTAACCGCAAGATTCTTAACCACAGGCGTGGAACCGATAGCCGCCACTATTATAAGCGGAGCATAGCTTCTGAGGTAATACAAAGTGGTTGTGTTCACGAACGGGATATCAAGCGCTCCAAACATACCGCCAAGGTCGGATATAGCTCCCGAAACGCCGTGTCCGTTAAAGATAACAAAGCTTATTATCATAACGAAGAACACGTAAATATGCGAAACGAAAGCGGGAGCTTTTTCAAGCCACTTGGAAAGAAAGAGCTTTTCAAGAAGCAAGAACAGCGCGAAGTAGAGTCCCCAGATAATAAACGTCCAGTCCGCACCGTGCCAGAAGCCTGTCAAGAACCAAACCACAAGCACGTTGCCAAACCACTTGAGCTTGGAAACGCGGTTTCCGCCAAGCGGAATATATACGTAATCTCTGAACCACGAGCCAAGTGACATATGCCATCTGCGCCAGAATTCCGAAACACTCTTTGAAATAAAGGGATAGTTGAAGTTCTCAAGGAATCTGAATCCAAACATCTTACCAAGGCCGATAGCCATATCGCTGTAGCCCGAGAAGTCGTAGTATATCTGCAAACAGTACGCGATAGCGTAAAGCCAATAGAACAGCGTTGACTTTTCGTCTGCAAGTCTGAATATCTGCCCCGAGTTGCAAAGCGTGCCGAGTGAGTCGGCAATAAGCACCTTTTTGGCAAGACCCACTACGAATCTGAACGCTCCGTCAGAGAACTGCGCAAGGCTGTGCTTTCTCGTACTGAGGTCCTCCTCAACGGTCGTATATCTTACGATAGGGCCCGCAATAAGCTGTGGAAAAAGCGCCACGTATGTTGCAAGGTGAATAAAATTCTTCTGCACCTGAGCGTCGCCTCGATAAACGTCTATGGTATAGCTTATAGTCTGGAATGTAAAGAAGCTGATACCGATAGGAAGAGCTATTTCAAGCAGCTTTATGCCCGCGCCCGAAACGCCGTTTACGATTCCGATAAAGAAATCGGTATATTTGAAGAACAAAAGAGCCGACAGCCCTATGACTACCGAAGATATCATAAAGACCTTAGCCCACTTTGTTCCCTTGAATTTGCCTATAAGCAAACCGTGAATATACGCCGACAGCGTAGAAAGCACCATAAGCACCACGTATATCGGCTCGCCGTAAAAGTAGAAGAACAGGCTCGCAAGCAAAAGCACGAGATTCTTGAACTTAAACGGTACAGCAAAGTAAATCAGTATTACAAGTGGCAAAAAGTAATACAAAAACGGTACACTTGAAAAAAGCATTTTTACCTCCTTGGGAATTTTTGTGTAATTTTGCATACAAAAACGGTGCAGATGCCAATTTTACGGCATCCGCGCCGTTTCATTCAAACAGCGGTGAATTACTCCGCCTGTATGAGATTGGCTTTGTATGCGTCGACGTAGCGTTCAAGGGCGAGTGTCCATTTTCCCGAGCGGTTTTTAATTGTCATGACGCTTTCGTCATCCGTTTGGGTCTCCGGCATTGCCCAGAAAAGAGTAACATTTCCTTCAAATCTCGATTTTGAGGCGATTTGTTCGTAAGTTCCGTCGGCGTTCTTTTTGTAAACGCTTCCGAACTCTGTCTCAATTTCGGTTTTCCCCTCAAAGTCAAAGGTGAACTCGGCTCCGTAAAGACCGTTTGGCAGTCTGTCGTATTCATAAACTTCATTATCCATTGCGGAAATGGTATACGCTCTGTTTACCGAAACGGGAGCAACCGTCTCACCCGACTGTGTATAAGCCACCGACACGTCACCGCTACCCAACATCTCAAGCGGAAAAACCGCCAGGCAGGCAATAAGCAGGACGCAAGCAAGCGCGCCCGACATAAGAGGCTTCATTCTCTTATAAAAGGGCAGCTTTTCGCTTTCGGTCTCCGCCATTGCTATTTCGCACATTATGCGGGCTTTAAGGCTTTCTGTCGGCTTTATTTTTTTGTAGTCATCGACAAACCTTTTGTCCATCACAGCACCTTCTCCTTTCCGAAAATTAGATTCTGAAACTCATTTCGGAATTCTACCACCTATGAATCAAGAGAAATCTTTTCCTTTAGCAGCTCCCTGCCGCGCGAGAGACGCATTTTCACCGCTGACTGCGTTAGTCCAAGACTGTTTGCCACGTCAGCAACGCTCATCTCTTCAAGATAATGCAGCACAAACACCGCCCTGTATTTCTCCGGCAAAGCGAAGATTGAATTAAGAACTTCGCCGCCGTCCTTTTCAATTCCGTAATCCTCAAGCTCACTTATTTCGTCAAGCCCCACCGCGCTTCTCACGGCGCGTTTTCTCATAACGTCCTTACAGTGATTGGAGGTTACTTTAATAAACCACGCCTTCTCATGCTCGGCATCGTTAAAGGATTTCGGAGATGTGAAATACTTTACAAACACGTCCTGTACCGCATCCTCCGCGTCATCTCTGCTCCTTAACATCGAAAAGCAAAGGCGGAACAGCATTTCTCCGTACCTACTATATAGAGTTTCAAAATCCGTCGGTTCATTTTTCTTAAAACCGAGAAATGATAGATTGTACATCTGTCCGCTCCTTTCCGAAAGATTTATGGGCTTTCAGAACTGAGCTTCACGCACATCTTACACCCATAACACGTATCAAAATGACAAAAGGTCACAAAAACCAAAAAATATTTTTACAAGTTCTCAATAAGATCGGCTATAACGCCCTCGTTATTTGAGCAAAGGCACTTGTCGCAGATAGCCTTTACGCAGTCTATGGCGTTTGACGGACACACAGCCACGTCAGCCGCGCGGAGCATTTCTATATCGTTTTCGTTATCTCCGCAAGCGTAAACCGTCAAGCTTCTGCCCTGCTTGGCGTAATTCTCCTTAAAGGGCTTGATAAGCCTTGCTTTGTTGACTCCAACCATCTGCAATTCAATCTGAGTCGGGCTTGATCGGTTATATTCGTATCTACCCGCAAACTCTTTTTTCAGCAACTCCTCAAGCTCTATAAGTGTCTGCGCCTCGTCAATGAACGCCAATTTATAAAAATCTTGTGTATCCCACTTCTCATATGGAATACAGACAACCGCGTTTATACCGTGGTTGCGCAAAGACATTGCCGCTTTTCCGTTGGGATCTTCAAGCACGTATCCGTTTCTCGCGCTTCCGCGTATAATTCTCACCATATCTAAATTATGTACAAATTGAACGGTTTTAATTACAAGCTCAGGGTCTATAAAAGTTTCACAAGACACTTCACGCTTTGCAAAATCGTAAAAATAGGTTCCGTTACACATAAGCGCGGGTGCGTTAAGCAGCTTTTCCACACCGACAACCGTGTTCTCCAGATTATGGTGCATTCTTCCGGTAGAAATTGTAAATATTCCGCCCTCGCTCTTAAAATATTCGATCGCCTCAACGTTTCTTTGCACCATTTTAGAGCCGTCTGCAAGAAAAGTTTTGTCGAGGTCTGTAAGAATTGCTACGTTATCAAATTTTCCCATTTTATTAACCTAATGTTTTTTCAAGCTTTTCAATTAAATTTTTCATATTTTCGGGAAGCTCGCACTCAAAGCGCATAGCCTCTCCCGTTCTCGGGTGTGTCAGCCTCAGCTCCTTGGCATGCAGGCACTGACCCGAAATAAGACCTTTGTTGGCAGCCTCGAACGCTGTTTTTCCGCCACCGTAAACGGTATCTCCCATAAGTGGGTGTCCCTTGTACGCCATATGAACTCTTATTTGGTGAGTTCTGCCTGTTTCAAGCTCGCAACGCACCAAAGAAAAGCCCTTGTACACCGCAAGTGTTGTATAATGCGTTACCGCATTCCTCGAGGTTCCCTGCCCTTCTTTAAGCACCGCCATTTTTTTGCGGTCCGTGGGATGGCGCCCTATAGGAGCGTCAACCGTTCCCGACTCTTCGGAAAAGCGACCGATTACGATTGCGTAATAAACTCGGCTGACCGCATGGGTCTTTAACTGCTCCGACAGAAAATTATGAGCGTCGTCGTTTTTAGCGACCACTAAAAGTCCGCTGGTATCCTTATCAATTCTGTGAACAATCCCCGGGCGCGCTACGCCACCGATTCCCGAAAGACTGCCCTTGCAATGATACAACAAGGCATTTACCAGCGTTCCGCTCGGATTTCCCGCAGCGGGGTGCACTACCATTCCGCTCGGTTTATTAACAACTATTATGTCGCTATCCTCATACACCACGTCAAGAGGAATATCCTCAGGCTCGGCTTTATCCGAGACAGGCTCGGGCATTTCTATCTCCACCTCGTCGCCCGTGCGAAGCTTATAGTTTTTTGCGACTTTTTTGCCCGAAACGGTTACGTCCCCGCTTTCCAACAGTTTTGCCACAGCCGAGCGAGTAAGCTCACTGTGTTCTGCCACGTAGGCGTCAATACGTTTTCCCACGTCCTCGGGCAAAATGTCAAGTACAACACTTTCTTCCATATTATTCTTCTGTTTGTTTCTTGCTTTTCGACTTGTTCTTTTCTTCATTTACAATGTCTATAAGCAAGTAAACAAAAAGGATTGCCGCGCCAACGCAAACAAAAGCATCAGCCACGTTAAATATCCAAGACCACAGCCTAGGAAAAGCACAAAAATCCAAAAAGTCAACTACCGTACCGTTGCCAAAGCTATCACCGTAAAAGAGTCTGTCTATCATATTTCCTATACCTCCGCCTATTATCATAGACGCGGGAATATAGAACAACTTTGCTTTTGGGCGGTACTTAACAAGATAAAATATCATCCCCGCTATCATAACCGTAGAAAGAACGATAAATATCCATCTGCTGTTACTAAGGCTTCCGAAAGCCGCTCCGGGATTTCTTATATAGGTAAAGTGAAAGATACCCTTGATAAAAGGAATCGACTCCCCAATTTCCATATTAAGAATAACTATCCATTTGGTAGCCTGGTCAAGCGCAACGCACCCCAAAACTACCAACAAACAAATTATCAACATAAAAACCTCTTAAAAATCGGGACTGCTTTGCACAAATGGCAAAACCAGGATAAAATATCTGATTTCAACCGATTACTAAACAAAACAGTCCCATTTATTGACAGTTAAACTGTCTTATGAGCGGTTTTTACCGCTAATCAGCCTTCTACAACAGCCTTACACTTAGAGCAGATAAAGCCTCCGTCCTCGGTCTCTTCACCCTCGGTGGAATAAGCCCAACATCTGTCGCACTTGTGTCCGTCAGCCTGCTCTACAAGGACAGCTATACCCGACTCGGTTTCGCAGAACGCGCCATCGTCGGCCTTTCCGTTTACAAGCTTAACGCCCGACACGATATAAACCGTAGCAAGCTCGTCCTCAAACGCCTTAAGGGTATTGTAAACGTCAGCGTTCTCCGCATAAATCGTGAGCTTTGCGTCAAGCGACTTACCAATAAGCTTTTCGGCGCGGGCAATCTCAAGGGCCTTCATAACGTCGTCACGAAGCTCAAACTGATTATCCCACTTAGCCACGATGTCGTCAAAGGCATACGCCTCGTTGTATACGGGAAGATCGTTAAGGAATACGCTTTCCTTATTATCAGCCGCAGCGTGAGGCATAAACTGCCAGATTTCCTCGCCCGTGAAAGCGATGAGCGGAGCAACAATTCTCGTAAGTCCGCTAAGCACTTCGTACATAGCAGTCTGCGCCGAGCGGCGGGCAAAGCCGTCAGCCTTGGCGGTATAAACTCTATCCTTGGTAATATCAATATAGAGCTTGGAAAGCTGTACGGTGCAGAAATTATTGATTTCGTGATAAACGATGTGGAACTCGAAATCGTCGTAAGCCTTGCGGCATACCTTTACAAGCTCGTTGAACTTAGCGAGAATCCACTTATCTATCTCGTACATTTCCTCAACCTTAACCGCATCGGTATCGGGGTTAAAGTCACTAAGGTTAGCCATGATAATTCTGGCGGTGTTTCTTATCTTTCTGTAAGCCTCGGAAAGTTGCTTGAAGATATTATCCGAAGCGCGCACGTCAACTCTGTAATCGCTAGACGCAACCCAAAGTCTTACAAGGTCAGCTCCATACTTGGCTATCATATCCGAGGGATATACCGAGTTACCGAGCGACTTGTGCATTGCCTTTCCCTCACCGTCAACTACCCAACCGTGGGTAAGAACGGTTTTATAGGGAGCGCCCTTGCCCTTAGCGCCAACGGCGGTAAGAAGCGAGGACTGGAACCAACCTCTGTATTGGTCAGCGCCCTCAAGGTAGAGGTCAGCGGGCCAGGTCTTGTCCTCGTCCTTAAGTGTAACGAAGTGGCTGGAGCCTGAGTCAAACCAACCGTCAAGCGTATTCGACTCTTTTTCAAACGCCGCGCCGCCGCAATGGGGGCACTTGAAGCCTGCGGGGAGAAGCTCGGAAGCTTCGAGATCATACCAGCAGTTAGAGCCTTTTTCTCCAAAGAGTTTAGCAATATTTTCTATAGTTTCGTCGTTGCAAATAGGCTTTCCGCAGTCTTTACAGTAAACAACAGGAATAGGAAGACCCCAATGACGCTGACGGGAAATACACCAATCCGCACGGTCACGCACCATCTGCTTGATACGGTCTCCGCCCCATTCGGGAAGCCATTGAACGCTCTCACAAGCCTTAACCGCGTCGTCCTTGAACGCGTCAACCGAGCAGAACCACTGAGGCGTTGCGCGGAAGATGATGGGAGACTTACATCTCCAACAGTGAGGATACTCATGCTCAATATCCTCGCTTGCGAAGAGCGCACCGCTCTCCTTCATATCCGCGAGAATAGCCTCGTTAGACTCTGCGTAGTACATTCCCGCAAACTTGCCCGCATCCTTGGTCTGATAACCTCTGTCATCAACCGGAACGATTATATCAATATTATATCTGCGGCAGGTAACGTAGTCGTCCGCACCGAAGCCGGGAGCTGTATGAACACAGCCTGTACCGCTATCCATAGTAACGTAGTCGGCATTTACAACAATGCTTTCGCGGTCAATAAAGGGGTGAGCCGCCTTCATAAACTCAAAGTCAGCGCCGGGTCTGGTCATAAGAACCTCATAGTTCTCAATTCCGCCCTCAGCCATTGTCTTGGGAAGAAGCGCCTCTGCCACGATATAGCACTCGCCGTTGTCAGCCTTAGCCACCACGTAGTTTTCAACAGGGTTAAGGGCGATAGCAAGGTTACCGGGAAGTGTCCAAGTAGTTGTTGTCCAGATAATAAAATAGGTCTTATCAAGATCGCAAACAGAAGAAAGCAATCCCTTATCGTCCTTCACTCTGAACTTAACGTAGATAGAGGTACACTTATCTGTCTTATACTCGATTTCAGCCTCAGCAAGAGCCGTCTCGTCCTTGGGACACCAATAAACAGGCTTAAGTCCCTTATAGATATAGCCCTTCTTATACATTTCACCGAAAACCTTTACCTCGGTAGCCTCAAACTCGGGAGCCATGGTGATATAGGGATGCTCCCAATCGGCAACGAGACCCAGTCTCTTGAACTGATCGGCCTGCTTGTCTATAAAGCCCTGAGCGAAGGCTTCACAAGCAGAGCGGAACTCGGAAATAGACATCTTTTTACGGTCAAGCTTATTCTTTTTGATAATAGCCGACTCGATGGGCATTCCGTGGTTATCCCAACCGGGAATATAAGAAATCTTATATCCCGCCATAGCCTTATATTTGTTAATAAAATCCTTAAGAATCTTATTGAGGGCGTGTCCCATATGGATATCACCGTTTGAGAAGGGAGGGCCGTCGTGAATTACGTACAGCGGCTTGTCCTCTCTGTTAGCAACCATCTTATTGTACAGGTCTATCGAATCCCAATACTTCATCATCTCAGGCTCACGCTGAGGAAGGTTTGCTCTCATCGCAAACTCTGTACGGGGTAGATTCAATGTGCTTGTATAATCCTTTGCCATTGTTATACTGTCTCCTTTATACTCTGCGCTCAGGCGCAAATTTTCATTGTTTATATATATTTATTCGCCACAAGGCGAAGTCTTCCTTTTTTAGTTTGCTCTGACAGTCCAAGAACAACGTATTTTCCATGTCCTCTCACGCTGATTATACTGCCTTCACAAACAGTTTTGTCGGCTTTTTCCTCTGTAAAATAATCAAGCTCTGCGTCGCCTATCCTTATAGCGCCCTGCGCCTTTTCGCGCGAAAGCCCGGTAAGTGCGGACACCACGCAATCAAATCTTGCGGAAGCCACGGTATCCGTAACAGCTTGAAACTTCCGAGGATTGGAAAAATCTATCGGGGGATCGAACTTTACCGTCTTAACCGTATCATTGCCCACTTTTTTAAGCTCATTTACAAAGAAATCCGACATTTTCGGGTCACAAAACACCACCGCGTTAAAGTCATCCATCACGGCTATATCACCAACCACGCTTCGTTCAACTCCAAGACCAAGCAAAGAGCCCATATAGTCGCGGTGCGTAAGCTTTTTGTAGCCGCTACCGAGAATTTTAACCGCGCAGACGGCATCGCTAACGATTTCGCCGTAATTTTCAAAAATATTTTCTATCCCGTATCCGTCCTCGTTCGCCATATAGTCGGGAAGCAAGAACAGTCTGTTGCGCTCACTTTCCCCATATCCGCCGAAGAAAAAGCTAACCGCGTCAAACTTTCGCTGCGCGAGAATCCTTGACGCAATTATCTGTTCCTTTGGTGTCAAAAAGGCGCTGAAGCCGACTTCGTAACGCTCGGCTCTTTCGGCAAGGTCAATTATCCTCGCCTCAAAGAGGGCGTCTCCGTTTTCTCCGAATTTCATCATATCATCGTAATATCAATGTTTCCAAGCGTAGTCTGCGCCACGAGGATAAGGAGGTACGAAACCAAGAACGACACATCTATGGGTGTGTTCACAAAAAGGTTAAACCTCTCAAAAAAAGCCCTTACCGGCGCAACCACCGGCTCCGTCAGAAGATATACTATATCAAGCCACGCTCCGTCAAGATCGGGAAGCCATGAAGTAACCGCGCGTATAAGCATAGCAATGTCAATTACCGCCAACAGCGCGCCGAAGAACTTTATGATAAATCCTATGATCTGCTCCATGATATCTCCTTAACGCACAAAACACTCGACAGCTACCGAGGTAGCTGTCGGTGAAGTCCGCAAAATTACTCCGCGCCGTTTTCGCTGTCGATACCGACGTTGTTGGGAGTAGCAACAAACGTGGTCTTGGAAACCTGCTTGATGTTTCCGTGAATAACGTGAAGAACTCCCTGAAGGTAATCCATAAATCTGATTACGTCAGACGGCTCAATCTCCTCAATATTGAGAACTACCGAGCTGCCGCCGATAAGGAAGTCGGCAATTCTTTCAGCCTCGCCAAGACTCTTGGGAGTAATAATCTTAAGCGATACAGCCGACTCGTTTATTCCGCCAAAGGTTGTCTCCTCTTCGGGCTCTTCTTCCTCAACCTCAGGAACTATGTCGGGCTCGTTATCCCAGATTCCCGTCTCCACTTCGCCGATATCTATGATATCGTCAGCTTCGTTGTCCTTCTTTTTAAATCCGTCAAAAAGTCCCATTGTAAACCTCCGTAATTTTATATTTTCATAAATTATTTTTCTAATTCAGCGACAACCTCAGAGTTGCCGTAAACCACGATATTGCCAAGTCTTACGCACCTGCCGTTATCAACGCTTTTAACAAATACTGCGCGGTTTTCCGCAAAAGCAACCGCATCCTTCTCAAGCGAGAACTCATAAATGTACGTCCAAACAAGCGTCGGCGGAGCGGTATCCTCTTTTATAACGTGTACTACTTGAAGAAGTTCTCCTTCAAGCGCAAGCTTTCCGTTGATTTCGGTAATTTGCGTTTCGTCATAACTGTTGACGTAATAGGTCTCCGTGTCAAAGCAGGCAACTACGTCGTCTACCGACAGCTTTTCGGCACCTTCGCACGAAACGAGCGCCAGCACCACCGCCAAAGCCGCGAAAAGAATATACAAACGCCTCATAACAACCTCGTTGTTTTATTTCACAAAAAGTCTGCTTCCTATTCGCACCATGGTAGAGCCGCAAGCAACCGCCTGCTCAAAGCTACCACTCATTCCCATAGAAAGGATTGGCTTTTCGCTTTTACCAAGCTTATTATGCCATATGTCAAGCGCAAGCTCGCGAATTTCACCAAAATATTTAAGATATTCGCTTTTATCTTCGCACTTGGGCGCCATTGTCATAAATCCGCAAAGTTTGATATTTTCGTATTTTTCAAGCGACTCGCAAAGTGCCGCCGCCTCCTCGGGCATTACACCGTCCTTGTTTTCCTCTCGACCGCTGTTTATCTCCACCAGCACATTCATTATCAAGCCGTGCTTTTTAGCCTGCGAATCAATCTCTTTAGCAAGCTTTTCGGAGTCAAGCGAGTGAATCATACAAACCTTATCGATAATATACTTCACCTTATTGGTCTGCAAATGACCTATAAAGTGAACGTTAAGCCCGTCTTTGTCAAGCGCATCGTAGCGTGAAAGAAGCTGCTGAACTCTGTTTTCGCCCACGTTGACAACACCGAGGTTGTTGTGGATATAATTAATCTCATCCACCTCCGCGCTTTTGATTGCGGCAAGCATAACGACGTCGTTTTCGCGCTCTGCCATGGCGCAAGCCGACTCGATAGCGGCGCGGACCTCGCCTATATTTTTATCAAGATATGAGTAATCCATTTCCACCTCTGAACGCAAAAAAGCACAATTACATACTTAATCAAGTTATTATATCATACTTTTATTGAAAAAGAAAGACCTTTTTTGCAAATTTTACACTTTTTTCAAATGTTTTTTCGTCAAAAGGAGGTTCTATCTCAACTTTTTGAACGTAATCCTTGGCAAAAAACCAGGTACACTGCCGTTTTGCGTAGCGTCTGGTTGCCATTTTGAGGTTTTCCACCGCATCTTCAAGGCTCATTTCGCCTCTGAGATATCCCAGCAGTTCCTTATATCCTATTGCCCCCGAAGCTGTTTTCGAACGTTCGAAAATACCTTCGCTCTCAAGAGCGCGCACCTCGTCAAGCAAACCCTCGTCAAGCATCATATCCACGCGCTTGTTTATGCGCTCGTAAAGCACAGAGCGGTCGTGATAAAAAAGCCCTACGGCAAGCGGCTCGTATTTGCCGTCAAGCCTGTTATTTTCTTTATCCAGCTCACTTTTTTTCCGTCCGCTCGTGTGATATATCTCAAGTGCGCGGATAACGCGCTTGGTGTTGTTGGCGTGTATCGTCTCGGCGCTTTCGGGGTCTACCTCGGCAAGCATAGAATGGAGCTTCTCAGCCCCCTCTCGCTCAAGCAAAGCGCACAACTCCGCGCGGTATTCCTCGTCGCTGTCGGCTATTTCGGGCAAACCGCCCCTGAGAAGCGCATCAAGATATAGCCCCGTTCCTCCGCAAACAATGGGGATTTTTCCGCGTGAAATCACTTCGTTTACAGCCGCCTCGGCAAGCCTCGCGTAATCGGCGCAGGAAAAGCTTTCCCACGGCTCAACTATGTCTATCATATGGTGTTTTACACGGCACATTTCTTCCTCGGTGGGCTTTGCCGTGCCTATATTCATTCGTTTATATATCTGCATAGAGTCGCAGGAAATTATCTCGCCCCCGCACTCCTCGGCTATGGCGAGCGCAAGCGCCGACTTTCCGCTTGCGGTAGGGCCGACGATTATCGGCAATTTTATTCTGTTTTGCAAGCTCTCGCCTCCGTTATCTGTACAAATTGAGCTGTCTCAAGCCCTTGGGATAATAATTTTTCAGTTTTCCTCCCACAGCCTTTCCTCCGCCGAGAGTAATTGCGCTTTCGCCCGCTTCAAGAAGCAAGGCGGTATATCCGCTAAGCTCCGCGGGAATATTTATTTCCTCTCCCGCAATATAGCGAAGGACCTCCTCGCAGTCGGGAGAAAGGGTATATTTTGACAAAAATCTGTTTCCGTACGCGGTAAAAAAGTGGTGGTGAGGAATAATTCTTCCCTTTCGCGCCTCGCCAAGTGTCACGCCCGCAGAAACAAGCCCAAACGGCGGCAGAGGAATAGCGTTTTCACCAAGAAGCGCAATATTTCCGCCAACAGCCACAAAGCGTGCGTCAGCGTCTCCGACAGTCTCCTTAACAAACGCCGCCGCGGCGCTCAGGTCATTTTTGCTTGGAGCAGCGAAAGGCTCTTTGAATTTCGGCTCGTTGCGCTCGCAATCCCCGTCGCGCTTGAGCAGCGCCACGAACTGTCCTTCTCCACGGCAAACGTGGGGATAAAACCTGCGGCAAAACGCAAGCTCGGGGCGTTCTCCTCCTGTTACGTCTATGCCGTCAGCCGTGTGCTTTTCCACACTCTCATCACAACGACAAAGCGAAAAATCGGGATTTTTATCAAGAATATCCGCCACTATTTCCTCATTCTCCTCGGTTGAATAAGTACAGGTGGAATACAGCAGATATCCTCCTCGCGCTACGTTTTTAACCGCGTTTTCTGTTATTTCTTTTTGGCGGGCAGCGCACATTTTCACGTTTTCGGGGCTCCACTCGCTTATGGCGTTGTCGTTTTTTCGGTACATTCCCTCGCCAGAGCAGGGGGCGTCAACCACAACCAAGTCGAAAAACTCGGGATACCACTCGGCTATATATTTGCTGTCGAGGTTGGTAACGGTGACGTTGTCAAGCCCCATTCGCTCAACGTTACCCGAAAGTATTCTGCTTCTCGCGCTCACGTACTCGTTTGAAAGCACCTGACCGCCGTTTTTGGCGCAAAGAGCGGCAAGCTGAGTTGTCTTTCCGCCGGGGGCGGCGCACAAATCGAGAATCTTCATTTCCTCACGTTCCCAAAGCACCTCGGGAAGCGCCGCAACCGCAGACATAGCCCCGGGGTCCTGCATATAGTAAGCCCCCGCGTGGTGATAGGGGTGTTTTCCCGCCTGCGCCTCGTCAGCCACGATATAGCCACCGTTGACGTATGGAATTTTATCAAGCGTAAAAGGTGAAGCCGACTCAAACGCGCCAACCGACAGCTTGTTCGTATTAACCCGAAGCCCCTTTACGCTTTCCTCGTTGCAAAGCGCATCGCAAAAGGCGTTGTATTCATTTCCAAGCAAAGCCGCCATTCGTTCGGCAAAGGCTATCGGCAATTCCATAATTCGCTCACTCCTTGTTTTTACTTCTTATAATTGTAGCACGATATTCGAGTTTTGTCAATAATAACAGAGCGATTGCGTTTTTTTGGTTTTGTTCTATTAACTATAGTTTACCGCCTTGCTATGCAAAAAGGGCTGAGCCGTAGGCTCAGCCCCGAAGGGTTACTGTTTATAAGGGCGCGGATTATTTACGCAAAAAGACCTCGTTCCAAATCTTTACGAAATCGGGAAGCATACCAGGAGCGTGCGCCTGCGCGGCACCCGCGGTTGCCACGGTGGTGTCCTGCACGAATTTTAAAAACTCTTTTCTGCGTTTCATATCTTCTTCGCTGTCGGGCTGAGCGTTTTTCTGCTCCTGCCGTTGTTCCTTTTTCGCCCTTTGAATATCATCGTAAATTTTACGATAGGTATTCAGCATTTGATTCAACGTTTCCTCGCGCTGCGCGAACACAGTACATATCTCGGAAACCTGATCATCACTAAGCTGTGCTTCACAATCTTCTCCGTGTGCGCTGTTCAACGCATCCGCAAGCCAATGCAATGACGTAGTCGCAGTCATTTCCGTCAACTGCTTTTGAAGCAAAACTATCTGGTCAAAAACCTCTTTTTCACCTAATTCGATATTTACGTTTGTATTCTCTGACATTTCTTTATCCTCCAAATATTCATTCGGCGGACACGCAAGGCATATTTTGTTTTCGTCTACGAAGCGTGCCCTGCCGTTTTTTACAA
Organism: Eubacteriales bacterium; assembly: GCA_045612185.1. Classification (GTDB taxonomy): domain Bacteria; phylum Bacillota; class Clostridia; order Oscillospirales; family CAG-272; genus RGIG8775. The sequence continues at coordinate 32,629 of JAZKYO010000096.1, forward strand.
GACCTTTCGCCCTTTTTGGGTAGGTCGCTCCATATTCATTTCCTTGCTCATCTACTACAATCACGTTTTTTGTCATGGGTGACTCCCCCTTGTGCAAATCAGCTTTTGTGAACTCCGTTTTTTCTTATGGGTGCCGTCCCCGCTTCACAAATTTATTCTATCATATAAAGAAAATTTTGTCAATACACTACTCTATAAACATCGCATCCCCAAAGCTGAAGAAGCGGTATTTTTCCTCAACAGCGGTTTTGTAGATATCAAGGACCTTTTCACGCTCGTAGAAAGCCGAAACCAGCATAAGAAGTGTGCTTTCGGGCAGGTGGAAGTTTGTGATAAGCGCATCCACCGCCTTGAATTTGTAACCGGGATAGATAAAAATACCCGTCTCGCCGCTCATTGCGCGGACCTCGCCGCTTTCGTCGGCAACGCTCTCTATTGTGCGGCAAGAGGTAGTTCCCACGCAAATGAGTCTGCCGCCCGCCGCTTTGCGCTCGTTGATAATTCTCGCGCTCTCCTCGGAGATTGAAAAATATTCGGTGTGCATAACGTGGTCGCTTATGCTGTCAGCCTTTACGGGTCTGAAAGTGCCAAGCCCCACGTGGAGCATTACGGGTAAGATTTTCACGCCCTTTGCCTCTATTTTCGCCATAAGCTCCTTGGTAAAGTGCAGACCCGCGGTGGGAGCCGCCGCCGAGCCGTTTTTATCGGCGTAGACGGTTTGGTATCTGTCTTTATCCTCAAGTCTTTCGGTAATGTACGGTGGGAGAGGCATAAGTCCGATTTCGTGGAGAATGTTATATATATTCTCGTATTTTTCTCTGTCGTACTCAAATTTTATAAGGCGGTTTCCCTCCTCAATGATATCGGTTATCTCGCCCTTAAGCATTCCGTCACCGAAAACAAGTCGGCTGCCGATTTTCGCGCGCTTGCCGGGCTTGACAAGTGTTTCCCACACGTCAAGCGAGTGAGAGCGCAACAAAAGAAGCTCAATTTTGGCGTCCTCTCGCCCCTCAACGTGTCCGTAAAGCCTTGCGGGAATAACCTTTGAGTTATTGACAACGAGGGTATCTCCCTCGCGAAGCATATCGAGTATATCGTAAAAACGCTTATGCTCAATTTTTCCGCTTACGCGGTCAACGCACAAAAGGCGCGAATGGTCACGTGGCTCTATTGGGGTTTGGGCTATAAGCTCCTCGGGCAGTTCATAAAAGAAGTCCGAGGTCATAAGGCTTGTCTCGGGCTTTTGATTTACAATAGGCATAAATTTTTCCTTCCGACTCTCCGTTTGCACGGCTTTTGCATACAATGATAGTGGTAAATATCTTTATTATTATACAATCACATTATATACCAAACCCCAATTTTTTTCAACAGTTTTTCACAAATTTATTGACTTTTGAGGTGATTTTTATGAGCAAGAACAAAAAAGAACTGTTTTGTGGTGCGGCTACCGCCATAATAACACCTTTTTCGTGCGGCAAAATAGACTACAAGGCTTTTGGAAGCCTGATAGATTTTCAGCTTGACGGCGGCATAGATACTATTGTTGTGGCGGGAACGACCGGCGAGGCTCCCACGCTTTCCTACGAGGAACTTGAGGATATATTCGCATTTTCGGTTGAACGCGCTAAGGGACGCGCGAAAATTCTGGCAGGCTGCGGCTGCAACTGCACTCTGCGCGCCACCGAGATAGCCAAAACCGCAGAATGGTGCGGTTGCGCGGGGCTATTGGCGGTAACTCCTTATTACAATAAGCCCACCGCGGCGGGGTTAATAAAAAACTATCTTGCCATTGCCGACTCCACTAATCTGCCGATAATTCTTTACAACGTCCCCTCTCGTACGGGCGTAAGCATCCCTCTTGAGGTGTACCGCGAGCTATCGCCACACAACCGTATAGTGGGGGTAAAAGAGGCATCGGGAAGTATTGCGCTTACCGCTGATATTCTTGCCGAGTTTGGCGATAATTTAGACCTTTACACGGGCAACGACGACATGATCGTTCCAACCATGGCGCTTGGAGGAAGGGGCTGTATTTCGGTAGTATCAAACATTCTTCCCGTTGAAACCTCAGCGCTTTGCAAACTATGCCTTGAAGGCAACTACACCGAAGCGGCTGAACGCCAGCTTGACCTTATACCCATAATCCGCGCGCTTTTTTCGGAGACCAACCCGATACCCGTAAAATACGCGCTGTCGCGCATGGGATTCTGTGAGCCCGAATACCGTCTGCCACTCTGCCCCCCGTCGGAAGAAACCGCAAAGCTTATTGAAGATATTCTGAGTGTTATCTGAAACATCTCGCTGTGTTTGTTTTCCACGCAAAATTGACTGCGTAAGGATTGCGAACACAGCGTTTTTTATCGAGCATCCCCATATAACATTCGTATTAAAAGTAAGATATCTAAAAAACAAAGTAAGATTTTAACTATAAATATTGCGTACTTTTGATGTAAAATGGAAAGGTAAATAATAGGCAACATCTAAAAAATCAAAAAGGAGAATCAACATGAAGGTTACAGACGTAAAATGCTTTGCGGTCGACTGCTTCCGCACCAACTGGGTCTTTGTTAAGGTTTACACCGACGAGGGCGTTGACGGCGTGGGCGAGGCAACTCTTGAATACAAGGAAAAAGCGCTTATCGGAGCTGTCGAGCATATCAAGGAATACCTTGTGGGTAAGAATCCGCTTGACATAGAAAAACATTTCCATGACATATACAGAGACGCCTACTGGCGCGGCGGTGCGGTACTTATGAGCGCGCTTTCTGCCGTTGAGTGCGCTCTTTGGGACATTCTTGGCAAACACTTGAACGTTCCCGTTTATCAGCTTCTTGGTGGAAAGGTTAATGAAAAAGTAAGAATTTACGTAAACGGCTGGTTTGCGGGCGCAAAGACTCCCGCCGAGTTTGCCGAAAAGGCAAAAATTGCTGTCAAACGCGGAGTTACGGCTATGAAGTGGGACCCATTTGGAAAATCCTATCTTGAAATTTCCAACAAGGACCTTAGCACTGCCCTCGAATGTGTGGGTGCGGTACGCGACGCAGTGGGCAAGGACGTTGACCTGCTTATTGAGGGTCACGGACGCTTTAACGTTCCCACCGGAATAAAGATTGCTAAAGAGCTTGAACAGTTCTCGCCCATGTTTTTTGAAGAGCCCACGCCTCCCGACAATCTTGAGGCGCTCAAGGCGGTGCGCGACAAATCGCCCGTAGCTATTTCCGCAGGCGAAAGGCTTTACACTCTCAAGTCCTACAAGGATTTGTTTGAAATGCGCGCGGCTGACTATATTCAACCCGACATCTCCCACGCGGGCGGCATTATGGAGCTTAAAAAGATTGCGGCGGTTGCCGAGGCTTACTACATTCCTTTCGCTCCCCACAACCCCTCAGGTCCCGTAGCTAATGCGGCTACCCTTCAGCTTGCGGCTTGCTGTCCTAATTTTTCAATCCTTGAAATAATGTACAGCGACGTAGAATGGAGAAAAGACGTTACCAATGAAAAGCTTGAATACGCCGACGGTTATATAACCATTCCCGACAAGCCCGGACTTGGTATTGAGATAAACGAGGAGGCTTGCCTTGCTCATCCTTACACGCCACACACGCTTCGCCACTACACCGGTGCGCTTACCGACATCAGACCCGCAAAAACCGAATTCTATTTTTAAAGGAGAAATATTATGAAAAAATTTGAAGTTGAAGGACACGAGCCCAGTTACTTGCCCGACGGCGAATGGAACCTTGTTTGGGCAGACGAATTTGACGGCACAGAGCTTGACAGAACAAAATGGGATTTTCGTCTCAATTTCTGGGGCAAGCGTTTTGATGCTTATACCGACGAAGGCATAGTTTTCGACGGCAAGAGCCACATTGAGCTTCACAGAGTTGAAAAAGACGGACGTTACGTTTCACCTCATCTTCAGACAGGCTCAAACTCCTTTGATATTCCCAAAAGCGGCACGGACAATCCTTGGGGTCAGGACGAGATATGGAAGCTCGGTGTCCTTGAAGCGCCCAAATTCGTTCACCGTTACGGCTATTACGAGTGCCGTTGCAAATTCCAGAAAGACCCCTCAACCATGTGGAGCGCATTCTGGACACAGTCCCCCTCTATCGGTACGCGTTTTGAACCCGAGTGGTGCGGCATTGAATCGGACATTATGGAGCATTTCCATGCCGGTGAAATTACCTCGGGCAACATTTACGGCGGCTACGGCACGCAGTTCACCGAGGAAGGCAGAATAAGATACAATATGGATACCGACGGTTGGCACTACTTTGGCATGGATTGGCAGCCCGACGGATACGTTTTCTATTGTGACGGCAAGGAAACCGCGCGTTGCTCGGAGCATGTTTCTCACGTTCCTCAGTTTGTGCTTCTCACTACCGAGGTACAGGGCTACCGTTCCTCAAAAAAGAAAAAAAGAATTATAGGTCCTGACGGTAAAGAAATTGCGGTTGCGACCTATGAAATACTCGACAAATACGAGGATGACGCGTTTATCGTCGACTTCGTCAGAGTTTTCGATAAGGTGGAAAAGTAATGAATAAAGCGGTATTTATAACAGGCGCACAATCGGGCACGGGCTACGGCATTGCCGAGTATTTCGCAAAGCAGGGCTGGGATATTTTTCTTACCTCGCTTTGGGCAGACCAAGCCGAGGCAGCGGCTAAAAAGCTGACCGATGATTACGGAATTTTCTCAAAGGGATATGAGTACGACCTGCTTGACGAGGCGCGCATAATAGAAATATTTAAAGATATTGACGAAACGGGACGATTTGTTGAGACGGTAGTTCTTAACGCCGCAGACATGGGCTTTGGCGCAGACCCCGCAAAGGGATTGGATTTCTTTACGGTCTCCAAGGAGGAGTTCGGGCGGGTGTTTGAGACCAACCTCGTAGGCAACTTTATAACAGTACGCCAAGCGGCAATCCGCATGAAGGCGCGCGGCAAGGGCGCAATAGTCTTTATCGGCTCAAACACCTCTTACCGCGCTATCCCCAATCGTGCGGCTTACGGCGCGTCAAAGGGCGGTATCAATTCCATGTCAAAGGCTTTTGCGGTTGACCTTGGCAAATTCGGAATCAGGTCAAACGTGGTGCTTCCCGGCACGATAAAAACCGAACGTTGGGTGCAGATGGGCTCAAAACAAATCGTAAACGGCACGCTCACGCCTATCGGCGACATTTCGGATTTTGAGGACATAGCCGCGGCGGCTTTCTTCCTCGGCTCGGATATGGCAAAAAACATCACGGGCGCGGAAATCATAGTTGACGGCGGCATGACCGCTCAGCTCTATCCACAGGTGTTAAACGACATGAAGCGCAAGCTTATGGATTTGGGCGAAATATAATGAAATAACCGAGCTGTCAGAGACAGCTCGGGTTTTAAATACGTTAAAGCGGTATCCGAACGGCAACTTGGTGTTTGTGTAACACAAATGTCTCAAATTTGTAAAAACATGTCCTTTTTTTCCATTGAAAAAAACAGGTTACTCTGTTATAATTGTTTAAAACACCCTATTGAAACACTTACGGGAGACAAAATATGAGAGGAATCAATACATGGAGCTACGCTCCTTACAAGCCCTTTTTCTTTGATGTCGGAGATATCTATATTTGCAGAGTGACCTACGCTATGAACTCGATACACCTTGAGTGGCTTGATGCGGGCGAGTGTGAGGTCTATTACAGAAAACGCAACGAGGGTGATTTCATTCTTGAGGGCAAGACCGCAAAGACAGAATTTGATATCGTCGGTCTTGACAGCGACACCGATTACGAGTTTTATGTTACGTCGGGGGAAAAGAAAAGCCGTGTCCGTCTTGCGCGTACAGGCAAGACTGTGGGTACAATAGTAAACTATCTTCACCCCGAGGACGGAGCTTACTCCTTTTCGGGCAAGTATCTTGCCTCTCCCTGCATCATAAAGCACCCCGATGGATACTTGCTTGCGTCTATGGACGTTTACGGACCTGCAATGCCGCAAAATTTAACGCTAATCTTCCGTTCGGACGATGACGGAGAGACCTGGCACTACGTAAGTGAGGTTATGCCAAGCTTTTGGGGTATGATGTTTATTCACAAGGATGAGCTTTACATGCTTTCGGTTTCCACCGAGTACGGTGACCTGCTTATCGGAAAATCCACCGACGGTGGAAAGAGCTTTTCCACTCCCACGGTGCTTATGAGAGGCTCAGGCGGAAAAAGCGGAAAGCCCGGTTTTCACAAAGCTCCCCACAACGTAATTTGCGACAACGGAAGACTTTACACCACCGTTGAGTGGGGCAGCTGGGGCAATTCCGACGGCTACAAGCACGCAGCGCTTATAATTTCGATTGACGAAAACGACGACCTTCTCGTGCCCCAAAATTGGACTTTTACCGCCCCGATAAAACCCGGTGTTTTCGCCCCCGAGCTTGAGGGGCTTACCGAAAACGCCATGACTATTGAGGGCACAGTCGTCAAAGCACCTGACGGAAAGATACTCAACATTATGCGTTTTGAAAAACACGGACAGGTTATCGCTTACGAGCTTAAGGATTCCGAAACGCTCTCCTACTCCCACCTCATAGAAATGCCCACGAACCACAGTAAATTTACCATTCGATACGACGAGGTTTCAAAAAAATACTACTCAATAGTCAGCGAAAAGTACGGAGACTGCAAGCCGAGCGCGCGCAACCTGCTATCGCTTATCTCCTCACCCGACCTGAAAAAGTGGGATGTGGTTGAGAGACTTATCGACTACCGTCACGCGGATGTCAAAGCGGTTGGTTTCCAATACGTGGATTTTGAGATAGACGGAGATGACATTATTTATCTCTGCCGCACCGCGCTCAACGGCGCTAACAACTTCCACGACTCCAATCAGATAACCTTCCACAGAATAAAGAACTTCAGAAAGCGTTAAGTTTTAATTGACTTTTGCGAGAAAACATGTTAAAATGGGATAAACAAAATCCCACAAGGAGAATCAAATGAACACATATATTTCGATTGACGGCGGCACAACAAACACAAGAGTTTGTCTTGTTTGCGGCGGTCAGGTTAAGGAAAGTATAAAAATAGCCATCGGATCAAAGGACTGCATAAACGGCAACGCGCCACTCAAAACAGAAATAAAGGGCTCGATTTCGGCTTTACTCTCGGCGCACGGCTTAAATGAAAGTGACGTGACGGCAATTATTGCCTCGGGAATGATAACCTGTGAATACGGACTTTGCGAGCTGCCGCACATTCAAGCCCCCGCGGGGCTTGCGGAGCTAAACGCGGGCATGAAAAAGGTTTATATTGAGGAAATTTCGTCACTCCCCTTCTACTTTATTCCTGGTGTCAAGGTAAGCGGTGAGTCTTTTACAGACTCGGACATGATGCGAGGAGAGGAAACCGAGCTTATGGGCTTGCTTAATCAAGACCCCGACTGCGTTTACGTTCTGCCCGGCTCACACAACAAGCTTATTGAGGTTGACGGCAATTTGCGAATCAGCAAATTTGAGACCCTGCTTACCGGCGAAATGATTTCGGCGCTTTCTCAGAACACTATACTGAAGGCAACGATTGACCTTAGCGTAACCGAATACGACAAGGAGTATCTTTGCGAGGGCTACAAGGCGGCGTCCGAGCGCGGGCTTAACGCGGCGCTGTTCAAAACGAGGATTTTAGGCAATCTGTTTGGCGGAAGCAAGGCGCAAACCTACGGATATTTTCTTGGCGCAATACTTGCGAACGAGGTTGACTCGCTTAAAAAAAGCGGCAAAAGCCGAGTGATAATAGGCGGAAAAAGCCAGCTGAAAAAGGCACTTGCCGACCTGCTTGAAGAAAACACCGCAATGCAAATAACTTGCATTCCCGACAAAGACGTCGACGCAAGTGTCGTTTCGGGACAGATAAGAGTTTTTGAATACAAATAAAGAAAGAGCCGAAAGGCTCTTTCTTATATTTCAAATCTTTTTATCGTATTTCCGTTAAAGTCCTTTATTTCAAAAACTCCGTCACAGTAAACCATATAGCTCTTGGGATTTCCCTCTTTGGGGAGTGAAACCGAGCCGGGGTTCAAATAGATATTATTGTTGCCGAAGGGAGTTACTGCAAGGACGTGGGTGTGTCCGTGGATAAGCAAATCGCCCTCTTTAAGCATTGGCGGTGTGGCGGTATTGAAATGATGTCCGTGAGTTACGAAAAAGCTTCTGCCCCTCTCGTAAATAAGCATATAATCGGCAAGTATAGGAAACTCAAGCACCATCTGGTCAACCTCTGTGTCGCAATTTCCGCGCACGCAGGCGAGTTCCTCTTTAACCCCATTCAAAAGCTCTATGACCTTTTTGGGGTTATAGCCCTCGGGCAGGTCGTTTCTCGGTCCGTGGTAAAGTATATCGCCAAGCAAAACCAGCTTTTCGGCTTTTTCTTCCTTGTATTTTTCAAGCGTAGCGCAAGCGCAGTTATAATCTCCGTGAATGTCGGAAGCAAACATAATTTTCATATCCAAAACCTCTCTTTGTTAATTATTTAATCAAAAAACCTTTTCCGCGGATACTGTAAATTATTTTTTCTCCGCCCGTCTCCAGCTTTTTTCGCAAAAAGCAAATATAAACATTTACTTTGTTTGAACCATCACAGTCCAAAACTCGATTCGCTTCCTCATAGCTCAAAATTTCGCCGCGCCGCGCAATCAGCGCCTCAAAAAGCGCAAACTCTGTGGGAGAAAGCGACGTTCTTTTGCCGTAAACAACCGCACTGAGGCTGTTTTTGTCAGCGGCAATGCTGAGATTCCTTTTCTTTTTCGGTGTGATCAAAGCTGCTTTTTCGCTGTGCGAACTGCTTAACAGCTTTGACAAAACCGCCCTGAAATCAGTAAGCAAAAAGGGATTTGAAAGCCGGTACTCAAAGCCCTCCGCCTCGCCTATAACTATTGTATTAGACGGAGAAAAAGTCTCGACGTCGAAAAAATCGGAATCAACTACGTAAACTCGCGCGCCACCCGTAGGTCGGTGGCTTATTTTATACGAAAGTCCCGCACGCTCGGCTTCAAGTGACAACAGCCTTGCGAGATTTCCATCGGCAACTATATTGAGATCAGTCATTTTCGCTCTCCGTTTGCTCAAACCAAAGCGATTCATCGTCGCAATAGGGCTTCAGATTCAATGTGCCGCCACTGTTTGACAAAATATACACCTCTCCGTTATACTTGTACTCGTATTTCTCACCGTCAAGAATGGCAACGCCACCCTCAAAAACCACGGTCACCCTTTCACCGTTTAACATTTTGTTCTGATAGCCCACACCAAACTCAAGCGGGAGTGCGCAATCAACCGTTTCTTCCACAATCTTCTCAGGTTCTTCACGCTCTGCGGGTACAACGACACTTTCGACAACGTCCTTGATGCCGTCAAGCCCTCCCGAATAGCTGTCGGAATAAATATAATCGTCTTTTGCGTCCATAGACGGCGCAAAATTCTCGGCTTTGTCCGCGCATTCCAGCTTTACGTCTCCGCCGTTGGCAATTCTGCCGACAAGAGGCGAGCTGACAACCGCAAGCAAAATCACCGCCGCCACGGCAACTCCGCTGATTTTGCGGAAATTAATAATTTTTCCGCGCTTTTCGGATTTTATTTTTTTCATCACGCCGTCAAGAATCTCCGTGGGAGCATCCTCGGCGCTGTTTGCAAGCATTTTATTTACCTTGACAAGCTCGTCGTATATCTTTTTACAGCTTTCGCATTTTTCTATATGAGCGCGTACACGCTCCGACTCGCTCACGTCAAGCTCGCCGTCGATATATGCGTTCAGTAGATCAAGTATTCTTTCGCAATTTTCCATTTTGCTCCGCGCTCCTTTCTAAAATTTTCTTTCCATTATTACAGACGGCAAAAATCAAAAAAAGTTCCATTCTTTTAAAATTTCTTTTAGTTGTTCTCTGCCTCGGCTTATTCTGCTTTTTACCGTTCCCTCCGGAATATTGAGTAATGCGGCTATTTCGGCATACGAAAGGTTTTGAAACTCACGCATGATTATTATTTCTTTTGTGGGGGACTGCAAGCTCGACACCGCTCTCCGCACCGCCTCGGCTTCTTCCTTTTTTCTATAATTTTCCTGCGGATTTTCCTCGGTGTCTATTAGCTCTATTTCTTTTTCCTCGTCGTCAGGAGCTAACGACAGCGAGCTTTTGGAGTTACGCGACCTCACGTAGTCAATGGCGCAAGTGCGCGTAATTTTAGCTATCCATGTTTTCAGCGACGCCTCACACTTAAAGCCGTCAAGCGTTTTCCACAGCTTGAAAAACACCTCTTGCGATATGTCAAGGGCGTCCTCAGCGTTTTTAGCTATATACAGGGCGGAGTTATAAACAGCCTTCTGATAAAGCGCAACTATTTCGCCAAAGGCTTTCTCATCGCCTTTTTTAGCGCGCTTTACAAGCAATTCTTCGTTTGTCATAAGCTCCTCCCCTCCCGTTTTATTTTAAGCTTTCAAGAATTTTCTTCATTTCCTCAAAACTTTTTGCCGAGTTTATCTCGGCACGTGCCTTGGTTGCGCCCGACATACCTTTTGTGTACCACGAAAGGTGCTTTCGGCTCTCGGCTATGGCGATATACTCGCCTTTTTCCTCTATCATCTGTTCTATCTGGCAAAGCGCCTCGCCAAGCCGCTCTCCCACGCTTGGAGGCGTATAAGCGCGTCCGTCAAGCCTTGCCTTTATCTCCTCGAATATCCACGGATTTCCAAGCGCTCCGCGGGCTATCATCACTCCGTCGCACTCGGTCTCCTCAAACATTCTTATAGCGTCGTCGGCAGAATAGATATCACCGTTTCCCACCACGGGTACCGAAACCGCCTTTTTTACAGCGGCTATTACCTTATTGTCCGACGACGGTGCATACATCTGCTGTCTTGTGCGCCCATGCACCGCAATAAGCGACACGCCCGATGCTTCAAGAATTTTTGCCATTTCGGGAGCGTTGACACTGTTTTCGTCCCACCCCGCGCGTATCTTTACGGTTACAGGTAACTTTACGGCATCAACCACCGCGCGGACTATCTCACCCGCAAGAGCAGGGTTCTTCATCAGCGCGCTTCCCTCTCCGTTGCCCACTACCTTGTGCACGGGGCAACCCATATTGATGTCGATTGCCGCAGGCTTTGTGTCGCTTGCGCACCCCATATAGCTCATGCTTTCGATAAGCGACGCCGCGCGAGCCATAAACTCGGGCTCACTTCCGAAAAGCTGTATTGCCATAGGCATTTCATATTTGTAAACCGAGGCAAGCGGCGCAGTCTTTACCTTTTCCTGCTTTTTGGTAAACTGCTCGTAGCAAAGCGCTTTTGCCGAAACCATTTCGCTGACGGTATATTCAGCTCCGTGCTTGCGGCAGATATCGCGGAACGCTCTGTCGCTTACCCCCGCAAGCGGCGCGAGAAAAAGCCCGTGCGCAAGCGTGTAATTTCCTATTTTTATATTACTCATCGTTATCTCCGAAATCTATTCTTGTAAATATGATACCACAACCGAGCAAAAAAGTCAACGAGTAAAAACAACCGCTCGCAAAAATTTACTTTTGGCGTAAAAAAGCGACTGAATTTTCAGTCGCTTTTTCTTCTCGCGACTCGCTTTTTAGGCGGGTCGTCGTTTTGCCGTCACCCTTTGGCAGATAGCGTCGAGCGTTTTTTATTGATTTTGGGGATAAAACTGATATAATCGTCTTACGGGATTTCCCGAAAATTCATAAGGATGGTGAAAAAACATGAGTAAACCCACAATCTTAAAGGCAATTCCGATAGTCCTGCTGTTGACGCTTTGTCTTATTCTTGGCGGAATTATGTTAGCCAAAAACGCAACCGCTCCGACAATCCCCACAATGGCCGACGGAAACGAAACCGATGAAAGCACCGCGCCGCCCGAGGACGCATTGTCCCACGACCAAAGTGCCGACGAAACCAAGCCCCAAGAGACCGAGCCCAAAGAAACCGAACCGCCCGAAACCGAGCCTGTGGTAATAGCAAGTGAGGGGCTTGAATTTACGAGTCTTGGAAACGGCACCTGCTACATTTCAGGCGTAGGAAGCTGCCGCGACAGCTTTATTATTCTTCCCGAAACCTCAGCTTACGGCGAAAAAGTTATCGGAATAGGCGATTACGCCTTCCGGAACTGCAAATTCGTCAAGTGCGTGGAGCTTAACGAAAACATTAAATTCGTGGGCGCATACGCCTTTTACGGCACCGAGATAGTAAACGCGTACATTCCCCCGGAGCTTGAGCAGATTGGCGACTTTGCGTTTTGCAACTGCCCCGAGCTTGAAAACATTACCGTAGACACCGCAAACAGCATTTACAGTGACATTAACGGAATCCTCTACAACAAAAACGCCGACACGATTATCTGTTACCCTGCGGGCAAGACCGAAAGCGAGCTGTTTATTTCCTCGGAGGTCAGAGAAATAAAGACTATGGCTTTCTACGAATGCGATTTTCTAAAAATCATAAACTTTGACGGCGCGGTGTCCTCTTTCCGCAGAATAAAGGTAGGAGCGGGCAACGAAACCTTTGAAAACGCGGTTGTAACCTACGTTTCGGGAAATAATCAGACCTCGAGTGCCGAGAAGTGATTGACAAATTCTCCATACTGTGGTAAAATATACAAGGTTATCTCGTTGGATAAAGTTGGAGGGTTAATGCTTAATGGAAATCAGACTTAACGAGTTGAGTCAATCGGCACTCGCCTACCTTGGCGACAGCGTAATGGAGCTGTGCGTGCGCTCAATGCTTGTAAAAAAGGGCTATTCAAAGTCCAAAAAGCTGAACGCGGCGGCGCTTGAATACGTTACCGCCCCCGCACAGGCTCGCGCGGCTGAAAGGCTGTTGCCATACCTTAGCGAGGAAGAAAAAGAGGTCTATCAAAGAGGCCGAAACTCCTCGGTAAACAACGTGCCCAAAAGCGCAAGCTGCGGTGAGTACAAGTCGGCAACGGGGCTTGAGGCTCTGTTCGGCTACCTCTATCTGGCGCAAAGACAAGACCGCATTGACGAGCTTTTTTCCCTTGCGTATCCCGACGAGACCTAAACAAACAGCGGAGGAACAGAAAATGAACAATCCAAAAGTAAAAATCACAGTAAAAAATCTTGGCACTATGCTCGCCGAGCTTTACCCCGAATTTGCCCCCAAGACGGTAGAAAACTTTGTTAAGCTTGTAAAAGAGGGCTTTTACGAAGGACTTATTTTCCACAGAGTAATTCCCGGATTTATGATTCAGGGCGGTGGATTTGACACAAATTACGAGCAAAAAGAGGCTGGCTCCATCGTGGGCGAGTTCAGAGCAAACGGATTTGCGCAGAACACACTCAAGCACACACGCGGAGTTCTTTCCATGGCAAGAACAATGGATCCCAACTCGGCAAGCTCGCAGATTTTCGTTATGCATAACGATTCTCCTCACCTTGACGGTCAGTACGCCGCGTTCGGAAAGGTTATAGAGGGTGACGAGATAATCGACAAGATCGCTTTCGTAGAGACCACAACGAAGATGTTCTACTATCAGGACTGGCCGGTTGAGGACGTGATCATCGAAAAGATGGAGCTTGTTGAGGAATAACCGTGAAAAAGGTAAAATGGAAAGGCGGCACATTGCTTGCCCCCGTGCCCCCCGTTATGGTAAGCTGCGGTGATATGGAAAACTCCAATATCATCACGGTGGCGTGGACGGGTATAATTAACAGCGACCCGCCCAAGACCTACATTTCGGTGCGCCCCTCAAGACATTCCTACAATATAATCAAGGAGCGCGGCGAGTTTGTTATAAACCTTACGCCCTCCCGCCTTGTGAGAAGCGCTGACTACTGCGGAATATTTACGGGCAAAAACGTAGACAAATTCGCAAAGTGCAACTTAAATAAGGAAGAAGCCAACGAGATATCCGCGCCTCTTATTGCCGAATGTCCCGTAGCGCTTGAATGTAAGGTTTGCGATATAGTTCCGCTTGGAACGCACGATATGTTTATTGCCGACATAGTGGCGGTTGACATTGACGAAAGCCTGATTGACGAAAAAGGCAAGCTTCACCTTGAAAAGGCTGGGCTTACCGCCTACGCACACGGCGATTATTTCGCTCTCGGCAAAAAGATAGGCAGCTTTGGCTTTTCGGCAAAGAAAAAGAACTCAAAAAAAAGCGGAATGAAAAAGAAGAAATAAAAATTAAACGGAGCTGATTCATTAAGAATACAGCTCCGTTTTCTATTTCGTCTTGCTTTTAAAAACAAGCGAGGCGAGAAAGCCAAAACAGATTGCCGCCGCGGTGCCTCCCGCGGCGGCGGTAAGCCCGCCCGTAAGCGCTCCGAGAAGCCCTTGCTTATCAACCGCCTCCTTTACGCCCTTGGAAATCAAGTACCCAAATCCCGTAAGCGGGGTAGTTGCGCCTGCCCCCGCAAACTCAACAAGCGGCTTATACACGCCCACAGCACCCAGAATAACCCCCACAACCACGTAGCACACCAATATTCTCGCAGGTGTAAGCTTGGTTTTGTCTATCAATATCTGGGCGGCAACGCAAAACAGACCGCCCACAACAAATGCCCAAAAATAATTCATTATCCTCTCCTGATATTAATCAAATGCGCAACGGCGGGAATAGCCTGCCCTTGCATTATACTCATGGGACTCATCATAGCCCCCGTTGCCATAAGCAGAATATTTCCAAGCTCACCGCTTTCAATTTTAGGCAACAGATAAGAGGCGGTAACGGTAGCCGCGCAGCCGCACCCCGATCCGCCCGCGTGCTTATCCTGCGTGGCTTTGGAATAAATAAGCATTCCACAATCGGTGTAATTATTTCTTATATCCTTCCCATCTGCAAGCATAAGGTCGCAGAGAATCGCACCCCCCTCATAGCCGAGGTCGCCCGAAACTATAAGGTCGTAATCGAGGGGGGAAGTCCCCGACTCACAAAAAAACCTTGAAAGGGTATTTGCCGCCGCAGGTGCCATTGCCGCCCCCATATTTGAGGCGTCTCTTATTCCCTTTTCCACCACGATTCCCGGAAGTGCGGATTTTATCCGCGCCTTACCGCCGTTTCCGATAATAAACGCTCCCGCGCCCGTTACCGTCCACTGCGCCGTTGGCGCTCTTTGCGCACCGTACTCAACGGGGCTTCTATACTGTCTTTCGGCACTGCAATAATGCGAGGACACCACCACGGCAGCCTTTTCGGCATGCCCCGCGCTTTGGTATACCGACGCGAGAATAAGCCCTTCTACCGAGGTGGAACATGCACCGTAAAGCCCAAAAAACGGGATATCGTACTCAAGTAAGCCGTAAGCCGAAGCAGTGCATTGATTAAGCAGATCGCCCGCATACATTGCGCCTATATCACCTACCTCAAGCCCCGCTTTTTTCATTGCCAACGCAAGCGCCCGTCTTTGCATCTCGCTTTCGGCTTTTTCCCAAGTATCCGCCCCAAAATAATCGCTCTCGTCGTGCATATCAAAGCATTGTCCGAGAGGTCCCGCATATTCGTTGCCGCCAACCACCGACGCCGACATCTCAATACCCGAGCTAAGCTCAATAATACCCTTTGCCATCGTTACCTCCATTTTATTTTTATCACATATAATTTGCGCATTTTTGTAATTATTTATACGCAAACGCTTGACAAAAAGGTAATGAGATGCTATAATGGTTGCAGAGGCAACTGTTGCACTTGCAACCATTTGCCAACATAACAGTTTTTTATTGACAACGGAGGTAAAAATGCCATCTTTCAGCAGAAATATTAACGTAATATCGCGTTGCGCGGCGGCGTACAGAACCGAGAGGCTTGAAGGCAGTGGAATCTCAGCCGCCCACTACTTCTACATTATCGCGATTTGCAAAAACCCCGGAATATCCCAAGACAAGCTTGCTAAAAAGCTATACATAAACAAAAGCAGTGTCGCACGCGCCCTGCAAACGCTTGAAAACGACGGATTTATCAAGCGCAATCAAAGCGACACCGACCGCAGAATAACGCTTGTTTACCCCACCGACAAAGCCAACGAGACCCTTCCGAAAATCCTTGAGGTAAGCAGTAGTTGGCATCAATTTCTTGCCGAGGCGCTTGACGCGGACGAGCGTGAAAACTTTATGATTTTACTTGAAAAAATCACCAATAGAGCTACAAGCTACATCGATGAAAAAGCGGAGGACTGAATATGAAATTCATAATAAAATATCTCAGACCTCATTTTGGCTTTTTGGGAATAACCTTTGTAATTAAAGCAATCGGAACAATAATCGAGCTTATTATTCCCTCTATTCTCAGTCACATCGTTGACGTAATAGTTCCTTTGGAAAACGCAGGTAAAATCGTCTTTTGGGGCGCTATGATGATTCTTTGCGCCGCGGCGGCTTATCTTTGCAACGTTATAGCCAACAGACGCTCGGTAAAGACGGCGAGGGACACCACCGAAAAAATAAGGCACGACCTTTTCCATGCCTCTCTCCACCTTTCCTGCAAAAACGCGGACAGGCTGACTATCCCAAGTCTTGAGTCAAGGCTCACCTCAGACACCTACAACCTGCACCACTTTATCGGCATGATGCAAAGAATTGGCGTACGCGCTCCCCTTTTGCTTTTTGGCGGAGTGGCAATTACGCTTGTGCTTGACCCATATCTCGCTCTCGTAATGATAGCAATGCTCCCCTTCCTTGCGCTTTTCGTGATTTTTATTTCCAAAAAGACCGTGCCTATGTACACGGAGGTGCAAAAAAAGGTAGACGGAATGGTGCGCGTGGTACGCGAGGACTCGCAAGGCATCCGCGTTATCAAAGCTCTCTCCAAAAAGGACTACGAGCGCAGACGCTTTGACGGTGCAAACAGGTCGCTTGTGAAAATTGAGAAAAAGGTAGGCTACGTTACCGCCCTTTCAAACCCCGTTATGCAGGTGTTTATGAACCTCGGTTTGGTTTCGGTGGTATTGATAGGCGCGTACAGAGTAAACGGAGGGCTTACTCAGCCGGGTAAAATAATTGCATTTACGCAATATTTCACGCTTATTTCCACCTCTATGATGGTGCTTTCGAGAATTTTTATGGCTTATTCAAAGGGCGTTGCCTCTGCAAACCGCATCGGCGAGGTCATTGATATGCAGAACGAAATCACAGATATGGCGGAGAATGATTTCCCGCGAGGTGACGAAAGCTTCCACGTAAGCTTTGAGAACGTGTCCTTCGGTTATCACGAAGGCAAAAACGTGCTTCACGATATTTCCTTCAAGCTAAAGCGCGGGCAAACGCTTGGAATAATAGGCGCAACCGGAAGCGGAAAAACCACCTTGGCGGCTCTGCTTATGCGCTTTTACGACGTAAGCGAGGGCTCTGTAAAAATAGGCGGTCGCGACGTACGCTCAATAGACGGCGACACGCTTCACTCTATGTTTGGCGTGGCGTTACAAAACGATTTCCTTTTTGCGGGAAGCATTAAGGAAAATATTGATTTTGGTCGAAATCTCGACTTTGACGCCATAAAAGACGGTGCGCGTCGCGCGCAAGCCCTTGAATTTATAGAGCAATTTGACGACGGCTTTGAGCACGCAATCTCCTCAAAGGGCACTAACATAAGCGGCGGACAAAGACAACGCCTTCTTATTTCCCGCGCCCTTGCGGGAAGCCCCGAAATTCTTATTCTCGACGACTCCTCCTCGGCGCTTGACTACAAGACCGACCTAAGTCTTCGCCGCGCCATAGCCGAGCAAAGCGGTGATACCACGGTAATCATCGTGGCGCAAAGAATAAGCTCGGTTATGAATTCGGATTTGATAATAGTTCTTGACGAGGGCAGAATAAACGGCATCGGAACTCACGACGAGCTTCTTAAAAGCTGCTCTATTTACAAAGAAATAAGCGAATCTCAGATGGGAGGTGCTTTCCTTGAATAATCAGATGAGAAGAATACGTTCCTACTCCGAGCCCGAGCAATCAAAGGGCGCAAGAATAGCGGTTATCAAGCGCATAGGCTCCTACATGCTACAGCACAAATTTCTTGTACTTTCAGCGCTTGCGATAATGTTCACCTCCAACTTTCTCGCCCTTGCCGCTCCAAAGCTTTCGGGAATAGCCATAGACGCTATCAAGCTTGGAGAAGGAAGCGTTGACTTTGACACGGTTTTGCTGTATTGCGGTCTTATGGTGCTTTGTTACGTGGCGTCGGCGGCGCTCTCCTATCTGTTAGCCGTAATTATGACCACGCTTAGCAAGCGCATAGTTTACACTATGCGAAAGCAGGTGTTTGACAAGCTTACCGAATTTCCCGTAAACTATTTTGACACCCACGCAACGGGTGACATAATAAGCCACATATCGTACGATATTGACGTAGTAAACGCCTCGGTATCCCACGACCTGCTCCAGATTATGTCAAGCGTAGTCACGGTTGTGGGCTCGCTTATTATGATGATAACCATTGCCCCGGTACTTATTCTCGTTTTCCTTTTCACAGTTCCCGCTTCGATATTTTTTGCCAAGTGGAAAACCAACAAGACCCGACCGCTTTTCAGGGCGCGCTCGGCAAAGCTTGGAGAGCTTAACGGATACGCCGAGGAAATGCTTTCGGGTCACAAAACCACCAAGGCGTACAACCGCGAAAGAGAGATAATCTCCCGCTTTGACAACCACAACACCGAGGCGGTTACCGCTTGCTACAACGCTGAATATCAAGCGGCTATGATGGGCCCCACGGTAAACTTTATCAACAACATCTCAATCTCGCTCGTTACCATGCTCGGCGGCATTTTCCTTATGCTGACCAATTCCATGGGCGCGGCGCTTCCCGCATTTTTCAGAATCGGACTTGGAGACATCTCGGCTTTCGTTCAGTATTCAAGAAAATTTTCGGGTCCCATAAACGAATTTGCCAACATTCTTCATGAGATTCAGTCAGCTTGCGCCGCGGCGGAAAGAGTTTTCCGCATAATCGACGAGCCTACCGAAAAGCCGGACGCAGAGGGCGCTATAGTACTTGAAAACGCCGAGGGCGAGGTGGACATTGAAAACGTAAAATTCGGCTACGTGCCCGAAAAAACCATTATTCACAATCTTTCGCTTCACGTTCCCAAGGGACACACGGTTGCTATCGTAGGACCTACAGGTGCGGGAAAGACCACTATAATCAATCTTCTCATGCGCTTCTACGACACCCAAAGCGGCGAGATAAAAATTGACGGAAACGACATATATTCCATAAAACGCGACAGCCTACGTAAGGCTTATACCATGGTACTTCAGGAAACCTGGCTGTTCTACGGAACGATATTTGAAAACATCACCTACGGCAAGGAAAACGCCACCATGGAGGATGCGGTTAGAGTTGCCAAGGCTGCAAAAATTCACTCGTACATAGAGTCGCTTCCCGACGGCTACAACACCCTGCTTTCGGACGACGGAGTAAATATTTCCAAGGGTCAGAAGCAGCTTATCACCATTGCCAGAGCCATGCTTGCCGATTCGCCCATACTCATTCTTGACGAGGCGACCTCAAACGTTGACTCTCGCACCGAGATAAAAATTCAAGAGGCTATGCACTCGCTTATGGAAAACCGCACCTGCTTTGTTATCGCGCACCGACTTTCCACCGTTAAAAACGCTGACGTGATTCTGGTTTTCAAGGACGGAAACGTAATAGAGCAAGGTAACCATGGCGAGCTTATGGAGCTTGGCGGATTTTACGCTTCGCTTTATAACTCTCAGTTTGCAAAATAACGAGGTGATATTATGACCGATAAAAACGCAAAATTCTATGAGGAGCTGTTAAAAAAAGAATATCCCGATTTGTGCGAGTACAGGAAACGAAAACTCGGAAAGATGATTAAAAACATCGTTATTTACGAAATTGTATTCGCACTTGTGGCTTACGGCGCATACGATTACATCGCACGCAACGTGGCGTTTTGGGGTGACACGACAATTGTTTGGAAAGGCATAATAATCGGGCTTATCCTCGCCGTAATTCCCCCGTTTTTGTTCAAAACCACTGCCGAAATGCGTGGAAAGACATGGGTAGGCGAAATAACCTCGATAAAATACGAGTTGCGTTACCCACAGCCGACAGGCTCGTCAAGGGGAATCAATATCCGCAACGCCAAAGAGTTTATGAACATGAAGGTGGATATAGGCAAGAAAAAGAAAAAAAAGCTGGTCTGCCATTCACACATAAATCAAGCGTTGAAAAATGGCGACAGAATAGTAAAATTCCGCGGATTTCCCTTTCCCGCTGAGGAAGTTGAAAAAGAGGATCGCTACATCTGCATAGTTTGCGGAAAGGTAGTGAAAAAAGACGTAAAGGAATGCCCTGCCTGCCATCACTCCATAATACATCTTCACGAGGCGGCCCAACCCAAAGACGTATGGGCACAGTTTGATGACAATGATTTTTAAAAGAGAAAGCCGACTCCTTGGGTCGGCTTTTTGCAAACGCTCAGTTATTTGATTGTTTTATCAAGATTGTCAAATACCCTTGACAGGTTTGGGATTTAAGATTATAATATTAGCAGTGCAAATATTGGAGGATATTATGACTAACGGAATTGTTAAAAATCAAAAGTGTGCGTGCGGCAAGGTTCATCTTTGCTCTCTTGACGAATATACAATAGGCAAAGGGACTGTGAATAAGCTCCCCGATTACATAAAGAAATACGGAGCGAAAAAGGTATTCCTCGTCTCGGACGTTAACACCTTTGCGGTGGCAGGAGACAGAATTATCGCATTGCTTGAAGAGAACAGAATCACTTACACAAGCTATACCTTTAACGAAAAGGCGCTTGAGCCCGACGAGCACAGCGTTGGCTCTGTTGTAATGCACTACGACACTGCCTGCGACATCATTGTTACGATAGGCTCGGGAGTCCTTAACGACATATCAAAGATTCTCGCCACGGTTACGGGCAAGCCCTATATAATCGTAGCCACTGCGCCCTCAATGGACGGATATGCCTCAAACAGCTCGTCTATGGCGCGCGACGGCTTGAAAATTTCGCTCCCCTCAAAATGCCCAAACGTAATTATCGGCGACGTTGACATTCTCAAAACCGCACCTCTGCACATGGCTAAATCGGGGCTTGGCGATATGTTGGCAAAATACGTCAGCATTTGCGAGTGGAGAATTTCCAACCTTATAACCGGTGAGTATTACTGCGAAAAGGTTGCGGAGCTTGTAAGAGCGGCTCTTAAAAAATGCGTTGATAACGCAAGCGGACTTTTGGAAAACGACGAAACCGCTATCGCGGCTGTGTTTGAGGGGCTGATTATCTCAGGCAACGCGATGGAATACGCTGGTCTTTCCCGCCCCGCCTCCGGCGGTGAGCATTACATATCTCACGTTTGGGATATGCGCGGACTTGCCTATGGCACAAAGGTTGATCTTCACGGAATCCAGTGCGCTATCGGCACTCGCTACACCGTAAAAATTTACGAACAGATTAAAAAGATGATTCCCGACGTAAAAAAAGCGCGCGATTACGCTGAAAGCTTTGATGTAAACGATTGGAACAGGCAACTGCGCGAGTTTGTTGGCGGTGGTGCCGAGGCAATGATTGCGCTTGAAGTAAAAGAGCAGAAATACAGCGTACAAAAACACCGCGAGCGCATAGCTTTTATTGCCGAGAATTGGGACAAAATTTTGAAAATAATCGACGAGGAGCTTCCCACTCTTAAAGAAATTGAAAAAATTCTTGACACTATAAAAGCCCCCAAGACAGCCTCTGAGATAGGCATTGACGAGTCTATTCTGCCCTTGACCTTCAAGGCTTCAAAGGACATAAGAGACAAATACGTTCTTCCCCGCCTTGCGTGGGACCTCGGTGTCATCGACGAGCTTGAGTTTTAATAAATATCCCTTTTTCATAGATAAATCCTCCAAATATGTTTTTTAGTTCTGACCGGAAGGCCTTTGCTATTATAGCATATTCGGAGGATTTCTTCTCATCGGTTAACCTTTTTTGAACCACGCGACTATCGCGTGGTTTTCGTTATACAAAAAGGAGCTGAGTACTCAGCTCCTTTAATTAATTATTCATCTTTATTTTCGGGCTTGGGTGCCGTAAGCTTATTAAGCACTACCACCGAGAGAATGATTGCGCCGATAACGATAAAGATACCAAGCATTCCTACGCCCATGATGTTAAGGTTCTCAACAAAAGCCATGGGGTTGAAATAACCCTTCTCCTCGTCGACAGACTCCTCAATCGCGCCGTTAACCGTTTCCGCAATTGCGGAATCAAATTTTTCGGGTGCGGGAGAAATCAAAAGAGGTTCGTCGGCAAACGCCGCTACCGAGAATACCGAAAGCAGCATTACAACAACAACTGCTATTACAGAAAATTTCTTAAACATATCTTAGTTCCTCCTATCTTAGCCGCCAAAGAATCCGAGAATAAGACCGCCCGCGATAACCGACGCGATCTGACCCGAAACGTTTACACCCATAGAGTGCATAAGCAGGAAGTTCTGGGGATCCTCTTTAAGTCCCATCTTATGAACGATACGGCCTGCCATGGGGAATGCGGAGATACCTGCGGCACCGATCATGGGGTTGACCTTCTTCTTCATAAAGAGGTTAAGGAACTTAGCGAAGAGAACGCCGCCTACGGTATCAAATATGAATGCAACAAGACCGAGACCGAGAATAAGAAGTGTCTCAAATGCAAGGAACTTGTCGTAACGCATCTGAGTTGCAATGGTAATACCGAGGAAAATGGTTATGAGGTTTGCAAGCACCTTCTGTGCGGTTTCGGAGAGCGAATCAAGCACACCGCACTCACGAATAAGGTTACCGAACATAAGGAATCCGACAAGCGAAACCGAGTCGGGAGCAACAAGACCTGCGATAACGGTAATTACGATGGGGAAAAGAATCTTTGTGGTCTTGGAAACCGCCTTAGGCTCATACGGCATACGGATCATGCGCTCCTTCTTTGTAGTAAGAAGCTTAATGAAGGGGGGCTGAATGATGGGAACCAGCGCCATATAGGAGTATGCCGCAACCATGATAGCACCCACGTACTTAGAGCCGAGAGCGTTTGCGACGACGATGGAAGTAGGTCCGTCAGCCGCACCGATAATAGCGATAGAAGCCGCGTCCCTGATATTGGGGAAGAATACCGACGCAAGGCAAAGTGTAAAGAAGATACCGAACTGCGCCGCCGCACCGAATATCATAAGCTTGGGGTTTGGGAGCAGAGGACCGAAGTCGATCATTGCTCCGATACCGATAAAGAGGATAAGCGGGAAAAGCTCATTAGCGATACCTGCGTTGTAAAGTGTTACAAGCGCCTCAACTTCACCGAAAACGGGAAGGTTTACAAGAATAGCACCGAAACCGATGGGAAGAAGAAGCGTAGGCTCCATCTCTTTCTTGATAGCGAGGAATATAAGTATTCCGCCTACTATCCACATTATAATCTGACGGATATCAAAATCCTTAAGCTCTTTAACAAGAACGCCAAGACTTATAGATCCCTCACTCGCAGGCTCTTCGACGTTTTCAATAGCCGCATCGGTAGCCATAAGCACTCTGTCAACGGTTACGTCCTCAACAGGGGCTGCATTTTCATCGTATATGGCGAAAGCCGATACAGAGAAAACAGACAGCATAAGCACGAGAACCAACAGAACAACCGAAAACTTTTTCAACTTGCTGTTAAACATTTTCTTTTTCTCTCCTATGAATTTTTAAAATCTGACATAATATGTCAATTATAACATCGTTAATTATAACACAAACTTGACTTTAAGTCAAGAGATTTAACTCACAAAAAATCCAATTAACACAGACTTAACATTAAAATTTTTCAAGAACGAACTCCATAAAGTCGGAAATTTCTCCATAGAAAGCGCTTGTAGGCGGCTCCGAGGTTATTACATTTATGATACGCTTGCGCGAATCTCCCGAAAAACGCGCCTTAAATTCTCCGCTCATATCAACACCGAAACGTTCCGACAGCCTGCGCAGAGACACAGCGGCGTGGGTAAAGTGCTGAAACAGAACGTAATTGCAATTTTCAAGACTGCTGAATATATAGGCAGGCTTAAGGGTGTGATACAGTTCCCTTTCGAACTCGCCGTCGTCAAAGACGATGGGGTAAAGAAGATCTATATCCTCCTTGCCGCCAAGTCTGCCCAACAGACAGATAGCAATACAGCTTCTGAACTGATTTGAGCGTCGGCAATCCTTGAAGAAAAAGCAGCTTCTGTTTATCACAAGCTCGCGGAGCAGACCGATTCCGTCGGTTCTTCCCATAAGCCCGAGCGCTATTGCGGCGTTATATCTGAGATACTCACCCTTGTCACCAAGCGCCTCGACAAGTCGCTCAGCCAAAGCTCCGTCTCCGTATCTGTACGCTGCCCATATAGCGGGACCGGGGCGGTCGGTGGAAAGAGTTTCTATTATTTCCTCATGCCCCATGTGAAAATCAACGGGACGGTAGGGCTGCTTGCCCGCTTGGTCGTCAAATCCCATTTTTTTGGATTTATCGCCGCTGTAACAGCCATAGCCTTCGGCTTTTTTGACAAATTCATCGTAATCTATTTTATCAAAATCACAGCCCGACTTTACCGCCATAGCCGAAGCTATGCCCACACACTCGCCCATTCTGAACATATCGCGGTTCATTCGCACCGCGCTTGAAGAATAGCTGTCGATAGAAAGGCATCTGCCCGCGGTAACTATACCCTTAAGTCCCTTTGGAATTACCGCTCCAAAGGGCACAGGAATACGTACCGTTACAGTGGCAAGGTTGCTTATAACCCACCAATTTTGGTAAAGCTCCTCGTCAAGCGCGAGATCGTGACCATGCTTATCTATGTCCGAATAGGCGTAAAACAGCACCTTTTCGGGGTAATTCTCAAGAAAAATATCGCTGTACGTAAGAGTCTCCTCACCCTTATAACGCACGCCCTCGCGGACGCCGCATATCGGTGCCGGCGCCACAAGCCTTATATTCTTTTCGGGATTGTGACGTCTTTCGGCGTGGGCGTTTATAATTTTTTGTGAGAATTCCATAGCCTTGTACTGATTGCAATAACCGCTGTCACTGTTATTATAACAATATCTGCCCTCGCCGTTAAGCATTTCGCAACGTATTGTAAAAGGCACGGTTTTTCCGTCTGTCCCGCGTCCCAGATAGGTCTCCACGGGACACATTCTTATTACGTGTCCGTCAGAGGTAGAATCCACAAGCATTTTTGAACGCAGATTCACCGATTTTCCGTTCTGGAATATCCTTGCGCCCACAACTCTCTTTCCCTCAAAATAAACGCCCGTCACCACCGAGTGTGATACGATACGCACACCCTGCTTTGCAAGTGACTTGTAAAGCATTATCTGCATGAGGTCGGAATTGTTATGATCGGGGCTGGTACCGAATATGTCGCGGTATTTCTTGCCCTCTCTGTCGTTTTCCTCAAAGCTTCCGCCCGAAAAGCCATAGTAATAAAAGGTAACTCGTCCGTTTACAGGCATACCGCCCACATTGGCGTCCTTTTCCACCGCGATAACTTCAAGTCCCTCTCTTGCCGCGGCAAGAGCCGCGTAACCGCCCGCCGCGCCTACGCCCACGCAAAGCAGGTCGCAGGAGTAATCAAATTTCACGTTGGAAACGGGAATCTCACGCCTCACACCGTTTTCAAGTACAGAAAGAATCATTTCCACAGCTCTCCTTTCTCATATGCGGCAAAGATACCGCCCTCGGCTGTCTCATCCACGTGCAGGATACCGTTTTCGTCGGTGTAAGGTTCAAAATGCGGCGCGCCGAACATTCTGTAAGAGGTACATACAATTCTTGCTCCCGCCTTGCAAAGCTCATTTTGCAAATCAAGTATCCTAAGCTTAGCCTCATTGATATCGCAAGCTTCCGCAAACGTCAGCTCTATAATCCGTTGGTCGTCGTAGAATGCGGGAGTAACGCAAGGCAAATCGGGGATTTTGCCGTCATTGACCGCCACAAGCAGATTCATTCTGTTTCCGTATTCAAGACGCATATCTATAACCTTTTGCGCTCGGACGGTGTTAAGCCCCTCGTTGTTGCATATTTCTATTTTGTACCCATCGCCTTCGCGCTCTATCGCGGTACAGAACGTACCGAGAAGCACGTTGAGCTTTTTGTCGGCTATAAAACGGCAAACCGCGGGCTCAAGCTCGTTTACCGCAAGCTTTCCCGCTTTCACGACTCCTTCATTGACAAGCGCCTCGTAAAGCGCCGCCGCTCCGATTGCCGTAGGTTTTTCGACGTTGCTTTCAACCCCCGAAAGCGTACCGAAAAAGTGAGGATCAACAAGCTGTGTATCCTCAATTATCAGCGTGTTTTCGTGTGTGGTAGCATATCCCAATGAAAAATATCCGCTACCTAAAATTACCGTTTCAAAGCCCATAATCAAAGCTCCTTTCATTCCTGTAGACAAATTCCATAATTATGATAACACATAGCGCTCAAAATGTCAACAATATAAAAAACTCCCGTTGATCAAAGCCCTCGGCAATGAAATCAACGGGGATTTTTTCACGTTGTTCCGAGAAGGTCACCAAGCGCCCGGGTCTCACCGTTGTCCTTGCAGTAAAAGGTAGTCACCATCCATATGAGCACGATAATCGTGCCGTCCTTTGTCATATTGCTTTTTGCGTTTTTTTATGTTATAATTAGCCGAGGGGATAAAATGAATTACGGCACGGTTATCCGTCAAACGGGTCTTGACCAAAACTACAAGACCTGGCACGCAAACAGCCAAATTTTGCAGGAAGTTCAAAGAAGAAACGGGCATGTCCCCAATGAAATACCGCAAAGCCACACGCTCTCAGCGGCCTGTTTTTAAAAGCGTATAATTGGCGAAAAGTGCAATAAACGTGTCGATGTGTTTATTGAATGAGAAAGAATTATGTGGTAAAATAAAATTGTAAATTCAATAAACAAGGAGAGATTTTATGACATCGCAAGAGATTAAGCAATTGGCAAAGCAGCTTGGCGCAGATATATGCGGCATAGGTTCTATTGACCGTTGGGAGGGCGCACCTCTGCAAATGGACCCCCGACAAATAATGCCCAAGGCAAAATCAATAATCGCCCTTGGCTTCCGCGTGCTTCGCGGCTCGCTCAGGGGAATTGAGGAAGGCACTTTCTTCTCCAATTACTCGGCAATGGGCTACGGCGGAATCACCTATCTTTATATGCCTATGACAGTAATTAACCTCAGCAAAATAATTGAGGACGAGGGATACGAGGCTGTTCCCATGGGTCACCAGAGCGACTGGAGAGCTATCGACAACAAGGGCTTTTTGAAAAAGAATTGGTCACGCCCCGTCGCCCCCGGGAAAGCCGCCCCCGACGTTATGGTAAGCATGCGTATTGCGGGATTCCTTTGCGGACTTGGCGAAATAGGATATTCCAAAATGCTTCTTACCCCAGAATTCGGTCCGAGAGTGCGCATAGGCATAATCATTACCGAAATGGAGCTTGAGCCCGACCCCATAATAAAACCGGGAACGCTGTGCAATAAATGTATGGCGTGCGTTCGCGAATGCCCCGGCGGCTGTATTCCCGCGGACAAGACGGTAAAAGCCCACATTGGCGGTTACGACCTTGAATGGGCTGACGTTGACATGAGCAAGTGCGCCTACACCTTCCGCGGTGCGGAAAAGGTAGCTGACGGAGAAACGGGAGACTACATAGACGGCGAATCTCAATACACCCATTCGTCTATTTCTCCTTTCTACAAAAAGCCCAAGGTGCTTTACCACTCGGGACACGCGATTTGCGGCGCAAAGGGCTGCACAAGAGCTTGCATGATAAGCCTTGAGGCTCGCGGAGTTCTCAAAAATAAATTTGAAAATCCATTCCGCACGCAAAAACAATGGAGCGTTGACTGGTCGGAGGAAGGCATTGAGCGTTGCAAGCCTGATTACACGCCGCCATACGCCAAGCCTGCCGAAAAGCACGACGATGCCGACTGATATTAAGGAGAAAACATGAAATTTGCTGTTGGTTTTCAGCTATATGAGGGTGAGGAAGAGCCCTTTTCGGAAATTGTAAAGCTCTATAAAGACAAAATCTCAGAGGTGTTTTTCGCTTGGCAGGACATTCCCACGGGGCGAAGCGCTATTTCCTCCACGCACGGCTACACCGATTGGACCGCGCAAAGGCGTATCGAGGATGAGCTGCGCGCAATAAAGTCAATGGGAATAAAGCTCGATCTGCTTTTCAACGGCAACTGCTACGGACAGTACGCAATATCCGAAAAGCTTGCCAACACGGTGGTATCGGTTATCGAGCATCTTGATAGCGAAGTGGGCGGGGTTGACATTATCACTACCGCTTCCCTCTCAATTGCCCACACCGTAAAAAAGTTTTTTCCGCAAATTGAGGTGCGTTCCTCGGTCAATATGAAAATAGGTGAGGTCAAGGGCATGGAGTACCTATCCGACCTATTCGATTCCTTTCACGTTATGCGCGACTACAATCGTGACCTTGAACATCTCAAGTCTCTCAAAAAATGGGCTGACGGCAACGGAAAAAAGCTTATAATGCTTGCCAACAGCGGTTGCTTTGCATTTTGCTCGGGACAGATATTTCACGATAATCTTGTAGCCCATGAGCAAGAGATATGCGAGGTAGAAAATATTAAAGACTTTACACCGTACGTCTGCTGGCGAGCCTTGAAAGACCGTAACAATTGGCATATGCTTCTTGAAAACACGTGGGTGCGCCCCGAGGATATTCACAATTACGAAGGACTCTTTGATACCGTAAAGCTGGCAACAAGAATGCACTCGCATCCCGCGCTCGTAATTGGCGCTTACGCCAGAGGCTACCACTACGGAAACACGCTGGACCTTTTTGAGCCCGGCTTTGGCAGAGCCATCGCGCCCTACGTCATAGACAACCGCGCTTTTCCCGACGATTGGTTTGAGCGCACGACAGCCTGCAAAAAGAACTGCCACGAGTGCTCGTATTGCAAATCGGTTTTTGACAAGGTATTACTTAACACGGAGGCCATTCAATGAAAGTTATTGAGCGAAAATTCTTAAACAGCCTCGATATCTGCGTTTTTGGAATTACCCTTCTGTCGGGTATTCGCCCCGCGGGACGCACAGTAGACACTCGAAAAATCGGAAGAAGCAAAAGCGGAATACTCTACATCAAGCATGGCGCAGTCTGCTTTTCGCAGGAATCGGGAAACGTGACCGCCGTGGCGGGTGATATCGTTATGCTCCCACAAGGACATGAATACACTATGCGCTACGTAATCGAAAACACCGAATTTATACTTTTAAACTACTACGCCATGCTCCCCAACGGAGAGCCAATCGTTTTCACCGATAGAATTAAATTGCTTTCGGGAACAAAAAACAACACACGCACGCTGAATCTGCTTGAAAAAATAAGCGCAAGCTGTCTGAATGAGGATAACATCGCCATTTTCAGGCGCAAGGAGCTTGTTTACCGCCTGCTCTCGCTGGTTCTTGAAGAAGACATTCCCTTTGAAGCCACCAACTCCAAATACGCCAACATAGCCCCCGGTGTGTTGTTGATGCAACGCACGTACATTGCCAATGTTCCCATGTCGGAGTATGCGGCGGCTTGTAACATAAGCGTAAGCTCTTTCAGAGCGCTTTTCACGGAATACTACGGAATATCGCCCATACAGTACAGAAACAGCCTGCGCCTTAAACGTGCGCAGGAGTTGCTTGCCGACGAGGGCTGTTCGGTATCCGAAACCGCCGCCGAGTGCGGCTTTGAAAACACGGCATATTTCTGCCGCTTCTACAAAAAGATGACGGGCGAAACACCCAAAGAAACCCGATTGAAATCCAAATAACGAAAAGGAGCTGTCTCATTAAACAGATAGCTCCTTAAATTTATTATGCACAGATAAATTGTAGTTTGTAGGGGAGTTGTTCGCACAAACCCATCGAGAAAAGTTTTGCGGAGCTTTTTCAAAAGCGTCCGCCCGCGCCCGCAGGCGCTCGGCGTCTTTTCTTTTTGCGCGCTTTTTCTTTTTACGCCTCTTTATCTAAAAAGAAAAAGCGCAAGAGACAGTAAGTAACTATTATACAACACATAAAAATTTAGCTGTGCAAAAATCTG
>JAZKYO010000097.1:0-6227 GCA_045612185.1 Eubacteriales bacterium
CGGATAAGTAGGCGCGAAAGAAAAAAGGACCAAAAAAGAAAGACGCCGATTGAGAGTTTCGCTCGTTGCGACGAGCGACAAGGCTTACTCAGCCTTGACTCGAGCCACCTCGCCGGTGGGGGCGCCACGTGGCTGCTGTGCAAACACACCTAAAAGATACAATTTATCGGTGAGTAAAAGGGCTAAGTAATGACTCAGCCCCATTTTTTTATTCCCATTAACAGAAACGAAGGTCATATAACAAGAGGAGAAATAGGGGTCTCGCCGCGGAAAGCGTCGGGATTTTTTGAGATAATTTCGTCAATCGGCACGCGGTAACGCTTGGCAACCTCCCAAAGACTGTCGCTTGGGGCGGGAAAGCACACGGTCAGTACACCGTCCTTTACAATCGGCTCTCCGAAAATAGCCTCGTCAAGGGCGGTAAGCTCACCCGCGGAGCAAATTCTGCCCCATACGCCGACCTCACAATCAAAAGAAAGCCTTTCACCGTCGTGCTTGGCGCGCGGAGAAAGCGCAATCGCGCCAAAATCGGCAAAATCGGGCTGATTCGCGCTGCCGTCAAGCTCGTATTTGAACGGTACTTTTGATTCTCTTACGGCGTACTCGCCACCGCTTTTTACAAGAAAATTGAAGCTGACGTCGCCCGACAGCCATCGTTTTTCGCCCTCGGTGTCGAGATTTTTTGCCACCGCGGAGGCGTACACGTCAATTATTTCGCCGTCGGGCTCAATGCCAAGGCTTTCGAGACTCTCGCGGGCGCTGACGCTGACGTTGCCCGAGAAAATTTTCTCGGAAATTGGAAATTCCCAACGCTTTGCGGTAGTCGCAGAAGAAACCTCAGTGGAGAAAAGGTCCTTCGTGTACTCAATTTGAACCTCCTCCTCAGCATCAATGGCAACGGCAAGCACGGGCTCGCAAAAAATTCGGTTTTCATCAAGCGAAATTTCGGTGTTAACGCAGACCGCGCGCGCCGTAATATGGCATTCGGGGGTAAGCCCCTCGGTGTCAATAACCTCGGAAAAAGGAATTTTCTTGGTCATTCTGAAGGGCGACGACTCAAAGTCGTCAAGTGTCGCAAGCAGATTGAGGTGAAGTACGCCTTTTATAATTGCCTCGTCACGCGCTGCCTCCGCGCTCTCAAGGGCAACCGTGCCGTCGCAGGAAATAACCCTCAGCTCGCCCGACAGCCCCGATGGAATCTCAGCCTCAAAATCATCCGAAAGCGTGATTTTGCCTACCATTGTGGGGTAAATTCGGGTGTAGCGGTTCTCGCCAATAAGCCGTTCTATGCTGTCTGGATTTTCAATATAGGTGGCGCGCTCGGCAAGCTCTTTTTCCTCAAATCCCCTTATTCTGCCGCGGAGCTTGCATTTGAGTGAAATTTTGCGAGGCGCAACAGCTCTCGAAACAAGGCTTTCGGGGGTGACATCGCAAATAAGCGCCACCTCGTCCGTGCATTTTTCGTTCTGTCTCAGCGCCTCGGCAAGCTCGTAATTTTCGGTAGTGCTTACCGAGTAAAGGCTGCCGTCGTTGCCCGAATAAAGTATGTGGAAAATCATCTCTCCGCCCATGCCCGCGCGGCTTCCGTCGCAAAAGCCCTCTGGGGGAGTGAGGGTCAGGCTCACACGCAAAAGCCGTCTGACCTCGGGCTCATAGTCGGGCATAGAAAGCTCGGCGGTAAAGTCACCGCTCATTACCTTGTCAAAAATTCGGGTAGTAATTCTGTCGTTCATTTTTCTCCTCCGATTTTTCTTTTTTGGTACATTCTATGAGCGAATCAGCCGTTGTATGAGCAATTTTTTGAATTATTCCGCCTTGCGGTTCAAATTGCAGCTTGTCCTTGACGGACGGGTGCGGATAGGACCATCGCAGGCGCTGTGAGAAAAAGGAAGGGGGCGCCGTTTCTAACACGGTCGCCCCCCAAAAAAAGGAGTAAAAAATGTGGAATTAGTCGTTGGAGTAAAGCACGCCCATCTTAACAAGTCTGTCGTACTTAGCCTGCGCTGCCTTAGCCGCATTCTCGAAGAGAACCTCTGCTCTCTCGGGGAACTGCTGTGCAAGACGCGCGTAACGAGTCTCGGACTTGATGAACTCGATATAGTCGGCTGTGGGAGCCTTCGAGTCGATGGTAAGAGGATTCTTGCCCTCTGCCTTGAGTGCGGGGTTGTATCTGAACATCTGCCAGTAACCTGCCTCAACAGCCTTCTTCATCTCGAACTGGCAGTTCTGCATACCGCCCTTAACCCCGTGCATTTCACAGGGAGCGTAGCCGATTACGATAGAAGGTCCGTTGTAAGCCTCTGCCTCAGCAAGAGCCTTAAGAGTCTGGTTCATGTCAGCGCCCATAGCGATCTGTGCAACGTAAACGTAGCCGTAGGACATAGCGATCTCTGCAAGATTCTTCTTGCCGATTGCCTTACCTGCTGCTGCGAACTGAGCAACCTGACCGATCTGGGAAGCCTTGGAAGCCTGTCCACCTGTGTTGGAGTAAACCTCGGTATCAAATACCATGATGTTTACGTCCTCGCCGGAAGCGATAACGTGGTCAAGACCGCCGAAGCCGATATCGTAAGCCCATCCGTCACCACCGAAGATCCATACGGACTTCTTGGAGAGGTAAGCCTTTTCAGCGAGAATTGCGGGAGCTGTGGGGCAACCCTGTGCGGCAGCCTTTTCAAGCTCTGCGATAAGTGCCTTTGTGGGCTTGTCGTTAGCCGCGCTGTTGTCCTTTGTTGCAAGGTACTCGGCAGCAGCAGCCTTGAAGGACTCGGAAGCCTTGTCGGAAGCAGCCATAGCCTCAACCTTAGCGATGAGCTTCTCACGGATTGTCTTCTGACCGAGGTGGATACCGAGACCGTGCTCAGCGTTATCCTCGAACAGCGAGTTAGCCCAAGCGGGACCGCGTCCTGTGCCGTTGTTTACGGTGTAGGGAGTTGCGGGAGCGGAGCCACCCCAGATAGAGGAGCATCCTGTTGCGTTGGAGATATACATTCTCTCACCGAAGAGCTGTGTGATAAGACGAGCGTAAGATGTCTCAGCACAACCTGCGCAAGAGCCGGAGAACTCAAGGAGGGGCTGCTTGAACTGGCTGCCCTTAACTGTTACGTTGATAAGCTCTTCCTTCTCTGTTACGTTAGCAACAGCCCAATCGAATGCTTCCTGCTGAGCAGCTTCTTGCGCCTGAGGAACCATCTCGAGAGCTCTCTTTGCGGGATTGCCGTCCTTGTCAGCCTTAGCTGTTACGGGACAAGCCTTAACGCAAAGAGTACATCCCATACAGTCAAGAGGAGATACAGCCATTGTGAACTTGTAGTTTGTCTTCATAACGGGCTTAGCGGCGAACTTGGTCGACTCGGGAGCCTTTGCAGCCTCTTCCTCAGTAAGAGCGAAGGGACGGATTGTAGCGTGAGGACATACGAAAGCACAGTTGTTACACTGGATACAGTTCTCGGGGATCCACTTGGGAACCATTACGGCAACGCCGCGCTTCTCATAAGCGGCAGAGCCCTGGGGGAAAGTACCGTCAACGTACTTCTCGAATGCGGAAACCTTAAGAGAGTCACCCTTCATCTTAACTGTGGGAAGAACTACCTCGTTTACGAAGTCAGCGAGGTCTGCTCTCTTATCGGTTACAGCGGGAGCGGGAGCTGTCTCACCTGCGTTTGCCCAAGCGGCGGGAACTTCTACAAGGTGAAGAGCGTCCTTACCTGCGTCGATAGCGTTGTGGTTAAGGTCAACGATAGCCTGTCCCTTCTTGAGGTAGGACTTGGTAGCCATGTACTTCATGTACTCAATAGCCTCGTCGATGGGAAGGATGTTAGCAAGCGCGAAGAACGCGGACTGAAGAACTGTGTTCTTAACCTTAGCGTTACCGAGGTCGATAGCGATCTTTGTAGCGTTGATGGTGTAGAACTTGATGTTGTTCTTAGCGATATAGGTCTTTACGGATGCGGGAATGTGCTCGTCAAGCTCTGCGTCTGTCCACTGGCAGTCAAGAAGGAAAGTACCGCCGGGCTTAACGTCGGAGATCATGTCGTACTTGTTAAGGTACGCGTGGTTGTGACAAGCAACGAAGTCTGCCTTGTTGATATAGTAGGTAGACTTGATGGGGCTATCACCGAAACGAAGGTGAGAAATGGTGATACCGCCTGTCTTCTTGGAGTCGTACTGGAAGTACGCCTGGATATACTTATCGGTATGGTCACCGATGATCTTGATAGAGTTCTTGTTAGCACCAACTGTACCGTCACCGCCAAGACCCCAGAACTTGCACTGTACCATATCCTTGGGAGCAGTGTCGGGAGCGGGCTTCTCGTCAAGAGAAAGGTTGGTAACGTCGTCTACGATGCTGAGAGTGAAGTTGTGCTTGGGAGCGTCAGCCTCAAGATTCTCGTAGGTAGCGAAGATGGACGCAGGAGTTGTATCCTTAGAACCGAGACCGTATCTACCGCCAACGACCTTGATGTCGGATCTGCCCTCGTGAGAGAGTGCGGTAACAACGTCGAGGTAAAGAGGCTCGCCAAGAGCGCCGGGCTCTTTTGTTCTGTCAAGAACAGCGATCTTCTTAACTGTTGCGGGGATAGCAGCGGCAAGCTTAGCGGAAACGAAGGGTCTGTAAAGTCTAACCTTAACAAGACCAACCTTCTCGCCCTTAGCAAGGAGGTAATCAACAACTTCCTCAGCGGTGTCGCAAACAGAGCCCATAGCAATGATTACGCGCTCAGCGTCGGGAGCACCGTAGTAGTTGAAGAGCTGGTAGTTTGTATCAAGCTTAGCGTTAACCTTAGCCATGTACTCCTCAACGATAGCGGGAAGAGCGTCATAGTAGGGGTTGCACGCCTCTCTGTGCTGGAAGAAGATATCGCCGTTTTCTGCGGAACCGCGGAGAACGGGAGTTTCGGGGTTAAGGGAGCGAGCGCGGAATGCCGCGATAGCGTCCTTGTCAACCATCTCGTCAAGATCCTTGTAGTCCCAGGTAGCAACCTTGGAGATCTCGTGAGAGGTACGGAAACCGTCGAAGAAGTTAAGGAAGGGAACGCGACCCTTGATTGTAGCAAGGTGAGCAACCGCGCCAAGGTCCATAACTTCCTGAGCGTTGGACTCAGCAAGCATAGCGAAACCTGTCTGACGGCAAGCGTAAACGTCGGAGTGGTCTCCGAAGATGTTAAGCGCGTGCGAAGCTACGCAACGAGCCGAAACGTGAATTACGCAGGGAAGAAGCTCGCCCGCGATTTTGTACATGTTGGGGATCATAAGGAGAAGACCCTGAGAAGCTGTGTAGGTGGTAGTAAGCGCACCTGCCGCAAGAGAACCGTGAACGGTACCTGCAGCGCCAGCCTCGGACTGCATCTCCATAACCTTAACGTTTTCGCCCATGATGTTCTTGAGACCTGTTGCGGACCAAGAGTCGGTAAGCTCTGCCATTACGGAAGAGGGTGTAATGGGGTAGATAGCTGCAACCTCGGTGAACGCGTAAGAGACGTGAGCCGCGGCTGTGTTACCGTCCATGGACACTTTTTTTCTTTCAATTGCCATGATTTTTTTCCTCCTGAATTTTTATGGTTGAATATTTTGAAACCTTATTCATCAATTTAATATTATATCACATATTTTTTGAATTGTAAAGACCCTATTTAAATATTTTGTTAATAAAAAAACAATATTTTGCTTTTTTCTTTCAGCAAAGGGAAAAAGTGTCGTTTCAGGGCAAAATACACAATATGATTTTTACTTATATGGCAAAAAAGAAAACCTCGGCGTTTACGCTCCTTCTCATAAGGATGTTATCGTAGGGGCGACCATTGGTCGCCCGCAAACAACCACAAAACCAAAACGGGCGACCAATGGTCGCCCCTACAAACAAATTTCGGCAGAGATGTTGTCTTCTCTGCCGATTTGTGTTATAATGATATGGGTGATAAAAATGGACGAACTGAAAAATCGCAAGACCACTCGGTTGAAAGGTGCGGACTATAATCAGAATCAAGCCGTGTTTCTCACGATATGCACGAAAGAAAGGCGCTGTGTTCTTTCTCGTATTGTAGGGACCGGCGTCCTCGACGGTCCGCAAATCGAATTGACAAAACACGGACAAATCGCTGATAAATACATCCGTCAATTGAACGACTTTTACGATGATCTATCCGTTGAAAGTTATGTGATCATGCCCAATCATATCCACATTATGCTGTGGGTAAAAGGCGCGGGAAACGGACCGTCGAGGACGC
>JAZKYO010000098.1:0-5638 GCA_045612185.1 Eubacteriales bacterium
CGTGGCTGCTGTGCGAACAACTCCCCTACAAACTACAATTTTAACGTATAAATAAAGTAGGAGCTGTTTCTTAAGAAACAGCTCCTATATTGTTATTCTCCAATTATCTTGGTTCTGAAATGCTTTCCGATGGTGCAGATAAGATCAAGCCAAGGCTGAACAAGCTCCTTGTCAACCACGCTGAGGCGCACCTGATTGAAGGTTTCAAAGCTGAGGTCACCCGCGTATCCTACGGCTTTAAGCTCGTTGCAGAACAGCTTCCAATCCACAGTTCCCGTATAAGGCGCTTTATGCTCGTCAACCGTTCCGCTGTTGTCATGAATGTGAAGTGCCTTTAAGCGGCTTCCCAAAACAGGAATAAAACGTCTGGAATCGTAACGCAAAAGATTCATATGCCCCACGTCAAGGCAAAAGCCAAAGCACTCTTTGCCCGCGATCCTATTGTAAACGTCTATCATTTCCACCGCCTCGCGAGGATCTCCGCAGACGCCCGCGATAAGGCTTGAGCCCCAGCCCGAGAAAAGATTTTCAAGGCAAACTGTAACGTTTGTCTCACGAAGCGTAGGAATAAGACTTGTATAAAGCTTGTCGTTTACCGCGTCCATACTTTCCGCGCTTTCACCTACACTTGACTTGGCAAAGCTATAGCCGTGAATTACAAGATTTTTACAGCCTACGCGGTCGCAGAAAACAATCATTTTCTTATAAATTTCAATCATTTGGTCAAGCACAAAAGGCTTTGAAGGCACGTGGCACGGAAAAGGCGCGTGCGCCTGAGATATTTCAAGGTTGTACTTTCTGATATACGAAAGCTCGTTCTCATAATGCGCCATCACCTCGTCAATATCCTCAAGGAAAACGCAATTTCCCTCAATATTTCCGTCATTTATATTCTTGACTGATATCGAATGATCAAGATTCCAATCAATCGCCTCAAAGCCCGCCTTTGCGATGGCGGCGTAGCCTTCCTCATACCCAAGCTCGTCTACAACGTCGCCTGTCTGTATACAAATTTTCATTTGGTTTCTCCTTGTATTATATAAATTTAACGTTTTCAGCGAATTGGTCGACGGTGAAGCCGCACTCCTTGGCATCGTCAAGCGATCTCACCGTTTTGCCCAAAACCTTGAGATTTTCAAAGGTGATATTTCGCGTAACGCAAGGCTCTTTTTCCCCCGGGGCGATTCCGCGTGGGTAGCCCTTGACAGCCGACTCGCGAAGCTCACCGCCCGCAAGAGTAATATTTCTGAGACGTATATCCTCAATAACGCCGTTACCAAGTCCCCACTGCGGTTGGTGCATATGGGCTATCTGGATAAAGTTTTCGTCAGTCTCCTCGGCGTACACGTTTTCGTAGGTGATATTGCGAATGGTGGCGTTGCCCGAGTTGTGTATCGAAATAATACTGCGGTGGAATTTGCTGTCCTGCGTTTGGCGGTGCATTACGTCAACGTTGCGGAAAAGTACGTTTTCCACCACCGAATTGTTTGTTTCGTAACCTATTTCAAGCGAGTTCCCGCGAGGTCCGCTCCAAAGCACGCAATCCTCAACAAGCACGTTGCGGACGTCGCCGCCTTCAAAGTTAGCTTTTTCCGCCTTTGAGGACTTAATACAAACGCAGTCGTCCTCGTTCTTTATAAAAATGTGTCGGATAACTACGTCCTCGCTGCTTACTATGTCTATTCCATCCGACCACACCTCATGAGCAAGTATCTTGATGTTCTCAATAAGTATGCGCTTTGATTTCCACGTGCGAAGATTCCAACAGTTTAAACCTATTACGGTAATGCCGTTTATCTCTATATTTTCACAGTAATTGAAGTTAAGCGGCAAGCTTCTGCCCGCCTCGTGGTTCTTGCCCCAAAGCGTTCCGTTGCCTATAATTCTGAGGTTCTTTACGCCGTCTGCGTGGATTTTGCCCTCAAGCACCGCCCCCTCGTCAATAAAAATTACGGTATTTGATTCGGGGATAATTTCGCCAACCTCGTAATATCCGCCGGGTGCGAAATACATAAGGTTCTGACCGTCGTAAATCTGCTTCTCTATCTTTTCGTCGCAGAAAATAAGAAGCGGACGCGAAAGGTCACCGTTTACCTCCAGGCAGTAATAATCGGCGCGCGACATAAGGAATTTTACGCTATGCCCCTCCACGCTGAATTTCTTGGCGCGTCGGGTTGGACGTAGGTCTATTTTTTCTATTTTGTCGGCTATTTCAACTTCAACCGACACAATGTCATTGGTAATTACGTGAACGTAATCGTATTCGTCGTCCTTTACGACGAAAAGCTCTTGCCCGTCAACAAAAACGCGGTAGCGCTCTGATGTGGGGAGTTTTTTATTTGATTTAGTATAATCCATAATACACCTCCGCTTTAAACTATTTTGATTATGCCACATTTCACCGAATTTGTCAAGGGCGAAGAAAAAAATTGTGAAACAAAAAGGATGTCCTCGGACATCCTTTTTGAGTTTGCTAAATAATTACTGAACCATTACTTTCTGTTTTCTGACTACAAACTGAGCGTACAGAAAGGCTATCATCGTAAGGATAAAGGCAATTATCGCAAGCACCTGCTGCGCGTAAAGGTCTATGCCAAACAAGCTGAACATACCCTTTCCGCTTTCGCCTTGAATTGCGCTTAAAATTGCGCCCGCTCCAAGCGACACGAAGAAGCCTATAACGCCCGAAAGGCAGTTCTTAATCGACGTTGCTTGAACGAAGTGATCCTTATCAACGTAGCTGTACACCGAGTTAAGCAGATTTTGGCTTGTTGCCGCCACGCTTATGTTATAAAGTATCTGATATCCCGCTATCATCCACCACGTGTCAGGCGAGATAAATATTACGAACAAGTAGCCTGCCGCCTTAATAACAAGTCCTAATGTAATGCCCGTAGCGTACGAGGTTTTGTCCGAGAATTTTCCAAGCGGTTTTGACAACAAAAATCTTGCGCCGCTTGAAATAACGCTGATAAGAGTTATAGTTCCCACCGACATAGCAAGCTCTTTAAGCTTAAAAGTACCTACGAAGCCCGCAAAAACGTACATTGCCATTTTGTGCAAGCAATCAAGAATAACCAAGGAAACAAACGCCTTGTTTTTAAACAGGTCGGAAACGACCTTTCCGATAGGCTCTATTTCGGTTACCTGGCTGTGGGTATCCTCTTTTTTCATTATCAAAAGACAAACCGTATCAAGAACGATTGCCACCATAATGGTTACGGCTATAAGTATAAAGCCCTCGTTGGTAACCTGGGTGCTTATCAGCTTGCCCGCCTCGTCGTAGTTGTAGAGCGTGTACTTATTGTCGATAAGCTGACCCATAGTAAAGGTAAACGCCATTCCGCAGATAAGCGAAAGCATCTCCTTTGTAGCCGAGAAGGTTGCGCGCTTTGTGGGGTGAACGAAGGAGTTACCCCATTTGTAAATCATAGACGTAACGAGATAGTATCCGCAATACGCCATAACGATACAGAAAATGGCAACTATGCCTTTATACTCTTGGGGTATAAAATCAAAGAACGGAATAAGGTAGAGCGTAACGTAAAACAATCTTCCCACGACGTGAACTACGGTTGAAAAGACTTTAACGTTTTTAATATGCTGAACGAAAACCATAGTAAGCAATTGGAAGCAAAACGCAAGTGAAGCGATTGACGAAACGATACCGACCATAGAGTCGGGCATTCCAATTGACGTAAGCAAGCTGGAAAGATACGCGTCAGCAACAAGCAACGCTACAAAATATTCAAACGTACATTCCATTTTATAGGCAAATCTTGACTTTTTATATTCTTTTGAGTCATAAATGCCGTGTTCGTTATTCATTACATTCCCTCCGCAAAAATGAAAGCCGTAAAGATTACGGCTTTCATTGTAACATATTATTATTCTTTTTTCAAGTGGTTTTTGTGTTTTTTTAAAGTTTATTTTTTAACGACGTCGATCCGTGTTATTCCATAATGCAAAAAAGCTTTTACACACTCGGAGCTTATCTCCTCGCCGCTTACCGCCACAGGAACGGCAGGGGGACAGGAAACTGTTGGCGAGGCGCAGATTCTGCCCTCGGCTTTTTCTGTCTCAACACTCTCAAAGGGCGCTAAAACCGCCTCTCTTATGCTCATAGCCACACGGCACACAGGGGCTTTTACAGCCTCTCTTTCTATGAGATTTCTGTTACCAAGCGACTCAAGCACGCAAGAAAGCGCCTCAAGCTCTCGCTTTGAATTTTGTGGCGAGGGCATAAGCACCAGATAATCTCTGTCGCAAAATTCCGGCTCAACTCCGCCCTTTCTGAAAATCTCGGCAAGCTCGTCCCCCTCGTATCCCGAAGAGGGAGCGTTTATTGTGATTTTCAGCGGCTCGTTCCCCTCGGTAACGACACCTTTTTCAGCCAACGCCTCACGCACGTTTTTCACAAATCCGACAGTTTCGCCAAATCTCTTTCGGTCACTTTCATCAAGGTATTTATTGCACCTGTCAAGCGACTCAAGAATAAGATAAGACGGACTTGTGGAGGCGTACATAGCCATTGCGCTTCTTGCGCGCGGACAAAAGCGCTCTGCCTTTTTGGCTATATGCAGATACGCGCCCCCCGTAAGCACGGGCAGGGTCTTATGAGCCGAATCGGCGCACATTGAAGCGCCAAGAGCTATTGGGTGAAGGCTTTCATCAAGAAAAGCCAGATACGCTCCGTGGGCGTTATCCACGAGAAGAGGAACGCCGTGTCTGTCGCAGACCTCGGCAATTCCCTTTACATCGGCAATATTTCCAAGATAGTCGGGAGAGGTTATATAAATCCCGTCAGGCTTTCTCTTTGCGTTCGCAATAGCGGCATCAACCTCTGCGGGGGTTAGCTCGCATTTGCAGATATGTCCATTTTCGGGATATATCCACTCCACCTCGGCATCAAGCATTGCCGCGCCGTAAA
The DNA here is from genome assembly GCA_045612185.1 of Eubacteriales bacterium. GTDB lineage: Bacteria > Bacillota > Clostridia > Oscillospirales > CAG-272 > RGIG8775. The sequence goes on from JAZKYO010000098.1 coordinate 4,931, forward strand.
TAAAGGCTTTGTGTGCGTTGCGCGCCGCCACGAAAAGAGGTCGCGCCCCTGCGGGTCTCTCGCTCGCGGCAAGTGTAAGCATTGCCTTTATTGCGAGGGTCGAGCCCTCGGCAGAATAATAGCTGTGAGCGGTGTCAAACAGCACAGAGGCGTTATTTTCGCTTTCCTCTATTATCCCATCGGCGTCGTACAGCTCGTCAGCGCCACATATCTCGGTAATATCCGCCTCGCGCCCATCCTTGCCCTTATGCCCCGGCATATGAAAGCGTGCGATTCCGCGCTTGGCGTACTCTCTTACAAAATCCGAAATCGGAGTTCTCATCTCTCGTCAGACTCGGCTACCTGCATCATTACGGCGCACTCAATACGCTTTTTGAAAAGCTCGCAACCGTACTTGTAGATGCCGCCAATACTGCCTGTGGCGTGGTAGGCGTTTGCGGCGCATCCGCCAGAGCAATAAAGCTTTGCCCAGCAGTCGCGGCACTCTTCGCGTGCATAGGCGTTACAGGAACGGAACTCGTCCTGACACTCCTTGTTTTTCACGCCGTCCCAAATATTACCCAAGCTGTATTTGGGGTCTCCCACAAACTGGTGACAGGGGAAAAGCTCGCCCCAAGGGGTAACAGCCATGTACTCCGTACCCGAACCGCAGCCGGTAATTCTCTTATAAATGCAAGGACCGTTTTTAAGGTCTATCATGTAGTGGTA
>JAZKYO010000099.1:0-5979 GCA_045612185.1 Eubacteriales bacterium
GTATTTGGGGTCTCCCACAAACTGGTGACAGGGGAAAAGCTCGCCCCAAGGGGTAACAGCCATGTACTCCGTACCCGAACCGCAGCCGGTAATTCTCTTATAAATGCAAGGACCGTTTTTAAGGTCTATCATGTAGTGGTAGAATGTAAAGGGTCTGCCCTCTTTTTTGCGCTTAATCATTTCCTTTGCGAGAATCTCGTACTGCTCAAAGAGCTTGGGAAGGTCCTCGTCAGTAAGGGCGCAGGGGTCGTCGGGCGCGCAAACAACGGGCTCCATACTAAGCTCGGTAAAGCCCAGGTCAGCCATATGGAATATATCGTTTGTAAAGTCCACGTTATTATGGGTAAATGTGCCGCGCATATAGTAATTCTTTCCGCCGCGCGACTCAACAAGGCGCTTGAACTTCGGAATAATCTTATCGTAGCTTCCGTTGCCCGCGTAGTCCTTTCTGAAAAGGTCGTGAACCTCTTTGCGCCCGTCAAGGCTGAGCACCACATTGCTCATTTCTTTATTAAGGAAGTCAATAACCTCGTCGTCAATAAGCAGACCGTTTGTGGTAAGGGTAAAGCGGAAGTTCTTGTTATGCTCCTTCTCCACGCTTCTGGCATAAGCCACAAGCTGCTTTACCACGTCCCAGTTCATAAGCGGCTCGCCGCCAAAAAAGTCAACCTCAAGGTTGCGGCGGTCGCCCGAATTGGCAATAAGGAAATCGAACGCCTGCTTGCCCACCTCAAAGCTCATAACCGCTCGGTCACCCTGATATTTTCCTTGGCTTGCGAAGCAATAGGAGCAATTAAGATTGCAAGTGTGCGCAACGTGAAGGCAAAGCGCCTTTATTACGTTACTGTTGTTTTTGTAGGTATAAGCCAGCTTTTCGTACTTGTCCTCTGAGTAGAGCTTTCCGTTTTCCTCAAGCGCCTTGACGTCGTCTATGCAAAGCAGAATATCCTCTCTCGTCACGTCGGGCATATCTGCGTACTTTTTAAGCATAGCCTCAACTATTTCTTCCTCGGTAGAGGTCTTATACATTTCGATAATGTCGTAAGCCACCTCGTCAACGGCGTGAACCGAGCCGCTACAGGTGTCAAGCACTATGTTATATCCGTTTAATTTATACTGATGTACCATTTTTATCCCTCTCAATACAAATGTAAAACGCTGCCCCGAAAGACAGCGTTTTTACCAATCGACCTCAATTAGCCGTTGTTCTTGTTCTCGCACTCCTGATTTGCAACGCCGCAGGAAGTCTTGCAAGCAGACTGGCAGGAGGTCTGGCACTCGCCGCATCCGCCGTTCTTAACTGTGTTGTTGAGATCCTTAGTTTCGATTGTCTTGATTCTGTTCATAATAAAACCTCCGAATTTAAATTAGGGTAAAAACTACCTTTAATTTTTTATTTTTATCCACATAATTGTATCACATCTTATACAAAATGTCAATAGGTATGAAAAAACAATTTTTTCATCAAAGTCTTTACTTATTCACAAATTTGTGGTAAAATGATATTAGATAGGAGGCGGTAGAATGAAAGTAAGGTACAACGAAAACGAGGAAATAGTTAAGTTGGTTAAGGAAGGGCTTGAAAAAACAGGCGGATACTGCCCTTGCCGCTGCGAGCAGACTGAGGACACAAAATGCGTGTGCAAGGAGTTCAAGGAACAGATAAAAGACCCCAATTTCGAGGGCTACTGCCACTGTATGCTCTACTATAAATCATTAAAGGACTGAGAGGTTAAAGTTATGGCTGAAATTAAAGTCACAAAAGACAATTTTGAAAACGAGGTTTTGAAGTCGGATATTCCCGTGCTTCTCGACTTTTTCGCAACCTGGTGCGGTCCCTGCCGCATGATCGCTCCCTTTATCGAGGAGATTGCCGAGGAATACGAGGGCGAGGTAAAGGTTTGCAAGCTTGACGTAGACGAGGTTGCCGAAATTGCCGTTGCCTACGGTGTTTCAAGCATTCCCACGGTAATGTTATTCAAGGAAGGCAAGCCCGTAGCCAAATCTGTGGGCTACCGCTCCAAGGAACAGCTTGAGGACATGATTAACTGAATTAACAGAGGGGCTGAGTCATTAACTCAGCCCCTTTACGCAGTGATAAATTGTCGGTGTCATATTTTTGCGCAAAAAAGAGCTGTATTCTTAATGAATCAGCCTAAAAATATATAAGGCGATGATTGTTCAGATCATCGCCTTTTGCTGTTCACCCGATCAGTTCAAGTATTTGTTCAATATTCTTTTTTCCAAAAGAAACACCGATGTCATTGATCAGAATGCACGGAACGCTCATAACGTTGTATTGCTTCCTTATTTCTTCGAAATGGTGAATATCGTATATCTCTGCCGTGACGTTCTTGTTTTTTGCCGCAATATGCTGTGCTGATACTACTGTATCGGGGCACATCGTGCAAGACAAGGATACGAGCACCTTAATATCAGTATGCTTGCTTATCGCCCCAATCCGCTCTCTTGTTTTATCATCAATTGGCTGTCCGGGCCCCATCGCGTTATAGATACCTAAAACAAAGGAGGAAAATTCATGTCCGCCGGGAACGCCATGAAAAGCAAGACCTGTTTCTCTTCCGTCATCGCGGCACACCTTTACGCATGGCGCAAAATCAGAGGAAGCGTTGGCGTCTGTCACATTAACAGTCAGTTTATCCGAAAGTGAAGCCAGCTCACGCATATAACTCTCAAGCTCTCGTGATATCTCGCGCTTATCGAGATAGAGCTTGAGTATAGCGTTGCCTTGCATTTTTTCAAACAGAGTCCGCAGCTGAGCCTTTATATTCTCCGACAGCACCCCGTCAGGCAAGTCTTGGCTTTTGGTGCTGTTGACAGTAGCTTCCGCCTTATAGTTCTTTGAAACAGGCGGCTTTGCGGAAATTCCCGTTCTGCGTTGCACTAAAGCAACATACTTTTCAAGCTCGGTAGCCGCAAGAGCGCCATCACCCGTAGCGGTAACGATCTGACGAAGCGGTTTGATGCAAACGTCACCCGCCGCATATACTCCGTCTATGCTTGTTCGCTGTTCCGAATCGGTAACGATATATCCGTGGTCGCTCAGCTCTACAAGATCCTTTACGATCTTGGTATCAGGCGTATATCCTGCCAAAACAAATACACCGAAGAAATCTTCCCCGCCGGCTCTGTATTCCGTAACCTTTTCGGTTTTGGTGTTTTTATAGCGTATATAATTCAGCCCGCCCTCTCCCGACACTTCTTCAACCACAGTGTTTGTAAGAACAGTGATATTTTTATGCTTTTTTGCCGGTTCTGCAACCGCCGCCGCGCAGGTAAAATCATCGCCTCGCATCAAAATGGTAACGTGGCGCGCGAATTTAGTTAAGAAAACACTTTCTTCCGCAGCAGCATATCCGCCTCCAACAACAAAAATTTCTTTACCCGTAAAGAATTCTCCGTCGCAGGTGGCACAATAAGCGACACCGCGCCCTTTGTGTTCAGCCTCTCCTTTGAAACCAACAGCTCTTGGGTGAGCTCCGGTAGCAATCAGAATACCAAGGCAGTAAAAATCTCCCTTGTCTGTCTTGACAGTTTTGATATCTCCCTCAACCTCAAGATGCTTAGCCTCCGCAAGCAAAAATTCCGCACCGAAGAACTCGCCTTGACTCCTCATCGTTTCTGTAATTTCTTTACCGCTTGCTTTGCCAATTCCCGGATAATTTACAACCTCGTGAGTAATGGTGATCTGCCCGCCGAATTGCTCCTTTTCAAGCACTAACACTCTGTATTTCGCACGCGCGAGATAGAGTGCGGCGGTAAGTCCCGCCGGACCGCCACCTATAACTATCACGTCATAGAGCTTGTCCTTGTCGTAATTTTCAGTTTTTTCCATCAGAGCTGACCTACAAGATCAAGGCTGGGCTTGAGTGTCTCCGCGCCCGGCTTCCAATTCGCGGGGCAAACCTGATCGCCGTGAGCGTGAACGAACTGACACGCCTGAACACGACGGAAAAGCTCCTCAGCGTTTCTGCCGACGTTTCCTGCCGTCACCTCGTATCCTACTATCTTTCCCTCGGGATTGATAATAAAGGTGCCTCGCTCCGCAAGTCCGTCGGACTCAATTAAAACTTCAAAATCTCTTGAAATACGGTGAGTAGGATCGGCAAGCATAGGATAATTAATTTTTTTGATTCGCTCCGAAGCATCGTGCCACGCCTTGTGCACGAAATGTGTGTCTGTGGAAACGGAATAAATCTCACAGCCTACATTTTTGAAATCCTCGTATTTGTCTGCAAGATCCTCAAGCTCTGTAGGACATACAAAGGTAAAATCCGCAGGATAGAAGAAAAACACGCTCCACTTGCCGAGAATATCTTCCTTAGATACTGATTTGAAATCGTTTTCATGAAACGCATGAGCCTTGAAATCTGAAATTTCTTTGCCTATCATTGACATAAATTGAATCTCCTTTTCTGTTTTTAGAGGTATTCCTCTTTTCAAAAAAGATTATGCCCAACTTGTGCATAAATAATTCAGCGAAAAATGGGCATACTACGAAACAGCAATGATTATGAAGGAGAAATTATGGAAAGAACGGACTCAAAATCGTATCTCTTGGGCTTTGTTCCTTATGCGCTTGCGGCTTTTCTGATTGGTATTATAGGTGGCTTTACAACTGTACTTGGTCCCGCATTTGTTAAGGATCTGGGACTTGAATATAATAATACGACTTGGACGGCTCTTGCTATGTCAATATCTACCGCCGCATTTGCGCCGATCCTCGGAAAGCTTGGGGATGTAATCGGCAGGCGTATAACACTGCTTCTCGGAATTTTGATTTTTATTTTAGGGAATATTATGACAGCTGTGGCACCGTCACTTTGGTTTATGCTTGCGGCGAGATTTGTTGTTGGTATTGGAAGCGCGGCGATTGCTCCCGTAGTAATTGCGTATATCATAGGTGAATTTCCACCGGATAAAGCCTCGGGCGGGTTCTCTCTTTATATGCTGATATCAAGTTCCGCCGTCATCTTCGGCCCTACACTCGGAGGTCTTATCATAGCGCGTTCGGGATGGCGAATTATGATGTGGATATGTGTTCTGATATCCGCCATCGTGTTCTTCGCTTGCCTTTTAACTAACAAGGAGAAGAAAGCTCAAAAAAAATCAATTTCAAGCTTTGACGGACTTGGCAGCGTATTCGTACTGATATTTTTCAGCTTAACGCTTTGCGTTCCTTCCTTTGGTCAGAATTTCGGATGGAGCTCGGCAGCCTTCCTGTTTGTCTTAATTGCCGCCTTGCTATCACTTGTTATACTCATATTGATGGAAAGAAAAGCCAAAACACCGATCTTACAGGGTAGCTTTATGAAACGACGGTCGTTTGTTCTGTCGGTTGCGGCACTTTTTTTAACGCAAGGTTTGTTGCAAGCGAATATGACTAACATCATTGTATTTGTAAACTACACTCAGCCCGAAAACACCGTTATATCAGGGTATGCCATATCCATAATGTATATCGGAATGTCTCTCGGCTCGATTCTTCTTGGGCCGCTGGCAGATAAATTTGAGCCAAAGCGGATTTTGAGCATCTCCTTTGTCGTTACGGGAATCGGATGCGCTTTGATGCTTCTGTTTTCCCCCGTTACCTCGGCTTTACTGCTGGCGGCTTCTCTCGGAATTCTCGGCTTCGGACTTGGTGCTAACGCTACTATCTTTATGAGAGTTGTGCTTTCGGAGATTCCAACGAAAAAAGCGGGAGCCGCCACGGGAACTTACGGTCTTTTTCGAGATCTTGCCGCCCCCTTCGGCGTTGCGATTTTCGTGCCCTTGTTTACAAATCGAGTAACGGCAAACATTGCTATGGGAATTGATGAAATCTCTGCGGCGGTAAGTTCAATCAAATTGCTGGCGCTCACAGAAATTGTCTGCATTTTCCTTGGAATTGCAGCGGTTATTTTGTTGCCCGAAATTCACAGTAGAAAGGAAACTATAAATGAAGCTAAAGGATAAGGT
>JAZKYO010000100.1:0-83528 GCA_045612185.1 Eubacteriales bacterium
TTTCACTTTTCACTATTACCTCTTACCTCCCAAAAATCCGAGCAAAGTGGCGATAAAAGTGAAAAGTTAAGAGTGAATAGTGAAAAAGTAAAAATCCTCGCCCAATATGAGCGAGGATTTTTGGCAGGGGCAGGAGGATTCTGAACCTGGCTTGCGGTAAATGCGGCGAGATTGGGAAGTTTAGCCTACGCAAGCCCGCAACGCCTTCGGCGTTGGAGTTCGAAAATACTATACACATAACAAAAAGAAAGAGACGGCTAAAGCCATCTCTTTCTTTTTGGCAGGGGCAGGAGGATTCGAACCCGCGACCCACGGTTTTGGAGACCGGTACTCTACCAGCTGAGCTATACCCCTGTACAAGACCTAAGTATTATACCACATCTTTTTGGATTTTGCAATAGGTTTTTGAAAAATTTTTAATTTTCTTCAAAAATTTTTTCGCGCAAGCGTTACTTGACAGAGGCAAGCAATTTTTGCTTGACACCTCTAGCTCGTTATGATAAAATTAAGCCAAGAAAGAGAGGGTGAGATATGAAAAAGCTACCGATTCATTCAAAAACGTTCTTTTTAATTGCTCTCACTATGGGCGCAACACTATTGGGGGCGGCAATATTTGAGGGTTGTTCGGATTCGTTTTTGTTCATTCTCGGCACGAAATATGAGCCACTTGGATTCTGGGCGGCTGTATTATTCTGTTCGTCTATTCTCGCAGGGGTGGCGTTTTTGCTTATCAAGAACACTAAAGCGGCATTGGCGGCAACTTTGGCACTTTTGCTTCTGCTCTCCCCCATCGCGGTATTTTTTCGCACGCTTTCCGACTCGGGAACATTTCACACCTTTACGTCGGAAAACAATACGGTGGTTATAGAGGAGCGCGGTGCTCTGCTGTCGGGCGGTTTTTACGTCTACCAAAAGGTCTCCCCCTGCACGTTAAAGCTACTCGGGCAATGCGCGACCGATGACGCCTACTTTCCTTTTTCCGACAACAGCGCGCGCGTGGAATTCGGCGAAACCGAGTTTTCTGTTCACTATGTTTTTGACTCGCTGACAGGTGTATATAAAAACGAAACATTTAAATACTTAAAATAGGAGGCAACATGGACTCGTTAAATTGGTTTTTCGCGAAACACAGAATCATTGCTTTTCTCTTTGGGGCTCTATCTTACGGAGTAATTTTCAGCTTGATATTCATATCATTCGGTGCGCCCGATTGGTTACTTATCATCTACAACATGATTGCGTTTCTTATGTCGTTATGTATGCAGGACGCGGCTATAATCAAAATTAACAAAAAGGTTATCAAGATTCGCAACGACGGCTGTGACCCCTATTCCCTGCTTGACGCTTGTGAGCGGCTATTATCATACAAGATAGCAGAAAACACAAGACTCACCGTAAGCATGAACAAGGGTGTTGCCTTGACCGATATTGGCAAGCACGCCGAGGCGGCGGCTTTATTGGAGAGCCTGAACATTCACAAATCGGCTTCCACTCCGTACGTTGAAAAAATGGTTTACTACAACAATCTTGCCACGTTTTATTACTGTCTTGGCGAGCTTGAAAAAGCCGAATCCGCCAAAGAAAGCTTTGGAAAGCTACTTGCGGACTTCAAAATAAAAAAGACGAAGCCGACGTTTGAACTGTTATATTCAACGCTAAATGCCGAACACTTTTACGCAAGCGGCAACTACCAAAAGGCACTTGACACAGCCTTGGCGCTAACTCACGACACCAACTGCGGCAAGGTAAGCCACGCGCTCCTTTTGGCTAAGATATATCTCTCTTTAGGGAATCATGAGGATGCGAAGAAAAATCTGATTTTCGTTATCCAAAACGGTAACAGACTTTACGCGACAGCCGTGGCGCGTGAGCTGATGGCACAAACAGAAAAAGAGGCGTAAGCCTCTTTTTCTGTTTTAAAAGCTGAAACACAACCTTGGGGAAATCATCAAAATTGTCTATTGTCAGATAGTTAAAAGCCCGTTTCCCTTGCAATAAAGGTCAAGGGCGACCAATTTTATTTTTTCTGTATTCATCTCAAGCCCTGTCTTTTAAGCTTCTCAAGAATATCCTTGGTGTTATTGCAGGTAACAAGCTTTGCGCCGAATTTGTATCCGAGCGCAAGCATTCCCTCTTGGGTTACTCCCGCGCCTATCCACGGCTCAATTCCCTTCTCTATAAGGTAATCGTAGTATTCTTTATTCCTAGTTGAAAAGATACAAGCGCAATAAAGATACTCGTCGGGATTAACGCCTATATTCCACATAAACTTACCGTAAGGATAGTAGCCGTGAAGCATATACTTTTTGCCGTAAAGCAGGTAGATTCGCTCAAGAACGTACGCGTCAAAGCTATTTATAACAACCTTGTCCGCCATATCGTACTTATCAACAAGCTCAAGCACCTTGTCTATGCAGTAATCACAACGCTCTTTGTTGTTAAAGCTGCCGTAGATTTTATTGTATTCCTTTATCTCTATATTGAGGGTGATGTTCTGCTTTGACGCCCACTCCATAAACTCCTCATACGTGGGAATATGACAGAAAGTAGCTTCATCGCCCGCATTGATTTTGCTTATCTCCTCATAGGTCATCTCACGAACAAGTCCCGTGCCGTACGTCGTTCTCGCAATAGTGTCGTCGTGCATAAGAACAAGCACTCCGTCCTTTGTTACTCTTACGTCGGTTTCCACCATATCAACACCGTTTTTAACGGCGTACTCAAATGACTCCATAGTGTTTTCATAACAGTTGTACATATCACCTCTGTGACCCGCTACCGTCATTTTTCCTACGTGTTTAATCATTTTTATCTCCTCCAAAGAAATCGTAATTTATCCAAAGGACGGTATATCTGTCCTTTAAGTCTTTTGCGTAAAGTACCGCCTGTGCTATCTTATCCTTGCCGTAAAGACTATAAAATTCAGAAATATCAAGCTTTGCAAGCGCGAGAACCCTCTTTATCTCCTCAGCACTCGGGCACTCGGAGAGAATTTCGCGTATCTCGGCTTCTTTTTCAAGGTATATGTGGGCGCGATTCTTTGCGTAGTGCCCTACCTTGTCCTGAAGTTCAAGGCACCCCTCCGCGGAGCTTTTGTATATCTCGCCAAGCTTTTTCTCAAGTTCTTTTCTGTTAGGGACAAACTGTGTTTGGGGAAACTTGTCCGCAAGCACCTTTTCTCTCAGCTCCGCGGTCACAACCGCGGAATAAGCCACGTCTATTCCGTGGGGCAAATACTCCTCGCCGTTAAGTATTCCCACTATCTCAAAAAAGTGCGACAGATGGTGCTCGCTTCCCGACGCGGGGCGTGAATTGCCCGCAAAGCTCATCATAATTCCAACGATAACAAGAGCTTCCATAAGTACCCTTACGCTTTCCTTGTCACGCTTTACAAGACCTTCCGCAAGTGCGAGAGTCTTATTAATCATTTCATAGGTGGTATCATAGATATACTGACAAAAATACTCGCCGTTCACCGCACGGCTGAGTTTCCAGTCGTTAAGAGCGGAATACTTTCCGATTATGTCACCGTAGCCCGCTTTTATCATTTCCAATGGGGCGGAGGCAAGCACGGTCGGATCTGCCACTATTGCCTTGGGAACGCCCGCGGGGTAAGTAACCTTCATTCCCCCCGTTATCATAGCCGCGCCCGTTGAAGCATATCCGTCCATTGAGGGGGCGGTTGCAACCACCATATAGGGCACCTTGTTTTCGTGAGAGACGTATTTGCAAAGGTCCTGAATGACTCCCGAACCAACACCAACTATAAGGTCAGCGTCGCAAAGCGCCCCAGTCACACGCGCAATGCTGTCCTCATTGGGGATAAGCACGGTCTTTCCGCCGAAAATCACCTTTGCTGAAAGCTTTTCGCCAAGAGCCTTGCAGGTTTCCTCGCCCGCCGCCGCAAAGGTATTTTCATCAGCCACGAGAAGCACCTTTCGGTAACCCCCGCACAGCTCACCGAGCTTTGATATAGCCCCGTCCTCTATGAAAACGCTTTCTATATCGCAGGTGTGAAATTTGCCGCAAGTACATTCAACACCGCGCAAAAGTTCGTTTATATTCATAAAAATCCTCCAAAACTATTTACTTTTTCTCACAACTGTATTATAATATAACAGTCAGAATAAGTCAACAAATATTGAAAAATCGGTCACAATCCGAATGAATACGCAGTTACTGCCTGCCTTTCCAATCAAAATCAATCAAAAATAGGAGTCTGAAATGATAAGAACTGAACGCGAGCAGGAAATAATGAACATAATGAATTCGCAAGGCGGATTTGCCACGGTAAAAAAGCTTTGCGAGGCACTTTACGCCAGCGAATCAAGCATACGGCGCGACCTTACGCGCATGGAGCAAAAGGGGCTTATAAAGCGCTCGTACGGTGGAGCGGAGGTAGTGCGAAACTACTCAAACGCCATAGATTTTGACTACCGATTTAACCTTAACAGCGCAGAAAAAAAAGCGATAGCCGAAAAGGCGGTATCGCTTATCAAAGACGGTGATATTGTGTTTTTGGACGAATCCTCGTCGGCATTTTACTTAGCAGCAAGGCTTACGGAAAAAAGCTCACTCACCGTTATAACCAACAACGTGGAGATAATAAATCTGCTTGCAAAAAGCAACGTGACGCTTATTTCGTCAGGGGGCTTTTTAAGCCGCGAGAACCGCACCTGCTTTGTCGGAGTGGATGCGCAGAAAATCTTTGAAAACACCTACGCTGACATTCTATTTTTCTCGTGCAAGTCGCTATCGGACGACGGAACGATTTCGGACGTAACCCGTGAAGAGGTGCTTATTAAAGAAGCCATGCTTGGAAACGCCGCCAAAAAGGTTTTTCTTTGCGACAGCGGCAAGTTTGGCACTCGCTCTGCGTACAAGCAATGCACGCTGAAGGATATCGACGTCCTCATCAGCGAAAGCGACGGCGCAAAAAAGTTTGGGGAAAGATTTGAGAATTTGAAAATTATGTAAGAATAAGCCGAGTCGCAAGACTCGGCTTATTAAATATTTGTGTACTGTCAGCACTGATATTGTATAAAAGTCACTCGTCTAACAGGCCGTATTTCTTCGCAATGTTCTGCGCGTAACTGCTCGAATCAGCTTTGCCGTTGTGTACAGCGTATGTTCTTCTCTCACCTTGCGACTCCGTATGAAGATAACCCACTTTTTCACCACATTCCTTAATTTTAGGCTGAGTCTCGCAAAGCTCGTGATGATGTGTAATAAACACGCATTTTCCACCTGCGTCACAAAGAGATTTAATAAAGTTTGCTGCTATCGGAACAGCCTCCGTCGCAGATGTTGAAGTAAATGCCTCGTCTATAAGCGCCAAACTGTTTTCGGTAAAACCATTCAACACCTCTGACAAAGATATACATTCCTTTTCAAATCTTCCGACAAGATTCACATTAGCCTGCTCCTCCACAGAAATTTTATATATGGCATCGCAGATAGGTAATGAGGCTTCTTTGGCAGGAATCGGCATACCGAGTTGAAAATAATACTGAGATGCAGCGAGTGAATTGAGGAACACGGTCTTTCCTCCGCTGTTCGGACCTGTAAGAATATAGCAACACACGCCATCTTCAAGGGTCACTGTATTGGATACTATATCTTGTTTGGCTTTCGCACGACACAGTCCGTCATCATACAGCGAGATCACGCTAAAACACTTATCTCGGCTGATTTTCGGGAAACATAACGGAATATCTTTATTCTCAAAAATCTTTATACGCTTAACCGCTTCGACAATAAAGCCAAGTGATTCAATCAAACCAAAGTATACCGTCAGCTTTTCTTTAACGTATTTCAAACACCGAGTTCCACAATGCTGAAGCCCCTTATCCAAAATTTGCCCCATGGCTTTCAGCAAAGCGTAATTAACCTGTTGGCTTTCCTGATAACCCAATTTTTTATCAATAACCGTAAGGGGTGCCAAACAGTGAAAATCGTCCTTGACAAAGTCAAGTTTTATAATTCGGTCAAACAAGTCACCCGACTTGTACTCCTCTTTGTTCAGAGCCACTATGCCAGCCTCTTTAACTTGATATAAAGCGTCCAAATTTACACCGATAGTTACGCTTTTCACCGACCTCAATCTATCCGAATTACTTTCATAAAAAGAACTTACACGCTTATATTCGTCTGTTACCATCTCGTCCTCGGCAAGCTTAAACAGATATTTTACCGACTCGGACGAGACCGATTCCATAAGAGGCGAAAGTTTATCGTAAATAAACCTGATCAACTCAACGTAAACCGTAGGATACAAAACATTATGTATTCTTTCTTCGTTGTTTGCCGCATTTTGACCGTACTTCATAAGCGGCGCGTATTCAGTAAGCTTTTCAAAAAGTGCGAATAAAAAATCCGACAAGCCCTGAATTTTCAAAACATCCTCAAAAAGCCGCTGTCTATGCGTAAGGGTGGCTTCGTCCATGGTAATATACTTTTTCGCTTTTTCAAAAAAACTATCTTTTGAAATCAACTCCGACCTTACATCAAAATTCACAATCGAATGTTCAGCCGAATTTAAAAACATAAAATCCATAGTACCTCCAATAATAACGAAATCGGAACGGAAACGATTTTTAATGCAAAAAGCATAAAAATGTGAAAACAAAGATAAGCTTTTGGAGAAATATTGCACGCTCTCCAAGCAGGAAAACATACCCAAAGAAAAACAGCAAAAACCATAAGAGAAGGCAAACCTACCGCAAAAAAGAACACACTGTTACGAACTAAAAACAGAAGAAATACACACACCCACACCGGTATAATCGGTCTTATCAACAAACGTTTGGATATCAGTATAGAATATGTATTTCCCGCCGAAAGCAGTTCAAGATACTGATAATAGTCTTTTCCGTACAGTTTCAAATTATTTCTGTCTCTGCCCATAATTATCCTCGTTCAAGTCAAATTCACACTACACTTTTTACATACGCAAAAAAGCTGATAAGCAGGATAAATTTTACATCTTTGCCAATGCGGTGCCCGCCTCTGTTCCGATAATTTCCATAGCGGCGTTATTGTAGTGTCCGCTGGCATTGGGATTTATGTATTCGGGCTTCATACTAAGCTCGGTACACACGCGGGTAAGCATTACGAAATCGCTGTCCTCTGCCACCACACGCTCTTGCGCGCGCATTATTTCCTCGTCGTGGCTTTTCTTGGTGTCGTAATCGCTCACGCTTTTATGCCACTGAGAGGTACAGTAGAAATATCCTACCTTGATAATGCCGAATTTTTCAATTCCAACTTCCTGTTTCAAGGTGTTTTTCAGGCGGGTTATTCTCTCTGCGTACTCGTCCTCGGTACTTTCGATAATAGCGTCACTCTCGCCCTGAAGCCAGACAAAATAAATATGTTCAACCTCGCCAAGCGTACCCGCTTTGGCAATTCCCCTTTTTATCTTGTTTTCCGCCGCGCGATAGCGATATGTTCCCTTTTGCCAATCCTCAACGGTTGTATCTCCGCGGCAAGCCGAAATTGCAACCACTTCTCTGCCTGACTCCGCAACGTACGCACGGCAAAAAGCGGGAATCAACGAGCCGCAATCATGCGATGCACCCAGCAGATATTTACTTCCACCGATATCTTCACCTACGGGAATTTTAAGCGGAACAAGCGCGTTTTCAACAACACGGTATTCGAGTGCGCCCTCAACAGGTTCATTGACCGCGGGAATTTCTCCCGTCTGTCCCTGCATATTGCTCTGTCCTCCAAAAATTATAACATCCATGACTATCTCCTTAGTTCTGTTACACTCTTAGATGCGTTCAGTTTATCTTCAAATAATCGGCTATTACGTCTGCCGCGATTTGCACAAGCTCACCGCACGGACGCTTCTGATAAAACTCGGTTGTTCGCTCGGTAGGCTTAGGGGTTGATGAAGGCTCACCGCCCAGAAGCTCACGGCAAATAATAGTTCCGTTTTCGGCTTTAAAGTCACCGGCAAGCTTTTGAACCTTGGCGTAAAGCTCCATTTTGACATCGTTATCGGTAGGCGAAGTATATCCCTCAATTGCGCCAAGCACCAAGAACATACCGCTCACCGCGCCGCAGACCTCTCTCATTCTGCCCATACCGCCGCCAAAGCCCGATGAAAGTTTCAACGAGGTTTCAAAATCAATCCCGGTAACGTCCGAAAACGCCGCGAAAACAGCCTGCGCGCAATTATATCCTTCGGTAAATAAATTTTTTGCTTTTTCTCCGTATTTTCCCATATATCTGTCCTCCAAGAAATTTAACACACCAATTTTAACACTTTTATGAATAATTGTCAATAAGTTTCCGCCTAAAAGCGCTAATTTATCAAAAATCCCCGCCTTTTAGGGCGGGGATTGAAGATTAATTTTCGTTTTTCTTTCTTACGTTGAGAAGTCTGACTATTACGGGGCTTAACACCACGTTGGATATTAATTCAAAGACAAAGTTGAGTCCCACAAAGAAAATTATGAGATACGCTCCCACGGACATTCCCTCGGCAATTGCCATGGCCTTGACAGCATCAACAAAGAAGGTCAGGCATCCAAGCAGGAAAATCCCCGTATTGACAACGGGACAGACTACCGCCGCCACCATTACAGCTACGTATCTGTTGAACTTTTCAAGCACCTTGTAAACGAGACCCGCGCAGAGACCTGCCGCAATTCCCTTTACCATAACCGTTATAGCAGTACCGGGAGCGCTGAGGCTGAACCAGAACGCTGAGTCGGGGGTAATAAAGAACACTATGCCCGCTACCGCTCCGAGCCACGCACCCGCAAGAGGTCCGCAAAGCGCCGCGCCAAGTACTACGGGAATAAGCGTAAGTGAAATTGACGCCAAGCCACCGATTTTGATAAATCCGCCCATATAGGCAAGAATAGCGACAAGCGCTGTCAAGAGCGCCAACATAACCATTGTTCCGGTTGACATTCTTCTTTTGTTTGTTGTTTTCATAAATCCTCCTTGCTGTCGTCCGCTTTTGCGGTACAACGCTTAAACATTTATATTATCTCCCGTGGGAGTAATACACAAACTAAATATTCTTTTTATAAATTATGTTAAGACCCTTGAGAACGAGATGTTCGTCATGGATCATTTCGTGCTTGCAGTAGGGGACTATTACAGGCGCATACTCTCCTGTAGCGTATACGGTCGGTTTTTCGCCTACTTCTTCGCTTATACGGTCTATCATTCCGTCAACCATGCAAGCGTGTCCGAAAATGACACCCGATCGCATACAGTCGGCGGTATTCTTAGCCACCGCCGCGCGCGGTGCCTCAAGGCTGACCTGCGAAAGCAGGGCCGTTCCCTTTGAAAGCGCCGTAAGCCCCAAAAGGACACCGGGAGCAATAGAAACACCGCTGAATATGCCCTTTGAATTTACGACTATCATATTTGTAGCAGTTCCCATATCGACTATAATCGACGGGCTTCCGTACACGTAATGCGCCGCCACTGATGCACAGATAAGGTCAGCCCCCACAGACGACGGTATATCACAATGTATATTGATACCGGTTTTTACCCCCGGTCCGACCGTGAGCGCATCAACACCGCAAACAAATTTAAGCGCATCTGACATAACCGCATTGAGCTGCGGTACTACCGACGATATTATAGCTCCGCTGATATTTGCTCTGTCAACACCGTACAACGAAAGCAAATTTACAATTTTTACGGCATATTCGTCTTTGGTATCGGCTACCGCAGTTGAAAGCTTAGCAACTAACCTAAGCTCATCCCCATCAAAACCGCCGAGCGTAATATTTGAGTTACCTATATCAACGCAGAGTATCACGGCATCCTCACCTCTCTTGTAATATCTCACAATTTATTGTATCACTTTTTGTGCAAAAAGTCAAGTATTCAATTTGAATTTCAATATTATGAATATCAAGTCCCAAAACAACGAAAATTACAAAAGGCGGAATTTGTTTTTTTCACAATCAATAATTCCCTCTTTTTTCATTTTGCTTATCTCTGCCGACAGACCGCTTCGCTCGACCTCAAGATAATCGGCAAGCTCCTGTCTGTCAAAAGGTATCTCAAATCTGTCACTATTTGCCTTTTTAGCGCACTCGGACAAATACGCCACAAGCTTTTCTCTGGTACTGCGCTTTGAAACAATCTCTATTTTTTTATGGAACACAAGCGTTTTAACGGCAAGATCCTTCATAAGATTAAAAATCATCTGTTGGTGAAATCCGCAGTTGTTTGAACAGGTGTGCAGAATGTGTCCGCAGTCTATAAACATTATATCGCAAAGCTCGTTTGCCACCACAGACACGGGCAAAGCCTCGGTTTCGGCGCAGGCAAACGCCTCTCCGAACATTTCGCCGGCCTCTACGTTTGAGAGAATACTTCGGTTTCCATAATAATCCACCTGAATTATCTGCGCGGAGCCCGAGAGAACTATTCCAAGATATTTTGCGGGACTACCCTCGGAAAACACTGTGTATTTTTTGTCGAAACGCTCTACCTTTGCGCCAAGACATTTCAGCATTTTCAGCATATCAAGCTCTGCAATTCCGTCAAAAAGACGGCATTTTTTTAAAATTTCCAAATATTTCTCCAAAGTTTTTCTCCTTTTGTTGAAATTTCAACATACTTTTCACTCACATTATACTATAATTAAACCAGAAAATCAAGGAGGTTTTCAAATGAATTTCGCATTTTTTGACGCTAAGCCTTACGACAAGCCCTCTTTTGAAAAATTCGGCGCGGAAAAAGGCATAAAATTCAAATATTTCGAAACAAAGCTCAGTGAGGACACGGTTGAGCTGGCAAGCGGATTTGACGGAGTTTGCGTATTTGTAAACGACACGGTAAACGCGGCGGTTATTGACAGACTGTGCGAGCTTGGAGTTAAGGTAGTAGCGCTCCGTTGCGCAGGCTTTAACAACGTTGACGTAAAGCACGCATTCGGAAAAATTCACATTTTGCGAGTACCCGCTTACTCCCCATATGCGGTTGCCGAGCATGCGATTGCAATGCTTCTTACCTCGGTTCGCCGTATTCACAAGGCGTATATCAGAACGAGAGATTTCAATTTCAGCCTTGCGGGAATGACCGGCTTTGACCTTCACGGAAAGACGGTAGGTGTTATAGGCACGGGTAGGATAGGCCGCGTATTTATTGACATCTGCCGCGGCTTTGGAATGAACGTGCTGGCTTACGACAAGTTCCCCGCACACGGTCTTGACAACGGCGACACGGTAAGATACGTTGAGCTTAACGAGCTGTTCGAAAAAAGTGACATCATTTCACTCCACTGCCCTTTAAACGATGACACCTACCACATTATAGATGCCAAAAGCCTCAAAAAGTGCAAAAACGGGGTGGTAATAGTCAACACCTCACGCGGTGCGCTTGTTGACGCGGAAGCGCTTTTGGCGGGTATCAAGTCCAGAAAGGTAGGTGCGGCTTGCCTTGACGTTTACGAGGAAGAATCCGACCTGTTTTTTGAGGACAATTCGGGACACATTCTTGAGGACGACACCCTTGCAAGACTTATTTCGATGCCAAACGTAATCGTTTCATCGCACCAGGCGTTTCTTACAGAGGAGGCGCTTGCCAACATTGCCGAAACTACCGTAAACAACATTCACGAATTTTTTGAAAACAGTGAATGCTCCAACGAGCTTTGCTTCCGTTGCGGATCGGCAGAGGATTGCAAAATCGGTAAGTGCTTTTAAGCTTGGAGGAATCAATATGTTAAGAAAAATAATTAAAATAGACGAAGAAAAGTGCAACGGCTGCGGTGCTTGCGCAGCAGCGTGCCACGAGGGCGCGATAGAAATGGTTGAGGGCAAGGCAAGACTTACCCGCGAGGATTATTGCGATGGGCTGGGCGACTGTCTGCCCGCCTGCCCCACGGGGGCGATAACCTTTGAACATCGAGAGGCACCTGCCTACGACGATGCGGCTGTCAAAGCTTCTCAGGCAAAAAAAACGGGCAAGTCTCTTCCCTGCGGTTGTCCGAGTACAAACGCAAAGGCAATTAAGCGTGACGCGGCTCCCGTTTCAAGAACAACGGCTCAAAGCCAGCTTTCGCAATGGCCCTGTCAAATAAAATTAGTTCCCGTAAACGCTCCATATTTTGACGGAGCAAATCTTTTGGTAGCCGCCGACTGTACGGCGTTTGCATACGGCAACTTCCACGACGAGTTTATCAGAAATCACATCACTCTCATTGGATGTCCCAAGCTTGACGAGGGTGATTACGCTGAAAAGTTAACGGCAATAATAGCTAATAACAACATAAAAAGCGTTAAGGTGGTCAGAATGGAGGTTCCCTGCTGCGGCGGTATTGAGAACGCGGTAAAGCGAGCACTTATGGCAAGCGGAAAATTTATCCCGTGGCAGGTCGTAACAATTTCAACCGACGGAAAAATTCTCGAATAATTTTAACAAAAAACCATTGAATATATTACATATTTGTGGTACAATTATAAAAATTAAACTTCGCAGAGGTAACAAATATGACGATTACACAGGATATCAAATACATCGGTGTCAACGACCGAAAAATCGACCTTTTTGAGGGTCAGTACGTCGTTCCAAACGGAATGTCGTACAACTCCTACGTAATACTCGACGAAAAAATCGCGATTATGGACACGGTTGATGCCAACTTTACTCACGAGTGGCTTGACAATCTCCAAAACGTGCTTGGCGGCAGAAAGCCCGACTATCTTATAGTTCAGCACATGGAACCCGACCATTCGGCTAATATCGCTAATTTTGTTAAGACTTACCCGAACGCAACGGTAGTTTCCTCAGCCAAGGCGTTCGCTATGATGAAGAACTTCTTTGGCACTGATTTTACCGACAACAGAATAATTGTAGGCGAAGGAGACACACTTAGTCTAGGAAAGCACCTTCTTACCTTCGTAACCGCGCCTATGGTACACTGGCCCGAGGTTATAGTAACCTACGACAGCACAGACAAGGTTCTTTTCTCTGCTGACGGATTCGGAAAATTCGGCGCGCTTGACGCTGACGAGGACTGGGCTTGCGAGGCAAGACGCTACTACATCGGTATCGTTGGCAAATACGGCGCGCAGGTACAGAGCCTTCTTAAAAAGGCTGCGGGACTTGACATAAGTATTATCTGCCCTCTCCATGGTCCTGTGCTTACGGAAAATCTCGGTTATTATCTTAACCTCTACAACACATGGTCGAGCTATCAGCCCGAGGAGGAAGGCATTGTTATCGCCTACACCTCGGTATACGGCAATACAAAAAAAGCGGTTCTTCAGCTTGCTGAAAAGCTTAAAGCTAACGGCTGTCCCAAGGTTGTGGTGAACGACCTTGCAAGATGCGATATGGCAGAAGCGGTTGAGGACGCTTTCAGATACAGCAAGCTGGTGCTTGCGACAACAACCTACAACGCGGAGATATTCCCCTTTATGAGGGAGTTTATTAACCACCTTACAGAGCGCAATTACAGCAACCGCACGGTAGGTCTTATCGAAAACGGAAGCTGGGCGCCTCTTGCGGCAAAGGTTATGAGAGAAATGCTTGAAAATTGCAAAAACCTTACGTTTACGGAAACTACCGTTAAGATTATGTCGGCGCTCAACGACGAGAGCAAAACCGAGCTTGACTCACTGGCTGACGAGCTTTGCCGCGATTATCTCGCTCAACAGGACTCCACGGCTAACAAAAACGACCTTACCGCTCTTTTCAACATCGGCTACGGTCTTTACGTGGTTACTTCCAACGACGGAAAAAAGGACAACGGACTTATAGTTAACACGGTAACTCAGGTAACAAACACCCCCAACAGAATCGCGGTTACAATCAACAAGGAAAATTACTCTCACCACATTATCAAGCAAACGGGCAAAATGAACATCAACTGCCTTACGGTTGACGCTCCCTTCAAGGTGTTTGAGGTGTTCGGATTCCAAAGCGGAAGAAACGTAAACAAGTTTGCGGACTGCGAGCCTCTCCGTTCCGACAACGGACTTGTATTCCTTCCCCGATACATCAACTCCTTTATGTCTCTCAAGGTTGAGCAGTATATAGACCTTGACACCCACGGAATGTTTATTTGCTCTGTTACAGAGGCAAGAGTGCTTTCAGACAGAGAAACCATGACCTATACCTATTACCACGAAAACGTTAAGCCCAAACCCGAAACCGACGGCAAGAATGGCTACGTTTGCAAGATATGCGGCTACGTTTACGAAGGCGAGCCGTTGCCCGATGACTTTGTATGTCCGCTTTGCAAGCACGGCGCGGCGGATTTTGAAAAAATTCAATAACGGAGGAACAAAAAATGATGAACGCAAAGGTACACGAGCTGCTTAATCAGCAGATCAACAAGGAATTTTATTCAGCTTATCTCTATCTCGATTTTTCCAACTACTTCAAGGCCAAGGGTCTTGACGGATTCGCTAATTGGTACATGGTACAGGCTCAGGAAGAACGCGACCACGCAATGCTTTTCTATCAGTACCTTCAGAACGAAAATCAGATAGTAACGCTTGATGCTATCGCAAAGCCCGACAAGGTTTTTGAGTGCCATATGGACGTACTTAAAGCAGGGCTTGAGCATGAGGAATACGTAACCTCTCTTATCAACGACATATACGCGGCGGCTTATGAGGTAAAGGACTTCCGCACCATGCAATTCCTTGACTGGTTCGTTAAGGAGCAGGGCGAAGAGGAAACCAACGCCAACGATATGATTACTAAAATGGAGCTTTTCGGCAGTGATCCCAAGAGTCTCTACATGCTCAACCAAGAGCTTGCGGCAAGAGTTTACACGGCACCCTCGTTGGTACTGTAAACAATATTAATTTAAATTTTGGAGGAATAAATTATGAAAAAATACGTATGTGACGTATGCGGATGGGTTTATGACGAGGCTGTGGGAGATCCCGACAACGGTATCGCTCCCGGCACAAAGTTTGAGGACCTTCCCGAGGATTTCGAGTGCCCTCTTTGCGGAGTTGGCAAGGACGACTTCAGCGAAGAAGCTTAAAAACACGCAAAAAATCACGGCAGGCTTGTAAGCCTGCCGTTTTTTTACTTTATACAGTTTTTATTTACTCAATTTATTGACTTTTGGCGACACAAGATGTATAATTCAAGCAGTAACAACAACTTTAGGAGAGATATTATGAAAGAAATCAATCGCTCATTTGGACTTAACAACAATCAATTAAAGCTTATAGCAATGGTCTCAATGCTTATAGACCACATTGGTGTTCAGCTTTTTCCCGGCGTGCAGATTCTGCGCATATTGGGAAGACTTGCTATGCCGATTTTTGCGTACATGATTACCGAGGGGTGCTTTTATACAAGAAACAGAGTAAAATACCTTTCACTGATAGCCTTGCTTGCCGCTCTTTGTCAAGTTGTGTATTTCGTGGCAGAGGGCTCGCTGTATATGAGTATACTTGTTACTTTTTCACTGTCTATCGTTACCATCTTTGCAATCGACGGATTTTTGAAGAAAAAAACAGCTACTTCACTTATTATAGCGGTTGCGGTAACGGCAGGCGTGCTTTTTGCGGCTTTGGCTCTGCCTGTGTTACTTAAAGCTAACGGATTTGACATAGATTACGGTATATTCGGTATTTTGCTTCCCGTTGCGATTTATTTTGCAAAAGGAAAATACGGCAAGCTTATCGCGGCAACAGTCGTTATTACGGCACTTGCCGTAAACAGAGCAACTATTCAATGGTATGCGCTTGCGGCGATTCCCCTTCTCTATCTGTACAACGGTCAGCGTGGTCGCTTGAATCTGAAATACCTGTTCTATATTTTCTACCCCACACATCTGGCGGTCTTGCATTTTTTAGATATGCTGTTTTAAAACGTCAGATTAAACAAGTTTATTTTCAGTTTATATTGAGCTTGTATAATTTTGTCAAAATAACACGAAAGACGCGGCAGTAAATTGCCGCACCGATGGTATATTCAATGAACACAAAAAGAATTGACGGAAAATGTTTTGCCCGTATGCTTCTTGGCGGTGCCGCAATGCTTGCGGAGCATATCGATGAGCTTAACGCACTTAACGTGTTCCCCGTCGCGGACGGAGATACCGGAACAAATATGCTGAAAACTGTAGAAGGGGGACTTGCCGCAGTCAATGACAAGTCCACGCCGAACATTGGAGAGCTTTCGGATATATTTGCCAAAGGCGTTCTGCTTTCGGCTCGAGGAAATTCGGGCGTTATTCTCTCACAAATATTTGCTGGAATAAACGATGGGCTCAAGACGTTGAACGACGTAAGCGCGACCGAGCTTGTAGGCGCATATCGCCACGGAGTGGAAAAGTCCTATGCGGCTGTTAAAACCCCTACGGAGGGCACTATTCTTACGGTCTTTCGCGAAAGTACGGAATTTGCGGCAGCTAATATTGACGACAACTCAAGCATTGAGGATTTCTTTAAGCTCCACATAGACGAGGCGCGGCGCTCGCTTGCCTCCACCAAGGAGAGATTACCCGTACTTGCCGAGGCTGACGTGGTTGACTCGGGCGCAGCGGGATATTTCTACATAGCCGAAGGAATGTACAAGGCGTTAAACAGCGATTTTGTGACATATGACTTACCAAACTCAGAAGAAAAAGGCAATGTAAACATCGACCTTTTCACCCGCAACAGCAAGCTTGAGTTCGGCTATTGCACCGAATTTCTTATAAGACTTACAACCGACAAGGTCGATCCCGACAGCTTCGATGTTCAAACGGCTCTTTCGGTGCTTGACACTCTTGGCGGTGAAAGCGTAGTAGCTTACAAGCAAGATGATATTCTCAAAATTCATGTTCACACCTTCCGTCCGGGCGAAATTATGAACGCAATGCAAGCTTTCGGAGAGTTTTTGACTGTCAAAATAGAGAATATGTCCTTGGGACACTCGGAATCCGTGAAACCGAAGAAAAAAAAGGCTAAAAAATTCTCTGTGGTTGCGGTGGCTACGGGTGAGGGCTTATCGGCGCTTTTCACCCACATGGGTGCCGAACAGATAATTTCGGGCGGTCAGACCGCCAATCCCTCTGTTGAGGATTTCGTAAAGGCGTTTAAAAAATGTGACGGTGAAAACATTATAGTTCTTCCCAACAACAAAAATATCATTCTCGCCGCGAAACATGCGGCAGAGCTATATGAGGACGCCAGGGTTCACGTCATAGAAAGCAAAAATCTTATGCAAGGCTTTGGGGCACTTTCGGTCATCACCCCTGGATTCACCGACGTTGACGCGCTTATTGCCAGCGCGCAAAGAGCAGCCGCGGGAGTAACAGACGGAGAAATAACCAAGGCTATAAGAGACACAACTGTCGACGGAAAGGTTATAAAAAGCGGCGACTACATTTCAATAAGCGACGGCAAAATCACCGCTGTCGCAAAAAATGCAGAGGACGCGGCACTTGCCATGCTTGAAGCATCCGACACCGATTTGTGTGAGATAATTACTCTGTTTGTCGGCAAAAACGTTTCGGCAGACAAGCG
The DNA here is from genome assembly GCA_045612185.1 of Eubacteriales bacterium. GTDB lineage: Bacteria > Bacillota > Clostridia > Oscillospirales > CAG-272 > RGIG8775. The sequence continues at coordinate 17,472 of JAZKYO010000100.1, forward strand.
TATTGAGCTATTGGAACGCTTGGAGGAAAGCTACCCGGACTGCGAAATTACCGTTTACGACGGCGGTCAGGATGTTTACGACTACCTAATTGCTGTAGAATAGGAGTTCTTATGGAAAAAATATACAAGGTTGTAATTGACACAAAGGGCGGAGACAAGGGCGCTTCCGCTATGATAAAGGGCGCTGTGCTTGCCTTAAAAAAACACACGTCGTTAGGGGTACTGTTGGTAGGCAACAAAGAGGAAATAGATAAAGAGCTTGCTCAATACGACTTTCCTGCAGACCGCGTTGAAATACTTGACGCGCGCGACGAGGTAACAAACTACGATTCTCCCGCAGACGCGCTCTATCACAAGCCCGAAGCCTCTATGTTAAAAGGATTGAACGAGCTTTCGTCACGTGAAGAGCTTATAGGCATGCTCTCTGCCGGCAACACCGGAATATTGCTTACGGGGGCTATGAGGTATCTTCCTCTCAAAGTGCGCGTAAGACCCGCTCTCGCGGCAGTGCTTCCTGCGCAGAACGGTGCTTTCACCTGCCTTGTTGACACCGGCGCCACAGTAGACTGCACCCCCGATATGCTTCAGCACTTCGCGCGTCTCGGATCTGAGTTCATGAGAAATATGTACGGTATAGAAAGACCAAAGGTGGCTCTTTTGTCCAACGGAGCCGAGTCCTCAAAGGGCAACAAGCTGGTTAAGGAAACCTATCCTATTCTGGCGGCTGACGAAACTATTAATTTTGTGGGCAACGTAGAGGGAAACACTGCCCTTTCGGGCTCTTGCGACGTGCTTGTGTGCGACGGATTTGCGGGCAATCAGGTGCTTAAGGTTACCGAGGGTACGGCAACGCGCATTATTACCGACATTATGAAATACGCTCATAAAAACGGAAGTGACGAAATCAAAAAGCTTGCCGCGCACCTTATGGGTATATACGACATCAGCTCGCTTGGCGGTGGAATAATACTCGGCGTTTCAAAGACAGTTATCAAAATACGCGGAAACGCAGGCGAGGAAGCGGTGGTCAACACATCCGAAATGCTCCTTAACATGGCGCAGAACAAGGCGGTATTTGACCAAAACAAAAACAAGATTTAATGAGGTAGAAAAATGCCAAATATTAAAATTATATGCACGTCAACCGGATGCATTGAATACGCGCCCGAGAGATACAGAAATCTCGGCATAGATATTTTGCGTATTCACGTTTTCTGGCAAGGCAAGGAATACAGAGAAGGACTTGACCTTGACCCGATAGATTTTTACGACCAGCTTGAAAAGCTGGAGGACCCAAAAAACAATCTACCCTACACCGGTATGCCCGAAACCGAGGAAATCCGCGCTTGCTTTGACAACGCTATAAAAGAGGGGTGCGACGAGGCAATGGTATTTGTGCTGTCGGCGGCTCTCGGTGGCACGTACAATAAGATTTGCCTTATTGCAAAGGAGTATGAAAGCAAACTGAAAATCAGCGTCATAGACACAAAGTTAACCTGTTTTGGCGAAGGTTTACTTGCTATAAAGGCATCTGAGTTCGCACGAAAAGGAATGTCAAGCGACGAGATAATGAAAGAGATAAAGTGGATGATGAAGCATCAGCTCTTTATGGGAGTTGACGGCAAACTTGACTACCTCATCTACAACGGCAGACTTAAAGGCGGCAAAGCATTCCTTGGTCAGCTTTTCAACATCTGTCCCGTTATACACTTCTCTCCCGAGGGCGAGATTGTACCCCTTGAGAGCGTTCGTACTCCCAAGAAAGCATTGGCACGCACCTGCGAGCTTCTTAAGGAAAGAATAGGCGACCGTTCACCCGAGGACTACCTGCTCTGGCACATTTACACAGGTCCGTCTCTTATCGAAACCCTTAAGGGTATTGAAGGTAAATTCGGCATTGAAACCAACCACGAGGCGGTAATTATGTCTCCCGTAAGCGGAGCTCACAACGGGCCGTGGCTTGCGGGCTACGGATTGGCATTTATACGCCGAGATGACGAGCCCTTGGAGGATTGAGCATGGTAGAAATAAGAGAGGTAAAGACCTCGTATGACGTCAAGGAATTTATAGAATTGCCCTTACGGCTATACCAAGACTGCCCATATTTCGTTCCCCCACTTTACACAGACGAGAAAAAACTGTTAAAATCCGGGGGAAACAGCGATACCGCCGAATCTGTATTTTATCTTGCCGAAAAGGAAGGAAAAACGGTAGGCAGAATACACGGAATTATTCAAAAGCAGTTTAACGCCAATCACGACAAAAATCAGATGCGTTTCACACGCTTTGACAGTACGGACGACCAAGAGGTTGCCGACGCACTCTTTGCGGCGCTTGAAAGTTGGGGAAAATCCAGAGGCATGACAGAAATTTGCGGTCCGCTTGGCTTTAACGACCTTGACCGCGAGGGTTTGCTTGTTGAGGGCTTTGACGAGGATTCCACCTTTGAGGAGCAATATAATTACGATTATTATAGCAGGCTAATAGAAATCGCAGGCTTCAAAAAAGACGTTGATTGGGTGGAATACGAGCTTAAACTGCCCAAAGAACGAAACGTCATGCTTGCCCGTGTGGCACAGCGCACGCTTGAAATAAACAAGCTACACGTTGCTGACACGAGTCTTTCCAAGAAAGCCTACATAAACAAGTACCGCGACGGATTTTTTGAGTGTCTTGACGAGTGTTACAGCAAGCTTTACGGCACTGTTCCCATTTCCAAAAGTGCTCAGGACGAGCTTATAAATCAGTTTATGATGATAGTAAACAAGGAATATGCTGTTTTTATATGCGATGAAAACGAGCGAGTTGTTGCCTTTGGTCTTTGCTTTCCAAGCATAGGTAACGCGGTTAAAAAAAGCGGAGGCAGGCTAACACTTCCCACGCTTTTCAGAATACTTAGCGCGGTCAAGAATTCCGACACCATAGACCTGGGTCTCGTGGCTGTGCGCCCCGAATATCAGAGCACGGGTGTAAACGCGGTTATTCTGAACGGCTTGCTTGACATTCTTGAAAAAGGAAAGGTTAAAAAGTGCGAGACCAATCTCAACCTTGAAACCAACACAGCGGTTCAAGCACAGTGGAAATATTTTGACGCGCGCCAGCACAAGCGCAGACGCTCATACATTAAAGAAATAGGAGAATGATTATGCTTGAAAAACTTAAAGAGATACTTGGCAAAGTACTGCCAAACGTAGATATGTCAAAGGTTACCGAAGACACCAAAATGGTAGAGGATTTGGGCTTTGACTCGCTTGCTATGATGATGATGTCAATGGAAATTGAGGACGCCTTCAACTTCAAGTTTGCGGAATTTGTCAAGTTTGAAACAGTAGGAGACGTTTGCAAATATCTCGAAAGCAGAATATAACGCCAAAGGGCCGAGTTAACAAACTCGGCTTCTTTGTTTAAATAATTTCAACACATCTGAGGAGGTATAAAATGAAAGACAAAAAATTGACGGCAAAAAAGACAGAAGCTTTCAAGAGTTTTCTCACAAATGAGGAAAAAAGTGCGGCAACAATCGACAAATATATGCGAGATTTGCGTACTTTCAAGGATTTCATTGCCGAAAAACCCATAAACAAGCAATTGATTATGGAATACAAAAAATTGCTTGGCAACAGCTACGCTGTAGCAAGCGCCAACTCTATGATAGCCGCTCTTAACTCTTTTTTCAGGTTTTGCGGTTGGTACGAGCTGTGCATAAAGCAATTCCGAGTCCAAAAGCCCGCCTTCTGCTCCGAAGAAAAGGAGCTGAGCAAGGCTGAATATTTTCGACTTCTTGAAGCTTCAAGAAAAAGCAACAACGAAAGATTGAATTTAATAATCCAAACTATCTGCTCAACAGGAATAAGGGTAAGCGAACTTGAATATGTAACGGTAGAAGCCCTTTATCAAGACAAGGTAACCGTAGACTGTAAAAATAAAACCCGTCACATTTTCATTATATCGGAGCTTAAAAAACGGCTGATAAAATACGCACAAAAGCATGGCATAACTGCAGGTCCGGTGTTTGTGACAAGAAGCGGCAAACCTATAAGCAGATCAAACATCTGGCGTGAAATGAAGGGCTTGTGCGAGCAGGCACGTGTTTCGCCCAACAAGGTATTCCCCCATAACCTGAGACATCTGTTCGCCCGCACCTTTTACAGCATAGAAAAGGACATTGCCAAGTTAGCGGACATTCTCGGACACACCAACATAAACACCACTCGAATTTATATTATTACCACCGGCGCCGAACACAAAAGAAAGATGGAGAATTTACGGCTGATAAGCTGACCGTCCTCCCACCGCTAAAATATAACATAACGAGAGTTATGTTGTTTGAGTACGGAACATAACGAGAGTTATGTATCAAAAATTCGAGATGCGTACCATAATTTAGCTTTTAGTGGTGTCTATTTTACCATATATAAACAAAAAAATCAATAGGTTCGGCAAAATTTCTTCACATTATTTATAAACGTATACCCTTTTTATAAATTTTTTGTAAAAAACAACGAAAGGGGTCTTTTTTTTCGCCATTTTTTAAAAAGAAAGTGGCTTTTTTTGATATTGACGTTTTAGGGTTACAACATAACTCTCGTTATGTTGTTTTTTAGCGTAGGGCAACCTACTATATATTGGTCAATTCTCAAAATTTGACGTTACTTGTTATTCCGAGGAGGTGAAGTAATTGTCACAAAAGCCCAACAGCACAAAAGAACGCGTTTTGTTTATCGCCATCATAGTCGTAGCTGTACTGTTGATTTTAAGCATTTCACTTTTGATTGCCGTTAAAGTCAGAGATTCGTCTGACATTCCCGTGTCGTCCGACAACGTGATCGGTATTTCGGGAAAAGCTGACCTGCCCGTTGTCAGACTTGGAGACTTTTCTTTAAGCAATCAGTATTTCGATTCCTCTGCCACGGCTGTTTTTCTTACGTCCACAAATGAAGATAAGCTGACTTTGTCTTGGTGGACGGGTTACGGCGCGAAAAAAAGTTTTACCGCGACAAATCTTATGCCGGGTGACGTTGTGTCGCAACAGTTTACCGTTACAGAAAAAAACAACCGCGCTCAAAGCATGCGTTTCGACATCAAAAACATTACCGAAAAAAGCAGCGTGTCTTCGGGAGCAAACGTTAAGCTTGCCGATATTCTCAACGTTACCGTTGCAGTCGGAGAAAAAGCCCTTTATAACGGACCTTTTTCTCAAGCTCAGGATATCCGTTGCGATCTTCTCCCCGGTGCGTCGCCTCAGTCGGTTACATACTCGATAACGGTAAGCATGCCCAAGTCGGCAGGTAACGAATACGCCTACAAATCACTTACCGCTGATTTTTCGTGGACACTTGAGGAGCTTCCCTATCCGTCGCCCGGAGAAAACTATTTCCCCGAATATGACGAAACGACGCATGTGCCCGATACCGAGCCGATAGCCCCCCCCGATACTGAGCCTATCGACCCGCCCGACACCGAGCCAATAGAGCCCCCCGATACCGAGCCTATCGATCCGCCCGATACCGAGCCAATTGAGCCCCCCGATACTGAGCCTATCGACCCGCCCGACACCGAGCCGATTGAGCCGCCGATAACAGTCGACGAACACGAGGACTGTTGCAGCTGTATCATCTGTCACGGACTTGCGGGGCTGTTCGGTATACACAACGAAACCTGCTTTACGTGTAATATAATCACAGCTATAAGCGGTTCGGAAGAATTTGTTTGTCTGTGTCCCATAGACTGTCTCTTTCTTCTCATTGTAGTAATTGCGCTTGCGGCAGTCGTTATCAGAATTCTCTGGGTAAAGAGAAAAGTTAAACAAATTACCAAAAATCAAGAATAACTCAAAGGAGAAATGTCAGTGAAAAATTTAAGCATATCGAAAAAGCTGGCAATCAGCGTAGTGCTTCTGACAGTACTGTCACTCTGCCTTTGCGTTACCACCTTTGCGTTAACCTATTCAATCGTCACGGTAGAAAACAACATATTTTCATCCGGATACGTCAGTATTAACCTCAACGACGGAAAGCCGATTATTGAAGAAGACGAATTTATCTTTGAACCCGGTATGACCGTAAAGAAAGATTTCTTTATCAAAAACAACAGCTCGTGGAGCGTTTATTATAAACTTTACTTTGACAACGTTGACGGAGAGCTTGCTGACAGCCTGCTCATATCCATATCTGATGGAGATAGAATCCTTTATTCGGGAACGGCGAAAACCCTTGACAAATCGGTGCTCGCCGCCGATGACGAGCTTGCTATAGGTGAAAAACGCGAGCTTACGGTAACCTTCCATTTCCCAAACAACTTGGGAGACAAATTGCAAAACCAAGAATTGACCTTTGACCTCTGCGCCGACGCGGTGCAAACCAAGAATAATACTGAAAAATTATTTAATTAGGAGTATTTATGACAAAGGAAAACAACAAAAAAAGCGTTTGGAGTATCATAAAGACGGTTTTTGTATGGCTTATCGTAGCCATTACGGTGCTTATTATGATATTCACCATTATCTCGGTCACAACATTTGACCAGAACGACAGAAATCTGTTCGGATTTAAGTTCTTCATCGTACAAACAGACTCAATGGCAGCAACCGATTTTGATGCGGGTGACGTTATCATTTCAAAAAACGTTGACGTTACAAGCCTTAAAGAAGGCGACATCATTACCTTTATCTCTCAAGACCCCACCAACTACGGCGAAACCGTAACCCATAAAATCCGTGAGGTTACAAGAGATACAGACGGCACAATAGCCTTCGTTACATACGGTACTACAACTAACGTAAACGACGAAACACTCGCTACTATCGTAGTAGGTAAATACATAGGCAAAATTCCCAATCTGGGCGCGTTTTTTCTCTTTCTTAAAACAACACCCGGTTATATTCTTTGCGTTCTTGTTCCTTTCCTTATTCTTATATTGTTTCAAGGAATTAACGTTATTGTTCTGTTCCGCAAATACAAAAAAGAACAGCTTGACGAAATGAACGCGGAAAAAGAAAAGCTTGAGCAAGAGCGTGCAGAAAGCCAGCGTATGATGGCGGAGCTTATGGAGCTGAGAGCTCAACTTGCAAAACAGGAAGGCGGCAACACCGATAAACCCGAGGAGCAACCGCCCCAAGAATAATTAGTTGTATTGCGGAAAATCCGCTTTGCATAAAGTTAGCCACACCACAATAAAGGAGGAAAAGACAATGACTAACAAGAAGACAACCAAGCGCGCGTTGCTCCTTAGCGTTGTAGCACTTTTGCTTTGCTTCACAATGCTTATGGGTACAACTTACGCATGGTTCACAGACTCTGTTACGAGCACAGGAAACAAGATCGTAGCAGGAACACTTGACGTCAAGCTTTTGATGTACAACGCAAACACAGGAGATTATGAGGACATCTCCACAACAACCGATCCCGTTATCGGTGCTGCTATCTTTGGCGAGGGCACAACAGCAAACGCTGACACCGCAGCTACCCTTTGGGAGCCCGGCAAGACTCAGACTGTATACCTTGCTATCGAGAACGCAGGCTCGCTTGATCTCAAGTATCAGGTAGCTCTTGAAGTTAAGAACGTTGAGAAGAATCTCACAGACGTTGTTAGCTACGCGATCTCTCCCGATGCAAAGCCCGACTCACAGCCCGTCAACGGTTGGGTTGGTAACGGCATTCAGGTTGGCATGGGTATCAACCCCACAGCTTCTCAGAACGTAGCTCTTGCAGCAGGTAACACTCACTACTTCGCACTCTCCGTACATATGGACGAGGATGCAGGCAATGACTACATGAACGGCTCTATCGAGTTCGACATCAAGGTACTTGCTACTCAGCTTAATGCAGAAAATGACAGCTTTGGTCCCGATTATGACGAGGATTCCACATATTATATAGAGTCCGAGTCGGTAGACACCACACAGGAAGTAACTAACAACATTATGTTTACATCTCACAGCTCTAACAATTCGGTTAAGCTTGCTGTAAGTAAGGAAATACTCAATAATCTTCCTGCTGAAGTTGAATCCGTAGTTTTCTCTCACTCCGATCCTAAAGTTGACGAAGTAAACAAGATTATCTCTTACAATCACTTCGAGCTTGAGGATCAGAACGGCGCGGCTATCGACCTTACAAGCAACACTACTCCCATCGTCGTAACACTTCCCGCACAGGACTTCTTCCCTGCCGGCGAGTACGTTACAGTTAAGCACGACGGTGAAATTATAGGCGTAGGTCTTGTAAACGACGACACAACTATCACCTATGAGGCAGTTCACTTCTGCGAGGTAGAGATTAGTGAAGCTGACGCGGCTTTCATTGCCGTTATCGCAAGCAAGCCCTATAACACTCTTCAGGATGCTATCAACGACGCAAAAGACGGCGACGTTATCAACCTTATGAGAGGCAGAGTGTCCGAAATCAGCGAAACTCTAAACGTTACGACAAACGCCAACATCAACGGTAACGGAAACGTTATCAAGAGAGCCGATGGTGCTGAAAATATAGTTATGTTTAGCGTAAACGACGGAAAGACACTTACTCTTTCCAACATCACCCTTGACGGTGGCGCAGTTTGGACAGGTGAAATAAACCCCCACCTTCTTCGCGGAACTGAAAACAGCGGTAAAACAACAGGCGGTTATTTGATTTCTACAGCCAAAGGCCATATCGTACTTGAAGAAGGTGCAATTCTTCAGAACAATGACGGTGCAAACGCAGTTTTCCCCGGAACTCGTACCGGTGGCACGCTCACAATTAACGGCGGCGAGATTATCAACAATCATTCCGCTGCAGGTGCAATTTGGGGCGGTGGTGCTATCACTCTCAACTCCGGTAAAATAAACGGAAATCACGGCGGTATCGGCGGTGCTATCCGCGTAGTTACAAACATAGGCACAGTTCTTACTATGAACGGCGGTGAGATGAACCATAATATGTCTGATGCCGTCGGCGGCGCTATCTGGGCCGGTTCCAGCAGAAGCACCAACGTATACGTTCTCAACGGCGGTGAAATGGCTTACAACTATTCCGCATCAACAGGCGGTGCTATCTACGCAGGCTACTACGAAACAGTTAAGATTGGCGGAGATTTCAAGATGCACGATAACAGCTGTTCGGCAAATATCGGCGCTGAAATCAGATTCCACGATCACGCAAGCCTTATTATGACGGGCGGTGAGGTTTCCAACGAGGCAGATAACGCATTCTACCTCAACAACAACTCCGCATCTATAACGGGCGGTAAGTACGTTGGTAACCTCGGTTACTCCGGCGGTCTTGGTCTTACCATCGGTGAGGCTGACATTGAAGGTGTTATCGCGTACGATCTTGCCACTAACCACAATACAGCAAACCTTGCTACAAGCTTTAACAGCTTCAAGTTTACAGTTAACGAAAGCGCGGCTAACTTCGCACAGTTCAACTTCAAACCCGCCGCAGGTTACGTATACACCGAAGGCGACGAAGCTAAGCTTGTTTGCATGAACGAGGGTTACGAAACCTATTGGGATGCAGCGGCAGGAGTGTTCAAGCTTCAGACAGTTGCTGAAAACTAATTCATTTTAATATGTCCCCAAGCCCCCGGGGCTTGGGCGGCAATCAAAGGGCATAAGCAAGCTCTTATGCTTTTTGATTGCTGAATGCAAATTACATCGTTGTACTGCGGAAAATCCGCCTTACATATAAGTTAGTCTACCAAAAAAATTAAAAACATAAGGAGGAAGAAAATGACTAACACAATTTCAACCAAACGCACACTTCTTTTTAGTGTAGTGGCTCTGTTCCTTTGCTTTGCTATGCTTCTCGGAACAACCTTTGCGTGGTTCACAGACTCTGTTACGAGCACAGGAAACAAGATCGTAGCAGGTAACCTCGATGTACAACTTTTGATGTACAACGCAAACACAGGAGATTATGAGGACATCTCCACAGCCACCGATCCCGTAATCGGAGCAGCTATCTTTGGCACAGGCGAAACAGCTAACGCTGATACTGCCGCTACCCTTTGGGAGCCCGGTAAGACTCAGACTGTTTACCTTGCTATCAAGAACAACGGTAACCTTGACCTTAAATATCAGGTTATTCTTGTGGTTGCTGACATTGTCAACAGCCTTACAGACGTTGTTAAGTACTCTATCACCCCCGACGCTACCCCCAACAATCCTGTAAGCCCTTGGAATACAGGTTTCACAGTTAATTCCGGTGCTAATATTGTCAGTGATCCCGCCGACGTTAGCCTTGAAAAGGACGCTATCCATTACTTTGCTCTCTCGGTTCATATGGACGAGACAGCCGGTAATGAGTACAAGAACGGTTCTATCACTTTTGATATCAACGTACTTGCTACTCAGCTCAACTCCGAGCTTGACAGCTTTGATCCCGACTACGACAAGGACGCTGAAAACGTACTTGATACCACCACTCCCTAAGCAAGAAAAGTTTAGGGCTTAACTGCTCTACTCTTTTTTAACACTCTATTTAGTTGTATTGCGGGAAATCCGCTTTGCATAAGTTAGTCCATCAAAAATTTTATTTAAGGAGGAAAAGACAATGACTAACAAGAAGACAACCAAGCGCGCGTTGCTCCTTAGCGTTGTAGCACTTTTGCTTTGCTTCACAATGCTTATGGGTACAACCTACGCATGGTTCACAGACTCTGTTACGAGCACTGGAAACAAGATCGTAGCAGGTGAGCTTGACGTTCAGCTTTTGATGCATGACGGCACAAACTATGTTGACATCTCCAACGTTAACGATCCCATAATCGGTGCCGCTATCTTTGGCGAGGGCACAACAGCAAACGCTAACACCGCAGCTACCCTTTGGGAGCCCGGCAAGACCCAGACTGTATATCTTTCTATCAAGAATGCAGGCACACTTGACCTCAAGTACATGGTTGCTATCGAGGTTACCGATGTAACCAATAACCTTACAGAGGTTATGCAGTACGCTATCACTCCCGATGCTAAACCCGACAACGGTCTCGTTACAGGTTGGGTTGCGGACGCAGGCAAGTACGTTGTTAAAGGCACTAACCCCACAGATGCTGTAAACGTTGTTCTTGGCAAGGGCGCTGAGCACTTCTTCGCTCTTTCCGTTCACATGGACGAGGATGCAGGCAATGACTACATGAACGGTTCTATCACATTCGACATCAAGGTACTTGCTACTCAGCTTAACTCTGAGGAAGACAGCTTTGGTAAGGACTACGACAAGAATGCCGTATATCCTCAGGGTACAGCAGTTATCGCTGCCCAGACTATTACCGGAACAGCTGTTGCAGGCGAAACAGCAAACCTCACTAACGCAGACGGAACATTCACAGTAGAAGCAACTGCAGGTGCAACCGGTGAAGTTAAGGCTACCATTGCTCCCATAAGCGCAACAAATGAAGCTTTCACCGCTGCAGGTTCAACCGGCAAGAGCCTTGTTTCCTATGACGTTGAGGTTACAGGTCATGAAGACGGTACTCCCGTTACCTTCAGCTTCTTTGTAGGTGAAGATCTTGCAGATGTAGTAATCTTCCACAAGGGTGCTCCTATGACAGATGGCACATACTCTTACTCTGCAAGCACAGGTTACGTAACAGTTACCACAAGTGACTTCTCCCCCTTTGAGGCAGCTTTCTACTATGCTGGCGATCTTCCCGTTGCAAAGGTTTCGTCCTTGACCGACATTCCCGAGGAACTTGAAGTTGGTTATCTCTTCGAAGCAACCGAAGAGATCCCCGAGCCCGAAGGCGAGAATGGCGAATTCACCGATGAGCAGATCGAAGCTTTCCTTGAAAAAGTTGCTCCCTACGGTCTCTGGCACGCTGACTTCGTTGTTTCCTTTGATAAGGACGTAGCTGAGGGCGCTGTTGTTCTCGGCGGTCAGTACGATGAATGGAGCGAGACCTGGGTATGCTTCAACACCTACAGAGACATCAAAGCAGGTGAGCGTCTCCGTTTGCTCGGTCAGGCTTATGCAGAATTGACTAACAACGAAAACAACAAAATCTACATGAATTACGCTGAGCTTTGCGGCTTTGTTCGTGAATTCAGCTGCGGCGTTGGTGCTAACGATGAAAGCGTAAGCGGTACAACTGTTACCGTCGAGCTTCGTCTTTACGAGACATATTCTGAGGAAGAGTGTCTTGAAAAGTTCGGTTATTCTTCTATAAACGAAGAAACAGGCAAATCTGTAGTAATCGCTACATACAACTACACATTCAAGTAATATCTCAAAGCCTACCCAAGCCCCTCGGGGCTTGGGCGGCAATCAAAGGGCATAAGATTTACACTTATACCTTTTGATTACCGTTAAAATTAATTTTAAAAGGAGATAAAAATGAAAAACACACGCAAGTCATTGTTTTGCAGCATAATTGCTCTCTTGCTCTGCTTTTCCATGCTTCTCGGTACAACCTACGCTTGGTTTACCGACTCGGTAACCAGTGTAAACAACATTATCAAGGCAGGTAACCTTGATATCGCTATGTACTGGAACGAGGACCTTACGGGCAGCTGGAAAAACATTGAAAACGAAAACAAGCTTTTCGACTATGACAAATGGGAACCCGGCTACACCGAGGTAAGATACGTAAAAATCGTTAACGAAGGCAATCTTGCTTTCAGATACGCAATGAGCGTTCTTCCTTTGGGTGAGGTAGGAATACTTGCCAATGTAATCGACGTTTACTACGTTGAAAATCCCACAGCTCCCATAGGCGACAGAACACAGCTGACCGCTCCCGTTGGCACACTTGCTCAGGTTATCGCGGGTGAGTTTGTCACAAGTGGAAAAATGGAGAACAAGGGCGACGAGCTTATCGTCGGTATCGCTCTCAAAATGCGCGAGGATGCGGGCAACGAGTATCAGGGCAAGTCTGTTGGAGACGCTTTCTCCATTCAGATCGTAGCAACACAGCTTGCGCACGAAAACGACTCCTTTGACAATACGTATGACGAAAACGCAACCTTCCCCGATGCTCCCGTAAACGAGGGCGTAACGGCTCCCGTTGAAAACGAGAACGGATTGGCTAAGAACGACGTTGCGCTTAACGGCACGAACGCTTCCGCAACCGTTCCCGCAGGCACCAAGCTTGAGGATGGCGCGTCAAAGCTCACACTTACAGTTACCGAGCTTAACGAAAGCGGCGCAAATATCGCGCTGGGTGAAAACGATGAGACAAAGTCTCTCGACGTCCATATCGACGGCGTTGCGGCTACAAACGACAAGCCTATAGTTATATCTCTCGGAGCTATTGCTCCCATAGGACAGAACAGCGGCAACTTCAAGCTCTATCACGTAGAAAACGGTCAGAGCAACCAAATGACTGCTGTTGCAAGCGTTGCGGAGCTTGTAGCTCACAACCAATTCTACTATGACCCCGCAACGGGCGAAGTAACAGTTGCTATGGCAACTTTCTCCGAGGTCGCTCTCGTGGCTGACACCGTAAACGCTTGGGAAGGCGTAGTTGCGACCGCTTTCGCGCGCGGTACAGGTACTGAAGACGACCCCTACATTATCGCAAACGCTGACCAGTTCGTATATTTAGGCGATCTTATTTCCAACTATAATGAGAATTATGGAGACAAATACTACAAGCTCGTTGCCGACATAAACCTCGGCGGTGAGGAAAACGCAAACGAGGGACACATTTTCTATCCCATAGGTTATCACAAGGTAGGCGGTGAAATCGCGCCTGCAGACCTTGATGACGCTCCCGTTTTCGATTATTTTGATGACGCGGGCGAGGATTATGCGGTTTCTCACGTCAGCGCAATAGCTGATAATGGTACAACTTGGTACACCTACGGCGGTGCTTTTCAAGGCACTTTTGACGGAAACGGACACACCATTTCCAACATCTATCAGAACACCTGGCAATTGAAGGGTAACTACAGCGGTAATTACTGGAACGCCGCAATGGGTCTGTTCGGCTACGTAAACGGCGGTACTGTAAAGAACCTTACGGTTGACAACTTCTCTTCCGACGGCGAGTTTACCCCCACGGGCGTTATCGCGGCTTACGCGGTTAACTCCACCTTTGAAAATATTGCTATCACAAACTGCAATCCCCGCGTTTACAACACGGGTAACGGCGGTATCGTAGGTATCGGCGGTAATTCAAGTGACCCCGACACTTATGCGCTCACGTTCACCAATATCACTATAGACAACACCAACAAGATTTCGGCTCTTTGGGGCTCTTGGGACGTTGCCTGCGGCGGTCTTGTAGGTATGTTCCGCGGTGCGGGTCAAGTATACATGACCAACTGCCACGTTGCGGCGCAGATCGACGTTTTCAACGACGTTTGCGGTAACTATCAGTATTATTGGTACCGCTACTCGGGCATGATGATCGGTACAAATAAGAACATGATTACCGACACAAACGGTTACACCGTTCCCGAAACAAGCAAGTTCCACGCCGAGAACTGCACGGTTCACTTTGGCGATTGGAACGACTACTACTACTGCGAGCTTGTAGCCAACTCTCTCGCATCCTATACTCACGACCACCAGTTCAGCCGTTTGACACAGATTCAGAACGTTTCCGAAATTCAGGACGCAAACGGCAATTGGATAACGACCGGCAACTACATTTTGATGAACGGCAAGACTCCTACAGAGACCTGCTACCACATAGTAAACCAAAACGGAACGCTTACACAGCATCTTCACACCGACGCGGGTGAGGAGACAGTAAACGGTGAAACTGTTCTTAAGGAAAATAATCAGCGCGTTTACCTTCCCTTTAACCAGCTCTTCACGGGCTACGGCTGGGGCGTAAAGCACATTCCCGTATATAACGGCGAGGACTACGCGTTTGATGGAATTACCATTCTTGACCGCGAAGTGGCTGATTCTGTTAAGAAGTTTGAAACCAAGTTTACAGGTGACTTCCTCTACCGTATAGGTAATCAGAATACAGTTTCTCTCGGTTCACTCTTTAAGGAAATAGACAATGTCAAACCTTCTGTGACAGATTCCGGCGTTTGGGTAACTGTCGAAGCAATTGACGAAAACTCCAACGTCAGCGGTGTATTCACAAAGGATACCGATACTTGGACTAACGGCACACTCAAATTCAGCGGCACAGGCGTTGTAAAGGTAACTATTCAGGACTATAACTACTGCAAGCCTACCGTTCTCTACCTTGAAGTTGTTGATGCAACCAACTTGACTTCCGCAACCGGAACAATAACCGGCGGTACGTTCGTATTGCTTTGTGATGTTAATACTTCAACTTATGTAAACTATTGGGACTGCACACTTTACGGAAACGGTTTCACATACTCTCTTAACGGTGCGCCCACGGCATACAACTCCAAGCAGGGACACGGTATACTTATTACCAAAAACGCGACCCTTGACAACCTTGTAATTGTCGGTGATGTATACAACTCCTACGGAGCTTATACAAATCAGGATTATTACAATTCCGCAGTTGACGTTGTAGGCGACACTGTAATTCAGAACTGCTATATCTCCGGTTGTTCTGCGCCTATATCCACCCGTGCAAATGCTACGATTACTAATACCACCTTGTACGGTGGAACAGTAGCTAACTTGATTATCAAATCAGGCACCGTTACGTTGGAAGACGTAACTACAGCCAATTACGACGACGGCAGATCACTTGTAGGAATGGGTATTGTTATCCACTCCGAAGCGACAGAATCCGCAAAGCTTATTCTTAACGGAACGCTTACTCAGTACAACTTTATAAGCGAAAGCAAAGTTCCTACCGACACATACGCAAAAAATTTGCATACCGCAATGTTTGGTAATTCCTGCAGTAAGTATCATTTTGGAACAAGTCCTAACCGTTACGTTAACGCCGGTATTATCTCTCTGACAGCTTTGTTTAACGAATATGACATCACGGACAACGCTAATACAGGATACGTAGGAAATGCTGTAACCGTAAGTGGAGTAAACGGCTACGTATATACACAGCCCAATACAAGCGGCTCTGTAAACAACAACTGTCCCGAGTATAAGCCCACCACCCAAGGAGCGGTTTCGCCGAGCTATAGCTTTGACCACACTATAAATGAGGTGGCAAAAACCGATGGTAGCAATGACTATTGCTACGAGGAAAGCGGCACCGTATATATCTCAATGGACGAGGGCGATTCTTTCGATTGGAATACTTCCATTTTGACAGTAACCAAGCTTGGCAACAAGCTCGATTATACGGTTACTATGAATGCCACCGACTATACGGGAAAAACTATTACCTTTAACACCGCCGGTGATTATACGGTGACGTATACTTATACAGATGGATACAATAGCAAGCTTAATGAAAAAGGCGACGTTACAACTTACGAAATAACGTATACGAAAACCGTTGCAATCAACGTATCTATTATCAAACCGACTACCAAGCACGCGGAGTTTACTTTTGGTAGCGCAGGAACAGCCTCCACTTCGACAACTGTTGGGAATAATACCTACATTATGCCTAACGTTACCGCGACAAGCTCCACGGTTGGAAGCATAACGGTTAGTGGAACAACAATTTACTATCCTATTGTCAATGCGTATACGTCAGACGGCGCAACCGCACATTCTTCTTTGAATAGTTGGTATATGTGCTATCCTGTGTTCAAAAACGTTATTTCGATTACAGATTATGAAAGTGCAGGAACAGGAAACGCCGTCACATATGGCAGTTCTACCACGACTATGCCCAGCGGCTTGTCGTTGACAGCGTATTCTAATTATTTCTCGCAGACAACGGCTCCCAGTGGTGCGGTAAGCTTTACTTCGGGTGGTGCGGATATCGCTTTTAAGTATCAGGCAAGTAACAGCGCGTCAAGCACACCGACAACGCTGAGTAACGTTTTGATATATGCTTCTCCTACATTAAGCAACAACGCACGTAACGAGATGTATCTGTTGGTACAGTACAAATATCAGGACAATGCCGGCGCGACTTACTATTACTATGTGGGATATCATATGCCACAGACAACGGTGAAAAACGTATGCGTAACCCCCGATACACCTGTAACACTCGCTGACGGAAGCCAAAAGCGCATCGACCAAGTGACATATGAAGATCAACTTCTGGTTTGGGATTTCTTCAACGGCGAATATACCGTTGTTCCTTCCGCTATCATTTTCGATCACGGATATGATAATCGCAGAGTTCTGAACTTGAATTTTGAGAATGGTATCACAGTTAAAGTTATTACAAATCACGGATTTTATCATGCACAAAGCGATTCGTTCGTATTCATTGACGAGGAGAACGTTGAATCGTATATCGGTTCAGACTTTGTGAGAATGAGCGGAGACAGTTACGATACGGTTAAGCTTATTGGATATTCTGTAACAGAAGAATATACCGGCGCATATTCGATACAGACTGCGTTGCATAACAACTTTATGGTTGAAGGAATGTTCTCGATCACTGAGCCGGAATTTGACGGCTGGTTCGACTACTTCGTAATCGGTGAGGGAATGAAGTATGACGAGGAAAAAATGCAGGCTGATATTGAAAAGTACGGCTTATACACCTATGAGGAATTTGCCGAGTATGTAACTTATGAACAATTCATCGCATTTAACGGACCGTACTTGAAGGTATTGGTAGGTAGAGGCGTTGTTACTTATGAGCAGATTCTCGCACTCATTGATGCCTACGTAAATTAAAAAAACTCCCCGCCGCCTTCAGGTGGGAAAATCAAAGGGTGCAAAAAGAGATTTGAACCTTTTGAACACTAAAAATATTAACTCATGTAGATACTCGAAAGGAGGAAACGCTTTGGAAAAACAGAATAAATTTGAAAAGCTTACTGACAAGGCGTTTTCTCGCTTGATAGTCACTTCGATGCTTGGAATATTTATTTCCATCATATCGCTTTGCTCGGTAACGTGGGCGTGGTTCAGTCAGGATATTACTGTTCCGTCCAACACTATAAAGGCAGGTTATTACGAGGCTAACCTTTCGGTAGCTAACGTGACCTATTCAACGTCAGTAACCGCTGACAACAAAACCGTTACCGTGCAAAACGAGTCACCGATAGACGCTGACACCTCTGTTCAAGGCTTTTACAGGTATATGTTTGACGGAAATTCAGTATACAAGGTTAACATTCCCTACACTGCCAACGGCAGCAACGGATACTGCAAAATCCATATAGAGGGCTTGACTGCGCCGTTATTTGCAAACATTTCGTCAAACGACAGCGAGTTTGATTTCTTGATTAAGCTATCAAGCGCAGCTGAGGTTCGCTTTGAGCTTCGTTGGGGTACACACAGCGGAGAAAACGCTGTTGCTGACGGTGAGTTGCTGGAAGTTACCATTCCGGGCGACCAAGCCGAGAAACCGGCTGAAGAGCCACAACCCGTAGAGACTGAGCCCGTTGAAACTCAGCCTGTCGAGACTGAGCCCGTCGAAACCGAGCCAGTTGAGACTCAGCCTGTTGAAACCGAGCCCGTTGAGACCGAGCCTGTTGAAACTCAGCCTGTCGAGACCGAGCCTGTTGAAACCGAGCCCGTCGAGACCGAGCCCGTCGAGACCGAGCCTGTTGAAATTAACAACGACGCTTCGGAAGCTTCAGAAACAAACGAATAATACAATGCAAAAGGCGAAGGAGATTTTTCCTTCGCCTTTACTTATTTGGTTAAAATCTCGACACTTTGCCGAGACGGTACAAAAACAAAAAAGCATAGCGCTTTCTTCTTTTTCTTCTCGCGCGTGCCCTCCCCAGTCGCATAGTCGCAGTGTGTCGCTCGGGGACTCGCATAAAACAGATAAAGCCGAATGAGATTGACTCTTTCTTTTTATTTCTGCCCGCGCGTTGCCCTCCCCAGTCGCATAGTCGCCGCGCGTCGCTCGGGGACTCGCTTCCTTCGGCTCCTTGCTTTGAGGGGTATCGCTTCGCCAAAACGCCACCCGTGGCGGTTTAGCTTGCTCACCCTACCACCCCGCTTGGGGTGGCATAATGACCGCACGTTCGAGCAGAATCGCATAAAACAGATAAAGACGAATGAGATAAACTCATTCGGCTTTATCTGGTCTAAGTGACACGACTTGAACGTGCGGCCTCTACCACCCCAAGGTAGCGCTCTCCCAACTGAGCTACACCTAGATGTCTTAACGACTTGGATATTATACCACAACTATGAGAGAAAGTCAAGTGTTTTTTGGAATTTTTTTAAAAGTTTTTTGTGTTTTTTTGTCGAAAAATTTATTTTGATTTGTCAATCGGCAAAGTGTACAAAATACCCCCCGTTTTAGTGGATATTTTTCTATGCTATGTAATTTTAACCAAACTTTTCGCTAAAAAAACGTCACTTTTAACAATTTACAAATCGACAAATATGTGGTACAATGTTAATCGTGGAAATCAGGCATGGGCCAACAGCCTGCTTTGCCAAAATAAGAGCACAACGTTTTTCTCCGTAATTTGCGAGGTATCAAGCTTATGATATTGGGAACGCTTATACGGCACACGTTGTGTTTTTTATTTTTTATTATCAGGGCAGACATTTACAGAACTAACCTACTAAGGTTGGTTCTTTTTTATTCCCTTGACCCGATATTTACGGATATTTAATAATAAATTGTAAAAATTCGAAAAAGATATAGCAATTTGGAAAAGTTTGTGGTATAATATATTCTGTATATTTATATTTACGAAGAAAATTTTCCCGAAAGGTTTTAAATATGAGCAATTACAACAACTACATAGAAAAAGCCGAAAATCTTACACTTCCCGTTGTCGTTCTCAACGGAACGGTTGCGTTTCCTTCGGTTAACCTTAACTTTGAGATAAGCGAGAAAGCCTCTATTGCGGCGGCGCAGGCAGCCCTTGAGAGCAACTCCTTCATTCTACTCATAGCCAACGAAAAAAGCCCTCTCCCCTACGAGTCATTTGACGATCTTTACAAGGTAGGATGCGTGGCGAAAATAAAACAGTCTTTAAAGACGCCCGACAAGCACCTCAGACTTATCGTTGAGGGCTATTCGCGCGCCACGGTAACCAAGTACAGTCAATTTGCCGAATACGTTATGGCTGATGCAATATGCAAAACCATACATCTAAAGGAGGACGGTGGCTTCCGCGGAGAAGCTCTTATAAGAGAAGGCATTTCCGCGATTGAAAGCATTATAAAATTCCTTCCCTCCTCCAGCTCCGACATGCTTATGACAGCAAAGTCCATCAAGAACCCCGGACTTTTTGCTGACTTTGTGGCTTCTCATTTCCTTGTAAAATTCGGAGACAAGCAGACTGTTCTCGAATGCTTTGAGCCCATTGAACGCCTTGAGTGTCTTATCGTTTTACTTGAGCAGGAGCTTGACCTTCTCAACTGCGAGTTCGACATTCACAGACAAGTCAGAGAGGCACTTAACAGACATCAGCAGGAGTACTATCTAAGAGAGCAAATCAAGGTTATAAGAGAAAAGCTCGGCGACGATTCGGAATCCGAATGCGAGGAATACGAGGAAAAAATCCACGCAGCGGGACTTCCCGTGGAGCTTGAAGAAAAGCTTCTCAAGGAAAACGCACGCATTGCCAAAATGCCCTTTGGCACGTCGGAGGGGGCGCTTTTAAGGAACTATATAGACGTTTGCCTTGAGCTTCCTTGGAACAAACGCTCCGCTGATTGCGTAAACATTGCCAAGGCCAAAAAGATACTTGACGCAGACCACGACGGACTTGAAAAGGTTAAGGAGCGAATCCTTGAATACCTTGCGGTAAAGCAGCTTTCGCCCGACCTTAAAAACCAGATAATCTGTCTTGTTGGCCCTCCCGGTGTGGGTAAAACCTCTATCGCGGCTTCTATCGCGCGTGCCATGAACCGCAAGTACGTTCGCGTATCGCTTGGCGGTGTCCGCGATGAGGCTGATATCAGAGGCCACAGAAAAACCTACATCGGCGCTATGCCCGGCAGAATAATCAACGCTCTCACCGAGGCAAAGGTGTCTAATCCCCTGATACTTCTTGACGAAATAGACAAGCTTACGAGAGACGCTCACGGAGACCCCTCGTCGGCGCTTCTTGAGGTGCTTGATGCCGAACAAAACAAGAATTTCCGAGACCATTTCGTGGAATATCCCTTTGACCTTTCCGAATGTCTCTTTATCGCGACAGCAAACAGCTACGAGGGTATTCCCCGTCCGCTGCTTGACAGAATGGAAGTTATCGAGCTGAAAATATACACCAAGCGCGAAAAGCTGAACATTGCCAAAAACCATCTTATCCCCAAGCAGCTTAAGCGTCACGGACTCTCAAAACGCGCGTTTAAAATCAGTGACGACGCCATTTGCGAGATAATTGATTTCTATACCCGGGAGGCGGGCGTCAGAAACTTGGAGCGCACCGTTGCCGAGCTTTGCAGAAAAGCGGCTAAAAAGATTGTTGAAGAAGGTGTAAAGAGCGTTAGCGTAAGTACCCTAAATCTCGACAGCTTTTTGGGTGCTCGCAAGCTGCTTCCCGAAAATATTTCGGCAGAGGACGAAGTTGGCGTTGTAAACGGTCTTGCCTACACTGAGCTTGGCGGCTCAATGCTTAAAATAGAAGTAGCTGTTCTTGACGGTACGGGCAAGATTGAGATAACAGGCTCGCTTGGCGAAGTTATGCAGGAGTCGGCAAAAATTGCCGTAAGCTACGTCCGCTCCATAGCCAAGGAATACGGTATTGACAGCGATTTCTACAAAACCAAGGACATACATATTCACGCGCCCGAGGGGGCCGTTCCCAAGGACGGACCGTCGGCAGGCGTTACCATCACAACCGCACTTGTAAGTGCGCTTACAGGGCGTCCCGTGCGCCGAGACGTGGCAATGACGGGTGAGATAACTCTTCGCGGAAACGTGCTTGCCATAGGCGGACTCAAAGAGAAAACTATGGCGGCTTATAATGCGGGTGTAAAGTGTGTACTTATCCCGAGCGACAACTTGAAGGACCTTGAGGAGATAGATCCGCTTGCAAAGGACAATCTTGAATTTATCCCATGCAGAAAAATCTCGACGGTGCTTGAAACGGCGCTTTGCACCCTTTCCACCGACCAAGAGATGCGTTTAGGCGACGAAAAGCTTCCCGAAATTTCGGGCAAAATAGGAATAGGCGCAAGCGCGTCCTCAAAATAACACGCAAGAAAGGAGCTTTGTATGGCATTAAATCTTCAGAACGTAAATCTTCGGATAAGTGCGGGTACAGCTAAGCAGTTTCCCACTGACGCTATTCCGCAGGTAGCGCTTTCGGGACGCTCAAACGTCGGAAAAAGCTCACTGATAAATAATTTGCTCAACAGAAAAAGTTTGGCGAGAGTAAGCTCGTCACCCGGAAAAACTATCACCATAAACTTCTACGACATCGACAAAAAGTTGTTTCTTGTAGACCTTCCGGGATACGGTTTTGCTAAGCGCACCTTCAGCGACAAGGAACAATGGTCAACTCTGACCGATGGCTATTTCACGCAGAACAAGAATATTGACCTGCTTGCCGTTGTGGTTCAGCTTATTGACAGCCGCGCTTGCATAACCAAGGACGACGAGATGATGCTTGAGTTTATGAACTCCGCTGAAATTCCTTATATAATAGTTGTAACCAAAACCGACAAGCTGAACGCTACAGAGCGAAAGGCTAACCTTGAAGCTATCGCCTCTCACCCCGCGGTTGCAGAGGGCACGCCTATAGTTCCCTATTCGTCCTTGAAAAACGAGGGCAGAAACGAGCTTTGGCGCGAGATTTCCAAATTTACCAATATCAAACCCTGATTGAAAGGAGTGCCGCGTAATGTTCAGTTTGAGCAACATAATGCTGTACCTGCTTTCGTTGCCGATAGTACTTATTGCGCTTTCGGTGCACGAGGCGTCTCACGGATACGCCGCCTACAAGTTGGGTGACCCCACCGCAAAGAACCTTGGCAGGCTTACCCTTAACCCAATAAAGCACATTGAGCCATTCGGTTTTCTGTGCATGCTTATATTCCGCTTCGGTTGGGCAAAGCCCGTGCCGATTTCCACCAGACATTTCAAAAAGCCACGCAGAGATATGGCAATTACCGCCGCAGCGGGTCCCGTGTCAAACGTAGTTTTGTCCTTTGTTTTCGCAATTCTTCTGAGACTTCAGATGATATTAATGGAATCATTCTTTCAAAAGGATATTAACAACGTTCTTCTGTATTTCAGCGGTTACGCGGTTGATTTTTCGGCGGGCTTCAACATTATGGCGGCGCTTACCTATATTCTTTACATCGGCGTTGTGCTTAACATAAGCCTGGCCATTTTCAACCTTATTCCGATACCGCCCTTTGACGGATCGAGAATCGCTTATATTTTCCTGCCCGTAGACCTCTATTTCAGAGTTATGAGATACGAGCGCATCATTCAAGCCGTCGTGCTTGTACTTCTTATAGGCGTGCCCTTTTTCGGCGACCTTATAAGCAGCGCGACAAGCGGTCTCGCGTCGCTTATCCTCACAATTTTCGGTCTTAACGGCGACAACTCCGCAACCTACGGTCTTAACTATATTCTTTTCTACGTTTCCGCAGTTTTCTCATTTTAACTATGAAAGGCAATTCAAATGGCTGAACTGACATATAAGCTTGAGCTTTTTGAGGGTCCGCTTGACCTTCTGCTCTCGCTTATCCACAAAAACAAAGTTAATATTGAAGATATCCCGATCGTCCTGATATTCGACCAGTACATGGAGTATATCAACGAGGCGCAAAGACTTGACCTTGACCTTGCCAGCGAATTTATCGTTATGGCAAGCGAGCTTATGCTGATAAAAAGCAAGATGCTTCTCCCACGCAACGAGGAGCTTGAGGAAGACCCCAGAAAACAGCTTGCCGATGCCCTTATCAAATATCAGCAGGCAAAGGCGGCGGCTTTGGTGCTAGCGCCTATGTACGTGGCTTACAGCGGACGTTTTGTAAAGGATACCGATGAAATTTCGGTAGACAAAACCTTTGTTGAGGACCAGGACGTGGAGCAACTCTGTCTTGCGGCACGCCGTATTATGGACTACAACGCTCTTGCCGAAAAGGCAAAAAGCAAAGAACCGTTTACTCCCATGATAAGCAAGCCTATCGTACCCGTTGAGATTAAAATAGAGGAAATCCTCTCCCACCTTGACGAGCATCACAGAGCTTCGCTTGAAACCTTGCTTATGAACTCGGTTTCGCTTCCCGATATGATTGCGATATTTATAGGAGTTCTTGAGCTGATTAAAATAAAGAAGATTAATATCGTTGACAATGACGAAACAAGACAGGACAGTATGAGAATGATATTTGAGGTCAACGAGGACTACGTTCCCGAAGAGGCAAACGAAAAAGCAGAGGAGGCTGACACCGATGAGTGAACAGTTAGATCAGATAAACAACGTGCAAGCGGCGATTGAGGCTATTCTTTACGCCGCGGGATACCCGGTTACTTACGAAAAGCTCTCCGAAGTATTGGGTCTCGCCAAGAAAGACGTCAAGGCTATGGTCAAACATATGGCAAGCGAGTTCAACGAAGAAAACTCCAAGCGCGGAATTATGCTTCTTGTATTTGACGACTCCTGCCAATTCTGCACCAAGGAGGTTTTTGCCCCCTACATACGCGAGGCGCTTGAAATACGCCGCGGAGGCAATCTTTCGGCTTCATCCATGGAAGTACTTACCGTTGTGGCATACAATCAGCCTGTGACCAGAACCTATATTGATACTATCAGAGGCGTTGACAGTAACTACGCGGTCAACTCGCTTATTGACAAGGAGCTTATTCATGCGGTGGGCAGACTTGACGCCCCCGGACGTCCCATGCTCTACGGAACTACCGAAAAGTTTCTCAGGGTATTCGGTCTGAACTCACTTTCCGAGCTTCCCAACACAGAGCTTATGTCGCTTGGCATTGACGCCTCAGGCGACGTAGATACCACTCAGCTGGTTATGCAAATCCCCACAGAGGAAACTGCCGAAAAGCCCGAGGAATAAAGGTCACCTAAAGATTGAACCGACAAAATTCGGTCAATAATCAATCCGAAAGGAATTATTCAATGATAGCGCTTTATATAATAACGGCAGTATTATTACTGCTGCTTGCCATTGCTATGTTGCCGATTGCGCTTACCTTAAAATACAAAGATGAGGTTTCGGTACGTCTGTCGCTTTGGGATATAAAACTAAAAGAGTTTCCCAAGAAGAAAAAGAAAATAAAAATATCCGACTATTCCCAAAAAGCTATCAAAAAGCGGCAGAAAAAAGCCCAAAAGCCACAAAAAGAAAAGCCGAAGTCAAGCGATAAAGCTCAGACGCCCAAAAAGGGATTGCTTGACAACCTCGGGCTCATAAAAGAACTTTTGACGGTGATTGTCAAGGGTGTTTGGGGCAAGCTTAAAATTAAAGCTTCAAAAATAGTGATAACCGTAGCTACCGATGACGCCGCAAAAACAGCAATGCTCTTTCCCGCGGTAAACACCGCTGTACTTGGCATAGTCACATTTTTGGACAACGAGTCAAAATTAAAAAGTCTTGACAAATCGGATATCGCGGTGCGCGCCGATTTTACGGCGCAAAAATCCACCGCCGATATTGAAATTTCGTTTTCTATGCGGTTATGGCAAATACTTGGAATACTTTTTGCCACCGCGTTAAAATACGTATCACAAAAAACAAAAAAATGAGAGGACTATACTATGGCTAACGAAAACAAATTAGAGGAGATTATACGCACTTCCTTAGAAAACATACGCTCTATGGTAGATGCCAACACCGTAATCGGCACACCCATATCCACAGATAACGGAGTTACGGTAATACCGATTTCCAAGGTATCGGTAGGCTATGCTTCTGGAGGATTGGATTTTAACGGAAAGAACAAGCCCGTAGGCGACCCGCAGAATTTCGGTGCGGGCGGCGGAACCGGTGTTTCGGTTACTCCCGTCGGCTTCCTTGTAGTTAAAAGCAACGGCAACGTTGAGATGATTAACGTGGGACAGGCTCCTGCCGCAAATGATCCTCTTGAGCAGATAGTAGCACTTATAGAGCGTTGCCCCGAGCTTATTGGCAGAGTTAAAAAAGTTTTTGCCAAGAAAGACGGCAAAAAAGCCGATAACATCGAAATAATCATCGACGAAGAAGCTGACATCGCAGCGGAAGAATCCGAGGAAAACGAATAAACGAATAATCCCCCCTTCGTAACAATATATTTTAATATATTGTTATGTGAGGGGAAAAAAATGAAAAAAACCGTCTGTTTGACTATGGCAGTTATTTGTCTGCTTCCTTTTTTCGCGGTCTTTTCGGTCGCTGTCGAAGGAATTTCGATTTCCGCAAAAAGTGCCATACTCATCGAAGCCGAAAGCGGAACAGTTCTGTATCAGAAAAACGCCTTTGTCAAGCTTCCGATGGCTTCGACCACGAAAATTATGACCGCGCTGGTGGCTATCGAAAGCGGAGATATCGACAGAAAAGTTAAAACAGACAGCCGTGCGCGAGGAGTTGAGGGCTCTTCAATTTATCTCGCGGAGGGAGAGACGCTTACAATGCGACAGCTCATTTACGCGCTGATGCTTGCCTCAGCAAACGACGCGGCGGCGGCTATCGCCTATGAAGTGTCGGGCGGAATTGATGGTTTTTCCGCGCTGATGAATAAAAAAGCCGAAGAGATTGGGCTTTCCTCCACGCATTTTACCAATCCCCACGGATTACACGATAAAGAGCATTACACCACCGCCTCCGACCTAGCCAAGCTGGCGTCAAAAGCCCTTGAAAACGATATTTTCTTTGAAATATGCTCCTCAAAAAGCCAAAAAATTCCGCTTAACTGCGATGAAGGAGTAAGATACCTAAGCAATCACAACAAGCTTTTGCGGCTTTACAAGGACTGTATAGGCGTTAAAACGGGATTTACCAAGGCAAGCGGAAGATGTCTTGTAAGTGCCGCGGAACGCGACGGGCTTAGGCTTGTGGCGGTTACGCTTAACGCCCCCGATGACTGGCGAGACCACACCGCTATGCTTGATTTTGGTTTTGAGCGTTACACAAGGCTTACTCTTGCCGTCAAGGGAGAGCTTACAGCTACGCTTCCTGTTATGGGAGGCGATGTTTCCGAGGTTATAGTCACCAACTCTGAACGGCTCTCGGCATTTCTCCCCAAGGACGGCGGCGACGTCTATTATAAAATTGAGGCAAACCGTCCGCTGATTGCGCCGATAGCGCGAAATACCAAGGTCGGAAAAATAACCTATTTCAGAGACGGTCAAGAAATAGCCTCTTCCCCGCTTTTGGCGGTAAGCGAGGTAAAAGCCGTGCAGAAAAAAAACTTTTTTTTCGATTGGTTGAAAGGACTTTTTTACTAAAAGCTAAGAAATTTATGGAACAAATAAGACTGCAAAAATTTTTTACCGACTGCGGTATTCTTTCCAGACGCGCGGCTGAGGCTGAAATTGCGGCCGGAAAGGTAAAGGTAAACGGTGAAATTGCCGAAATCGGGCAGAAAATAGACCCCGAAAACGACGTTGTCGAATACAAGGGAAAAATAATAAACACCTACGAAAAACCGCACTTCACCTATATTATGCTCAACAAACCGCGCGGATATCTTTCAAGCGTTACCGATGACCGTGGGCGCAAATGCGTTACAGAGTTGGTTGAGGGGGCGGGTGTAAGGCTGTACCCCATAGGGAGGCTTGACATGGACTCCGACGGCTTGTTGCTTATGACTAATGACGGAGAGCTTACAAACAAGCTGACTCACCCCAAACATGAAATCCCAAAAATTTATCACGTAAGAATCAAGGGCGCGGTAAGCGAAGAACTGATTAAAGAGCTTTCCAAGCCTATGGAAATAGACGGATACACTATTTTACCGGTAGAAACCCACCCCGTCACCGTAAAACAGGACTTTTCGGTGCTTGAGATGACGCTTTACGAGGGCAGAAACCGCCAAATAAGAAAAATGTGCGACAAAGTTGGACTTAAGATTCTGAGACTTTGCCGCGTAGCCGTCGGAAACATAAAACTTGGAGATTTAGCCCCCGGAAAGTGGCGCTATTTAACCAAAACTCAAGTATCATACTTAAAAGGCCCAAAGCAGAAAGGAAATTGAAATGCTTAAAGTTTTACCTATACAGACAAAAGAGGAGCAGGAAATAGCCGCCTCAAGATGCGGTATCAGCTTCAGACCCGATGCCCTCGCATACGCCGCAACGGTTGACGATGTTTTTGTAGGCGTGGGGCAGTTCAAGCTCACTCCAAACGGCGGTGAGGTTTACGACATCGCCCTTCTCCCCGACAAAGAGGATTTTGAGGCAACCTTTGTTATGGGACGCGCCATGCTCAACTTTATAGACCTGTGCGGTGTTCATTACGCAAAATATCTTTCCGACAAGGTTGACGACACACTTCTGCGCGCCATTGGCTTTGAGAAAAATGATGACGGAATCTACGATATTGACCTTACCGATTTCTTCAAGCACCCATGTCAACACCATAAAAACGGACCTAATCCTTGTGACACGCCCAAGAAATAATCGGTTTCGACAGCATTTTACCAAATAATACTTGATTTTTTCTCTTTTTACAACAAGCTCTGCTTTAATTGTCAATTTTTACCAATTAAAGCAGGGCATTTTTGTTTATTATTTCGACTGGAAACCACTTGCAATTTTTACCAATTTATGGTAAAATATAGCAGTAAACCAAATTACTCAACATAAAGGAGAAAATCATGACAAACCCAAACGCCAAAATTCTTATCGCAGACGAAAACCCCATGCAAAGACAGTCGCTTAAGGACGGACTTAGAAACGCGGGCTACCGCAACATTGACGATGCCGCCAATGGCGAGGACGCGCTGGTAAAAATAAACAGATATCACCCCGACATCGTCTTAATAGACCTTTGCCTCTCAAAGCTTGACGGTATAGGAGTTCTCAGAAACAGCAAGCAGATAAATTTCGGCAACGACGCCGCCCCTGCTTTTATCATTTTCTCGGTATTCGCCAACTCCAACACCTTTCTTGAGGCGGCAAACGCGGGTGCGGAGCTTTGCCTTATGAAGCCATACAATATCGGAAGTCTGTGCGAACACATAGAAGCTATTCTTCGCAACAGAGAAAAAGGCATTACCGCAAGCACCGCCGAAAATCAAGCGCCCGATATTGAAACCCAGGTAACAAAAATCATTCATCAAATCGGTGTACCCGCGCACATAAAGGGCTATCAGTACCTCCGAAGTGCGATTATGATGACCATAAAGGACTCGGACATCATAAATTCCGTGACCAAGGTTCTCTACCCCACCGTGGCAAAGCAGTATCAGACCACCACAAGCCGCGTGGAGCGCGCCATTCGCCACGCCATTGAGGTTGCGTGGGACAGAGGCGACGTTGATACCCTCAACTCCTATTTCGGCTACACTATACAGAACAACCGCGGAAAGCCCACAAATTCGGAATTTATCGCCATGATTGCCGATAACCTGAGACTTAAATACAAAATCAAATAAATATAAAAAAAGAACTGAGTCATTAGGGTCGTACCCTAAAGGACAGTTTTGCAAGAATACGGTATATCTCGAAAGAGGTATGCCGTATTTTTGTATTTGTGGATACAAATGCAGTGCTTGTCAAGAAAAAATGATGTCGTTAAATTCACGCTCTTTTTCAAAAAGTAAAAAGCCAAAACATAGTTTAAAATCTTAACAGGCGTAGTGAATTTGCTACGCCCTATCTGTTTGTCATACGAAATAGACCCATCACCAAGGTAGATTGTCCGCATAAGTCCAACAAAGTCCTTAAAAGTACATATAAATAACAAAAGTTCCTCAAAAGGTCTTTACATTCCAAAATAATTGTGATATAATTATTTTGTATATCATTGTTTTAGGAGGATTTTATGACAGAGGAGCTATTTACGGTCTTACAAGCTGCTGAATATTTGCAAGTTTGTGAAAAAACTGTTCGTAGACTTATTAATTCTAAAACACTTGCCGCGTCGAAGGTGGGCAAAAGCTGGAGAATAAAAAAGTCTGATATAGATAATTATTTATCCGCGACATCAAATTTATCGAAAGGAGCAATCGTCAATGAGTGAAGAATTGATTCAACGCAATTTGGTAGAAGCTCCCGAGAAAATGGGAGATTGGAATTTTTATAATATAGGCGCTACCTCTCTTAAAGCATTAAAGGGTGCAAAAATTATACCTGATCGCGACTATGAAGAGTATGAAAGCAAAAAGCCAGATGCGCTTATTGTGAAAAAACCTTTGGTTATTGCGGCTATCGAGTACAAAAAGCCATCCGAACTTCGCACGGAAAAGCAAATTGAAAAAGCAATTGCTCAAGAACTTGGTACAGCTCAAGCACTACAAGCCAAAATTTACATTGTAACTGATGGTAAAAAATCATTTTGGATTAATCCTGCAACGGGTAAAGAAATCATCCAAGAGGATGGAAGTAAAATAACCTTTAACTTTGATAAGAGAAGCACGGATTGTATTACATTAATTAATAAGATTCGTTCTTCCATAAGTGCGACAAACGATCAACTTAAGGAAGCTGCTTCTGTTGACCCTCTGCCTCTCGCTGAAAAGGTTTGGCAAGATTTGTGGGCGGTTTCCGGTGCGACGCCAGAAAACTGCTTGTATACCTTTGTTGAGATCTTCATATTCAAATATTTGAGTGACCTTAGTGTGCTCAAAGGAATGTATTCGTTCTATAATTTGCTCGGAATGTATTCAGGTAATAACGAAAATGAAGTTTTGGAATACTATGCTTCTACGGTTCGTGTTAAGATCAAAGAACTGTTTCCCGGCAACCCTAAAGATAAGACTACTATTATAAACGGGACGATTTTTGTTTCTAAAGATGACAAGGCTGTTTCGGGATATGCAACGGTCTTTCACAAGATACTTAAACGATTTAATGAGTTCGGAACACTTGAAAATATCGACTATGATTTTAAGAGTAAGCTTTTTGAAACGTTCTTAAAGGAATCTATCAGCAAGAAGAATTGGGGACAATATTTTACTCCTTTGAAGGTTGTAAGAGCTATCGTAAATATGGTAGAGCTTACTTCGGGTATGGAAATATGCGACCCCGCTTGTGGTGTTGGAAAGTTCCTTCTTGAGCCTATTTTACACGACTTGCATAAATTCTATCTTGTGCAGGGTGATGAGTTAAAGCCGCAGATTACGCTTTATGGTTATGACAAGGGCTTTGATAAGGATGAACAAAAAACCATTATCTTGGCAAAAGCGAATATGCTGATTTATATGTCTGGTATGATTCGCGAGCATCCCGATATGACCCAAAAGTTTGCGCAACTTTTTAATGACACGTTCCTATTGCAGACCAACTCAATTTTAGGAACATTGGCTAAGCCGATAGAGGATAAATTTGATTTGATTCTGACAAATCCGCCGTATGTTATGAGCGGAAGTAGCAATTTAAAAGAAGAAATTGCGAAGCAAGATGAACTCAAAAAGTATTTTTCTGTCAGCGCTATGGGTATCGAAGGTCTGTTTATGGAGTGGATCGTTCGTGCATTAAAGCCGGGTGGAAAGGCTTTTGTGGTTGTTCCCGATGGTATTATGAATCGTAGCAACGACAAGAAGCTTAGAGATTTTATTCTTGAAAAATGTAATATCGATGCGGTTATTTCTCTTCCGCTTAACACTTTCTTTACGACTAATAAGAAAACGTATATTCTTGCCTTAACGAAAAAAACAACTGTAAATATCGGTGGAATAGAAACCCTTGAAAGGCAGACTACTCCTGTATTCACATATCTTTGCTCTGAAATCGGCGAAACAAGGGATGTATATCGTTTCGATATAGATCAAAACGATTTGGAAACTGCTTCTGACTTGTTCAATATGTTCAAAGGTGCAAAAACAAAATTCAAGACATCGGATAAGCGCTGTAAAATTGTTGGTATCGACGATTTTTACAATGGTAGCCATTGGTCTGTTGATAGGTGGTGGTCGGACGAAGAAAAAATCGAATTGGGAATTAATGACGAGGAATCTGTGGTAACAATTGATTCTTTTGCCTCAATGTTGGGTGATGTTTCGAATTCACTTTTGGAGTGTCAAGATTTAATATCTGGTTTCAATATCGACAATAGTCAGAGCACTAAAACTATTAAACTAACAGATGAAGAATATTTTCACTTTTTCCAGAAAGAACAACTTGGGAAAACCAAAAGCGAGCTAATAAAATTGCCTACTGGAAATATTCCTGTATATACAGCAAATAAAGAACCGATATTATATATAGCCAGAACAACGAAAGATCCTATTTTCGCTTCTCAGGATGAACCTATAATATCGTTTGCAAACGACGGCGATGGTTCAGCCGGACGTAATTTTGTTTTGCATTTAGAGCCATTCTATATTAATGCTAGCCGTACTGCGTTTAAACTTATAGATTCAAATATTTTACCTGAATATGTGTTGAGCCAGATATTCGATATGAAAGAAAAATATGGATTCAACTATGGTTTTAAGGCAAACAAAAATAATCTGGCTGTTGTTACAATAGAAGTTCCGATTAATGATGATGGTGAATTTGATGTGGTTGCGCAAAAACAAATCGCAGCCAAACATTCCGCTATTCAACAATGCAAGCAAGAAATTTCAGAAAAATTGAACGCGTTATTAGGACAAAAAATAAATATATGACTTTCTGTTAAGTTCAAATTAGCCGCTATCAAAGCGTGATACACACGCCGCGATAGCGGCTTTTCCATGTCAAAAGTAAAAGCATCGTATTTCAAGATACGATGCTTTTGTGGTATTGCCTTCGCAATGCTCATAATTATTAAATTCTAAAAAACTGTCCTTAAGAGCACATTCCGTTCGACTCAGTTCTTTTTTATGCGCACAGCGCAGAGCTTCAGCCTCATTATTTCTTCGTTTTTAGCTGAGAATTTAAAGCTTGACGCTTCGCCGTTTATAACCGCGGTACAGGTACATTTGTTGCCGTTACACTCAAAGCTTACGCTGTCGAAAACCATAGTGTTATAGGTTTTGATTTTAAAATCAAAAACTCTGATTTTGCCCTTTTCGTAAACCGCGATTCCACGGTAAACCGATGCGTATATCACAAACAGCCCCACAAGCGCGCCTAAAATCACAAACGAGATTTTAAGCACGGCGCTTTCAAGCATAGCAACGGCAATAACAAGGCCTAAAAACGCCAATATCACCGCCACCACTACCGCAAACACTACACCGCCGTCAACAAAGCAATAAAATATTCTTGGATTAACAGTTTCAAAATAGAATATTATGTTATAGATTACAAACGCGCTTATGAAAACGGTAAGCCAATATTCGGGGCTTGTGTAGGACTCGTAAAAGTTCATTCTGTCGGTGAAAGGATAGACCACACCGAGAATCAGCGTGTAAACAAGCAATTTTGCAAGATATGCCAATACTTTTTTCATATAATCAGTTTTTAAGGCTGTGGATAGGCGCGGGGATTCGTCCGCCACGTGCGATAAAAGCCTCGGAGGAATTTTGGTTAAGCTTCATAATAGGAGCGTAACCGAGAAGTCCACCAAACTCTACCGACTCGCCAACTCCCTTTCCGTGTACGGGAATAACGCGCACGGCGGTGGTCTTATTATTGACAACGCCTATGGCAATCTCGTCCGCGATGATCGCGCTAAGCGTGGATGCGGGGGTATCACCGGGAACTGCGAACATATCAAGTCCAACAGAGCAAACCGCGGTCATTGCCTCAAGCTTTTCAAGCGACAGCGAGCCACACTCTACGGCGTGAATCATGCCCGCATCCTCAGAAACGGGAATAAACGCGCCCGAAAGGCCGCCTACGTGCGAGGAAGCCATTACGCCGCCCTTTTTAACCGCGTCGTTAAGCATGGCAAGCGCAGCGGTCGTTCCATGAGTACCGCAGCATTCAAGCCCCATATTCTCAAGAATATGCGCCACGCTATCTCCCTGCGCGGGTGTGGGCGCAAGCGATAGGTCTACTATGCCGTAGGGTGTGTCAAGTCTCTTGGACGCCTCGTAAGCGATAAGCTGACCTACGCGGGTAATTTTAAACGCAATTTTTTTAATAGTCTCGGCAAGCGTACCAAAGTCACAGTCTCCCGCTTTTTTAACCGCGCAAGCCACAACTCCGGGACCAGAAACGCCAACGTTGATAACCGTGTCGGGTTCGCCAATTCCGTGAAGCGCGCCCGCCATAAAGGGGTTATCCTCGGGTACGTTTGCAAAAACAACAAGCTTAGCGCAGCCTATCGAGTCGTTTTCCTTCGTAAGGTACGCCGTCTTTTTTATAACCTCGCCCATAAGCTTTACCGCGTCCATATTTATGCCCGCCTTGGTGGTTGCCACGTTTACGGAAGAACAAACGCAGGCGGTGGTTGCGAGCGCCTCGGGAATAGATTCTATAAGGTTCTTTGCTCCTATTGTCATTCCCTTTTGTACAAGCGCCGAATAGCCGCCTATAAAGTTGATTCCAAGTGTATCGGCAGCGCGCTGGAGGGTATGCGCCAATCTGACGTATCCATCGGGGCCAATAGAGCCGCCAATCATCGAAATCGGAGTTACCGAAACCCGTTTATTGATGATCGGAACGCCGTAGCTTTTTTCCATATCCTCGCAAACGCTTACCAGCTTTTCAGCTTTTTTGGTTATCTTATCGTAAATTTTGGTTTCAAGTCTTGATAAGTCGTCGCTTACGCAATCGAGAAGCGAAATGCCCATAGTTACGGTACGGACATCAAGATTCTCCTCACTTATCATATGAATAGTTTCAAGAATATCAGACGTATTAAGCATTTTTACACCTCTTATATTCTGTGCATGGAATTAAAAATATCCTCATGCATAGCACGGATATCAAGTTTTTTACTCTTGCCAAGCTCTGCGAGAGCCTCCGCAAAATTTGCGAAAGGAACACCAAGCTCCTTGATGTCGACAAGCATTATCATCGCGAAATACTCGTGAAGAACGCTCTGGCTGATTTCAAGAATATTGCCGCCGAATTTTGCGCACTCCGCGCTGACCGCGGCGATAATTCCTACCGTGTCTTTTCCTGTTACTGTTACAACTGCTTTCATTTTATTCCTCCAAAAATTAAATTTATAATTCTTCGTCCACCCAACCGTTTCGGGTGAACTTTTTAAACGATTTAAATCCTGCTTTTTTAGCCTTTTTGACCGCATCCTCAAAGCCTAACACCAAATAACGCGCGTCGTGCGCGTCACTTGAATAGGTCACGCTTCCGCCCATTTCTCGGATCACATTGAGAAAATAATCGTTCGGATACGCCTCCGTGCGGTATCCACGGGATATCGCGCCCGTGTTTATCTCGAATGCCGCCCCGGTAGGAACAAGCTTTTCAAGGGCTTTTTCAGCAGCCCTTATATAACGCTTATCACTTTCATCGAAAAGCTTTCCGCCCTCGTTAAACTTTGTAACCAAATCAAAATGCCCCACTATATCAAATTTGAATTTTTCGGGCATTTTCGCGAGAATCCCGTAATAGTTCTTTGCAAGCTCTATAAAGTCGCCGCCAAAATATCTGTTTGCGGCATCTATCTGCTTTTGGGCAGTGTGGTCAACGTCAATAAACTCGCCCTCAATCTCAAAGAAATGCACCGAGCCGATGACGTAGTCATATCCCTTTGCGATAGGCGAGGTGTAATCCGCCTCCGTTCCCAAGAAAAGCTCAATATCGTTTCCGTATTTTGCCTTTACGCGTTCAAACTCAGCGCGGTACGCCTGCTCCCTTTCGGGCTTGAGACTATAAGACGAGCCCTTTACGCTGACGTAATGCTCCGAAATTCCAAAAGAGTCACAGCCGTTCTCTATTGCCGCCGCAACCATTTCAGCTATCGTGTTTTTTCCGTCACTGAATTCGGCGTGGCAATGATAATTAAAAGGTCTCACTTGGTCATTTTCTCCTGTTTTACCTTATGATCTATGACGTGTCTTGAGGCAAGCTCACTCTTGATATCGTCAATGCTGATACCCATTTGCACCATAAGCACCATTACGTGATACACAAGATCGGAGATTTCATATATGGTTTCTGCCTTATCGTCAGCCTTGCCCGCAATTATTACCTCGGTAGACTCCTCGCCCACCTTTTTGAGGATTTTATCAATTCCTTTTTCAAAGAGGTAGGTTGTATAAGAGCCCTCTTTTTTCTCAGTCTTTCTGCCCTCAATAAGCTCCATAAGCCCGTCAAGCGAAAACTCATTAAGCGTTTCGCTGTGGAATATTTCCTCGTTAAAGCAAGAATCAGCTCCCGTGTGACATGCGGGACCGTCCTTTTGGACAAGCACGGTAAGTGCGTCACGGTCACAGTCGGCGGTTATCTTTACGATATGCTGATAGTTGCCCGAGGTCTCACCCTTGCGCCAAAGTTCCTGACGTGAACGCGACCAAAAGCAGGTCTTTCCCTCCTCCATACTGATTTTAAGGCTCTCGCGGTTCATATAAGCGAGTGTAAGAACCTTTCCGGATTTTGCATCAACCACAATGGCGGGTATAAGCCCTTTTTCATCAAATTTAAGTGTTTCTATATCAAACATGGTTTACCTCTCATATTCTCATATTTATATTATTTTCTACAAGATAACGCTTGAGTGTGGGTATCTCCACCTCGGAGTAGTGGAATATAGATGCCGCCAGACCCGCGTCAACGCCCTTTACGCTATTGAACAGGGTTACAAAGTCCTCCATTCGCCCCGCGCCGCCAGAAGCAATTACGGGCACGTCTACAAGGTCACAGACAGCGTTCAGCATTTCAAGATCGAAACCTTTTTTTACTCCGTCGGTGTCTATGCTGTTTACAACGATTTCACCCGCACCGCTATCCACGCAACGCTTTATCCATTCAAGGGCGTCCATACCGGTGTTTTCACGCCCTCCCTTGGCAAACACTCGGAAAACTCCGTCAACGCGTTTAACGTCAACCGAAAGCACCACGCATTGGTCACCGTAGCGTTTTGCCGCTTCTTCAACAAGCCCCGGATTTCTTATAGCGCCCGAATTTACGCTTACCTTATCTGCACCGCATTTAAGAACTCGGTCAAAGTCGTCAAGGGTGTTGATTCCTCCGCCTACCGTAAGCGGAATAAATATCTTGCTTGCCACCTCGCAAAGAATATCGGTGAAGAGCTTGCGTCCATCACTTGATGCTGTAATATCATAGAAAACAAGCTCGTCAGCGCCGTTTTGGCTGTAATACTCCGCAAGCTTTACAGGCGATGAAACGTCAACAAGCCCCATAAAGTTCGTTCCCTTTACCACTCTGCCGTCCTTGACGTCAAGGCAAGGGATTATTCTTTTCGTTACCATAGCTCCTCCTACTTTGCCGCTCTGATAGCATCTCTGAGGTCGATATTGCCCGTATAAATGGCTTTTCCGACAATTGCGCCGTACATTCCCATTGCCGAGAGCTTTTCTATATCCTCAACGGTAGAAACTCCGCCCGAAGCCACAAAATTCATTGTGAATCTCTCCGAAAGCCTTTTATAAAGCTCGGTATTTGTACCGCCAAGCATTCCGTCCTTTGAGATGTCGGTGCAAATTATTGT
This sequence comes from Eubacteriales bacterium, assembly GCA_045612185.1. Lineage (GTDB taxonomy): Bacteria > Bacillota > Clostridia > Oscillospirales > CAG-272 > RGIG8775. The sequence goes on from JAZKYO010000100.1 coordinate 54,980, forward strand.
GGAAACACCGTCCTTTTGCAGTTTTTCGCAAAAGTCAAAGCATTCAAGCGTCGAAATTTCCTTCCACCCCTTAATTGCCACCATTCCGTCCTTGATATCAACTCCTACGGCAATTATTTCGCCGTAAAGCGCAAGCGCCTCTTTAAGAAACTCGGGGTCGGACACCGCCGCCGTACCTATTATAACGCGAGACACACCTGCCTCAATATAGCGTTTTACAGTCTCCAGACTGCGGATTCCGCCGCCTATCTCAACCTTTAGTCCAACTTTGGCAATTTCGGCAACCGTTGCGAAATTTGCGGTACTTCCGTCACGCGCTCCGTCAAGGTCGACAACGTGTATCCACTCTGCGCCAGATTCCTTGAATTTCTTTGCCATCTCGGGGGGACAGTCGCTGTACACCGTTACCTCGTTGTAATCGCCTTTTTTTAATCTGACGGCTTTGCCGCCAAGCAAATCTATTGCGGGAAAAATTTTCATTTGACAATCCTTTTCACATCAAAGCTCACAAAACGCCTTGAGAATTTTGAGTCCCACATCACCGCTTTTTTCGGGGTGGAACTGACAGCCGTACACGTTGCGCGAGGCAACCGCGGCTGTAAGCGGAGCGCCATACTCTGAGGTGGCGATAACCGACTCTTCGCAATAAGCTCCATAATACGAATGGACGAAGTACACAAAATCGCCCTCGTTCAAATATTTGAATATCTCGTTTTTTTCTTTGTTTTTGGGAAAATTCAGTGAGTTCCAGCCTATGTGCGGAATTTTCAAACCATCTCCGATGACCTCGGATATGGGGCGAACCTCTCCTTTGATAAGCCCAAGCCCCTTATGCTCACCGTACTCAAAGCTTTTATCAAAAAGCATTTGCATACCAAGACATATGCCGAGAATCGGCTTACCTTTTGCCGCCTCGTCACATATAACCCTATCAAGTCCGCAATCGCGAAGCTTTTTTGCCGCGTCCTCAAATGCGCCCACACCGGGGAGCAAAATTTTGTCGGCTCTTCTAATCACGGCTTCGTCTCCGCTTACAACCGCATCCGCTCCGATTGCCGCCAGAGAGCTTTTTAGCGAGAAAAGATTTCCCACTCCGTAATCAACCACAGCTATCATAAAAGCACTCCTTTTGTTGAGGATACCTCTCCCGCAAACCTCGGGTCTGTTTCCACAGCCTTTGCAAGTGCTCTCGCAACGCCCTTAAATGCGCCCTCAATGATGTGGTGCGAATTCTTTCCGTCAAGCTGCTTGATATGGAGAGTGATTCCCGCGCGTCTTACAAACGCAACGAAGAACTCCTCCACAAGCTCGGTATCAAAGTCACCGACCTTCTGCGTGGGAATATCAAGTCCATAATTAAGCACGCTTCTGCCCGAAACGTCAACCGCTACCATAACGAGCGCCTCGTCCATTGGAAGAATAATATCACCGTAACGGATTATTCCGCGCGCCTCGCCAAGGGCCGCTTTGAAAGCGTCTCCAAGGCAGATTCCTATATCCTCGGCCGTGTGATGATAGTCGACATTTACATCCCCCACACACTTTACAGAGAGATCAAAACGCCCATGGTGCGCAAAAAGCTCAAGCATATGGTCAAGGAATCCGCAGCCTGTGTCAATCTCGCTTTTTCCGGTTCCGTCAATCTCTATTTTAAGGGCAATATCGGTTTCACCCGTTTTTCTAATAATCTCGTTATTTCTCATAAATTACTCTCCTTTAAGAATATCCGAAACGGCGTTTACAAGGGCTTCCATCTGCTCCTTTGTACCCACGGTTATTCTCACGAAATTACTTATTCTGTCGCTTCCGAAGTATCTGACAAGGATTCCTCTCGCTTTCAGTCTTTCGTAAAGCTCCTTGCCGCTTATGCGGTCGCTTTCGGCAAAGATGAAGTTAGCCTTTGAATCAAGCACTCTGAATCCCATACCGCCAAGAGCCTCCGTGGCATATTCACGCGCGGCAATTACCAACTTGCAATTGTCCATGTAATATTTATTATCTCTAACAGCCGCAATTCCCGCCGCCAAGGTGAGACGGTTTATTGAATACGGGTTGGTTGAATACTTGATTTTTTCAAGGTCGGCAATAACTTCTTTATCAGCTATGGCAAATCCAAGTCTGCCACCTGCCAGCGAGCGTGATTTTGAAAAAGTTCCCACAACGAGAAGATTGCCATATTTCTTTGTAAGCTCAACACAGCTCTCACCGCCGAAATCGACGTACGCCTCGTCAACAAGCACCATATTGTCCTTGTTGCTTTTAAGTATATTCTCGATTACGTCAAGTCCCAGCGAAAGCCCCGTAGGCGCGTTGGGATTTGCGATAACCACGTTTTTGCCGACGTTCACATAATCCTCGGGATTTATTGTGAAATCCGCGCGAAGCGGAATTTTTTTATATTCAACCCCGTAAAGCTCGGCATATACCTTATAAAATCCGTAGGTTATATCGGGAAAAACCGCGCCGCCGTCGCAAAAGCCAAGGAAAAAGAAATTAAGAATATCGTCAGAGCCGTTCGAGACGTAGACGTTTTCCTTTTTCACTCCGTAAAGCTTTGCAAGCTCCTCTTTAAGCACCGCACAATCGGGGTCGGGATAGAGATTAAGCTTATCGGCGTTTTCCGTCACCGCCTCAAGCACGCCTTTTGATGGCGGAAAGGGTGATTCGTTGGTATTTAATTTTATATACTGCATGTCCTTTGGCTGTTCACCCGGAGTGTACGCCTCAAGACCCGCATACTTTTTATTGATAAATTTACTCATTACGTCCTCTTATTTTTTGATATCTTTTCTGACCGTAGCGCTTCTTGCGTGTGCCGACAGCCCTTCCTTTTCGGCAAAATACGCCACGTCGTCGCACACCTTAAGAAGCGCGTCCTCAGTATAGTAGGTAAACTGCGATTTCTTTACAAAATCGTCAACCGACAGAGGGCTTGAGAAGCGAGCCGTACCGCTTGTGGGAAGCGTATGGTTAGGGCCGGCGAAATAGTCGCCAAGCGCCTCGGGGCAGTTCTTTCCGAGGAATATTGAGCCTGCGTGCTTAACAGCGTCAAGGTAGTCAAAGGGGTTGTCAACGCAAACCTCAAGATGCTCGGGAGCGAGGCGGTTGGAAATCTCTATTGCCTCGGGAATGTCCTTCGTAATAATGATCTTTCCGTTGTTGTCAATAGAAGCTCTTGCGATTTCAGCTCTGGGAAGAAGCGCTATCTGTCTGTCAAGCTCCGCGGCAACCTCGTTTGCGAGCGTCTCGGAATCGGTAACAAGCACCGCGCTTGCAAGCTTATCGTGTTCAGCCTGCGAAAGCATATCAGCCGCTACTACGCGCGCGTCGCAGGTTTCGTCGGCAACGATGAGAATTTCGCTTGGGCCTGCTATCATATCAATAGCAACTCTGCCAAACACCTGCTTTTTAGCCTCGGCTACGAAGGCGTTACCGGGACCGACAATTTTATCTACCTTGGGAACACTCTCGGTTCCGTAAGCGAGAGCCGCCACAGCCTGAGCGCCTCCAATTTTGAAAACTCTGTCAACGCCAGCTATTTTTGCCGCTGCCAAAATCACGGGATTAACCTTTCCGTCCTTTGATGGGGGCGTTACCATAACTATCTCGGCACACCCCGCAATTTTTGCGGGAATACAGTTCATAAGCACCGATGAAGGGTAAGCCGCCGTACCTCCCGGCACGTAAAGCCCCACCTTTTCTATGGGCATTACCTTTTGTCCCTTAACCACTCCGTTTTCTTCGGACATAACAAAGCTGTTTCTTACCTGACGTCTGTGAAAAGCCTCGATATTTACCGCCGCACGGCGGATAACGTCCTTGAACTCACCGTCCACAAGCGCCAACGCCTCGTCAAACTCAGCCTCGCTGACTTCAAGTGAGTCAAGCACCGCTTTATCAAATTTCTCGCAATATCTGTAAAGCGCCTCATCACCGTTTTTTACTACGTCGGCAATTATCTCCGAAACCACAGCCGAGGTATCAAGTCCCTTGATATCTCGAAGAAATATCTCGTTTTCGTTTACTTCGTTGTATTTGTAGATCTTAATCATTGTTTTTTCTTTTCCTCTGCTCTGCAATATTCCTCTACCTTTTCGCAAAGCGCGCTGATTTCGGAATTTTTGAATTTATAGCTTGCCTTATTGGCAATAAGTCTCGCGCTGATGGGCACGATAGTTTCAATTGGCTCAAGATTGTTCTCAAGCAAGGTCTTTCCGGTTTCTACTATATCCACGATAACGTCGGAAAGTCCGAGTATGGGCGCAAGCTCTATTGAGCCGTTGAGCTTGATTATATCAATAATTCTGCTCTTTTGAGCGTAGTAAGTCTTTGCGATCCGCGTAAATTTTGTAGCTACACGGAGAGTTTTTTGCGGGTCGTCCCTGAAATCCTTTTTAGCGGCAACCGCCATACGGCACTTGCCCATTCCAAGGTCGCAAAGCTCGTAAACGTCGGGCTCGTACTCAAGCAAAATATCTTTGCCCGCTACGCCTATATCCGCCGCTCCCCTCTCGACGTAAATGGCAACGTCCGAAGGCTTTACCCAGAAATATCTTACTCCTGCTTCCTCATTTTCGAAAATAAGCTTTCGGTTTTCCTCGCGAATAGAGGGGCATTCATAGCCCGCCGCCGCGAATATATCATACACCTTCTCGCCAAGTCTGCCCTTGGGGAGAGCCACATTAATCATTGTTTTCAAGGATTTCAAAGCCTCCTCTTCTTACTGCGGCAAGCTGTCTGTACTTAACCCTGCCGTCGTTGGTCTTTTGCACCTTTACGCTCTTCCCATAGCTTGACAGCAGCTTTACCGCATCGATTATATCTTTTGCCGACGCCTCGTCATAGGTAAGAAGCACGTCAACATCAAAATATTCTCCGCTGTCGCCAAAGCGTTCAAGCAGGTCAAGATACACTGCAAAGCCTATGGCACTTGAGCTTTTGCCCATTTTTTTAAGCAGATTGTCGTAGCGCCCGCCCGAAAGCACGCCCGTGGGAATTCCGTCAATAAATCCTCGGAATATAATTCCGTTATAATAGTTCATATCGTTGACAATTGAGAAATCAAGGAACACTCTGTCCTCAAAGCCGTACACCCTGATTATCTCAACTAGTGACGCAAGCTCCTCGTACGCGCCGCGCATCTCGTCGTTGCGCACCAATGGCAAAAGCTCTCCAAGCATTTTTGAAATAGGACCGTAAAGCTTTGCGAGCTTACAGATGTCCTCGCATCCGTCCGCAGCTATTCCCGCGTTTTCGCAAAGGGAGCGGATAGAGTGAATGTTTTTATCTCCCATGAGTCTGAGAAGCTCTCTGCGAGTTATCTCATTATCCGAAAGGCTTTCAAGAAGCGCCGAAACAAATCCGAGATGCGAAAGGTCAAGCACGTATTTTTTGCTTATCGACTCAAGGCTTTTTGCCGCCAGCATAATAACCTCCCCCACCGAATAGGTATCGATATCACCTATGCACTCAAGACCGGTCTGCATTATTTCCTTGAACTCGCCCGAGCCCTGTGAGGTACGGTAAACGTTCTCATTATAGTATACCTTCTGTATACTGTTCGCCTCGTCGATTGAGTTCTTTACGATAGAAAGCGTTACGTCAGGCTTAAGCGCCATAAGCTTTCCATCGGTATCGGTAAAGGTCAGCACGTTATCGCTTACAAGAAAACTCTTGTTCTGCACGTAGAGGTCGTATTCCTCGAATTTGCTGACTTTATATCTTATATATCCGTACTTTCGGTAAAGCTGACCCAGCCCAAACGCTGCGCGCTCACCGTTTTCAAGCACCTTTTCGTCAAATTTCATATTACTCTCCAATCAGTTCTTTTTCACAATCCGTTCAAGAACGGCTTTATAAGCGCCTGTACCGTAGCTGTAGCTTCTGTTTACTCTGCTTATAGTAGCGGTGCTTGCGCCTGTCTCCTCGGCTATTTTGTTATAAACAGCCTGCTCGGAAAGCATCTTTGCCACTACAACGCGCTGAGATATGTCAAGTATTTCCTTTGTTGTCATTATGTCCTCAAGAAAAGCCTTGCATTCTTCTTCGCTTTCAAGGCTCATTAACGCCTTCACAAGAAGGTCTACACTTTCATTGTCAAGTATATGTGCCAATATTATTCCCTCTCTTTCGCTTTATCGCTTTAATATGATAACACAATAAACTGATAAAGTCAAGAGCTTTTGCGGATTTTTATACATATTTGTACATATAAACAAAACAACAGCAAAAAAGTGGGCAGAATAATAAAAAATGCTGATTTTTTGGAAAACTTTCGGCATAATAATATTGATAGGCAAAGATGCGGAAAGGGGGGCTATACGTGAAAACCGATTGGCAAAAGCTTGCCTCAATAGGAATATGTATCACGCTGGCGTTTTTGGCTATTTTTCTGCTCGGCAAATACATGATAGCCATTTTTCTTCCCTTTATTATCGCGTGGATAATGGCATGTCTGACAAACGCCATTTCAAACGGAATTCGCACCAAAATAAAAATTCCCAAAAGGCTTTGCGCCGTTGCGGTTCTTATACTGCTTTTCGTTGCTGTCGGCTGGCTTTTATTTTTTGGCGCAAACAAGTTTTTTACCGAGATTGAAAACTTTATCGGCAGGCTTACCTCCGAGGGAGGCTCGCTTTCTCAAAGACTTTCCGAAATAGCGCAAGTATTCAACGATTTGGGCTCACACATTCCGTTAGTGAACGAATTGAAAAACAACGAGCAGTTTTTACTTGGCGGAGAAAAGATAGACGAGGTACTGATATCTTTTTTAAAGGGACTTGCCGCCGATTTGGGAACGGCGCTAACCTCTTTCGCCACTGCCGCGGTAAAGGCACTGCCTTCAATAGCCCTCTTCGTTATAATCAGCATAATCGCGTCTTTTTATTTTGCTATTGACTTTGAGACTATAAACGATTGGATATTGCGCGTTTTGCCAAAATCATTAAGACGAAAAGTACCGCGGATAAAAGCGCATACGAAATCTTTGGCGGCTCGCTATTTGAAGGCCTATTCAATCCTCATGGCTCTTACCTTTTTTGAGCTTTATATCGGGCTTGGGATAATGGGAGTGGATTACTCATTTTTGTTGGCACTCGGCATTTCTTTTCTTGATGCGCTCCCCATTTTCGGCGTGGGAACGGTGCTTATTCCATGGGCTGTTCTGTCCTTTATCACCCACGATTTCGCACTCGGCTTTGGATTGGTAATTCTTTGGGCGTTAGTAAGCGTTATAAGGCAGATTATTGAGCCGCGAATTATTGGCGGCACTATCGGACTTCACCCAATTGTCACGCTTATCGGAATGTACGTGGGATTCAGGCTTTTCAGCATTGTGGGCATGTTCCTTGCCCCTGCCGTCATAATTGCCGCAAGGACTTATTTTGGAAAAAAGGTGATAGAAAGCCCGATATCTGCTATTGACAGCGAACAAAAAAAGTGATATGATATTCTTATCCTAAAACCGAGGTAAAACAATGAAAACAGCAAAAAGTATAATTGAACTTATAGGAAAAACTCCGATTTTAGAGCCCACCAATTACGAAAAGGACAACGGTGTAAACGCAACTTTACTTTGCAAGCTTGAATATCTCAATCCCGCGGGAAGCGTTAAGGACCGCGCGGCGCTTGGTATGATAGAGGCGGCAGAGGCCGAAGGCAAGCTGAAAAAAGGCTCTGTAATTATTGAGCCCACAAGCGGCAACACGGGCATAGGACTTGCCGCTATTTCCGCTTACAAGGGCTACAAGGTTATTTTGACAATGCCCGAAACCATGAGTATTGAGCGCAGAAAGCTGCTTGCGGCATACGGTGCCGAAATTGTGCTTACAGACGGAACAAAAGGCATGCAAGGCGCGGTAGAAAAGGCTGAAGAACTTGCGAAAAATATTGAAAACAGCTTTATTCCATCTCAGTTTGATAACCGTGAAAACGCAAACGCTCACATAAAAACAACGGGTCCCGAAATTTGGGAGGACACCGACGGAAAGGTTGACTTTTTCGTGGCGGGCGTTGGCACGGGCGGCACGCTTACGGGAGTTGGTGAATATCTGAAATCCAAAAATCCAAACATCAAAATTGTAGCGGTTGAGCCCGAAACGTCACCGCTTTTGTCAAAGGGCTACGCGGGCGCGCACGGACTTCAGGGCATTGGAGCAAACTTTGTTCCCTCTCTGTTAAACCGCGATATTTATGACGAAATAATAACAGTTACCAACGACGAGGCGTATACTGCTGCCCGCGCGTTGGCAAAGCGCGAGGGAATACTTGTGGGGATCACGTCGGGGGCAGCGCTTCACGCGGCAACGTGTATTGCCAAGCGCAAAGAAAATATTGGTAAAACAATTGTGGTACTTCTTCCCGACACGGGTGACAGATATTTGTCCACCCCATTGTTTGAGAATTAAAAAAATTTGTAATCAAACAGCCAAAGATTACAAACTTATTCAAACAATTGTGCCAAAAATTAATTTTTTTAAAACAATTATTGAAAATCGCAAAAAATCCTTGAATTTTACAAAGATTTGTAGTATAATATACTTGTTAAATAAAAATTGAAAGAAAGGAGGCCCAAACAATGCAAAAGAAACTCTGCAAAGTCGTTTACGACACAGACAACGCTACCCTCGTTAAGAAGGTTACTTTCGGTGAATTCGGTGATAGCACAGGATACGAAGAAACACTTTACCAGACCCCCAACGGTCTTTATTTTGTATATGTAAACGGCGGCCCCGACTCGATCTATCCCAAGGAAGATATTATGCGTCTTTCCAAGGAAAAGGCTGAGGCTTGGCTTAAAGAACATAACTGATAAAACCAAAAAAGGACGTCTGTTTGCAGGCGTCCTTTTGCTTTGATTACCATTGGAGAGGAATTAACAACATGCAATTCGGTCAATACGTAAATTTCTTAAACGCTATCGAAAAATTAAAGTGCAACACAAGACACTCATGGAACTCAAACGGACGACAAGAAAGCGTTGCGGAGCATTCGTGGCGCTTGGCGGTAATGGCTATGCTCTGCCGCGACGAGTACCCAGAGTTTGATATTGACAAAGTAATAAAAATGTGCCTTATCCACGATTTTGGCGAAGCAATTACGGGAGACGTCCCCGCCTTTTTCAAAACCGACGCGGACGAGGCAAAAGAAGAAGACGCCATAGCTTCGCTTTTAAAAATGCTCCCCACAGAAACCGCCACCGAGCTTGGCGCGCTTTTTGAGGAAATGAGCGCTATGGAAACATCCGAAGCCAAACTATATAAGGCGCTTGACAATCTTGAAGCTCTTGTGGCGCATAATGAGGCTGATATATCCACGTGGCTCCCCCGAGAGTACGAGGACAACCTTACCTACGGTCAAAAGAATTGCGAATTCAGCGAGTGGACCAAAGGGCTGAAAGCCTACATAAAATCCCAAGCCATCGAGAAAATGAAAAACGAAGGAAAATAAAACGCGCTTATAACAAAGAAAAGGAGCTGTCCGAGGACAGCTCCTTAGTTTTTAATTATTCGGATTTTCCGTAAAGCGCGGGGTTGTAGTCAAGGAAATAAGAGTTACTTATGTTCCAAATCTCACCCATAGGAACGGTAGTTCCGTTGTACGTATCAAAAGATGCGTACCACTTATTGTCACCCTCTTTAAGTCTTACGTCAAGTCTTGTACTGTCAACCTTAACGCTTCCGTCGTCAATAACGAAGCCTACAAGACCGTAAAGCCCCTCGTAAGAGCCCCCGGGATTACCAAGATACTCAATGTATCTGTTTTCCGTGGATTTACCCACTTTAACGTTTGTGGTATTTGCAAGATCACGGTCATAATTATACTCATCAGCGGTAAGGTCCGCCTCAACCCTTACAGTTCCGTTAGCGTCAAGCAGATTTGCGTATGCGCCAACCATATTGGAGTCGATATTAAGCTCATCATCTGTCGCGCCCGCACTTCTCAACGCCCAGTTGACACGGTACACAGTTGCCATCTGCAAGAAAGTTTGATCCACTTTCGGACCGTAGTCACCAACAAGGAATTCAACCTGCTGCTCAAGCTTAATACCATTGGTGTTGACAAGGTACTTCTGGTTGTGATTCATTACGTCGGTCTCCTCGGTATCGCATCTGTTGATAACCGTTGACTGAACCATCTCAAAATTGGTTCCGTTGTTATAAACACCGGGCTTTGAGGAGTCAATTCTTGCTCCGTCCAGGTAGAAATCAACACAAATAAGGTTTTCATCACCGTGGAATCCACCCACAAAGTCTTTTGCGTCTACACCGTTCCATCTTTCACTCATAGCAAGCGAAATTTCTCCCGTATTAAGCACGTTAAAGACAAGAGAATAATAATTTTCGCTTTCTCGCTTTACAAGCTCCGCCCCCTTGATTCGGTAAAGGCTCTTGTTATCCGGTGTATTGGCTTTTCCATTGGTATAATCGTAAGAGTTGATATTGTTTCTCTCGTAGTCAAAATTATACCTGATATAATAGTCTCCGCTTGCCTCGCTGGTCTGAACAAAGACGTCAATATCACCAAGCTCCTGTATACCCGACGCATTGTGTACGATAACGTTTACCGCCCCCTCTTTAACAAGTGTGGGAGGCGCAGAAATCACACCGCAAAGGCTCATATAATTGATTCTTACGAAATCGCCGCCCGTGCGCTTAACTATCTTAAAGGTATGAGTTCCATTTTCGATATTTTCTGCAAGCACGAGAGTGTGGTGACCAAACGCCAACTCAACGCCCTCTCTTACAAGTATGCCGTCAACGTAAATATCAAACTTGCTGCTCTCAGCTACCTCTCCGTAAGCGTTTGTAAGATTTACGCTTACCTCACCCTCGCAGTCTGCCGCAAAAGCAAACGCAGCGTTAAGTCCGTTAAGCTCAAGCGCGCCGTCGTTAGTATAAGCAACGTACTCGGTAGTTTTGAAGTTAGCGTTTATGTTGTCGCCCGCAGGCTTAATCTGCTTAAATTCGGTATCACATACCCATTCCGTCACCACTTCCTCAACGAAATCAAGATCTATGGTAGCCGAAGCGGCATAAAACTTTTTGTCGTTAACGGTTGTAAAGGGAGTAACCACAAGCTTAACAGCTTCTTCAGAGGTAATTCCCGTTATGTTTGCCGTAGCAAAGTATCTGTAACCGTAGTCGGCGGGATAAATCGTTTTTGCGTTTCCGCCTATCCACTCGTCGATAGAAGAATATACGATATTCGTTTCGTAGGTGGTTTGACCGTTAGAGATAACCGCGCCGTTTGAGTCGTACGCCTTAACCTCAAAGCCTACACTACCGTAGTAGAGCATATCAAGTCCCGCTACAAGACGGATATCACGATCGCTTGTAGACTTTTGAACGCCCACAAACTCAACGTTTGCGCTTGCGTCAAGCTGATAAATATCAATAGACTTCAAGTCAAGCGTTCCAAGAGAACCGGTATTGAAGCTTGCCGTTCTCACCCTCGTTTCAAGAGAATTTCTTCTATACCCTCTTACGTCCTTAAGTTGAATTTTGTCGGCAAGCAAAACGCTGTCTCCGCTCTTATAATAGGGAATCTGTCCTCCTATTCTGTAGCTTGCCAAGCCTGCGTCGGCGTCATAAATAACCACCAACTTTTGCCACTTGTCGGACGAAACCTTTATCTCATCTCCGTTTTCATCAACAAGAAGTCCAAACGGAGTAGAAATATAGCCGAGAGCGGTTATATTGAGCATAGAGTCAAAAATGCCCGTTCCGCTTGTGTCGGTCCTTCTTATAGAAGACAGCTCGAATAGCGCCTTATTCTCTGCTGTTGCCGTAGCTGCAGGAGTAAATCTTACGTCGTACTCAAACACGGTAGCGTGATCCTCAAGATAATCGGTAAGATATATGTCGGAGAAGATATGATCTGTACGTGCCGTATCAAAGCTCCATCTGTAATAGCCTTCACCGTCCTCGTCCACAAGCATATTAGAAATAGAGGCGTGCTTGGAAAGAGTGTTCATATTGATAATTCCATTAGTTACGTATCTGCTAGAATCAGCCGCCGCAAGAATATCGGGGTCAAGTTTCAAAATCTGACCTCTTCGCTCCGAAAGCTCACGCTTAAGATCTGCGTGAATATAAAGCTCAGTAAGCTCGGTATTTGATGCAATACGGAACGCCACGTGATGTGTGTCTTTCACCTCATTGACCGCAGATGAAGCAACACCAACCAAAGCGCCATCAACAAACACGCTTGCGGTTTCGTCCTTTGTCCACATCGTTACCGAGATATCATTGTACTCATCCGAATCAAGCCCGTTAAGATGAACGTTACTTACAAGCTGACCGCCAACAAGTATATTTTGGGTGGACTTGTCAATATAACCCATGCTGGCTTTCTTGGTATTGTAAAGAAGAGAAGCCACGTATCCGTCGGTTGTTTCGGTTTTAGCTCTCATCTCAACGTTAAATCCGTCGGTAGTGGTGTTATTATTCTGAAGGAATTTGTAGAAAACGTTATTATAGTCAATCCAAGCAAAAACCTCGCCATTGGGGATAGAAAGCACGCCGTTCTCAAGGGTAACGCCTGCGCTTCTGTAGAACTGGGGGCTAAGGTCGTCTATACTCTCATAATCCGAAAAATCCACCATTGCAGAATCCGCCCACAGTGGGAAAGGATTATTTTCAAGCAACTCACACTTAAAGGACTTCAAATCAACCGAGAAATTTGAGCTTTGGAAAACTCTTACTCTTTGGTCAATAGCGCCTATACGCTGAGTTTGATCGTCACTAACAACACCTTCAATATTTACCGCCATAATGGGATAAGGGAATTTAGAGGTTTTGCAATAAGCCGCCTCGCCGTTTATCATATACGAAACGAGAGGAGTATCGGTGCTTTCATCCACAATCACCTTAATGGTAAGCCACTCGTTTGTATTAGCTTTATATTCCATTCCACTTGCGTCACAGAGATAATAGGTTTCGGAATTCCCGGTGAAGTACAGTTTTCCGGAGGAGTTCACTCGCATATAAGCAAGTGCATGTTGTGCTTGACCAGCGTGCTGACGTCTTACATTGAAAATAGGAACAGAGGAACCAGACGGAATTACAACGTTTCTCAAAACAGTTTCCATGGCAAAAATCTTACCCGCAACGTTTGGTGTAAATACGTCGTAATAGCAGTCTTTGTCGCTTCCCGACAGCATAACGTAATCAATATTATTAGTAGTGTCCTTTTTATTGGTAGCGAAACTGTTGGACCAAGCTGTAAATCCTACAACACCTACGTCACCACCATCTTGGTTTTGAAGCGTCACTGCGGAATTACTTGTGGAAATGTTAACAGTCGAAAAATCAACGTAGTTTACCAATCCCGACTTGTCATTTTCACCGGTTGCGTACTCATAAGGCAAAACGCCCTCGTATATTTTAATGTTATCAATTGCGCCGCTTACCGCATCTGTGGTGTTGTTGTGAAAAAATCCCCAAAGATCTTGATGCGAAACAGAGCCTGCTTTAAGCATTACGCTTCCTTTTACCGATCTCTGCGCATCGAACCACGAACAAGAAGAAACAGCTCCCTCTCCGTCGTATTTAACAACAAAATAGTCTCCGATAACATAGTCGCCGGTTGCCTTTATAACCTCATATACCTTTTCACTTTCGGTATCCTTGGTGTTCTTGAAATTGTCGGTCTTTGAAAAATCGGGAAGCTTATCTAACGCCACACTTTTTTCGGTATACTTCAAGCTTCCGGGCACAAAGTTTCCGTTGGCATCATAGACAAGCTGATACATGTCGCCCGTAGCCTCGTCTATATACTGCTTTAAGGTTGCGGTATTGGTAACTTGTCTAAAGCCACTAACGTCTACCGAATCTTCAGATGCGAGAAGGCTGCGCTTATAGCTTCTGTCGTTTATAAAGCGTCCGTCGTACCAGGTTTTTTCAAACAACATCTCGTGTCTGCTTACTTGATTATGAGCTCCCACAAAAACGTCGTCTACCCACAATGCTACACTGTAATTCAAAGACTTGCTGCCCTGATAACCCGTCCAATCATCAAACAATCCCTTATTATCTGCACCAACGTCAACAGTTACAGAAAGAACGATGTGCGTCCACTCATTGGAGCTTGCGGATTTCATTTTTATATTTGGAACAGTTCTTGCGCCGCTACCAAATATAATAGTCCCGTCTTTATTCAGTGTCAAAAACTGAGGAGTGTTGGTATTATCATAAATTCTGAAGAACGGAAGATTATCCTTTGCGGAGGTAGCTCTTATGTCAAACTCAACAGTCCAGTTACCGTTTTGGATTATCTGATACTTATCGTTGATATTAAGACGGCTTCCTGCCGCAAAGGTAAGGAACTTGTTAGTCTTACCGTTCACGGTTTCACTGCCTACCTTTATACCGCTTGTTTCTGCGTATCTGTACGCGGTAGAGCCGCCTAATTTACCGTCAACAAGATTACCGATAGTCCCCTCAAAGCTATTCTCGTAGTATGCCGTTCTTCCGTCAGCAAGCTCTACCTCTCTTATGTACAGGTTGTCAACGTCTATAATGCACGGAGTCTGACTTGAAGAACTGTAATCCATGCGCGCAAAGGTAAAGGAAAGATTATCGCCCGCCTTTTCTTCACGGCTTGTTATCATACCGTCATCATCGTATGTATAATTTATAAAGGTCTCGGAGCTAAGCCATGAGTCCTCACTTTTCAAATTCTTTGCCGCCTGCGACTCTACCACAAGAACGTTGTCTATATATATGCTGAATGTCTGGGTAGCATCGTAATATATTACCTTAAAAGACACGAAATCCGAAGCGGATTTATCAAGAGTGATAACGTCCTTTTCGATAAGAGTGGTCTGTTTGTTCGAGTTGGTATTTCCGTCGGGAACGTATATTCTGAGATACTTATCGGGAACGGTAACCTCTTTTCCGTCAACCATCTCTTTTCCCGCTACAACCTTTGCGTCCAAGAATTTGATAGGCGCGTTGGACGAACGTCTGAAACGCAAAAGCGCCATTGTTTGAGAGTAATTTATTTTACTTGTATCCTTAACTCCATGCCAACGCAAATCAAACTCAAAGGAAAGAGTGTTTCCTATGGTATAGGACTTACCGTTCTTGCTCATTACAAAGCGAGTACCGTGCCAGCCACCGGTCTTTCCGTAAGTAGCGCGTACAAAGTTACCCATATAGTTTCCATTCTCGTCGTAACGAGCCATAGAAACACCGGATATACCTCCGTTTGAGTCATATCCAAATCCATATGGGTTGGAATCTGCACCTGCTTTGCTATACCATTGGTTAAGTGCCGTTCCTTCCGATATTTCATCAAACACATACTTGTAGAAGTAGTCGTAATCAGCTTCTTCCACCAATGTGTCTTGTGTATGTACGGGGAATGAAAAAGCTCCCACCGGCAATGCTGACAAAAGCATTACAGCGCACAAAACAAAAGACAAGCTTACTTTCAAGAATTTCATAATCGCTCTCCTTTTAAATCACAAAATAAAAATACATTCTAATTCTACCATATTAAATTGAAAAAGTCAACATAACAAGAAGAAAAGTTCACGCTTTTTTGAAATTTCAAATAAAAAAGCCGAGCAGATCTCGGCATTTTGTATTTTTTAATTTTTAGGAACGATAACCATATCGTCTACAAAGACGTAGCTAAGTCTGTTTTCCCCTCTGGTAAAGGAAAACTCGGCTTTTTCTATCGCACCTTCGGGGATACATGAAAGATCCACGCTATGCTCATACCAGCCATTTTTGCCGTTTTCGGCGGCGGTTGCCTTCACTTTATGAACAAGGCTAGTGCCATCTTTTTCTTTGTAGTAAAGCACAAGCTCCACGGTAAGATTGCAATGGTGATAAAGCGAGAATTTCAGCTCTTTGTAATTTTCAAAATCAAGCGTATCGTATTGACTTGCTAGGATATAAGCGCCAAATTTCTTATCGCTGTGATCAAGCGCGTACACACGAAGTGAACGGCTTGTCAGGGCGAAATCGCTATCATAGCACAATCCCGAGCCGACGTTGGGAGTAAATATAGCACGGTTGAAGAAATCGAAGTAGGTATTGTGAACACTTCCCACAAACTCGGCGTCGTTTTCGTTATTAAGCCAAGGCTTTTTGGAAATTCTGACTACGTTATCAACATCGTCAACAAACTCGGTGCAGAAAGGTGTTACGGGAAATTCGCCCGCAAAAATATTAGTCTTTGGCTCAAGCGAGGAAACCGCGTAGGCTACGTGGCAAGGTTTATCTATATATGGGTGGTACACGTTCATCACGTTTTTGGAAACAATTTCAAAATATGCGGGAGTATAGACTCCGTCCTTGGAGCGAATATAAAGTCCTCTCGCCTTTTGCCCCTTAACGTAAAGTCCGTCTCCTACGTTTTCAAAAGTAAGGCGAAGCTTATTTCCGTGTCTCACGCATGACTTGAGCATGGGTGGCAGAGTTTGAATGTTTTTCACCTTTCTGCCGTAATACTTATTTTCGACAAGAATAGCAATTCTGTCCCCAATTTTATACTTATGTATTGGGTGTATAGGATGATTTCCGCCCCATTTACACCATATCAAAGGCAAGTCGCAAATAGGAACAAATGGATATTCGTCGGGGGATTTTTTTGCCATATCCGAAAATGCTTTGTTGATGTATCCCATTCTTGTGTCGTTGTAGTCGGAGTATTTCCACGCAAAAAGCTGAACCGAAAGCATCGGGAACACCTCGTCCGCAGAAGACGCAAACTTTGCTTTGTAGCTTTCTCTGAGGGCAATCATATAGTCCTTGTAGGTATGTTTGGTGTTTTCCATAGCTACGTTGCTTTCACCTTGATACCAAAGCATTCCGCGAGCCTTAACGCCAAGCACAGCCCCCATATGGCGGTTGTAATGAGCGGCAGGCTGTTGATAATTGCTTTCGCCCTTGGTATTCCACTCTTCAAGCTTTGGAGTCCTTGCGGCAATTCTTTCATTTTTCCCGAATTCCTCGGCAGGAACCCAAGTTTCTATGCAACTGCCGCCGCGGTTGGTATTAAGAAATCCTACCGGGCATTGTTCGCCTTTCGCGGCAAGAAACTCGTAAAGGTTATTGGAGAACTTTGTGGCAATAGCAGAAACGCCTATAAAGTTGTCATCAGAGGATTTTCTCCATTCTCCCTCCGTCTCACACGAGGGTTCAAAAGGATAATCGTCGGAATGAGCCAAGCGAGGTTGATAAAAAGCACGAATGTGCTTATCCTTTATCATTTCGCGCACCTCGTTCCACTCAGGCTGTTGCGTATTGCTCATTTCCATATTAGACTGACCGCAGGCAAGCCACAGCTCACCGAAAAGCAGATTGCGAATTACTTTTTTATCGGTATCGGAGGATACCGATATTTCATATTCATCATATGATGCGACGGGAGTTTCAATAGTAACGCAAAACGCGCCGTTGTCATCTGAAAATCCGTTCCATTCACCAACAGTTTCACCGTTTTTTTGAAGCGTAAGGGTGATTTTTTGGTTTTTCTCAGCTTTTCCGCTTATATCAAGATGAGACGAGTGAAGAAACAAAGCACCGTCTCCGAAAACACAAGGTAAAAACAACATACTCAGTTACTCCTTACATTAATCTTTAGGCTAATTGTACACTTAAAGCAAGCAAAAGTCAATAGTTTTTTGCATTTTATATATGCTCAACTCATATATTTTTTACAGTACGAATAAAGGAGAAACGCAATGATAACGAGATTCAAAACGCAGGAAAAACAGCGTGGTTTAACCGATGATGAAGTAATCGCCTCGAGACGTGAGCACGGAAGCAACACTATGTCCAAAGTTAAAAGAAAAAGCTTTTGGGCGCATTTTGCTTCCAATATGAACGACCCAATTATCAAGATTCTAATAGCAGCACTTATTATCAATATAATCTTTGTATTCAGAACCTCAGATTGGGTAGAGACAGCAGGAATAGCCATATCAGTCTTTCTCGCCACATTCATTTCCACACTCTCGGAATACGGTAGTGAGAACGCATTTGACAGACTTAACGAGGAAAACGAAAATTATCTTTGCAAAGCAAGACGTAACGGAAAAATTTGCGAAATCAGAGTCTCGGAAGTAGTGTGTGGAGACATTATACTGCTTTCATCGGGTGACAAAATACCAGCCGATGGTTTTTTAATAAGCGGAAATTTGGTGGTTGACCAAAGCTCGATGACGGGAGAAAGTGCCGAGGTTCAAAAATCCCCCAAAAAAGGCGAACAGCTTTCTCCAAAATCAAAATCAGCCTTGCTACGTGGGTGCGCAGTAATATCGGGCGAGGGTGAATTTGAGGTTTCTGTGGTAGGAGACAAAACTTTCATTGGCGAAATATCACGCGAAATCCAGCTTGACACACGCGAAAGTCCACTAAAGCTTAGACTGTCAAAATTAGCTAAACAAATCAGCCGCCTCGGTTATGCGGCAGCTTTTCTTGTAGGTGCGGTATATGTTTTTAACGCATTAGTGTTTGACAGTGGCATGAATGCGTCGGTTATATGGATGAAATTGCGGGATTTGCGTTTTGTGTTTGAAACGTTATTAAACGCATTCACCCTAGGTCTTACCGTAGTCGTCCTTGCTGTTCCTGAAGGATTACTCCTTTTTAACTGATAACTCCTAACCGCGCAAGCGGTATTAAAAATTGTCGACTGTGCGAAAAATGTCGAAGCGAGGGACTCGACATTGTGCGCCGCTATGAGCGGCAAATGTAAAATCGGATTACATTACGAACATAACGCTCGCACCTTTTCGCCGTCAATCGACAAAATCACTATAATTTTCTTGACAAAACGAAGGAGATATCTACTATGCCGGACCACAAGAAACTTACGCAAATATTAAAAACAATTCGTAAAAGTTCAAGTAAAGGAGGAAGCAACCATGCCAGAAAGAGAAAAAGTAGCGGACAGGCTCCGAAAAATCCGCCGAAAGCTTAAAGAGAACCAAGCCGATTTCGCAGCGAACTGCGATATATCAACCGATACACTCAGCCTCATAGAGCGAGAGCAAACCGACATCAAGCTTTCAACCCTGCAAAAAATTGCGGCTTACACAGGTCTCACGGTTTCCGAACTTCTCGATACAACCACCCCGGATCTGCCGCCAAAGTTCCGTACATTCAACACTAAATTCAAATAAACGAAAAGCGGAAAGCCTTCGGGCTTTCCGCCTTTTTCATGACAATAACTTATGCAAACGAAAAATACGGAATATAATCGGTTTTCATTTTCTAAGTCGGGCGTTATAATTCCACCGTCAATAATCACAAATAAACCAACACACTTCTGATTTTGACAAGAAATAAAAAAGAAAGGAGCGAGAAAGCCCCAAAGCGTGTTGAGAAAGGAAAGACAGTGGAAAAGTACATACTACGGTCAAGCGAAGTCGTAGATGAAGAAGAACACACCCATACCGTGTACGGAATAGACGTTCCAACGGAACATATATCTATCCCCGACATATTCACCGACCGCGCCACAGCCGTAAAGTTTGTAAACACCTGCAACGAATTGGAATTATCAACGATACACATCTATGACGTTATCGAAGATGTGCTCGCGTAAGAATCCCCGCCCTCACGGGCGGGGATTTTTTCATTTAACCTTGTACCCGCTGTACTCCAAGAGTGCCTGCTTTTCAGCCTTTGACAGAGACAAACCGTTAATATAAGTTTTAACCAAAGCCTCGCCGTTCTTGTTTGTATAGCCGAGATAGCCGAGTAAAAAAACAATTTAGGGCAATTTAAAACAATCGTATCATATTATTATTGACTTTATATTTCTTCCAAAAGCACCAAAACTACTCAAAAACAATCTAAATAAATCGTGTAATGGGTAAAATAATGGGTAAAACTTCCGCCCACGTGGACAAGCTGACAGCTCCCCTCTCTGAGGTGGTGAAAAATCGCACTTTGGTCGCCCATCAGAACCGACGTTCTCCGCGTGCCCTCTCCCCCTCTCGGAGAGCCAAAGCGGCAAAGGTCAGCAAAACGCATTAGATTGTTTTAGATTGTCTATCGCATTTTTCCCTCTCGTTTTTGCACGTCGAAAAGATAACCGATTAAAATTTAAACGCTCCTCTCGCACGCGAGAACACCCCTACAATGCGATTTCTTGAAGGGGGTGGACTGCTACACCTATCGCGTGCGCACGAGTAGGGCGTTTTAGGGGCATTGTGAGCGATTTCGAAAAATCCAACAGAAAAGACGGAGACCTCTCGCGGTTCTCCGTCTGCTTTTTTCGATTTTCTTCTGCTGCTCTTGACAAGCTCCCCACGTTGTGATATACTAACCTCGGCAGTAATGCCCGGGGGACACCAAAACGGTGGCGGTACGCTCCTTTCATTCCGGAAGGGGTTCTTGCTCCTTCCGAGTTTATCCAGGAAGGAGTGGTGCCTATGACCTATCATTCGCACCTTGTTTTAAGTCGTGGTTACTTACGAAACGCTTTTCGCGTTCGCTATGGTACTTATCGCGCTTGCGGCTCTCTTTATGAATCGCAAGTAAAACAAAAAGAAAACCGCCTGACTCTCACATAAGGCGGTTTTCTTAATCGCAATTTTGGGAGCGCACCGTCATCGGTGTCCCTCGTCACTGTCATTATACACCACCTGCGCCGAAATGTCAATAGGTTTGAGCAAACTTTTCGCACAGTTTATAACCGCGCGCCCACGTTCGCCCACTTGGGCCCACACACACGGTGCGCACACATGCACAAAATAAAGAATCGGAGAGCCGTCACAGCTCCCCGTTTTCTTTTTTCTCGTTGTCGCGCGCGATAGCTTCATCTATCGCACGGTTAATAAACGCGTTTGTGCTTTCGCCTTGCGTTTCCGCGTGGCTTTTTATTATTTCCTTTTTACCCTTGGGGACTGTCAAATTCACACGGTCGTACTTTTCGGCTATAAAAGCGTTATTGTACTCGATTTTATTGAACTTCTTTTTTTCGTCTGGCATAGTAAAAACCTCCTTGCATACATTATATCACAAGTTGGAGCTTTGCGCAATGTGCAAAATGTACAAAATCATTGCGCAAAGTTTGTGCATTTTACCACTTGACGCATTGCGCAATGTGTGATATAATGGAGCCACGATAGACAAACGAGCAAAATCGAGTGTCATCGAATCCAATCCGATGAAAGGTGGTGCAAATATGGCGGACTGCTTCACACCCAATACGCAGAGAGAGGATGATGTCGAGATGATGAGCGACAAGACACTCAAACGTCTGATAGAGTATCTTAAATCTGTCGGCTGGTCTGACAGTCAGATAGTCGCACTTCTTGACTACATAGCCAAGAAGTAAAAAAGAAAGCCGTTCGGACACCTACCACAGAACCCGAACGACTAAAGATGTGAGCTTGGGGGGAGCTTCCGCCGCCCCTCTCGCTTCTTCAGTTTAACACACACGGCGGAAAAAGTCAATAGAAATTTTTAAAAAACTTGGAGGAATTTAAAATGAGCACAAACGAAATGACAAGCAAAGTAAGAGAGTACAAGGAACTCAAAGCCCTTATGGAGCAGATTCAGGGCGAGCTTACCGCCCTCGAGGACGAAATCAAGGCAGAAATGACCGCAAGAGACACCGAGGTCATGGACGTCGACGTCTACAAAATCAGATGGACTACCGTCAACAGCAGCCGCCTTGACACCACCGCCCTTAAGAAGGCGCTCCCCGAGATAGCCGAGCAGTACACCAAGACCACCACCTGCCGCCGCTTCAGCATAGCTTAAGGGGGTGCAGATATGAAAATGACAGCAACACGTGAGGAGGTCCGCCAGGCGTTCCTGGTGGACGACCTCCACGAACATACACAGCGCGTCTTCAAAGACCTCTACAAAGAGACAGACAATGACCGCATGATAGAGATAACCGAAAAGGTCATAGACCTTGCAAACGAGCTTCCCGAGGAAGAACGCAACAGCGAACTGAAGCGCACCACATTCCTTTCCAAAGGCGCGTACATACTCGGCTACCTTGAGGCAGATTTGCACCGCAATATAGCAGCGCGCGAAGCCTTCAACGAGCTTTTCGGGGTTAAGGAAAGGGGGGAAGTGTGATGTCTATATTAAACTCAAAAGACGAAGACGAAAGACTCACCGCCATACTGTTTTGCGACAGATTTGAAAAGCTCCTTGATAGAATCGGCAAAACCAAAAAAGGCGAGCAAGACCTAAATGATTTAAAAGAACTTGCCGCAGAACGGTATGGCATCCCCAAAAAAGCATTTCTTGCCGCAATGTTTGCTTTTTTCGCCTTCGGGGTTTACGATGGCATAGAAGTATCACGCAAACTTTTTAACGAACACACGGAGGAATAAACTATGTCAATGACAACACTCGTAAATAAAGAAAAACTCGTTCTTAACGTCCAAGAACTCGCCGACGTTCTCGGCATATCCAAGCCCAACGCCTACGAGCTAACCCGCAAGAACGGCTTCCCCGCTATCCGCGTTTCCGAACGCCGCATCATTATCCCGGTCGACGGTCTTTGCCGTTGGCTTGAAGCGGAGGCACTGAACGGTACACGTATATGAGCAAGAACGCCAAGGGCTTTTGTATGTTCTTTGATTGGGTCGAGGATTTAGACCAGCTCGGCGACAGTGACGGAGCTTGGCAAATCGTCAAAGCCCTCTCGGAGTACTTCAAGAACGGCAAGAACCCCGTCGAAGCTGTGACCGGTCCTCTGCGAGTAGTTGCCGCTCTGATGTATCATCAAATTATGCGGTCAGAAGCAAAAGCTATCGCAGGGCGCAAAGGTGCTGAGGTAACGAACAGCAAAAAGCGGATAGACAAACAAGTGCATTTTGCCGACGGCAACCGACGGCACACCGCCGCCACAGAAACAGAAACTATAACAGAAACTATATCTATTCCCGATACTATAATTAATAATTATAATTTATCTATACCAGAGGGTGGGGACGCGCACACGCACACGCACGAGAACGAAAGCGGAAAATCGCAGACGTTTGGGAAATTCCAAAACATCTACCTGTTGCCCGCGGAATACGACGACCTGTGCCGGCAGTACGGCAAGCCCGCAACTGATGAGCTTATCGAAAAAATGTCAGCCAGAGTGAAAGCCAAGGGGTATCATTATGACAACCACTACGCCGCCCTGCTCTGTTGGGCGGCAACAGATAATCTTGAGCCCGTCACCAAGACCGCCACAAGCTACGACGTTGACGAGTTCTTCCTGACCGCCCTCTCCGCCACACAAACCAAACTGAACGAAAAGAGGTAAAAGAAATGGCAAATAAAAAGCAAGACCAAAAAGAAAAACGCAACGCCAAGGGCGGCGGCTCGGTTCGCCAACGTCCCGACGGCAGATGGGAAGCACGCTGCACCATAAATGGCAAAACGCGCAGCTTCTACGCAGATAAGCAAGCCGAAGCCCTCAAGCTCATGCGCGACGCACAAAAGGCCGTCGACGACCAAACCTACATCGAGCCCTCCAAGCTCACCGTCGGGCAGTGGTTGGATATTTGGTTGGAGGAGTATCACAAGCCGACTGTGAAACCGTCTACGTACAGAGGAACAAGCAACAGAGTGAGACTTTATATAAAGCCGGAGCTTGGCGACATCAAGCTTCAAAAGCTCGCACCACCCCAAATTCAAAAATTATATAATAGCTTGATACCTAAAATTTGCGCCCATTCAATAAAAATTGTGCACGCTAATTTACACTCAGCATTAAAAAAAGCGGTAGATCTTGGATATTTAGCCCAAAATCCCACCGAAAAATGCACAAAACCCAAAAAAGAAAAAAAGGACCGAATACCACTTTCCAGCGAAGAAATATCTTTATTTCTTAATCAACTGGATACAATCGAATATCGCACCATTTCAGAACACCAATATTGCATGCAAAAAGAAGATCCATTTAAAAATCTTTTTAAGATTGCTTTATTTACCGGAATGAGAATTGGCGAAGTAAGTGGACTTACTTGGGATTGCGTTGATTTCAAAAACGAAACAATAACCATAAGGCAGCAGTTGTGCGACGTACACGGAAAAAAAGATTTGTATTATATTGGCTCAACAAAAAATGGGAAAACAAGAATATTAAATCCTCCCTCATTTGTCATGGAACTTCTAAAAGACGAAAAAAAGAAACAGTTGAATTATCATTTGCAGTTAGGCTTGGGATGGGAAAACAAGTTAAATTTGGTTTTTACAATGCCGGACGGAAGCGTACTTGAACGCAACTGCATTAGAAATCACCTAAGGAAAATTGCAAGTGCAATAGGTCGCCCCGATCTACATTTTCACGACCTACGCCACACCTACACTGTTTTAGCGTTGCAAGAAGGAGACACACCGAAAACAGTCCAAGAGGCTTTGGGGCATGCAACAGCAAACTTTACCCTTGAGGTTTACGCACACGTAACCGAGAAAATGAAAAAAGAGAGTGCAGAAAGAATGCAAAACTACTATGAAAAATTACAAGGATAGGCGGGATTCTACCCAAAATAGACAATCAAAAACAATCTAACAAAAATCTATAATGGGTAAAATAATGGGTACAGACACAAAAAGCAGAGCAAAAATGCCCTGCTTTTTTTCATTTAACCTTGTACCCGCTGTACTCCAAGAGTGCCTGCTTTTCAGCCTTTGACAGAGACAAACCGTTAATATAAGTTTTAACCAAAGCCTCGCCGTTCTTGTTTGTATAGCCGAGATAGCCCATAATCATGTGCTTTTGAACCGCCTTGAGTTGCGTTGACTCAACAAACTTCGTTACCTTAAGCTTCTTTGAGCCGTTAATAACTTTGCCGTCCTTGCCCACGTCTGCGACAATTGCACGCGCCCCCGAAATAATAATAGCCAACTGCTCAATGTCGATAGCCTCCGCAAAAAGTACGTTCTTTTGGGCGCTGTCCACTCCAAGCACGTCGTCAACCGCCAAATCGTAGTAGGTGTCGTAGATAAACTTGATAGCCTTTGCCTTAACCGCGTCGTCAGCTTTCTTGTATTGCGAAAGCTTCATAAGATCCGCAAGCGCATCGTCAGCCTTACCGTAAACCTTTTCAAAACGGCGTCTTTGTCTCACGGAAAGCTCGTGGGTCTCACCGTCGTATGTAATGCTGTCGCCCACAGCCTTCGGCAAAACCTTAGCGCCGTTTTCTATCAGCTTTCGCAATTCTCTTGCAACAGACGGCTTAATGTCTCCGAAAGAATCGTCAATCATCAACTGAGCTATCGTGGACACAAGCTTGTCGTCGCCCCTCTCAAGAGCCTTGTTAAGGTCGCCCTGGTAATTCTTATTGTAGAACACCGAATCCATTGTATAGCCCCAAGAGCCCCCGTTGCCCGTAATTTTGCCCGTTAAACCTACAACGCCTCGCATGAAATTGTAAGCATTACGTGCAGGAACTCCGAAAAGCTGCCCCAACGCATATACAGTGTCGCGCCCCGCCTTGTGTGCATCCTGAACGCTTATTTCTTTTCCGCCAAAGCCGTCGCTTGCCAAAGACCAAAGCGACTTGCAGCCGGTAAGAATGTCGTTGAGTGACGAAAAGAAATAGTGGTTAAGATCGTAACCGTCAACGACGTTGGAATAAAGATCTCTGACTAACGGCAGACCGCCCAAAAGATTGCCCGCAAAGTCAAATACAAAATTCTTGAGAGCCTCACCAAGCGACTCGTCGTCCTTTTTCTTACCGTAGAAGTGACTGAACGCCAAAGCAATAAGCGACATGTACAGAGCGGTAGAAACCTGCGCCGCAAAAACCCTGCGGGCGTACCCTTGAGCCTCCTTAAGCTCGGACCTCAAAGACTCCCTTTCCGTGCCCTGCGCGGTTTTAAGCTTTGCGTTGATAACCGAAATGTGCCCAAATGCGTCCACGCACCTGCCAAAATTCTTCATCGCATCCGATGAGAACATGGTAATACCCTTCATAAGCTCGCTGTCAGAACGCATAGCCGCCGACTTTTCAGTTACCAAAGAATTTTGTTGTGTCTCAAAAATCGTCTTTTCAAGCAACTTGGCCGCGGCAAGCTTATTTTCCTCCGAGTCAAGAGCAAGCCCCTGCTCCGCCTCAACCTGAAGCCTGCACGCGTTCCAAAGCACCTTAATAACCTGCCTGTCAGTCCACCCGATAGGCTTCATGGTAAAGTCACCGAAACGCCCAAGCTTGTCAATCACACCCTCGGCAAGCGCCGCGGTGTTCTCGCTGTTTCTGAGCTTGGCAAGTGGCGAATAGCGATCAAGCTCCGCGCCGTCTGCCTTCATGACGAAAGCGCGCGGCAAATACTTGGGGTCAACCACCGACATCGAGGCAAGCAAAGAAGATAGCTGAGTCGCCCAGGTCTTGGGATTGGCACCCAGCTGAAACCGCACGAAGCCGCCGCGAACGAATCCCAAAAGCGACTTTTCATAAGCGTCGCCGTACTTGATTCCCTGAATGTCGGCAACAAGCTTGTCAAAATATTTCTTAGCACCGGTCCAACCGCCTTCCCCCTCAAGCGCCTTGGCAACCGATATAGGACGGGCAGAATTTTCCCCGACGTTAAAGTTAAATATCCTGTCAAAGTTGTCAATCACAACAGAAAGATGCGCGTACATGGCAATTCCCGATATGTGTCGGTCGACAACGTGATTCACAGGCTCGATAAAAAGCTTGCCCTTTGCGCCTGTAACAGTGCTTTGGTTAAAGGACATCTTCTTAATTCTGCCAAGCTCCGCCCCCAAAGTATCGTCGTCAAGCTCCTTTGCAACGTGACCGCGGCGCAAAGGGTAGTAATCCCCCTCAATAGTGTTGCTGTACCCTAACCTTACGTTGTCCGTGTGTTCCTTAAGCTCCTTGCACTGACCGTTAAGTATCTTTTCCGCAATGGCAATATACCGTTTTTCGGTTTCGTTGAACGATCCGAACAACTCACGCTGAAGCTCGCCCACGAGACTCTGCAAACGCACAACGTCGATTTTGTCACCGTTAAGATACTCGGTTTCCACAAGACCGGGAATATCGCGCATTTCACCCGTCTTTTTGTCGCGCACCTCAAAACCGCCAACCGCAAGACCGCCCTCGGCTTGGTCTCTTTTCGCGGTCATATATAAAGAGATAGCCTCCGCGCGGGTCATTTCAAGCCCCCTAACGGTTAGCGTCTTGTTGTTGATACGCTCAAGAAAGCCCTTGTTTTTTTCCAAGAACGCGTCAAGCTCAGTGCGCATCTGCATTTCCGTGATAGCCATGTTCTTGGCACCGTCACGGAACGCGTAGAACATAGTCGTAAGAAAGCCGTTCTTGTTGTAACGGTCGTACCGCTTCATAATAGACTCAGCATCGCCAAACTGCTCAAAGTAACTGTTAATCACCTTCGGCCCGCCTATCTTGATCTTGGCGTTCTCTCCAATAATGCGAACAAACTCCTCAGCCATAGGCGCTATCTCAACGTACTTGCCGTTCATGAAAACCTTGTGGAAATTCTCCACCACCAACTTAAGATGCCTGATAACAACCTCAAGCTTTCTCATTTCGTCGGCAGTAAAAGGCTGCCCCTCTCGCTTCTCGTTGCAAAGCTCCACCATAAGACCGTGAACGCCCTCGTCGTATTTTCCGTCGTCGATAATAGACTGTACCACCGTATACTTCACGGGATTCCCGTACCAATCAGCAATAGCCCGCATAGCCTTGCGCGCCGCCGTCGCGCTAAAGATTTTGCCGTGCTTTATAGCCCCAAGCTTTCCGATAATGTCCTTGAATATGTCGCCGTTGGACTCCGATGCGCTTTCAAACTCGCCCTTCTTCCAGTTCTTGATATCGTCAACCAAACCAAGTACTTTTTCTCTTGTTATAACCGAGTTCTTAAATTCTAACAGCTCGTCTCTTTGAGCCATTAGCTTTCCTTTTTGCTTTGCTTTGAAAGATGGCTTCCCACTGCCTGTGATTATATCAAGAGCGGAGACAATTTGAGAATCCATAGTAAAAATCTCATCGTTCGCCATGTCATAATCCCGCGCCTGCAATATCCTTGCGTGAAGCATTTCGTACATCATTTTTTTAGATTTATCAAGGTTTTTGTTGTTCCAATTTTTATTGTACATGACCCACAGGTCGTCGGTAATCTCTTTCCTATTATCCTCGTCAAGTGCCGAAAACGCTTCGATTTTTTTCAACGCTTTTTTCACGACGGTAACGTTAAAGACTACGTCTTTTTTGTAGTTAGCAAGCAAAGCCGTCACACGTCCCTTGGAATAAGTATTGTTTTCCTTAAAAGAAAATTGGATTTTATTCCGTTTGCTTAATCTATCTTGTTCTTCGCGTACGGCGCGCTCTGAGGGGCGTCCGGTTCCTTCGGATCGTACAGTATTCCGTTGTCCCCCGGAAAGCTCTCCCTGTGATCCCACATTCCTTCCGCTATTTCGTCCGGAATCCCATTCGGAAACGCCCTGCAAGAAAACGTCCTCGGAATATGGTTTTTGCATGTTGCGCACTGTCTCGCCGCGTTCAGCGGTATAGAGTTGTCTAATGCCATTATTTCTTACCTCCTGAATGTAAATTGTTGGTAAACCTTTTTCATCAAAAATTACTTTATCAACG
>JAZKYO010000101.1:0-71161 GCA_045612185.1 Eubacteriales bacterium
CCAAAAAGAAAAACCGCGGTGCGCCTGCGGGCGCGGGCGGTCGCTTTTTGAAAAAAGCTCCGCAAAAACTTTTCTCGATGGGTGCGGTGCAAACACACCCACAAATTACAGTTTATCGGTGTCATATTTTTGGTGCAAAAAATAGGCTGTCTCGTATGAGACAGCCTATTTTGTTTTATTTCAGTTTAGCGATAGCCGCTCTTACGCCATCAAGATTTTCCTGATATTTTGCCATCTTGACCTTTTCTCCCTCGACAACTGCCGCGGGCGCTTTTGCAACGAAGCCCTCGTTGGAAAGTTTCTTTTCAATTCTTTCAATTTCACCGATAAGCTTCTTTTCCTCAGCGGTAAGTCTTGCCATTTCCTTTTCGGTGTCGATAATGTCGGAAAGGGGAAGGAAGATAGTTGCCGAGTCGGTAATTATCTGTACCGCATTGTCTGCCGAAACGATACCCTCGAGAGTTGCGGGAGTATCGGTTATCTCTACCTCAGACGCGCTTGCAAGTCTGCCAAAGAATACGGCGGTTTCTGCGTTAAAGGAGTCTGTGTAAGAGGTAACAATGTAAACCTTTGCCTTGCGGGAGGGAACTACGTTCATCTCACTGCGGCGGTTTCTTATTGCCTTGATAGCCGAGATTACGCGCTCCATCTTCTCATTTGCTTCCGCGTAATTCATTTTGCTGTCAAACTCGGGGTACTTGGATATCATAATGCTCTCGCAGTCGTGGGGGAGAGACTGATAGATTTCCTCAGTAATGAAAGGCATGAAGGGGTGGAGAAGCTTGAGCGTGCCCGTAAGGATGTAGGCGATAACGTTCTGAGCAACAAGATTTTCCTCTGTGCCCTGCGCGCTGAGACGAACCTTTGAAAGCTCGATGTACCAGTCGCAGAAAATATCCCATGTGAAGTCGTAGATGCTTGAAAGCGCAACGCCAACCTCAAATCTGTCAAGGGCGGAGGTGATGTTAGACACAAGCTCGTTGAACTTGGCAAGAATCCACTTGTCCTCAAGCGCGAGCTTGCTTTCCTCAGGAAGCTTTATCTCGTCTATCGTAAGGTTCATACGGACAAAACGCGAAGCGTTCCAAAGCTTGTTGGCAAAGTTTCTTGCCGCCTCGATCTTCTCGTCGGAGAAACGCATATCATTTCCGGGCGAGTTACCGGTAGCAAGCGCAAATCTGAGCGCGTCGGCACCGTACTTTTCAATTATTTCAAGCGGGTCGATACCGTTGCCCAGCGACTTGGACATCTTGCGTCCCTGCGCGTCGCGTACAAGACCGTGAATGAATACGGTGGAGAAAGGCTCTTTGCCCATATGCTCAAGACCCGAGAAAATCATTCTGGAAACCCAGAAGGTGATAATATCGTAGCCTGTTACGAGTACGCTTGTAGGATAGTATTTTTCAAGGTCAACAGTCTTGTCGGGCCAACCGAGAGTGGAGAAGGGCCAAAGGGCGGAGGAGAACCATGTGTCAAGCACATCGGAGTCCTGTCTCAGCGCCTTTCCGCACTTGGGGCATACCGTCATATCTTCTTTTGAAACGAACATCTCGCCGCAACAGTCGCAGTAGAACGCCGGGATTCTGTGACCCCACCAAAGCTGACGGGAGATACACCAGTCGAGAATGTTGTTCATCCAGTTGAAGTAGTTCTTGGAGAAGCGCTCGGGAACGAACTTCACGGTTCCGTTTTCAACAGCCTCGATAGCGGGAGCAGCGAGAGGCTTCATTTTAACGAACCACTGGTCGGAGGTAAGAGGCTCAACAACTGTACCGCAACGGTAGCAAACACCTACGTTGTGGGGGTGGGGAACTGTCTTTATAAGATAGCCCTCTGCCTCAAGATCGGCAACAAGCGCCTTGCGGCAAGCGTATCTGTCCATTCCCTCGTACTTGCCCGCGTAAGCGTTCATTGTAGCATCGTCGTTCATAACCTTAATCTGCTCAAGGTTGTGGCGCTGACCTACAAGGAAGTCGTTGGGGTCGTGAGCGGGAGTAATCTTTACGCAACCCGTACCGAAGCCGATTTCAACGTAATCGTCAGCGATAACGGGAATCTCTCTGCCCACGAGGGGAAGAATAAGAGTTTTGCCGATAAGATGCTTTGTAGCCTCGTCCTCGGGGTTAACCGCAACAGCGGTATCACCGAACATTGTTTCGGGACGAGTTGTGGCGATTTCAACGAACTGACCTTCCTCGCCCTTGATGGGGTAACGAATGTGCCAGAAGTTGCCGTCCATATCCTTGTACTCAACCTCAGCGTCTGAAAGCGCAGTCAAGCAGTGAGGACACCAGTTGATAATTCTGTGACCTCTGTAAATAAGTCCCTTGTTGTAAAGGTTTACGAAAACCTCGCGAACTGCGCGGGAGCAGCCCTCGTCCATTGTAAAGCGCTCGCGTGTCCAGTCGCAGGAAGTACCAAGCTTTTTAAGCTGGCTGATAATTCTGTCGCCGTATTTGTTTTTCCAATCCCAAACGCGCTCAAGGAATTTCTCGCGTCCAAGGTCGTAGCGTGTAAGACCCTCGTTTACACGGAGGTTTTCCTCAACCTTAATTTGTGTTGCAATGCCCGCATGGTCTGTACCGGGAACCCAAAGGGTGTCGTAGCCCTGCATTCTCTTGTATCTGACGAGAATGTCCTGAAGCGTGTCGTCAAGGGCGTGACCCATGTGAAGCTGACCCGTAACGTTTGGAGGGGGAATTACTACTGAAAATTTAGGCGCGTTGCTGTCCTTAGCGGGGGTAAAGTAACCCTTATCGCACCAATTCTGATATATTCTGTCCTCAAATTCTGAGGGAGAATACGTTTTTGGGAGCTCGTGATTCTGATTCATTTTTATATATCCTTTCTTTTATTGCAAAATAAAAACACGCCCCGAAATATCAGGGCGTGGAAAACGCGGTACCACCTGATTTCGCGCCAAAGCGCGCACTCCAAGCCTATAACGGGGGCAACCGTCGCGGGCTACTCTGTTCACTCGCACCGTTCGGGAACGACTTCGACTTGTCACTCCGCGGACTCGCACCAACCGTCCGTTCTCTGTGTGGAAGAATCAAATCTACTACTTTCCGTCTTCACATTTAGTTCAGTATACCACAAATCTGTTTTTTAGTCAAGGGGTTTTGAAATTTTTCTTTTACTTCATCAACTCGTCGGTAAGTCTTATGATTTCGGGGGCTATCTTGGCGCGTTCATTTTTAATTGTGAGGTTATACATGGGATAAGCCAATCCCGCTATTACACCGCCAACAACGCCGATTATGATGCCAAAAAGCAATGCAAGGTGCTTGTATGCGCCAAGAATTGCAGAAAAATCCGACATGATAAGGCTCATTCCAAATCCGAGAATAAGCGTGCCTATAACACCGAAAACAAGCGATATTGCCTGAGCTTTCTGCGTTACGCCGTTGTCCAATCTGCGAAGCTGTTCTATGGTCGTTTCGGGCTTTTCTTCGGGTGTGATATATTTGTCTCGGATGCTTTTCAGCTCCTCCTGCTCATTTGCCGAGTAGGTGTAGCGAAATCCGTTGTTTTTACTGTTGTTATGCATTGGTATTTTCCTCTGTTTTAAATATTTTTATCTTTTTTGAGCTTGTGACAACCATAAAGACGGCTACTGTAATAATGAATGCCGAAACGGCGGCGCCGCTTAATCCGAGAAACAGCCTTCTTTCTCCAAGCGACAGCGTTTCTTTCCCAAACGTCGTCAACATAGTGGATTCAAGCGTTAGCATTGACACGCATGCCGACGCAAGGCTTATACTTTTTGCGGCGGAAAGTATGGGGCTGTTTACTTTTCGTTGCTTTATCAAGCCTATAATGGCGGTTATCAGAGTTGTAAAGGTGTAGGCGGCTATGGCTATGGTGGTAATTTCGTGGTGAATAAAGGTTCTGTTCCAATACACCATAAAAAATATCATAAGCGAAACCGCAAGATTCATAAATAACAGAATCCAGCCGCAGGCGCGATATCTTGTAAGCTCGGAGCGCATTTTTTCGCCGGGGGTGTTTTTTCTTGTGTATCTCAGCAAAAAGAAGCGCATTAATGCGAGCGAAAGGTAGTAAACTGCAAGAGAGTAGAACCAGAATGTGGAGTGGTAATAACCGAGAAACAGGTTAAAGCAAGCGTAGGAGATGTTGAAAAGCAACGAGCTGTAAAGTGAAACTTTCAGCCTCCACGGTTCGTCGCCATACCAACGCCTGACGTATTTATTTTCTTCCTTTAACGTCTTGAAAAAGACAATAAGAGAAGGAATCCGCACGCACCACACCGTCAGCGTATAAGCCGAGAGCGCGTAGGAAACGCAGGCGATAAGTGATGCCGAATCGTAGTTTAGCATAGAGTAAACCAAAAACGCCACCGATGCGGGAATCAGTATTAACGCTACCGAAATATGCGGAAATAACAGGGCTTTGGCAAGCTTTTTGGGGGTCATTTTACGCCCTCCTGATTTTTACGGTAAAGGTAGTTCCCACACCTACCGTACTGTCAACCGAAATCTCGCCGCGGGTAATGTCCACCACTCGCTTGACGAGCGCCAGCCCCAAACCGTTGCCTTGAGTTGCGTGTGAGCTGTCACCCTGATAGAATTTCTCAAAAATGTGCGTTCCAACCTCTTGTGTCATACCGCACCCGGTGTCTTTAACTTCCACAATGGCGTAATCGCCCTCCGCGCGTAGGGTAAGCGAGACCTTGCCTCCGTTTTCGGTGAACTTGAAAGCGTTGGAAAAAAGGTTGTTCCACACCAAAGACATCAGCTCGCCGTCAGCCGAAATCAACACACGTTCCTCGATGTCGGTGTCAATCTCGATTTCCTTATTTTCCCATGCGCTTTCGTATTGCAAAAGACACTCGCAAAGCTGTTCGCCCAGGTCGTAGGGCTGTGGATTGGGATAGATTTTTTGGTTTTCAAGTCGGTTGAGCTTTAGAATATTGGTCATCATGTCCGAAAGACGCCGCGAGGCGTCGGAAACTGTTTTAGCGTATTCTATTCGCTTTTCCTCGGTGAGAGAAGGGGACATGAGCAGCGTGGCGTAATTCTGTATTACGGAAAGCGGAGTTTTCATTTCGTGGGAGACGTTGGCAATAAAGTCGGTGCGAAGCGTCTCTACGCCTGAAAGCTCCTCAGCCATCTTGTTTACCGACTCTATTATCTCGTTGAATTTGTCGTCTGAAACCAACTTCGAGACCTTAGGAATACGAACATTGAAATCCCCCTTTACCATTTTTTCGGCGGCCTCGGAAATAAGCTTTACCGGACGGTCAACCGTCAGCTTTCGGCGCACAGTATCAAAAATAAATAACGCAAGGCTGATAAAAATGACGTTTACCATGGTAATCTTTGCTGCTGATGCAATGTTGTTTTGCGTAAATGTGATACCCAGTGCCTCACCCATAACCGAAACAAAGAGCGTAAGACAGCAGGTGATTACGAAAGCCACCAGTAAAAAGAAAACGAAAAAGCGGCTGAACGCCTTTATTAGTCTTTTAAAAAGCTTTCTGTCTTTCATTTTATCACCGCCTTGTAGCCCAGCCCGTGGACAGTCTGTATCTCAAAGGAGTCGCAAGTCGAAAGCTTTGCGCGGAGTTTTGTCATGTAAACGTCAACCGTGCGAGTGCTCGTTTGGGTGTCAACGTCCCAGAATTCGTCCATAAGCTGAGTTCTCGTAAAGGTCTTTTTGGGGTAAGAAAGCAGCTTGTAAAGTAGGTCGAACTCTCTTGCGGTCAGGGAAATTTCCTCGCCGTCAAGCGTTGCCGAGCGCTCGTCGGCATCCATAATAAAATTTCCAACCTCAAGATGGCGGCTGGAGGCAATTTTTGAGCGTCTCAAAAGCGCGCCGATACGCAAAATCAGCTCGTCAAGGTCTACGGGCTTTGTCATATAATCGTCAATTCCTATACGGAAGCCTCTCTGCTTTGAGGCGAAATCGTCACGGGCGCTCATAAAGAGAATCGGAATGTCGTTGTTAAGCGAGCGTACGGTTTTCGCAAACTCAAAGCCGTCGGTTCCCGGCATCATAATGTCCGAAACTATAAGGTCAAAGGTTGTTTTGTACATCTCGTCGTAGGCATCCTCTGCCCTAAGACAGCCGACAGCCTCATAACCGCTGTTGTTTAAAAACGAACAAACCGAGCGGTTGAGGTCTCTGTCGTCCTCCACTACAAGAATTTTAAACATATTTATTCCTCCAAGGCAAATAATCACTTATACAAGCCTATTATAACACTCAAATGTTAAAATTTTGTTTGCGTTTTGCCGATTTTTACAAAAAAATCAAGGCAACGCCTGCTTTTGCGTTGCCCTGATGATTATTTGTTGATAATCTCTGCGCTCATGGCAAGAATCTGAGGACCGAATTTTCTCTTGCGGGCGTTCATTATTTTTTTGTATATGGGGTAGTTTACGATAGCCATTGCCATTCCGACTATGCCGATGATAATGCCGAAAACCATAGGGCTGGCAATTCCCACCGTTGCGCCGATGTCGGTCATAACAAGGCTCATTCCCGCGCCCATAATTATAGCGGAAAGACTGCCGAAAATGTAAGCAAACAGGTTTGCGGGACGCTTTACCTGCGCGTCAAGCTTGCGAAGCTCGTCAAGCTCTGTGGTCTGCTTCTCTGTGTACTGCTCGCGGATTCTCTGCGCTGTAAATTGCTGATCGTTTCTGTTCATGTGTATTACCTCTCTTTCATTTTGTGGCCTAATTATACCGCTTGATTTTTTGGGTTTTGTTGATGAAATGTTTGCGAAATGTTATTAAAGCGATTGAAAAGCTTTTTACTTTTTTGGGATACACGGAAATACCAAAGCTTTGCTTTTAACACTCTGCCGAATTTTGTCATAATATGCAGTAGGGCGATCGCCCTATTAACTGAGAAAGTGTGATTTTATATGAACTTTGACAAGAACGTGGCAAACGGAGACCTTAACGCTCTGTTTGACTGTCGGGGGAACGAAATAATGCCCCCCGCGGAGGAAGGCGTAGCCTTCGACGGCTGTCCACTTGCTATGGTTTACGCGGTGGATCAGCAGTTCCGCAATATACACGACCCTGCCATAGGGCTTGCCCGCGGAACAATTTTCGCAGAGCTTGACCTGCCTTTCAAGGCGGCGGAAGGAGGATGTAAGCGATGAACAGACGAGATTGTGCGGATAACGAAAAAATGCTTCGCAAATTGCAGGAGATGGCGTTTACGGTACACGAGCTGAATCTGTATCTCGACTCCCATCCCGATAACCGCATGGCACTGAAATACTTCCGTAAGTATAATGACGAGCTTAAAAAGTTGACTGCAGTTTACGAGGAGTCCTACGGCCCGCTTACGGCCACCGCCGACGTTAATTGCGACGAGTGGAGCTGGATAAAACGCCCTTGGCCATGGGAAAATGCTTGCGATATGGAGGATAATTGACATGTGGGTATATGAGAAAAAATTGCAGTATCCCGTAAAGATAAAGACCCCCAATCCCGCTTACGCTTCTATTATCGTAAGCCAGCTTGGCGGTCCAGACGGAGAGCTTGGCGCTTCCATGCGCTATCTTAATCAACGCTTTTCAATGCCCGACGGTCAGATTATAGGCATGCTTACCGATGTTGGTACTGAGGAAATGGCGCACCTCGAGATGGTGGGAACAATCCTCTATCAGCTTACCAAAAACATGAGTGAAAAGCAGATAACCGACGGCGGATTTGATAAGTATTTCGTAGACCATACCGCAGGCGTGTATACCGCGGCGGCATCGGGCTTCCCCTATAACGCTGCCAGCTACGCGGTAAAAGGCGATATGCTCGCCGACCTCCACGAGGACCTTGCGGCAGAGCAAAAGGCCCGCGTGACCTATGACAACTTGCTTCGACTTATTGACGATCCCGATGTGCGCGATCCTATAAAATTCCTTCGCGAGCGTGAAATCGTCCACTACCAGCGCTTCGCTGAATCGCTTCGCAGGGCGCAGGAAATTGCGCCTAAGCCCAATTTCTATGCTTGTAATCCAAGCTTTGACAAGGGTTGCGTGGACAATGGAAATCAAATTGCACCAAGCTGCGGTTGCGGAAATATAGGCCTTGACAGGTATTCAAGACAAAACGCCCATCACCGTTGCGACAGATTCGGAAGATAAGACGCTCTTTTTTGAAGCGCGAAAAGCCCCCGACATCGTCGGGGGCTGATTTACTATAAACCGAGTAAAGCCGATGCGAAGCTGAAGTAAATAATCAGCGAAAGCGCGTCAACTATTGTGGTTATAAACGGGCTTGCCATTACTGCGGGGTCGAGACCGAAGCGCTTGACTATAAGGGGCAGGGAAGCACCTATTATTTTTGCCGCCACGACGGTGCAGAAAAGCGTAAGGCTTACTATTGCGGCAATTGTTAGGTTTTCAACGGTAAACGCCGCGCCGAAGTCCACAAGCATCATCTTTACAAAATTTGCCGCGCACATTGTAAGCGCGCAAAGAAGGGATACCTTAAACTCCTTGAACACAACGCGCAAAATATCCTTAAATCCTATCTCGCCAAGCGAGATTCCGCGGATAATGGTAACCGATGCCTGTCCTCCCGCGTTTCCTCCCGAGCCCATAAGCATGGGGATAAAGGCGGTTAAGATTACGTAAGCGCCAAGGGCGTTTTCATAGTGAGTAATAATCGCACCCGTAAAAGCCGCCGACACCATGAGCAACAACAGCCATGGAATACGCTTTTTCCAAGTTTCAAGGGTTGTGGTTTCCATATAAGATTTTGCGGTGGGCGAAATTGCCGCCATGACCTCAATATCTTCGGTGGTTTCTTTCTCAATGACGTCCATAGCATCGTCGACGGTCACTATTCCGACAAGACGGTTTTCCTTGTCAACTATCGGCAGTGAAAGCAGGTCGTATTTTGATATAAGCGCCGCCACAGACTCTCTGTCGTCTGTGGTGGTTGCTTTTTGAATATCCACCGACATGATATCTTCGATAACATCGGTTTCTGCGGCGAAAAGCAGGTCTCGTAGAGAAACGATGCCCTCAAGCTTTCGAGCGGAATCTATAACGAATATGGTGTAGACCGTTTCCTTGTTTATACCTGTTTTTCTTATGCGTGCCACGGCTTCGGCAACCGACATTGACTTTTTGACGTCTATATATTCAGCAGTCATGACACTTCCCGCCGAGCCGTCGGGATAGCTTAAAAACTTATTTATGAGCGTTCTCGTTTCCGGCTTTGCCGAGCGCAGAATTCTTTTCACCATTCCTGCGGGAAGCTCCTCAAGCAGGTCGACCGCGTCGTCGACGAAAAGATTGTCAACTATTACAGCCAAATCTCGGTCGGTGGTAGTTAGAATGATTTTTTCGCGCGCCGCCGAGCCAAGCTCGGCAAAAATCTCTGCGGCGGTGTTTTTCTTTAAAAGCCTAAAAACCGTTAAAAGCCTTTCATCGTCAAGCGTTTCCAAGTATTCTGCCACGTCTACGGGGTTCATTTCATCAATAATATCGGTGAATTGTTTGAAGCTTCGATTGCTAAGCAAATCGTTGAGATTTTGATAAATAAGCTCCATATTTTCATTCATAGTATCACCGCCTGTTCGTTATTTAAGTATAATATCTCCTATTGTTTGGGGAGCTTCCGCTAAATAAGTGGCTCCCGCGTTTTTCAGCTCTTCAAGGCTTCCGTAGCCGTAAAGAACACCGATGGAGGCGATTTTCATATCTTTTGCGCCGTCGATGTCGTGGTAGCGGTCGCCTATCATTATTGCCTCTGCTTTGTTTTTGACGTCGAACTTTGAAAATGCGTATTCAAGCACGTCGGTTTTTGAACTGATTTTTCCGTCAAAGGTTGCGCCGGCTATAAGCGTAAAATATTTGGTCAAGCCAAAGTGATCGGCAATTCGTTTTGCAAATTCTTCGGGCTTTGAGGTAGCCATAATGATCTTCAAATTTGCGGCGTTAAGTCTTTCCAAAAGCTCGTAAACGCCGTCGTACACTCTGTTTTCAAATATTCCCACGTCGCGGAAACGCTCTCTGTAATATTCCACCGCTTTGAGCGCGTCGGACTCCGAGAGCCCGTGAAATTTCATAAAAGCTTCTTTAAGAGGAGGACCTACGAAGACGTTTAGCTGATTTAAATCCGAAACGGTAATATTGAATTTTTCAAGCGCGTACGCTACCGATTTGGTTATTCCTTCGGCAGAGTCGGTAAGTGTACCGTCCAAGTCAAAAAATATATAACGATATTTTACCATACTTGCCTCCTTATAATTCTTTGATATTTAAAATAAGGCTGTGTAAAGCCCCCATAGAGCCTCTTATTACTCGGTGGTAGTCCGCTTCTGCGCGTGTGTCGCGGAACGTCTTGTCGCTGTTTATACAAAGAGAGATAAGTTCGTTTTCAAGAGTACTCAGCAACTCCGAAGCTTTTAGTACCGTGGCTTCGGTTAGCTTTTGATAATTTTCTTTCGATAAAGCAACCGCTTCGGCGTATTTTTCACGCATGTCGCTGTTTAAATACTCGATTACGGCAATTTCTCGCAATTTAAGCTCAGCGACGGGAAAATCAAGCCCCATGTTTAAAAGTCCGGCGCACTCGGTTTTAAGTGCCGACAAGCGAGGTGTCAGACTTGAAATCGAGACTATCATAGCCTCATGTTTTTTGGTGCGAATTTTGTCATCGGCAGTTGCTTTGAAGGCAGACAAAATTGAGTTGTCGGTTGATACCGAGTTGCTCTCAAGCAGTTCTACCGCTTTTGTAGCAATGCTTTCAAGTTCGAGCTTTACTTTTTGAAAGGTCTTTTCTGCTGTTGCGATTTTTTGCTTTAAGATGTCAAGAAAAAGCTCAAATTCCGAGGGGTCACCCTTCTTAGCCGCGCTTATGCAACGGTCAAAAAGCTCCATATCCGAGTGGCTTACAAGCTCAGGGGTAATTCCGTATTTTAAAAGTAATTCTTTCATGCCTGTTAATTGACAAAGGAGCTGTTTTTTTACAGCTCCTCTAATCCCGTGTCACGTTTACTTGATTTCAACGTTTACTTTCTTATTCGTATTTCCGGCTGCAGCCTTGATAAGCGAGCGGATGGCTTTGGCAATCTTTCCGTGTTTGCCGATAACCATACCCATATCATCGGGCGCAACGCTTAATACCAAAGTTATGGTGTTATCCTCCTCAGTTTGGGACACCTTAACCTCGTCGGGACTGTCGACAATCGCCTTGGCGATGTCTGTTAAGGTTGCTTTCAAATCTGCCATTTGTAATACTCCGTTCACTGATTAGTCAACGATGCCGGACTTCTTAAGAAGAGACTTAACTGTCTCAGTAGGCTGAGCACCCTTGACGATCCAAGCCTTTGCCTTATCAGCGTCGATCTTGATTTCAGCGGGCTCTGTAAGGGGATTGTAGTAACCAATCTCCTCAATGAATCTACCGTTTCTGGGGTAGCGGCTGTCAGCAACAACTACACGATAGAAGGGGGCCTTCTTTGCGCCGAGTCTCTTAAGTCTGATTTTTACCATTTTTAATTTCCTCCAAAATGTAAATATATTTTTGTTTTTCTTTTTTATAAAAAGCCGTCAGAACGGCATTTTCATCTTGCCTTTTGCGAATTTGGACATTTTCGATGGGTCTGAGAATTGCTTCATAAGCTTTTTGATTTGCTCAAACTGCTTAAGCAGTTTATTTACGTCCTCAACCGTCGTTCCGCTGCCCTTTGCTATGCGGATTTTTCTTGATGCGGCGATGATTTCGGGCTTTTCTCTTTCCTTCATTGTCATGGATTTTATAATTGCTTCCTGGCGTGCGAGAATCTTTTCATCAATCTTAACGTCCTTCATCGCGCCGCCGCTCATGCCCGGCAGCATCGCCATTATCTGTTCAAGATTGCCCATCTTTTTAAGCTGTGCAAACTGATCCAGATAATCGTCAAGAGTAAAGGTCTGTGCGCGTATTTTCTGTTCAAGCTCAACCGCTTTTTTCTCGTCGA
This sequence comes from Eubacteriales bacterium, assembly GCA_045612185.1. GTDB lineage: Bacteria > Bacillota > Clostridia > Oscillospirales > CAG-272 > RGIG8775. The sequence goes on from JAZKYO010000101.1 coordinate 11,956, forward strand.
ATGCTTGCTCAGCTCTTTCTATAAGCGTAAGCACATCGCCCATGCCAAGAATTCTTGAAGCCATTCTGTCGGGATGGAAAGGCTCGATTTTGTCGAGCTTCTCACCCGTACCTATGAATTTTATCGGTTTTCCCGTTACGTATTTTACAGAAAGTGCCGCACCGCCTCTGGTGTCGCCGTCAAGCTTTGTGAGAATAACGCCGGTAATGTCAAGTAACTCGTTAAAGGTCTCGGCAACATTTACTGCGTCCTGACCGATCATTGCATCAATGGTGAGCAGTATCTCGGAGGGCTTGACCTCTGCCTTGATCTTCTTAAGCTCCTCCATAAGCTCCTCGTCGATGTGCAGACGTCCCGCGGTGTCGACGAAAACCATATCGTAGCCCTTTTTCTCGGCATATCTAACGCCCTCAGCGGCGATTTTTACGGGGGAAACGTCTGTACCCATTTGGAAAACGGGAATATCAAGCGCTTCTCCAACGATTTCAAGCTGTTTTATAGCCGCGGGTCTGTATATGTCGCAAGCTACAAGAAGAGGCTTCTTGCCTTCCTTTTTGTATAGTCCGGCGAGCTTGGCGGCGTGCGTGGTTTTACCCGCGCCCTGAAGACCAACCATCATAACCACCGTAGGCGGCTTTGGAGAGATGTTCAGCTTTGCCTGCGAGCCACCCATAAGACTTGTCAGCTCTTCGTTTACTATTTTAACTATCTGCTGCGCAGGCACAAGAGACTCGAGAACGTCGCTGCCGACCGCGCGTGCGGATACGCTTTTTATAAATTCTTTAACGACCTTGAAGTTTACGTCGGCTTCAAGCAGGGCGAGCTTTATTTCTCTCATTCCCACCTTTACGTCTGCCTCGGTAAGCTTACCTTTGTTTTTGAATATTTTGAAGGCGTTTGCGAGTTTTTCGGTTAGACCTTGAAACATATAAAAACCTTCCTTTCTCGTGTTATTGCTTTAAAATATCAACCAGTTCGCTCATTTGTGAAATCAACTCCGGGGAAGCGTTTTCATCGCGAAGTATCTTGAAAATTCTGTCGCTTTGCGCCAGCGCCTCGTTAAACTTCTTTTCAAGTCCAAGCTTCTCTTCGAGAAACAGCAACTCTTCCTCGGCTTTTTTAATCAAATCTCTTACTCCTTGACGTGAGATGCCGATTTCCTCTGCGATTTCCGCAAGCGAAAGATCCTCGTTGTAATAAAGTGAAAGCACCGACTGCTTTCTTTCGCTCAAAACCTCGCCGTAAAAGTCCAAGAGACAAGCGAGTTTAAGATTTTTTTCAAACATTTTTATCGGCCTTTCGTTACTGAAAATGACGTGTAAAGCAAAACACTTTACAGAGTATACCACAACAAAGGCCGTTTGTCAAGAGATATTTGAAATTTATTTTGAAAAATTGAATTTTTCTTCGTAATTTATCAGTCCAAGCTTTTTTGCGTGACCGAAAAGCACGGGTGTTATGTCGGGATAAGTCAACTGCCTCGGCAGAAAGCTGAAGAAGCACACGTCTCGCATTTCGCTACATTCGGGTATCGGGGCAAGCTTGGTTACGTGAGCTAAAAACACCTGCCCGTCGGCGTAGTTTTCTTCGTCACCTGAACGGTAATCGAACACGGGCTCTATTGTGAATTCAACCGCGCCCGACTCCTCGTACAGCTCGCGCTTTGCGGCTTCAAGGGTTGTTTCGCCTTCTTCTATGTGTCCGCCTTGAGTCTCAAATGTGGTGCGAAAATTGTGTTTGCTCAGCATCAACATTCCGCGATATTCCGACAGAATCACCACGTACTTATATTTTTTTAAACTACCGAGCTCATATACCTTGCAAGCCATAATCCTACTCCTTTGATGCTAATTCTTCGGTGGCGGTGATGTCAGCGTCTCCAAAAGCAAAGCAACGGGTTATGGCGTAAACCGATATGCCTATCATGACGCTTAAATACCCCATGTTGCCAAAAGTGATAGGATGCGAAATGAAGGCGCGGGGCGATTTTACAAACAAATATACTAACGAGCTAATCGCATAAGAAGCTCCGAACATAAACGCGGTTAGCCCCGATGCGAGGTGGAGCGTGGGTAACGGTTTGCCGAGATGTATTCTGGTTTCGCAAAGGAAAAATGCCATTGACGCCATAATGTTCAGACTTCCGAGAATTGTGTGCGGACTGTTCATGGCGATTCTCATATCAAAATATATAGATGCGAGTTCAAGAATAAGCGAAAGGATGAGAGCCAAAGACAAAGCCGCTTTTGCGCTGCCAAGCGATTTGTTTCCTATTGCTGATAGAATGAAAAACACAGCCGATGCCAAAAACAATACGGCGGTAAATATTTCCTTTAGTCCTTTTGCGCCGTTTATAAGAGGCGAAAGAAAGGCAAAGACAAACATTACCGCGGCAAAAGCGGCTCCGCTTTTGAGAACGCGGTTATCCGAGATGAATTCTGTGCTTACCGTATCCTTGGGGATAAATATAAGCGCGGAGAACAGCCAGATTGCGCTTGCTATATAGAGAGCGGTAATCATTGACGTTATAGGAGAACTGTTAAAATACCCGAGCTCAGGGGCATAAAAGAGAAATAGCGATAAGCATCTGAGCGCTGAGAGTATAGCTGTTAAAATGAGCGCGGTCAGGCAGTATATTTTCAGTTTGCTTTTCATACTTTTCATATAAAAGCTCCTTTGACGATTTTTCTTCATTTTATATTATAAACCCTAAATGTTAATAGGTTGTGTACAAATTCAAATAAAAAAATCTTTTTTTATTTTTATGTTGACAACTTACAAAATATATGATAATATATTCATATGAACAATTGTTCATATGAATGAGGGAGGGGATACGGTGAAGAAAAATACAGAGAAAGACTTTCGCGCGCTTGGAGAGATGGCAAATTTTTTCAAGGTTCTTGCGGATGAGACCAGACTGAAAATACTGTTTGCGCTTTTTGACGGCGCAAAGTGTGTTATGCACATAAGCGAAAAGGTGGAAATGAGCCAATCGGCGGTGTCGCATCAGCTTGCTATTTTGAAAAGAGCCGATCTTGTAAAGGTGACGCGCAACGGAAAAAGCCAGGTGTATTCTATTTCTGACGAGCACGTGAGACTTGTGATAGATATGGCTGAAATACACGTCTGCGAGGATAAATAGAATAATCGATTATGGAAAGAGGTGTGAGATATGGAAAATGATTTAAAAAGCAAAAATGGCAAAAAATGCGAATCTGATGTTGATGTTGATAAAACAAGCATCAAAAAAAGTGGAATAAAGTGTGAAAAATCGAGCAAGGGACGTTTAGTGGAAAAATGCTCATGCGGCAATCACGGCCACGAACATAAAGACGGACAATGCTCGTGCCATGGACATGATGACAAGGGACATTGTAACAGCCATGACCACGGTGAAGAAGGACATTGCCATTGCCATCATCATGGTGAAGGGGAAGGCTGCTCCTGCGAGCACGAGCATGGCGGTGAATTTGGCGCGTTGAAAATATTCACCTATATTATAGGCGGAATTGTGCTTGTTCTGGCGTTTTTGGGCGAGCTGGAATTCTTAAATAAGTGGGTGGCTCTATGCTGTGCTGTGGCTGTGTACGCTTTTTTTGGCAAAGACGTATTGGTAGGAGCGTACAATGATATTCGCCGCAAAAAGATATTTACCGAGTTTACGCTTATGTGCGTAGCCTCGCTCGGTTCTGCGTGTCTTGGTGAGTTTGCTGATGCGGCAGCTGTTATATATCTTTATTCGTTGGGAGAGGCAATTTCGGGAGAGGCGTATAGTCGTTCCAAGCGAAATATAGCCTCACTTATAGAGATAACGGAAGAAAACGTAACCGTGGTGAAAGATAAAAAGGCTGTTTCCGTGCCCGCGCGTGAAGTGCAAATCGGCGATATAATGTCGGTGCGCATGGGCGACAAAATATCGCTTGATGGCGTGGTGGTGAGCGGAGAGGGCTTTGCGGATATGTCTGCCATTACAGGCGAAAGTGTTCCTGCGGAGCTTGTAAAGGGAAGCCTGTGCTTGTCCGGATCGTCGCTGGTTTCGGGGGCGGTGCTTATTAAAGTTACCGAAAAATATGAAAATTCTACCGCAAACAAGTTGAAAAAAGCGGTTGAACGCGCATCTAAACAAAAGGCGGTCAGAGAAAAGAAGATTACTCGCTTTGCTGAAATATTTACACCGATTGCTTTTTTGGTGTCTGTGTCTGTGCTTGTTGTCGGTCTTGCTTTTGGGCGCGGAATCGGTGCGGCTGTGAGACCTGCGTTGGTGGTTCTTGTCGCTTCTTGTCCTTGCTCGCTTGTGCTTTCGGTTCCGCTGGCTTACTTTTCGGGAATTGGTCGCGCAGCGCTCAGGGGTATCGTGTTCAGAGGAGGGCAAGTTATTGACAGTGCGGCAACGGTTGAAACGGTTGTTTTTGACAAAACGGGTACGCTTACCTCTGCAATGCCCGAGTTTATCGGCGTGTCGGTGGCTAAGGATTCTCCTATTTCTAAAACCCTTTTGCTTGATTATTCAAAGGCGGCTCTGCTTAAAAGCCCCCACGCGCTTGCTCGTGTTTTCTGTGAAAAATATACAGAAACGGTTACCTATCAGGTGGATGGCGCGAAGAATATCGGAGGCAGAGGTATCATATGCGTTATAGGCGGTGAAAAAGCCGCTTTCGGTAACCGAAAGCTGATGGCGGAAATCGGCGTAGACGTAGATGAAACCGACAGAAGCGCTATATACGTAGCTGTGGGCGGAAAGCATTGTGGAACGTTGCTGTTTGAGGCTAAGCTGAAGGATGACGCCCTTACTCAAATTTCTGCGTTGCGCGGCAACGGTGTTAAGCGTGTGGCGATTATGAGCGGCGACAATGAGAAGACTGTGAAATCGGTAGCTGTTGAAGTTGGCATTACTGAGTATTACAGCGAACTCAAGCCTGACGAAAAACTGCAGAGACTGAACTATATATATAAGGAAGAGAAAAAATCAAATGCTAAGGGGGCGGTGGCGTTTTGCGGAGACGGTCTCAATGATTCTGCGGCTATTGCCGCGGCTGACGTTGGCATTGCCATGGGCAGTGGAGCTTCTCTCACTGTTGAAAGCGCCGACGTTGTAATCGTCGATGACAGCCTTGAAAGACTCAATGATATGATAAAGAGTGCTAAAAAGACTTCGCGTATAGTGAATCAGAATATAATAGTTTCGCTTGGTGTTAAGCTTGCGGTTGTGATTGTTGGTTTGTGCGGATATCCGTCTTTGGAGCTTGCTGTGATTGCGGATGTGGGAGCGGCAGTGATAACTGTTCTTAACGCTATGCGCGCCGGCAAAGCATAAAAGCAGTCTTGAACGATTCAAAAAAGGGGGGATTCAGCCCCCTTTTTGCGTGAATTGTGCATTTTGCACAAAAATAGCTTGAAAATTTCTTTGATATTCTACGAAAAAACTTTGTTAAAAATATTGCAATATTGATGGAAATATGGTAAAATATTAAAGCTTGATATGCGATGAAGCAAGAGGTTGCTGCTGCGGAGACGTCTGTAGCAGGTAATTCTTGTGGAGTATGTCCGATTTAAACGGGCGACAGAGTTGTAAAACTTCTAACGAGTGGAGCTTGGAATCCCTGCGGAGTTTGGTTCACAGATGCTGATGTGCGTCAAATTCCTGTTTTTTCGGGAGGAACAAGAAACGCGCGGGAGAGTGTTGAGCAATTCGACCCCACAAAACGCTACATTATATATATGCGAGTCTGCGATGGCTTGCGGATGTGTGGTGGGCGAATCTTAAAGGAGGTAACGTAATATGGCAGTAAAGGAAAAGATCAGAGTCAGACTCAAGAGCTACGATCACACAATCATTGACGCTGCGGCTGAGAAGGTTGTTGAGGTTGCTAAGAGAAACGGCGCTGTTGTATCGGGTCCTATTCCGCTTCCCACTGAGAAGGAGATCATCACGATCCTTCGTGCGGTGCACAAGTACAAGGACAGCCGTGAACAGTTTGAACTGCACACACACAAGAGACTTATTGATATAATCAAGCCGTCTCAGAAGGTTGTGGACGCTCTTATGAACATTGAGCTTCCCGCCGGTGTGGAATTCGAAGTAAAAGTTTAATAAAATCAAGCACTCGTAAAAAACATCGCAAAACAAAGGTCGTTATCAAGTACGGCATCGCTGCCAACAGGCGGCGAAGATTGTCGGTCACGTTGGCGAATCCCGAAAGGGAAAATTCAAAACGTCAACCAATAACCTACAGGAGGAAAACAAAATGAAAAAGGGTATTATCGGTAAGAAAATCGGTATGACTCAGATTTTCGATGAGGTTGGAAACGTAATTCCTGTAACCCTTATCGAAGCGGGCCCCTGCACAGTAGTGCAGAAGAAGACCCTCGAGAATGACGGATACGAAGCTGTTCAGCTCGGCTTTATGGATGCTAAGGAAAAGCACCTTACAAAGGCTGAAATCGGTCATTTCGGAAAAGCAGGCGTTGCATTCAAGAAGCATCTTAAGGAGTTCCGCCTTGAGGATTGCTCCGGTCTTAACGACGGTGATGTCATCACAGCCGAAACCTTCGCCGCAGGCGACAAGGTCGACATTACAGGTATGACAAAGGGTCGTGGATACACCGGTGCTATTAAGAGATGGAATCTTCACAAGCTTTGTGCAACTCACGGCGTTGGTCCTATCCACCGCCAGTCCGGTTCTATGGGTGTTATCGACCCTGCGAGAATCTTCAAGAACAAGAAGATGGCCGGTCAGTACGGTAACGAGCAGGTTACTGTGCTTAATCTCAAGATAGTAAGAATCGACGTTGAGAATAACATCATTGCTGTTAAGGGCGCTATTCCCGGTGCTAAGAACGGTATCGTGTTCATTCGTGACTCGGTTAAAGCATAAGCGGAAGGAGAACATACACAATGCCAAACGTAAAAGTATTTGATATGGCGGGCAAAGAGGTTGGAGAAATCGCTCTGTCTGACGTAATATTCGGCGCTGAAATCAAGGGTGCAGTTCTCCACGCAGCTGTCAGAACTTACCTTATGAATCAGAGACAGGGCACACAGTCCACTCTCACTCGTTCCGAGGTTTCGGGCTGTGGCAGAAAGCCCTGGAGACAGAAGGGAACAGGTAGAGCTCGTCAGGGTTCGACACGTTCTCCCCAGTGGACACACGGTGGTATCGCTCTCGGCCCCAAGCCCAGAGATTACCGCATCACCATGAACAAGAAGACAAAGAGAGTTGCTCTTTACAGCGCTCTTTCTGCCAAGGTTGCTGATGGAAGCCTCATCGTTGTTGACGAGATCAAGTGCGCTGAGTTCAAGACCAAGACTATTGTTAATATGCTTAACGCTCTTGGTGCTGATAAGAAGTCGCTTATCGTTCTCCCTGAGGTTGACAAGTTCGTTGTTAAGAGCAGCGCAAATATTCCCGGTGTTGTAACATCTGTTGCTGCAAACATCAATATTTACGAGATTCTTAACGCTGATAAGCTTGTTATTTCCAAGGCTGCTGTTGAAAAGCTTGAGGAGGTATTTGCATAATGAAAATGATTCAGGATGTTATCATCAAGCCCATTATCACAGAGGCAAGTATGGATGGAATTGCAGACAAGAAGTACACCTTCGCTGTTGCTAACGACGCAACAAAGGCTGACATCGCTCACGCTGTTGAGGAGATGTTCAAGGTTGAGGTCCTTTCTGTAAACACGATCAACATGAAGAAGAAGCCCAAGAGACTCGGCGTTCACTTCGGATACACTTCCGAGTGGAAGAAGGCTATAGTAACACTTAAGCCTGACTCCAAGACCATCGAGTTCTTCGAAGGACTTAACTAAGTAGGAGGTCAAGAGAATGCCTACAATTAAGTATAATCCTACGACTCCCTCGAGAAGACATATGGCTGTTCCCTCGTTCGAGGAAATCACCAAGTTTACTCCCGAGAAGAGCCTGATAGTTATTAAGAAGAAGCACGCCGGCCGTAACAGCTACGGTAAGATCACGGTTCGTCATCACGGCGGCGGAAACAAGATTAAGTACAGAATCATCGACTTCAAGCGTGACAATGAGACTCCCGCTAAGGTTATCGGTGTTGAGTACGACCCCAACAGAAGCGCATACATCGCTCTTCTTGAGAATGAGAATGGCGAAAAGAGCTATATCATCGCTCCCGTTGGTTTGAAGGATGGAGATACAGTTTACTCTGGTCCCGCGGCTGATATCAAGCCCGGTAACACCCTTCCTATCGCAAACATTCCCGTTGGTACGATGATCCACAACGTAGAGCTTTACCCCGGTAAGGGAGCTCAGCTCGTTCGTTCCGCAGGCGTATTTGCTCAGCTTATCGCTAAGGAAAACGGTGTGGCTCAGGTAAGACTTCCTTCGGGCGAGGTTAGAATTATCCGCCTTGAGTGCAAAGCTACAATCGGACAGGTCGGCAACATTGAGCACGACACCGTTAAGCTTGGTAAGGCTGGTAAGACAAGACATTTGGGTATTCGTCCCACAGTACGCGGTTCCGTAATGAACCCCTGCGATCACCCGCACGGTGGTGGTGAAGGTAAGTCGCCTATCGGTCGTCCTTCTCCTGTTACACCTTGGGGTAAGCCTGCTCTTGGTTATAAGACAAGAAACAAGAAGGCAAGAACAGATAAGTTCATCGTAAAACGCAGAAACGCTAAATAAGGAGGGAATATAAAATGAGCAGAAGCCTTAAAAAAGCACCTTTCGTAGAGGAGAAGCTCTACGCTCGCATCTGTGCCATGAACGAGAAGAACGAAAAGAAAGTTCTTAAGACATGGTCTCGTGCGTCGACCATATTCCCGGAATTCGTCGGTCACACGATCGCGGTTCATGACGGCAGAAAGCACGTTCCGGTTTATGTAACCGAGGATATGGTAGGACACAAGCTCGGTGAGTTTGCGCCCACAAGAACGTTCAAGGGACACGCTGGTTCCAAGACATCCAACAACGGTAAATAATCAAGGGAGGAATTAAGAAATGAAAGCAAAAGCATATCTTAAGTATGCAAGAATTTCTCCTGGTAAGGTAAAGATCGTTCTCGACCTCATCAGAGGTAAGGACGCCGGTGTTGCGATGGGAATTCTCAAGAACACAAATAAGAGCGCATCCGAGTATCTTATCAAGCTTCTCGGCAGCGCAATAGCAAACGCAGAACACAATTTTCACATGGACGCCTCTAAGCTTTATGTCTCTGAGTGCTTCGTATGCCCCGGTCCTACTCTCAAGAGAGTAATGCCCAGAGCAAAGGGAAGCGCAGACAGAATCCTCAAGAGAACAAGCCACGTGACATTGGCTGTTAAAGAAAGAGACTAAGAGAGGGAGGTAGCTAAAATGGGTCAGAAAGTTAATCCGCACGGCCTGCGCGTCGGCGTAATTAAAAACTGGGATTCAAGATGGTTCGCAAAGGACGAAACCTTCGGCGATACTCTTGTCTCCGACTACAACATCAGAAAGTATCTTAAGAATGAGCTTAAAGAAGCAGGCATTCCTAAGATTGAGATCGAGCGTGACGGACACAGAGTAAGAGTGTTCATTCACTGCGCAAAGCCCGGTCTGGTAATCGGACGCGGCGGCTCTGAGATCGATAAGTACAAGGCTGCCCTTGAAAAGATGGTTGGTATGCCTGTAAACGTCAACGTTGTTGAGGTTAAGCAGCCCGACCTTGATGCACAGCTCGTTGCAGAGAGCATCGCAGCTCAGCTTGAGAAGCGTACTTCTTACAGAAGAGCAATGAAGATGGCACTCCGTAACACCATGAGACTTGGTGCAAAGGGTATAAAGATCAGCTGTAGCGGACGTCTTGCAGGCGCCGAAATCGCTAAGACTGAGCATTACCACGAGGGTACAATCCCGCTTCAGACAATCAGAGCAGATATTGAGTACGGTTTCTGGGAAGCTGATACAACCTACGGTAAGATAGGCGTTAAGGTTTGGATTTACAAGGGAGAGGTTCTTTCCGAAGTAAACAGAACAACCACAAGCGCTCCTCGCGACAACAGAGATCGCAGAAATTCCCGTAGAGACAATCGCAACGGCGATAGACGCGGCAATAACAGAAGCGACAGAGCTCCGAGAGAAGGAGGACGTAGAAATGTTAATGCCTAAGAGAGTTAAGTTCCGTCGCGTACAGCGCGGTAGACTTAAAGGAAAAGCAACACGCGGAAATACACTTTCCAACGGAACATACGGTCTCGTAGCACTCGAGCCCGCATGGATAACAAGCAATCAGATCGAGGCAGCCCGTATCGCTATGACAAGATACACACGCCGTGGCGGTCGTGTCTGGATCAAGATATTCCCCGATAAGCCTATCACTGAGAAGCCTGCTGAAACACGTATGGGTTCCGGTAAGGGTTCGCCGGAGTATTGGGTAGCAGTAGTTAAGCCCGGACGCATTATGTTCGAGATGGCTGACGTAGCTCCCGAGATTGCAAAGGAAGCAATGCGTCTCGCGTCGCACAAGCTTCCTATCAAGTGCAAGTTTATTAGTAAGGAAAACGGGGAGGGCTAAGCTGTGAAGACAATCGATATTAGAAAAATGTCCGCAGAAGAGCTGGAAGCAAAGCTCAAAGAGCTTAAGAGCGAGCTTTTCAACCTCCGCTTTCAGCACGCGATCAACCAGCTTGAGAATCCGCACAAGATTGCTGATGTCAAGAAGGATATCGCACGCGTAATGACAATTCTTCGTGAGAAGAACGCGTAAGGAGGCTAAATCATGACAGAAGAAAGAGCACTTAGAAAAACCAGAGTGGGCTTGGTTGTCAGCGATAAGATGGACAAGTCAGTTGTTGTCGCAATCGAGGATAACGTAAAGCATCCTGTTTATGGTAAAATCATTAAGCACACCTTGAAGGTTCACGCTCACGACGAAAAGAACGAGTGCGGAATCGGCGACAAGGTAAAGATTATGGAAACAAGACCTCTCTCCAAGACAAAGAGATGGCGCGTTGTTGAGATAATCGAAAAGGCTAAGTAATAACACATTAATGCGAAAAGAGTAAATACGTCAAAAATCGTATTGAATTAGGAGGAACGCAAAAGTGATACAGCAACAAACATTAATGAAGGTTGCCGACAACACCGGAGCAAAAGAGCTTATGTGTATTCGCGTACTTGGCGGAACAGGCCGTAGATACGCAAACATTGGCGATGTAGTAGTAGCCTGCGTAAAGAAGGCTGCTCCCGGCGGAGTTGTTAAGAAGGGCGAAGTAGTCAAGGCTGTTATCGTAAGAAGCGTACACGGTCTTAAGCGTGCAGACGGTTCTTACATCAAGTTTGACGAAAACGCAGCGGTAATCATCAAGGAAGACAAGACACCCAGAGGTACACGTATATTTGGCCCTGTGGCAAGAGAGCTTCGTGAGAAGGACTACCTTAAGATCCTCTCTCTCGCTCCCGAAGTACTGTAAAGGAGGTACGCACAATGAAAATTAAAACCGGTGATAACGTAATCCTTCTTACAGGAAAGTATAATGAGAAGTACGACGATAAGGGCAACATCATCACCCATAAGGTAATCGCGGTTTCCCCCAAGGAAGACAAGGTTATCGTTGAGGGCGTTAACGGTGTTCATAAGCACGTTAAGGCTCGCAGACAGGGCGAGAGCAGCGGTATCGTTGATACAAACGCAGCAGTTTACGCTTGCAAGGTTGCCATTGTATGCCCCAAGTGCGGCAAGGCAGCAAGAATCGGTACTAAGGTAACCGAAAAGGGCGAAAAGGTTCGTATAGCAATGCACAAGAAGTGCGGCTATCCGGAAATATAAGGAGGTAGCAGACTATGGCAAGACTTAGAGATATGTATAAGGCCGAGGTTGCTCCCGCCCTTATGAAAAAGTTTGAGTATTCCAGCGTAATGCAGATTCCCAAGCTTGATAAGATCGTTATCAACGTTGGTGTAGGCGACGCTAAGGATAACTCCAAGGCTATTGATAGTGTTATCAATGACATTTCCCTTATCGCAGGTCAGAAGGCAGTTCCCACTTACGCAAAGAAGTCGGTAGCTAACTTCAAGCTTCGTGAGGGTATGAAGATCGGTGTAAAGGTTACACTCAGAGGCGACAAGATGTACGAGTTTGTAGACAGACTCTTCAACTTCGCACTTCCCAGAGTTCGTGACTTTAAGGGTATCAACCCCAACGCATTCGACGGCAGAGGAAACTATGCGCTCGGTCTTAAAGAGCAGCTTATCTTCCCCGAAATCGAGTACGATAAGGTAGAGAAGATCCGCGGTATGGACATTTGTTTCGTAACAACCGCAAACACCGACGAAGAAGCAAAAGAGCTCCTTACACTTATGGGCGCTCCCTTTGCTAACTGATTGGAGGTAAGAAACGATGGCAAAGAAAGCTATGATTTTGAAGCAGCAGAAAGAGCAGAAGTTCTCCACTCGTGAGTACAACAGATGCAAAATCTGTGGTCGTCCCCACGCTTATCTCCGTAAATTCGGTATCTGCCGTATTTGCTTCCGTGAATTGGCTTACAAGGGTCAGATTCCCGGAGTAAAGAAGGCAAGCTGGTAAGATTGCTTGACGGCGTAAGCCGCAACAATAAACTTTTGGTCGAAAGACCGCTCCAACTATCAGAAGGAAGCCACGCGCCGCAAGGCGCAAGGCTTAACCGCTGATATGCCGCCGAGAAAATTTCGGCAGCAAGATTAAATTACTTGCATATAGGAGGATTAAAATTATGCAAATGTCAGACGTAATTGCCGACATGCTCACACGAATCAGAAATGCTAATAACGCAAAGCATTCAACAGTTGACATTCCGGCGTCCAACATGAAGAAGTCCATCGCGGACATTCTCGTTGAAGAGGGTTATGTAAAGGGCTACCAGATCGTAGATAATGGTAACCAGGGTATCATCCGTATCACTCTTAAGTATATGGAAGGTAAGCAGAAGGTTATCCGCGGTATCCGCCGTATCTCCAAGCCCGGTCTTCGTATCTATGCCGGATATGAGGATATGCCCAAGGTTATGAACGGCCTTGGCGTAGCAATCGTGTCAACATCCAAGGGTATCATGACAGACAAGAAAGCACGCAGCCTTAAGGTAGGCGGAGAAGTGCTTGCATTTGTTTGGTAATTTAGCGGGAGGTATAGAAATATGTCAAGAATTGGTAGAATGCCTATAGCTGTTCCCGCGAACGTGACCGTAACAATTGCCGACGGAAACGTCGTAACTGTTAAGGGTCCTCTCGGAACACTTACAGAAACATTTAACAGTAACATGAAGATCGCTCTTGAGAACGGTGTGCTTACTGTTAGCCGTCCTAATGACGAGAAGGAAAACAAAAGCCTTCACGGTCTCAGCCGCGCGCTTCTTGCAAACATGGTTGAGGGTGTATCTAACGGCTACACAAAGACTCTCGAAATCGTTGGTGTAGGTTACAAGGTAGTAAAGCAGGGTAAGACACTTCAGCTCTTCCTTGGACACTCTCTTGTGAACGGTATTCCTCAGGAGCAGTTCTGCATCGCAGAGCCCGACGGAATAACCTTCGATGTTCCTAACCCCAACACAGTTGTAATCAAGGGTTACAACAAGCAGGCGGTCGGACAGATCGCAGCGGTAATCAGAGGCAAGAGACCTCCCGAACCCTATCATGGTAAGGGTGTTAAGTACTCTGATGAGTATATTCGCCGTAAGGCCGGTAAGACCGGTAAATAATGAAAGGAGTGGACTCAAATGGTTTCAAGAAAAGATAGTAATCTTGTACGTCTTAAGAGACACAAGAAGATCAGAGCTAAGATTTCCGGAACTGCAGAGCGTCCCCGTCTCGCTGTATATCGCTCTAACGCGAACATCAGCGCGCAGATCATTGACGACGTTGCAGGCGTAACATTGGTTTCCGCTTCCACTCTCGAGAAGGATTTCGAGGGTAACGGCGGTAACAAAGAGGCTGCAAAGATCATCGGTAAGAAGATTGCCGAGAGAGCAGCAGCAAAGGGTATCACCGAAGTCGTATTCGACAGAGGCGGCTATCTTTACCACGGACGTGTATCGGAGTTGGCTGACGGCGCTCGTGAGGGCGGCTTGAAGTTCTAATCGAGCAATCGATTAGTCCGGTTTGTACACTGTTCAAATATACAGTATGTATTGAACATTATTAAGGAGAAAAAACATGGCAAAAAAGTTTAATCCGGCAGAGCTTGATCTCAAAGAGCAGCTCGTTGCCCTTAACCGTGTTTCCAAGACCGTTAAAGGTGGTCGTATCGCAAGATTCGCAGCTATCATGGTAGTTGGTGATGAGAATGGTCACGTAGGTGTAGGACTTGGAAAGGCAGCCGAAGTACCCGAAGCAATCCGCAAGGGTATCGAGGATGCAAAGAAAAATATGATCGAAGTATCCCTCAAGGGTACAACAATTCCCCACGAAATTCTCGGTGAGTTTGGCGCAGGTAAGGTTCTTCTTAAGCCTGCTGCACCCGGTACCGGTATTATCGCGGGTGGTAAAGTAAGAGCAGTGCTTGAGCTTGCAGGTATCAAGAATATCCGTGCTAAGTGCCTTCGTTCCAACAACCCCACAAACGTTGTAAAGGCAACAATCGAGGGACTTCGCGCGCTTCGTACAGTTGAAGAGGTTGCGAAGATTCGTGATATCAGCGTAGAGCAGGTAAAAGGTTAAGGAGGAAGCGACATGAAAAAGGTTACACTTATCAAGAGCCTTATCGGTTGCAAGCCTAACCAGATTGCCACTGCTAAGTCGCTCGGACTTAATAGACCCGGAGACAGCAACGTTCACAAGGATGACGCTGTTCTCGCAGGTAAAATCAAGGTGGTTTCTCACCTTGTAAAAGTAGAAAACGTATAAGGAGGCGGCATAATGAAACTTAATGAACTTTCACCCGCAGCAGGCTCTGCAAAGGCCGCTTGGCGTAAAGGTAGAGGCCCCGGATCCGGTAACGGAAAGACCGCAGGTAAGGGCCACAAGGGACAGAATGCTCGTTCCGGCGGCGGTGTAAGACCCGGCTTCGAGGGCGGACAGCTTCCTTTGTACAGAAAGCTTCCCAAGAGAGGCTTTACTAACATTTTCGCTACAAAGTATGCAATAGTTAACGTTGAGAAGCTTAACGCATTTGAGGACGGAGCTGTTGTAGATATCAATGCACTTCTTGAGAAGAAGATCATCCGCAAGGAGCTTGATGGACTTAAGGTTCTCGGTGGCGGAGAGATCACCAAGAAATTAACTGTAAAGGCAGCAATCTTCTCTGCATCTGCAAAGGAAAAGATTGAGGCAGCAGGAGGAAAGGCTGAGGTGGTATAGGATGTTCCAGACGCTAAAAAATGCTTGGAAGGTTCAGGAACTTAGAAATAAGCTCCTCTTCACATTGCTTATCGTCCTCCTGTATCGCTTGGGCGCTAACATTTTCGTTCCTTACGTAGACCGTACGGCAATCACCGCATTCTCGGATTCATTCTCGGGAATGTTCGATTACCTGGACTTTATGGCAGGTGGCGCTCTTTCTCAGGCGACATTGTTCGCTCTTTCGGTCAGCCCTTATATCACGTCGTCCATCGTAGTACAGCTTCTTACCGTCGCTATTCCCAAGCTTGAGCAGTGGGCTAAGGACGGCGAGGCGGGACGCAAGAAGATCAACCTTTTGACAAGAATCATCACGGTTGTTCTTGCTCTTGCTACCAGCTACGGTTATATGCAGCTTCTCGCGGCTAACAACTTCCTCGTAGCAGGAATCGGTTGGTTTGAAAAGCTTGTAATCGTTGCTTGTTTCTGCGCAGGTGCTTCCATAATCATGTGGTTGGCTGAAAAGATTAATGAAAAGGGTATCGGAAACGGTATTTCCATCATCCTCTTCGCAAATATTATCGCGAGAGCTCCCGACCTTGTCGGAAACATTATCGGTATGATTACAAGTGATAGTTATCATATTGCGGTAGGTATTCTCCTTGCTGTTGTTTCGATAGCTATTACACTCGCGGTAGTTGTACTCGTCGTGCTTGTAACCAATTCGGAGAGAAGAATTCCGATTCAGTACGCAAAGAAGGTTGTCGGTCGTAAGATGTACGGCGGTCAGAACACTAACCTCCCCATCAAGATCAACATGGCGGGCGTTATGCCTATCATCTTTGCAAGCTCAATCGTTTCTATCCCCGCAACTCTTGCGGCGTTCCTTCCCAAGAGCTGGACATGGCTTACATGGATAAACGACTTCTTAAGCTATGATTCGTGGATTTATCTCGTATTGAATCTTATTCTTATCATAGCATTCTCCTACTTCTATATTATGATTTCGTTCAACCCCGTAGAGGTTGCAAACAATATCCAGACTAACGGCGGTTCGGTTCGCGGCGTGCGTCCCGGTAAGCCCACTGTTGATTTCATCAATAAGATACTCAGCCGTATCACGTTTGTTGGAGCTATTTTCCTTTGCTTCGTAGCAGGATTCCCCATGCTCATCAACATTCTGTTCGGTGGACAGTTTGCAGGTCTCGCGTTCGGTGGTAACTCCTTGCTCATTATTGTCGGTGTCGCACTTGAGACCGTACGTGAGCTTGAAGCGCAGCTTACAATGCGTAACTACAAGGGATTTCTTGATTAATTAATCGCCCCTTGTTTGGAGGAGAAGAATGAATCTGATTTTGATGGGAGCGCCCGGTGCAGGAAAAGGCACTCAGGCGGAAAAAATTTCCGAAAAATGGAACGTACCAACTATTTCCACAGGAGACGTGCTTCGTGCCGCTATCCGTGAGGAAAGTGAGCTTGGAAAGGTTGCCGAAAAGTATATCAACGACGGTAACTTTGTTCCGGACGAAATTGTCATCGGAATTATAAAAGATTATCTTTCATCCGAAAAGTGTAAGAACGGATTTATACTCGACGGCTTTCCTCGCTCAATAGCTCAGGCCCAAGCGCTTGACAGTATGGGCGTTAAGATTGACGCGGTGCTCAGCATTGAGGTCAATGATGAGACAATCGTGAAGAGAATGGGCGGACGTAGACTCTGCTCAGGCTGCGGTGTTTCTTATCACGTTGAGTATAGCCCTTCTAAAGTCGACGGTGTTTGCGATAAGTGCGGCAAGCCGCTCTATATCAGAGAGGACGACGCGCCGCAGACCGTGAAGAAAAGACTGGAAACCTATCACGCTCAGACAGAGCCGCTCAAAGAGTTTTACTCAAAGAAAGGTCTCTTGCTGACAGTGCATGGGCAGGATGCGATCGAACACACGACCGAGCTTGTTTATAAAGCACTTGAAAGGTTTTGAGGCAGAAGCTATATGATACAGATTAAAAATCAACTTCAAATAGCGGCAATGAAGGAAGCGGGGCGTATTACAGGCGAGGCTTTGCTTGTGGCGCGAGAGCACGTTCGCGAGGGCATAAGTACCTTCGAACTCGATAAGATCATCAGAAATCATATCGAACGCTCGGGCGCAAAGCCCTCCTTCCTCGGCTATGCCGGATTTCCCGGCTCGGCGTGTATCAGTATAAACGATGAAGTTATCCACGGAATACCATCAAAAAAGCGTATTTTTACGGAGGGCGATATCGTTAAGATAGACGTGGGAGCATTCTATAAGGGATTTCACGGAGACAGCGCGAGAACGATACCGGTTGGTAAGGTCAGCGAGGAGGCAATGCGCCTCATAGAAGCTACTGAAAAAAGCTTTTGGGCGGGAATCGCCAAGGCTGAATCGGGAAATCGTATCGGAGATATCGGAAACGCGATAGAAAGCTGTGTCAATGAATATGGATACAGCGTAGTAAAGCGATATATCGGACACGGAGTAGGCCGTGAGCTTCACGAGTCACCCGATGTACCGAATTACGGCACCCCCGGACGTGGAGTGAGACTGTGCAACGGCATGACATTGGCAATTGAGCCTATGGTAAATATAGGCGGTAGTGACGTAAAGGAAATGAACGACGGCTGGACTGTAAAGACCGCCGACGGTAGCCTTTCGGCACACTACGAAAACACAATTGCTATAACCGCCGAGGGCATTCTTGTTCTGACCGAGGTTGAACGCGGACTTTAATTGAATGGAGGAAAAGAGTTTTGCCGAAGGATGACGTAATCGAGTTTGAAGGCGTGGTTGTTGAAGCAATGCCCAACGCGACCTTCAAAGTAAAGCTTCCCAATGACCATGTGGTAAAAGCCCACATATCCGGAAAGCTTAGAATGAACTATATCAAAATATTGCCCGGTGATAAGGTAACGGTTGAGGTTTCGATATACGACCCCACCCAAGGCCGCATAACCTGGCGTGCAAAGTAATACCAATGCTAAAGAAAGGAATGGTATAATATAATGAAAGTTAAACCTTCCGTAAAGAAGATTTGCGAGAAATGCAAAATCATCAAGAGAAAAGGTAAAGTAATGGTAATTTGCGAGAACCCCAAGCATAAGCAGAAGCAGGGCTAATCGCTACCATAAAACAGAGAGGAGAAACATTAAATGGCTCGTATAGCAGGTGTTGATATTCCGAACGCTAAACGCGTAGAAATCGCTCTTACCTACATTTACGGTATCGGACGCAAGAGCGCAAATGATATTCTTGCAAAGACAGGAATAAATCCCGACACACGTGCGAAGGATCTCACAGAGGAAGAAGTTGCAAAGCTTCGTGACGAGATCGAAAACTCCTACACAGTAGAGGGTGACCTTCGCAGAGACGTTGCGCTTAACATTAAGAGAATGGTCGAAATCAACTGTTACCGCGGTATCAGACACAGAAAAGGTCTTCCTGTAAGAGGACAGAGAACAAAGACCAACGCAAGAACCAGAAAGGGTCCTGCGAAGACCATCGCTAACAAGAAGAAATAAAGGAGGAGCATAAAAATGGCAAAGGTTGCTAAGAAGGTAATCAAGAAGCGCCGCGAACGTAAAAATATAGAAAAGGGCGCAGCGCACATCAGTTCGACCTTCAACAATACAATAATCACCATTACAGATGCTCAGGGAAATGCAATTTCATGGGCTTCGGCTGGTGAGCTCGGCTTTAAGGGTTCGAGAAAGTCTACTCCCTTCGCAGCACAGAGCGCAGCAGAGACTGCGGCAAAGGCGGCAATGGAGCATGGACTTAAGACAGTTGAAGTTTTCGTTAAGGGTCCCGGTTCGGGACGTGAATCGGCAATCCGTGCTCTTGAGACAGTAGGACTCCAGATCACAATGATCAAGGACGTAACTCCTATTCCTCACAACGGATGCAGACCGCCTAAGCGTAGACGCGTATAATTAGAAACAGGAGGAATACGAATATGGCAAGATATGTCGGTCCCGCATGTAAACTCTGCCGCAGAGAAGGCGTAAAGCTTTACCTCAAGGGCGAGCGTTGCACATCGGGTAAGTGCGCACTTGACCGCAGAAACACAGCTCCCGGTCAGCATGGCGCAGGTAACAAGAAAATGAGAGAGTATGGAATGCAGCTTCGTGAGAAGCAGAAGACCAAGAGATACTACGGTGTCCTTGAGAAGCAGTTCCACAACTACTTCGTAGAGGCAGAGCGCAAGGAAGGTATGACAGGTGAGAACCTTCTTACCCTTATCGAGCGCAGACTTGATAACGTAGTATACAGAATGGGCATGGCAGAGAGCCGTAAGGAAGCACGTCAGCTTGTTCTTCACGAGCATTTCGAGCTTAACGGTAAGAAGGTAAGCATTCCTTCCATCATCGTTAAGGCAGGCGATGTAATTGCAGTTAGAGAGAACTTCCGCGGTTCTGAGAAGTGCAAGGCACTCGCAGAGGCTCTTAAGGATAAGACCGCTCCCAAGTGGCTTGACGTGAACAAGGATAATCTTACAGCAAAGGTTGTAGCACTTCCCGCAAGAGAAGATATCGACTTCCCCTTCGAGGAGCAGCTTATCGTCGAGCTTTATTCCAAGTAATGCCGATATTGCAGGCGCATTTCGGCGTTGCTTAGTTCGGCGGTGTGCCTCAATATAGGTGTAACCCAAATCCCAAAGGTTTTAAACCCATTAATTTATAGGAGGATTATTTGGAATGATAGAGATAGAAAAGCCCAATATAACAATCGTTAATCTTAGTGAGGACGGTAAAAGCGGTAAGTTTATAGTAGAGCCCCTTGAGAGAGGCTACGGAACAACCCTTGGAAACTCTCTTCGCAGAATACTTCTCAGCTCTCTTCCCGGAGTTGCTGTTACAAGTATAAAGATTGACGGCGTATTGCACGAGTTTTCCACAATTCCCGGAGTAAAAGAGGACGTAACAGAAATCGTTCTTAACGTAAAGGGAATCACGGCAAAGCTTCATTGCAACACCCCCAAGACAGTAGTGATTGACGTGACAGGCCCCCAGGTAGTAACCGCGGGAGATATCAAGCAGGACTCTGATATCGAGGTTCTTAATCCCGATCACCACGTCGCAACAGTAGGCGCAAACGAAAGATTCTATATGGAGCTTACGTTTGAGCACGGTCGTGGATATGTATCCCAGGAACGCAACAAGCAGAATCATACAATGCTTGCAGGTCAGACAACAACAGCACCCATAGGTACTATTTATACTGACTCTATTTACACGCCTGTTTACAGTGTAAGCTACACTGTTGATAACACCCGTGTAGGCAATATCACAGACTATGATAAGCTTACGCTTGAGGTTCTTACAAATGGAACTATCTCGGCTAAAGAAGCGATTTCGCTCGGCGCCAAGATTCTCAACGAGCATCTCAACTTGTTCGTGGATTTGTCCGACGAAGCAAGAAATGCGGAGATCATGGTCGAACGCGATGACGTAAAGAAAGAAAAAGTCCTTGAGATGACCATTGAGGAGCTTGACATGTCTGTACGTAGCTTCAACTGCTTGAAGCGCGCAGGCATTGACACAGTAGAAGATTTGACTAACCGTACCGAGGAAGATATGATTAAGGTAAGAAACCTCGGAAAGAAGTCGCTTGAAGAAGTAATTCAGAAGTTGCACTCACTCGGACTTAGCCTTAAGTCCGAAGAGGATTAATCCTCTGTGCATAAAACGAGTAAAAGATAAGCAGAAGGAGGGAAATCACAATGCCCGGAACCAGAAAACTTGGCAGAACAACTGCTCATAGAAAAGCAATGCTCCGCGGACTTGTAACACTCTTGCTTGAGAAGGGAAAGGTTGAGACCACCCTTACAAGAGCAAAGGAAGTTCGTTCGGTAGCTGAGAAAATGATAACACTTGGCAAGAAGAATACACTTGCAAGCCGTCGTAGCGCACTTGCGTATATTACCAAGGAGTCCGTAGTAGCTAAGCTCTTTAGCGAGATCGCTCCCAAGTACGAAAACCGTAACGGTGGTTATACACAGATCTTTAAGATGGGTCCCCGTAGAGGAGATGCTGCTGAAATGGCAATCATCAAGCTCATCGACGAGGATGTAAAGGCTGCTGAGTAATTATTAACAAACAAAGCAGGTTGCGAAAGCAACCTGCTTTTTGTATTTAATAACCGCGTTTTTTGATAATAAGCTTCCAGATAAGCTTCCGAATAAATTCGGCGGGGAATACTAATAAAGCCGATAAAAGAGCAACCTGCAATTCGCTTGCGTAAAGCGGGGCAGTTCGCAATACGTTGCCGCCAAGGTACACAAAAAGTATCTGAATTACAGATATCATTAACATAATAAAAGTGAACGGACGGTTTTGAGTTATACCCGCGAGAAGATTTAAGCGGTCGCTTCGCGCATTGAAGCAGTTGAATACCGCGGCAAAAATGAAAAAAGCGAAAAATGCGGTAAGCAGATATATATTGTCCTCGGCATTTCGGAAATGTGAAGTAAAATAAGGATTTGTCAGAAAGGATAACGATAAACAAACCGTAAAGGCTCCAAGCCAAATGATTTGGTTAACCATATAAGAATTGAGGATCGGCTCGTCTCGACGTTTGGGCGGTTCTTGCATGTAAGAATCAAGTGGCGGTTCACCTGCAAATGCCAGACCTCCAAGGGTGTCCATTATAATGTTGATCCAAAGCATTTGAACAAGCGTTACAGGCGCGTCGATTCCCATAAACGGACAAATCATGCTAACTCCAACCGCGCAAAGATTCATAGTGAGTTGAAGAACTATAAATTTTCGTATGCTTTTGAAAATATTGCGTCCATAAAGAACAGCTCGTACAATAGAGGCAAGATTGTTGTCAAGAATTACAATATCTCCCGCCTCCTTTGCGACCTGCGTGCCATTGCCCATGGAAAAACCAATATCTGAGCATTTCAGTGCAGGGGCATCGTTAATTCCGTCTCCTGTCATACCGCAAACGAGCCCACAAGACTGAGCGATCCTTACAAGACGGCTCTTATCCTTGGGCAAAGCTCTCGCAATTACAGCAAGATGAGGTAAAAGATTCTTTAAATCACCGTCAGAGATTTTAGATAATTCATCACTTGTTAAACAAATGGATTGCGAATTGCTTAAAATACCACACTTCTTGGCGATTGATGCTGCGGTTTCTTTGTTGTCTCCCGTAATCATAACAACTTGTATTCCGGCGCGTTTAAGCGAGGAGACCGATTGATTGGCCTCATTTCTGATTTTATCAGCAAGCACGATTCCACAAACTAAAGTTAAACCGCAACTTTTTCCATGGTTCGGGGGCTCGACTGCACAAATGATAACACGACTTCCTCCGTCTGTGATCTTGTTCAACTTGACGCAAAATGCTGAACGATCAAAGGCGCGGATATTGCCGTGCTTGTCTAAAGAATGTGTTGTATTAGACATTATTTTCTCAGGGGCACCCTTGTAAAACGTAGTTTTGCCACTGAAACCAACGACGGCGCAGGATATTTTTGATACGCTGTCAAAAGGAATTCTTGAATATAGTGTGCAGTTCTTTTCCATGTCTGACTTCAAAAGAGATTTTAACAGAGCAATTTCGGTGGAATTTCCACCTATAATCTTACCGCCTTGTATTTCTGATGATGTGTTGTAAAGAGCGTTTAATCTATATAATTCAAAGATTGTAGGGCTTTTGGCTTTTAAATCCGAAACTGTCGAATAATCTTCGGTGTCTGTAAAAAGTGATGATACGCTGAGTATCCCCTCAGTCAAAGTTCCGGTCTTGTCGGTGAATAAAATATTCATGCTTCCGGCAGCCTCAATGCCAACCGGTTTCTTTACTAAAACTTTGTCTTTTACCATTTTTTTAATATTTGATGACAGCACAACCGAAATCATCAAAGGAAGACCTTCAGGATATACCCGTTATAACTGATAAAAGTTATGGGGCTAGGTGAATGGTTGGGACAAGGGGGGCGCCTCCTTTCGCTGTCTTCTTTTCCAAAATATCACATCGGCGGGGATTTGTCAAGGGGTTTTTGAAAAAATTTTTTGACGGCGAGTTTGGGGGTTTCGTGCGTTCATTATTATATACGCGCGTATAATGGAAGAAAAAATTTTAGAAAAAGTTGTGATTTTGTTGTTTTTTGGTTTTGCCGATCTTTGGGGGCTTTGCTCGGCGCGCGATGAACATACGCGCGCTCAGCGCACGAAATTGCATATCATTGCGGGGTATTGAGAGTAAGGAATATTTCACCGTTTGAATCAACGATGATTTTTTTAATTACTCTGGACCAGAATGCTTTTTTATGTTCGGGGTCAAGCTTTTCGTAGGATTTGGCGAAGTTATCAAACTGGTGCAAGTCAATAGGTTTTCTCGCTGCTTCCTTTTCCTCGGTCTCGGTATCCGCGAGGAGCGCAGAGAGGCTTCGGTAGTCCTTTTCATAAAGTTCGCGCGTTATTAGGTCATTAAGGTAGAGGTCCTTAAGCTTTTCTATTTTTGCGAGAATTTTGGACTTATCGGGGCCTTTCTTTTTTATTTGTTTTCCGCGGTTCTCGAGCTCTGCGTTATACATTTCCGCATGATGGCGCACGTTTTCTACAAGCCACTTTTCCAAGTATTCTTGGTTAAACTGCTTATTCATGTCGCATCGTCGCGACATCTTGGTATGACAGCGATAGTAGACATATTCTTGGGTAATTCCGCTTGGGCGCTTATTACGACACGCATAAGTTGACATACGGTTTCCGCAGCTTTCACAAAAGATTAGGCCTGTAAAATAGTACACTCTATCGCTACGCGCATTATTGTGTCGTTCGGCTCTGATTTGAACGAGGTTCGAGGCGAGTTCAAACGTTTCGTTATCTATTATTTGCGGACACCAGCCTTGTATTCCGTAGGCTTCACCGACATACCAGCGATTTTGTAACATGGATTTCATTGATTTATGGTCAATATAGACATTATATTGTGCCAGGATATAACGAGAGGTTTCTGAAATGGATCTGTTATCGAGATAAGTTTTAAACATATCTTGTATTACAGGTGCGAGTGCTTCGTCTACTACAACACGTTTTTCCATAATCTTAAATCCTTTGGGCGTTTGACCTGATACAACTCTACCTTCTTTGACCATGTTTTGAAAAACGAATTTTATTCTTTCGCTTGTTCGGTCGGACTCGTCCTGGGCTATTGCCAGCTTAATATTCAGGGCAAGTCTTCCGTTGGCGGTAGTGGTATCGTAGTCCTCTTCGGTGGCGACCCACTGCACTTTATATTTATCAAGAATTGCTTGAACTTCATAGTAATCGGCGATGTTTCTGAACCAGCGGTCGAGTTTGATAAAAAGCACGACGTCGATTTTTTTCGCTTTAACATCCTCAAGCATTCGCATAAACTCGGGGCGGCGGGTATAACGTTTACGCGCCGATATTCCTTCGTCGACGTATATGCCTACGACGGTGAGGTCGTTTTCCTTGGCGTACTGAACGAGGCGTTCGCGCTGGGCATCGAGCGACACACCGTGCATTGCCTGTTCTTCGGTAGATACGCGGGCGTAAAGCGCGGCACGTTTTATGCCGTCATCTATTCTTTTTTGGGTATATGCCATAGTTTCTCCTTTCTTTTGAATTTTTATTATACACTCCGAGGGAGAGGGTATTTAAGGTTTGCAATGACCGCAAGGGGTATATTTTTGATACTTTGCGGTGTTTATCTCTGATTGAGGAATTATTACTTGATTCTTTTCGCTTGGTAGAAAAGAGCAAGTGGCTTTATGATATTTTTTTGATTCTTTGTTACCTATGTAATGTGCGTATGGCAGTTCGGTTTCCGATGGCAAGTGATTGCATTCCGGATAATTATATTTTACGCAACCGCACAGCATTATAGCGCAAAGAATTGTTAGTATCAGTCTTTTAAGTTTCATATTTTTATTCACACGGTGGACACATAATCTGCTTTGATCTAGAGCGAGATATAAGTGCTCCTATTAATTGTGTATTTGTTTTGGATCGCCAATAAGCTGTATCACAAACAATAATAAGATTACGTTTTACACGGGAGATTGCTGTATTTAAAGTGTGCAGCCCTTCGGGTGTATCACTGTTGCAAAACCAGACATTTTGATTCCCAGAGTCTACTACGCTTAAAATTACTGTGTCCCACTCACGTCCTTGAGAAGCATGGACGGTAAGTATATTATCTCGATCTATTAAATGCGAGAGTTCTTTTTGCAATAGATCACGCTGCTTTTTATATGGTGTCATGACTGCACAGCTTTTGATTTTGTAATGAGAGAGATATGCTTTAATTTGCCGTACTTCTTCGGAACTAATGCGCTGTCCTTTTTCTTCCGGAAGTGCTGAAGCGTGAATGAAGTGGATTATAGTTTGAGAATCGCCGTCTTTTCCATTTATCCCTTTGAACCCAATGTGATATACGAAATGGTCTAGTATTAATGCCAGAGAATTATCAAATCTATGGGTTTGAGTTAATGTGGCGGTTGCGGCGCACTTTATCTCAGGGACTTCTATGGCGGACTTTGTAGAGAGATATCGGTCATAAATTTTTTGCAGAGAGGTATTTTTCTCAAATAGTTCCGGAAAGTAAACCGCCGATTGGGCCCACATGAAAATTCTTGATTCGTAGGTTATTTTTTTAGCCTCGCATATAGGGGTCAATTGCATATGGTCGCCCAAGAGTGTGACCGGAGCGTTAAGGGCATATAAGATGCCGGATTTTATAAAGGAACAGTATGCTGCTTCATCAAGGAATACATGTGCAAATTCATACGGTATATTTTCTAATAGATAACTATAATGCGAAAACAAATAATCAACGGTGCAAGCAAATACCTGCTTGGTGGAGAAAGTATTTTCGCGGTGTTCTTTTAGTTTTGCCAATTCGGCTTCTTTTTCTTTTATTTTTTCGGGGAGAGAGGGGTCTATTGTGATTTTTTTAGCCTCAGCGGCTATACCTTTAAAATGTTCGTTTGCTTGACGTAAGGTCTGAAAGTGAAATTCTCCGAACGTTTGAAGTAATATATTTTTTGCTACATTTGAGGTTTCCTTTAGCTCTTTGTTTTTTTTGTTGAATTCATTGTCAATAGCTTCAAGTTCAAATATTATTGATGAAATTGTTGTGTTGAGTTTTTCATATTCTATTTTGAAGTCTTCGAGCTGGATTTGCAACTGCATTTTTTTGTGTTGGTTATTTAAATGCTTTTCTTTATTAAATACTGTTTTGAATTTAAATAAAAACGAAGCTTCTTCGGCATCTATTTCTGAGACTTGTTTTTCGATTAATTCAATGCCGGATAATAAATCATCGGCATCAGCTTGGTGGATTTTCAAGCTCAACTCTAAATTTTCTTTTTGTGTTGACAAGTCTAAAAGTCTCTCGTGTATCTTTTCGGCAGTGGAAAAGATTTCGGAAAAAGCAGGAAAGTTAGTTAAAACTCTCTCGGCGTCCTGTTCTTTTATTAACTGTGCATTTAGTATATTAATTTCATTTTGAATGCTTTCCAATTTTGCTTGGTGGTCCAAACGATCACAAAGCTTAGGGTATTTGGCGCCAAAGCTTGCGGACGCTATGCCGAGTCTGTATATACAATCGATGCTTTCTTTTTCTTGTTGCAAGGTGTTTATAACAGATATCAAGGTTTGCTCAATAGCATTATTGGTAGGGGCGAGAACTATAACACGGTCTCCTCTTTTTATATATGTTAAAAGACAGTCCGCAAGAACAAACTGAGTTTTTCCCGTTCCCGGTGCCCCCCAAACGTATGATATATTTTCCGATAGGGCAGTTAAAACTGCCTTTTTTTGTTCTTCTGATTCTTTACCGCACTGTTCATTACCTCTGAAAAATATCTCATCCTCTTTTACCAATGGATGCGGAGGAAGGGTTATTTGTTTTCCAAAATCTTCATACCATTTTTTTACTTTTTCTATAAGAAATTTCAGATCTGATACAATTTTGATACTGTTTGGGGGGATTTTATTGAAGACTTCAGACAATGGGTGTTGCACTTCAACGACAATTGAAGGCTGATCGTTGTCAATTTTTAATATGTTATATAGGTCTGATGAGATAAAATACTCATCTTTTTTACTATACCACTCATCCGAAATAATAGATGAGGTGATTTGAATACAAAAGTAGTCGGAATGATTAAGTTTATGCTGGAGCTGTAAGCGATATATATTATCATTTATCTTTATTATTTCAACGACGTTTACAACATTGCGCGACGTATTATTTGTTTTTGCATAATCATAATAGTTTTGTGCGCTCTCAATGGCGTCGCGAACAAAGGAACGGTACATAATGTGGCCTTTCTTTTTACAAATTACTCATAAAGCAGACGGCTTTATTAAAATGTTTTTCTTGCTTCGATTACTTTGCCTATTATGCGAACGCGTCCGTTGTATATATCATCGGTATAAAAGTGTTTTGTTTTATATTTGGTAGTGTCTGGGTTATCTGCGACAAGGTCAATACCATTATCCCCCTCATATATTCTTCTACAGTAAACATCTGTGTCATCAATTACTACCACTGCAATGGCGTCATCTGGAACCCAGTGGTCACCTCGTACAATGATAATATCTCCATCATCAAATATAGGTGACATATCGTCTCCTTGCATACGTAGAGCAATATATTCAGAGGTGCTTGAAAAGTAGTGCATTTCTTCATCGAAATCTTCAATGTCGGTAATAGATGTTAGTGGAATGACATTTGTAAGGGAATCAAGAATCGGAACACGAACACAACAATCTTTCCTAATATTTGGACCGCCCATAATTGTTTCGAGTGAAATGTCGAAATAATCGGATATAGCTAACAGTGTTTTAAAGTTGGGTTTTAGTGTTCCGTCCTCATACGCCGACAATGTTTTCTTGTCTATATTGAGATGATCTGCAAGCTTTTTTGCAGAGATTTTTTTTAATGTTCTTATTTCTTTGATTTTAAGCATTTTATACCCCTTTTGAATTAAAAATGAATGGCACGCCTAAGTTCTACCACTTTGCCAAATATACGTACGGGAAGTTCTTCTACTTGTTTATTAGAGTATGATATCGGTTCGCAATTGTCAATGTTGAATGGTATAAGAGTGATACCTTCTGGATCTTTTTTTATTTTCTTACAGGTGGCTTCATCTCCGTCAACTAAAACTATTGCTATTTCACCGTTTTCAATAGTGTTTTGTACGCGGATAATAACTATATCCCCACTTTCAATTTTTGGAGACATACTATCGCCTTTTATACGAAGCGCTACATATTCTCCTGTGGTTGCCATTTCTTCTGTGATTTCCTCGTAGTCCTCTATATCGGTAATTGCCTCAATGGGGATTCCTGCGGCAACAGAACCAAGGACGGGAATCTTTACGCCTTTTTTGGCGCCGATACGAGGCAATCCAAAAAGTTCATTGACAGACACCTCAAGATATTCCGATATTTTAAGTAGGGTGTTAAAGTCAGGCTCACGTTTACCGTTTTCGTACAGGGACATAGTGCTTTCGGCTACATTGATGTATTCAGCAATTTCTCTTGCTGTAATTCCTTTGTCTTTTCTAATTTCTTTGATTTTTAACATTTTGCAAACCTCCTTTTTTAAAATAATTATATCATTTGCAAAATGCAAAGTAAAGAGGTTTAACTAAAAAAACAAAAAAACTTTGCAAAATGTCAAGGATTTTTCAAAAAGTACTTGACAAACTGCAAAGTTTGTGATATTATCAAGATGTCACTTGACGAAATGCAAAGTTTGGAGGTGTGAAAATGAGAGGTTGGCTTAAGGATATTCGTATTAAAAAAGGTATGACCATGAAATCCGTGGCAGACAAAGCGGGACTTTCGGAGAGTTATTATAACCAAATTGAAAACGGTGTAAGAAACTGTCCGGTGGATACGGCAAAGAAAATAGCTACTGTGCTTGAATTTGAGTGGATAAAGTTTTTTGAATGAAAAAGGAAGGTAAAGGTTATGGAAATTTTGGAAGTTATTGTGGCGGTGACAATATCGCTTATTGTGAGTGTTGCTATGAACATGAAGTGGCGAAATGCGCAAGAGGATGCAAAGTTTTGGAAAAGACACAGCAAAGAGTGGAAAGATCTATATTTCAGTTGCAAAAATCGAGCAAACCGCTTGGAAGAGAAGTTTGACGGCTTGATGATTGACTACGATGATCTTTACAAACAAGTCGGTAAGGGATCAGGCGCGTT
This sequence comes from Eubacteriales bacterium, assembly GCA_045612185.1. Taxonomy (GTDB): domain Bacteria; phylum Bacillota; class Clostridia; order Oscillospirales; family CAG-272; genus RGIG8775. The sequence continues at coordinate 41,426 of JAZKYO010000101.1, forward strand.
TCCTGAGTGGATAAACATTAGAGAAGCCGAGCCGAAACAGTTTCAACTAGTTCTCGTTTGTGATGAGCAGACGGTAGGGGATGATTGCAGGGTGGAGGTAAAGATAGCTCTTTATTTTGACGAACAGTTTCTCGATTGTGAGTTCGTTCACTACTGGATGCCGTTGCCGGAGGCGCACCCCGAAACCGATATAGACGAGATTGTTACTTGTCTTCCTTTTTGAAAAGCGGTGTGGATATGGCGAAATTGCAGACGTTTAAGGAATTGGTTAAGTCCAAGGGGATGACGCAGGTGGAGCTGGCGGAGAAGGTAGGGTGCAGCACGCGAGTTATATCCTATTGGATCAAGGGCAGGAACGTGCCGAGCCTTAAGGAGGCTTATTATTTAGCTTGTGCGTTAGGGGTAAGTCTTGAGGATCTTGCAATAATATTTTTGAATAATCAAAACGGAGGAAAAGGAAATGGACAACAACAAAATCAAGAAGTTCTTTGACGATGTTAAAGAGAAAGCTGACGTTTGGTATAAGGAAGCCGATAGGGAGCTTGACGAGGCTGTGGCGGCTTATGAAGAGTTTGAACGAGCGCTCAAGGAAAAGAGGCGCGCGGGCGGCATTATTACCGCAGAGGATAATGAGCTGCTTATGGAGGCGCGAGAGGTAATTGAAGAGGCGCACGAGCAGAAGGTTTTCTTTGACGGTGTTCGCAAGGGTGTTGACGCGGTGGTTACGCCGGTGGTTCGTGCTATGGCTATGGAGGCGTTAGCCAATGCGGGGCGGTTTGTTCCGCGTATAAAAAGGCCTCGCAGGAAATAGGACAAGCCGCTATATTCATATAATTAGCGAGACTATTTTTCAGGAGGCTTTTATGGATAAGGGATTTCCTAATTTAAAACAGTCCGACATGGACTACATAGCGCGGGTGCTTTCTTACTGTCTTTCGGATCAGTATGGCGAAGAAATAGTATTTCGGTTTGTGCCGAAGGACAAGGGCGAGCTTGCGGCGGCGCAATAAGTGTTATTTATAGGAGGTAAAAAGCAATGGATTACAGCAAGAGCATAATGGAGATTGTAGAGTCGAAGTTATCGCCTCGGTCGACGGTGACGCCTGCGATGCTTCGCGGCGCGTCGGCGGGCAGCTTTCGCGGCGGGGCGGGCGGCGTTATTGGCGACATATCGCAGAACCTGCGCGACTCTATTGTTGACGCTGAGGGGTGTTCGGACAAGGACATCAAGGAGACGCCGCAGGTTGCATCTGCACGAGAAAAAAGAAGCAGGAGGAGGGCTGAGAATGACAGATACCTCAAGGGTTAGGTACGTATGGGGCGAGTTTGTTGCCCACAATCAGCGGTTGATATACGCTATAAAGAACGGCATGCGGTGCGCTATTTACACGGCGTATCTGAGGAAGCCCGAGGACAACGTTGTAAAGGTATATCCGCGTCGGTTATTGGTACGCGGACAGCTTGACAAGTTTGACAAGATGAGCTTGTCTGTTATGCAGATTGAAAACGAAAGGAAGTAAAAGGAATGTTAACGGTAGTTATGATATGCGTATTATACGCGCTTATGGCGGCGACGGTATATTCGATAGTATTGGCGGTGGACGTACACAAGACGGAGAAGCTTAGGCGCAGGTATTTGAGCATGCAGATAATGCAGAAGTACGGCGTGAAGGTTGAAGAGGACGACAGCGCGTGGGAGGATAGCGATGACGGCGGGGATTTTATTGAAGGTATTGAGTGCGGGGATACATATGACGGTAGCGGCGATGTGTCTGATATATCTGGCGATGAAGCGGTAAGCGGTGAGATGGTGCTTGTGGGCTCTTACGCCTGGGCGGTTAGTCAGCTTGAGGAAGGTTTAAAGGTACGCCGCGAGGCGTGGGACGAGCCTCACGTAAGCGAGGACACCGGTGAGAAGGTAATGCTTTACTACGTATACCGCGAGAACGGTGTTGACACGGTAAGCTACATGCGCAAGACCCCGGCGGGGGCGGCTTTTGGTTACAAGTCATGGACGGGCTTTGCCTGCGACGTGGCTGCGAACGATTGGGTGTTGGCATGAGGGTCAGGTTAGTTATTGACGCTACCATAGCAGATTCGGACGACATCAGGGGGCTTAGCGAGGCGGTGGCGGCACGCTTGGAGGACTTAGGCGGGGCGCGGTTGATAACGTCGGCTGTTTTGGCTGACGGCGCGCCTGTCAAGGTTGGGCGCGGGCCGTACCGCAACGTTATGCTTTCGGACGTTGGCGTCAGGGAGCTTAACGAGAGGTTTGGCGCGGCTCGGGTGGCGGCACTTATTGCCGATTTTTCGTACAAGCTTTATCAGAAGAATTACAAGTTCAAGGACCATTATGCGGTGCTTGTGGAATGGGCGGAGGAGAGAGAAGGGGAAACGCCGTCGGCGGACGGCTACACCTCATTCGACGGCTCCGCCGCCACCAAGGCGGGTAGTGCTCAGAGCTTTGACGTGGACGAGTTTTTTAAAACAAATATAGAAAGGATAAACGGAAATGGCAATTAAAATGCAGATGACAAACGCGGAGATACTTAAAAGCTACAATGAGGCTAAGCACAAGGGCAAGCAGATAGAGATTCTTTCAGACTTGAACGCTTGCCCCAAGGAGCTTATTGTTGACATCCTTATTGCGGAGGGTGTGGATCCGCGTTCTTTTTCGCGCTTCAAGGGTGAGAATCTTGTTAAAAAGGTAAAGGGCGAGGTTAAGGCCCACGAGGCTAAAAAGGCGAAAGAGGACGAGGCGGCGGTTATTCTTGAGGCTGTTACGTTATTGAGGGACAAGCTTGACGCTGAATACAAGAAGCTTGAGGCTGAGTGGGCGAGCATTTCAGCCGAGTACGAGCGCAAGCTTGTGATTCTTGACAGGATGGTGGGGAGTGATGGGCAAAGAGCAGATTGAGAAAATGGCGAAAGATATATTCGAGAGCGGTGTTGCTATTGACGGCATCGACCATGCATTTGCCGCCGTACACGGAGCGGATATGACTGATTCGCACTTTATGCGTATTGCACAACACCTTTACAACGCAGGCTACCGCAAGCAGAGAGTGGGGGAGTGGATATGGACGGAAAACGGAGAAGCCGACCACGAAAAATATTGGGTTTGCTCCGTTTGTAAAGAACACGATTTTGTGAGAACAAAATATTGCCCCAACTGCGGAGCGAAGATGAGAAAGGAAGATGAGGGAAAATGAAAATACAAGAAGCAATCGAATATTTTGTATGGAAGGTTCTTGACGAACACGGATATCCCATCAATAAAGAGCATTGTGATACAGCACTTAAAGCATTATATAAGGCGAACAAATTAAGCCCTATATTGTACGATAAGCATTATTTCAAATGTCCTTTTTGCAAAGAGGATTTAGGAATAGATGAGGACGATATAGCAGTTTATGATGAAACGCCACCTAATTATTGTGAGAAATGCGGACAGGCTCTTGATTGGAGTGCCCACCCAACCGAGAAAGGCGGTGCGGAATGAGAGAGATTTTGTTTAGGGGAAGGTCAAAAGTGCAAGGTTCGGAGTGGCTATATGGCGATGTTTTGATTTATAAAAATTCTGCACAAATATGGGAAACCATCAACAACAGGAAGCACAACAGCGTTGTATCTCTTGAAACCGTAGGACAGTACACGGGATTGACCGACAAGAACGGCAAGAAGATTTTTGAGGGGGATATTGTCAAGGTTGAGCGTGATTTGTGGCGTGGAGAAAACAAGAAGGAGCGAGAAGTCTTTAATGGTGTCGTTTGGTATGACGAGAAGCATACTTGTTTTGGTTTGAAAAGCGAAAAATACAGGTGTTTGCCTATATGGAATTTTAGGGGCGATTATTCTACCGTAGTCGGCAACATACACGATAATCCCGAACTGTTGAAAGGCGGTGGGGACAATGATTAGAAAGTTGACGCCTAAATATGAGGTTGTTTGTGACCGTTGTGGCAAGTCGTGGCAAACAGATCCAAACGGTGAGATTAAGCCCGGGGTTGCGTTTTTTAATGGTCTGAGCTGTGTGGAATTTGCTCAAAACGGACTCGACGCAATAAAAGGTGAGGTCTGTGACGAATGCTTTAAAGATTTTTGCGATCTGGCGGAGCTATTCTTTGACGATGTGAACAAAGGAGGCGAGTGACGTGGTATGCAAGGTATGTCCGACGCGGCGGCATTGTTGGGATAAGGGCAATTGCGATAATTGCGATTTCGGCAAGGCGTATATTTCGCTGGTGGACAAAAACAACAAGCTCAAGGCACAGAACGCAGAGCTTAAAAAAGAGGTTGAAGGGTTGAAGGTGCGTATAGATACGATTCTTAATCCCAAATTTTAAATTTTAAAAGGAGAACTATGTGAAATGAAAAATAATAGTACAACAGGAATAGGTTTTTTCGGACTTTTGACAATAGTATTTATCGTCCTCAAGCTTGTGGGGGTTATTTCATGGAGTTGGCTTTGGGTGCTTTCCCCGATTTGGATATCAGTGGGCTTAGGCGTTGTTTTTCTCTTGGTCGCTTTGCTTTTACATTTTATTGCAGATAGGCTAAAAGGAGGTAACAATGACCAAACATAAATTCACAGACGAGGAAGTTATAAGGGCGTTGGAGTTATGTTTCGCTTACAAAGGCACAACTGAAACTTGTGCAAAATGCTCGTATCATTCTTTCGGTAAATTGTGCAAGGTTGAGCGTGACAAAGATGCCCTTGACCTTATCAACCGACAAAAGGCTGAGGTTGATAAGTGGTATCACGAATATCACTGTATCAAATTTTCTTTGGAGCAAGAAAAGCAATACAGTCGAGAAACACATAAATTAGCTGACTTTTATTTTATACAACTTCAAAAAGCACGAGCCAACATTATCGGCGCCATTGCGGCGAGGGTCAAGGAATATCTTAAGGGGCTTATTGACTGCGGAGTTGACGCGGTGGAGGTTACCGAGTTTAACGCCGAGCTTCAAAAAATCATTAACGGTAGGCGTGAGTGCCCACAGTGCGGGTATTTCGTGGGCTGTGAGGGTGCGGTTGGCGGAATGGTTTGCGGGGATTTTAAAGAGAAGGAGGCGGAAAAAGACTGTGGCAAAGGCTAAGAAGTGCCGCAAGTGCGGAGAGGGCAGGGCGGTATTGGTTCTTCTCCGTGCGGGAGGTTTACAGTTAAAGTGCGACGTTTGTGGGGCATTGACGCTTTCGGTGGGCAACGTTAAGAAAGCGGTGAAGCTATGGAACGGAGGTGTGGTTTATGACGCTTGAGGAATCACGCCGGGCGTTTGACGAGCAGGTGGCTGTCAGGTATGACGGTTTGGTATTTGACCGCATTAAGGCGATGCGCGTTGACAAGGTAGACGGGCGCGACATTCCGTCTCTTGAGCTTATAAGGACTGATGACCTGGGCAAGGGGCGCGGTGAGTATATAGTGCGCGCCAAGCCCGAGGACGTGGAGATTTTAAAAAATGAAAAGAAAGGAAGGTCTACATAGAATGGAAAAGGAATTTTTGAAAGAAAAAAGGCTCAGCGCAAGGGCGCTGATTGAGAGCGCGAGGCAGTGTGTGGGGCGTGGGCACTGCATTGCCTGCGATTTTTGCGACGACGAGTACTGCGACGAGGCTATGAAGCTGGCTCTTGCGGACAAGCTGGAGGAGCTGCTTGACGGCGGCACGGCGGGCAAGGGAATAGAGTGGATTCTCTACAAGGCTGCCAAGCCCACGGAGCTTGACGAGTATCTTGTTATGATAGCGGGGGCGACGAAGCCGACGACGTTATTCTATGACCCCGAGGAGGAGATGTTCTATGAGGAAGGTTCCGATCTTGAGCCTATATATTATCCCGTGACGCATTGGGCGGAGCTGCCGGAGGGACCGGAAATGCCGAGGGAAAAACCAAGACCCACGGTGAAGCGCTGTGCCACGTGCAGGCATGAGGACAGGCTTGGTGACGAGGAGCGTTGTCTTGAGTGTGAGAAGCATAATTTATGGGAGGAGAGAAAGTAATGACAAATGTAATGACAGGTGACAACGTAAAAGAGATAGTTTATTTACCTATTGCGGAGCTTTATCCGCATCCGGATAATCCGCGAAAGGATGTAGGAGATGTGACCGAGCTTGCCGACAGCATAAGGGCAAAGGGCGTTATGCAGAATCTGACTGTTGTGAGAGGGCACTACGAGACAGGCTCGCGCGAGGTTATTCCCGGCGGATACACGGTAATTATCGGTCACCGCCGACGCGCGGGGGCTATAGAGGCGGGGCTTGAGGTTTTGCCGTGTGCTATTGTGGACATGGACTACCGTGAGCAGGTTTCGACGATGCTGCTTGAGAATATGCAGAGAGTTGATCTGACGGCATTCGAACAAGCTCAAGGATTTCAAATGATGATGGATCTTGGTGATACGGTGGAGGGCATTGCCGAGAAGACGGGATTTTCCAAGAAAACGGTAAAGCACCGTCTTGAGATGGCTAAGCTTGACAGCAAGGTTCTTAAAAATGTTTCTGACAGACAGATAAGTATTTCGGAATTTGAACAGCTTGAGAGGGTAAAAGACATAAATACCCGAAACAAACTTCTTGAAAAGATAGGTACCTACAATTTCAACGGCGCGGTTGAGACGGCGGTAAAGACGGAGGCTTTCAATGAGTGGCTTCCCGGTGTGATAGAAAGACTTGAGGCTCTTGGGGCTAAGGTTATGCCCGACAGTGAGAGATACAGCTCGAAGAATGAATTTCTTGGGAATATATATATGACTGATAAAATCACCGAGGACAAGCCTATTATTCCTAAGAAGTATCACAAGGACAAGTTGTTTTATATCAAAAACTACTATAATTACCACATAAGTTATTACAGAAAGAAGCCAAAAGAGGGAAAAGAAAAGCGCCCCGCAAAGGAAATAGAGCGCGAGAGGGATATAAAGAACCGTATCGACGTTCTTAAGGGTATGACCGAGATGGCGTATATCCTCCGCTTTAATTTCGCCAAGGGGTTGGTTATGCACGCAAACGACCGAGAAAAGATAATGCTGGGCGCGATCGGCGTATGCTCGGTATTTACTTTTAATTCTCTTTACAGCAAAAGCGCCAAAGAATTTCTCGAATATATGGGAGAAAAAACAAGTGATAATTGGAAGGAAAACGTTGAGGCGGCGTACAAGCTTGTAAAGGACAAGCCCACAAGGGCGATACCGGGGCTTATATACACGTCGTTTAACGATGACAATGCTAACGGCTTTTACGAAACGCGGTATAACGATTATCCTCGGCACAAGGTAAACGCCGCGCTTGATACGCTGTATGATTGGTTTGAATCTCTCGGCTACGAGCTGAGCGACGATGAGCGGCAGCTGCGGGACGGTACCCACGAGATTTTTAAGGTGGAGGGAGCATGAGCTCTTTGCATAGATGAAAGAAAGGAGGTTTTATGATGGGAAGCGAACAGTTTGAAAAAATTGTGAAAGCTGCGGTGGTTAAGTATGTCAACGAGCATATTGACAAGACTGACAAAAAGCAGGTCACAGAGGCTGACGTCTTTATTGTTTGGCAATGCAAGACGCTTCAGAACAACAAGGCTCTTGCGAGCACGACCTTGCCCGACGGTATGTACTATGAGCTTACATACAACGGCGACAAGGATGAGCTTTATTTTGATGCCTACAAAAAATGGGAAAATATTTGTATTGTAAATCCCAAAACAATTATTTAATGAAAGGAAAAAAAAGAAAAATGCCAACTTGTTTTAACATTGAATTGAGAGACACCAAATCGCTGATGAACAGCGGAGATTACAAAAAGCGTTTTGTAGCCGAGTATTGGCAGACAAAGATCCGATACGAGAAGCTCAAGGCGTTCAACAACAAGATCGAGGCGGCGAATCTGACATCTTGTGTTGAAAGCGGCATAAAGAAGCTGGAAATGCCTAAACACGATTGCCCGCACAGTTTGCTTGTGGAACAGCAGCATCATATGGGGATGTATCTGCACGTTCTTGAGGTGCGCGCTGAGATTGAGGGAATAGACCTTGACGGTGTTATGTTGGATTATCTTACTGCGGATGTGTCGAGTGATATTGAGTTGAACTCTACAATTGGAAAGAGCATTCTGAAAGAAAGGGGGAAACAGAATTGAAGAGAATTTATTAAATGGCGTATAAGGAAGATATATAAGAAGGAAGGCGTGTAGGCGCCTTCCTTTGGGTGCTTTTGGGAATAGGCGTTTTAATGCGTATACGGTGGGTATGGGCGTTAAAATGGGTATTCCATTACATATATATTAGCCTTAACAAAGATAGGTGGTGCCTATCTTTGAGGGAGGTATGGGGTATTATTTCTGCGACACGGGGCGGGTATGTTCCGGGGGGAGATATACCCACTCTCGGCCCTGAGTGGGAACGATAGGTCTGTCGTTCCCTTATGGGAAAATTATATATATTTCTCAGAGGGGGTCGGCGTAAGCCGATGATTGTCAAGATTCGGCAGCTAAACGTGCGGGTGTGCGTGCGTGTGGGCGCGGCTTATATGTTAAAATTTCAGGAGGTTTAAAATGGCGGCTATTAAACACTATGCGAGAATGAGGGTATTTGAGGCGGGGGAAGTGATGAGGGTGAACATCTACCCTGTACGCCCTGTGGCGAAGGGACGCAGGGCTAAGCGCGAGGCTTCGAGACCCTGTCAGGTGGCGCTGAATAGGCGAAACTCTTTGAATCGCTTTAAGGATATAGCACACTTGAACTTTAACAAGCGCGAAGGCGGTTTGCGTGTATCGCTTGATTATGACAAATTCAAGGAGCAGATCGGCAGGAACCCCAACCGCGAGGAATACAAGGCATATTTGGCGGCATATCTTCGCAAGCTCCGCAAGATCTATGCGGCAAACGGCTGCGAGCTTAAGTACATGGTTATGACGCACGTGGGGCGCAAGGCTGGGACTGTACATCATCACTTGATAATATCCAACAAGCCTGCGGGGGTAACTTGGGACGTGATAAACAGCTTATGGCAAGACCTTGGACACGATAACTATTTTCCGCTTATTTTCAGTAACGGCTCAATCGCGAAGCTAGCGCATTATTTCTTTAAGCACTCTGTCGACAAAAGGTGGAGCTGTTCTAAGAACTGCAAGCGTCCCAGCGAGGTAGACTACGAGGACGGCAGTCCCGCATCGGTACGCAAGGTGGACGGCGCGATAACCATGAGTCAGGCTCACTACATAGACAAGCACAGAGATGACATTGCTTATATTCAGAAGCTTTTCCCAGGTTACGCGGTACAGAGCGTTGCGCCAAAGGTTGAGTGTGTTGGCGTAAGTGGTACGGAGTACGATATACTGCCCTTTGACGGTCCATTTGTGGAGATTGAGCTTTACAAGCTATCGGCGGCGGACAAGAGGATTAAGCTGAGGACACCGAGGGGGAGAGTAAAGCCGGGGGTTGGTAGGCGAGAGAGGGGGTGAGATGATGAGCTACAAAGACGAGTTTTTTTCGGTGCTGAGCCAGTTTAACGAATACGCTTCTGAGGCTATTGACAAATTAGGCTACGGCTTTTTAGCCGAGTGCGGTTACAAGGTGGACAAGGCTATAAGATACCCGAACGAGCGAAGAAAGCTGTTAAAACAGCTGAAAGCTGACGGTGTTGAATTAAGGTGTGAAACGACGGTAGACCGTGAGGACGGTGCTATCTGCTTTTGGTATGCTCTTTGCAAGGGCAAAAAGGTTATTAAAAAAAGCAAGTCGATACGTTTTGAATTTTTGGGTAACGAACAGGAGGACGAGGCATGAGCAAGGACGACGTTTTGAAGGATTTAAGGGAGGTTCGGCGCAAGTGCGGAGGCTTATCCGCAAGTGAGAGGTTGGCGGTTCTTGAAAAATACCGAGATACAATTAAGGCTTTACCTGAGCTTGAGGCGCAGGTTTTATCCGCATACTACATAGACGGCAAGACGCACGGCGAGGTAGCGGCTGAAATATATTACAGCACAGACACCGTAAGGCGCATACTCAAGAGAGGGATAGCTATGCTTGCCGCTAAAATAAAATAGCCCCGCCAAAACGGCGGGGCGTGGGTCAGTTGTTTAAAAAGTCCTCAATAGCTTTTTTGAGTATTTGCGCTTGAGGAATGCCGCGCTCAAGGCATTTTGCTTTGAATGCTGCGGCTTGTTCCTTTGGAATGCGGACGGTAATAGGGTCGTAGACCTTACTGTTATAGCGCGCCTTAACGGCTGTGGAGGTATGGGTCTTTCTTTTTGTGGTGTTAGTTTCTGCCACGGTTCCACCTCCAAAGTGTTTTTACGATATCCGCTATCAGTATTACTGCACAGGCGGCGCAGGCGATGCGGAGAAAGATATTGGGTTCGGTGCAAGCCGATATGACGACAAGTGCGGTGGTTATTATTATCCAAGTTTTTCGCATAGTATTGACAAACTCCTTTCTTTGTGGTATAATTTTAGTGTCCCCTTTATGGGGGAGGGGCTTTCGCCCCTTGTGGTTTGCTCACCACCAACGGATTGCTGTTATCAAAGCGGCGAGTGCAATTACTGCTTCGATAATCAAATCGGCTATATCGTTGGTGGTGGGTTTTTTGTTTTTGTTTCCCATCGCGATTTCCTCCTTTCTTGTTTCTGTATATATTATATCATACTATCAGCAGTATGTCAAGAGGTTTTGCGAAAAAAATTAGAAAAAACAGAAAAATTTTAAAAAAGTGTGCAACTTATCAAAAAAGTGTGCAAGGCGGTCAAGACATATTGACCGCCTTTTTTTTGCGGTGTAAAATGGATATGGAAAGATTATTGACGGAGGTGGTTTGGTGGCAAACTGCGTGAAGAAAAAGGCTTGTTACGGCGACAGAGAACGTGAGCTTGCATATGCGCTATACGCTGTTTCGGGAAACGTTTCGCAGGTTGCCGACAAGCTTGGCATACCGAGGTCAACGGTTGGCGAATGGCTTAAAAAATACTCGCCTGACGCCCTTGAGGAGATACGCCGCGCCCACAAGGAGGTATTTATATCCGAGGCGTGGGCAATGATTGGCGACGCGCAGACTATTTTGAGTCGGAGGTTGAACCGCGCCATAAACAGCGAGGACGCTATTGACGAGCTTATTCGTATTGTGGAGGAGCGTCCCGACGAGGAGCTGAGCGACGACGTTAAGAAAAACCTTATTAAGCGTTTAAAGGCGATATCGTGCGAGGATATTTCCAAGGTTGCCACTGTGATGGGCACGCTTTACGACAAGTCAGCGCTTGCGTCCAAGGAGGCAACGGCTATTATTGGCGGCACAGTCAAGTTTGAGGACTTCAAATGAGAGTAGCCGACATTATAACCAAGCGGCGCGAGATATGGAAAAATCATGGAGACGCGGCATATGACAGGGCGTTTTGCAAGGTAGCGGTAAAGAGGATTCTTTCCGAGAGGGCTCTTATGGAGGAGGTATGGCAAACACCGTATCTGCTTATTGAGGCGGTTATGCAGGTTATCACCAAGGACAGAAAGACTGTTCCGTTTTTCTTGAACGAGGTTCAGCGTGATTTTATAAACGTCTTTGAGAAAAACGGCACGGAGCGACCTTATTTCATACTGAAGGCGCGGCAGCAGGGCTTTACGTCACTTATTACAGCAATGCAGTTATGCTACGCTATTGTAAGAAAGAATTTTTCGGGATTTACCATAGCTCACCGCCAGGACTCGCTTGGGCTTATCTTCAACGACAAGGCGAGGTCGGTGCTTGTTATGCTTCCTGAAATGCTTAAGCCTTCGCAGAAGTTCAACTCCAAGAACGAGCTTTTCTTTGACAAGCTTAATTCGGGGTGGCGTGTTGCGGTTGCATCGGCGCAAGTTGGACGAGGCGGCACTTTCAACTTCGTTCACTTCTCGGAGGTTGCCTTTTACGAGTGCGCTTTGGCTGATATGCAGGCGGGTATCGGTGAGGCTATTGCCGCGGGGGCTGTTCAGATTTACGAAAGCACCGCTAACGGCTTTAACGAGGCAAAGGAGCTTTGGGACAGCGAGAGCTGTGTAAACGTTTTTTATCCTTGGTATTTCTCGGCGGAATACCGCAGTAAAGAATACGAGTGGCTTGACAAGTGTGACGCCTGGCTTACTCAGCGAAAGCGGCTTTTATTTGAAATGGGTCTTGACCGTGAGCAAGTGACATGGTATTGCAAGAAGTACAATTCTTACATAGACAAGGCTCTTATAAGGCAAGAATATCCGATTACAGCCGAGGAGGCGTTTGTGGCTAGCGGCGACTGTGTATTTGACAGAGAATTGCTTATTGAGCGTCTTGTGGCGCTTAAGTCAAAGCCGATTGGACGGCTTGGTTATTTTGAGTTTACGCGCAGGCGTGAGGTTATCTACGACGAGCACGGCGAACCTGCGGGCGAAGAAACTTACATAGAGAACATTGAGTTCAGAGAAAGCGCGGAGGGATATATAAGGCTTCACGAGGATCCTATCGTAAGGCGTGACGTTGACGGAGATATTGTGGCGTTAGCTCCTTACGCTATCGGTGCGGACACCAGCGAAAGCGGTGTGGATTATTTTACCGCCAAGGTTATCTCGGTAATTGGCAACCGCTGTGTTGCGACTCTTCGCAAGCAGAAGATGGATGAGGAGGATTTTGCGTTACAGTTATACTGTCTTGGCAGATTTTACAACGACGCGCTTATTGCCTGTGAGGTAAATTACTCCCGCCATCCGATACGCGTTTTGCGCAGGCACGGTTACACAAATCTGTTTATGCGCAGAAAGGTGGACGGCATTGCCGACGCTATCGAGAGGGATTTTGGCTTTGAGACTACGAGAAAGACTAAGCCTATCATTATTTCGGAGTTGGTTGCGAGTTTTCGTGAGGACCCCGAGATTGAGTGCGACATTGAAACCTTGCGGGAAATGCTGACCTTTGTCAAGAAGGAAAACGGCGCGCAAGAGGCTATTGTGGGCAAGCACGACGACTTGGTAATGGCGTCGGCAATAGGGCATTTTGCCGCGGCAGGCTGCGAGGCGCGGTTTAAAACCGTGGGAGAGGAAAAGCCCGATTTTATAAAAATGAATTTCAACACAGCCGACAGCGACGGTAATTATATTGACTGGTAGTACGGAGGAATAATGAAAAAATTTTTAAAAAGGCTACTTGGAATAGAAGAGCTTGAGAAAAAAGTCAACGAGCTTGAGGAAAAGCTTGAAAAATCGCAGACGTTTACGAAAAAAGAGAGCAATGACGGGGAACAGTTTATAGCTATTTTTGACGAATGGTTGAACGGTGCGAGAAAGGAGGGCGCAGATGAGTGATATAAACGATACTGCCGAAGTGACGAGAGTCTGGGAGGACTATCAAATCGGTGTTAATTATCAAAACCGCATGGGATTCGTGAAGGATTTTCGCACCTTCGTTGATTTTTACGAGGGGCGGCAATGGCCCGCGCCTACAAAGAAAACAAAAAATCTTCCGCGCCCGGTGATAAATCTTATCAAGATGATATGCCGCAACAAGAAAAGCGCCATACTGTCGATGCCTGTGAGATTGGTGTACAGAACATCGGCTGAGCTTAGCGAGGTTGTTGACGTTGAGAAGTTCAACAACTTCGCGGCGTATATTGAACGGGAGCTGGGGCAGGCTGAGCTTGACAAGCGGGCTATTCACGACGGAGTACGTAAGGGCTCGTATTTCTATCACTACTATTGGGACGCGGAGGCGAGAGGGAAGGACGGGACGAGGGCGGGGGCTCTCCGTGGAGAGCTTATAGACCCTCTTTCGATATTCTTTGCGGACCCTACGGAGAGGGACGAGCAAAAGCAAGAGTGGATTATTATAGCCACACGCGAACACGTGAGAAGTGTTCGTCAAAAAGCCGACCCCGGCGTTGACATTGGACTGATTACCGCAAGTGAAAGCGATGACAAATACGGTGTCAGAGAGCAGGAGGGCGATAAGCTTTGCACCGTTCTTACAAGATATTTCCGAAAAAACGGCGAAGTTTGGTTTGAGAAAGCTACAAAGGCGGCTGTAATAAACGCTCCGCGCCCACTTGCGCCAGACGTTGAGGCGGCAAGGCGCGAGCTTAAGTTTGACGAGCAGGGGGAGTTGGAGATAGACCCGCCTAACAACAGTCTTCCCGATTCCGACGACAGCGAAAGTTTGACGCCAAAGCGCGCAAGAGCTATCTTTTACCCTGTGGTTGCGGGCAGTTACGAGCCGCGTGAAAAGTCTATTTACGGGCTTGGTGAGGTTGAGGGGCTGATTCCCAATCAAAAGCTTATAAACTTCATGCTTGGAATGATGGCGCTTGCTATTCAAGAGCAGGCGTGGGGCAAGTACGTAGTACATCCCGACGCGCTTAAAAACCAGAAGATAACCAACGAGCCCGGTGAAACATTGATAGACTACACGGGTACAGGTATGGGTATTAAAAAGCTCAGTGAGCAGGCGGTTCATTCAATTCCCTTGGATTTTATTGATACGATATCCAATCTTACGCGAGTTGTAACCGGTTCGTCGGAGGTGATGACGGGCGAGACGCTTGGGGCTTCTATGTCGGGTGCGGCTATCGCTCAGCTTCAGGCGCAGGCACAGATGCCGACCGAGGAGCTGAGAGCCGATTATCATTTACAAAAGGCCAAAACAGGAAAGGTGATGGCGCAGTTCTTCAAGCTCTTTTATGCCGACACCGAGTTTGTGTACGAGGTGGAGGACGAGCAATCGGAGAGTGGCAAAACGATAAAACGGTCTACCTTTAACAGCGCGGAGTTCAGAGATATTGATTTCGACGTGGTTGTTGAGGCTTGCGCGGGTACGAGGTCAAGCACCATGGGTGATATTGCTATCCTCGAAACGTTACTGACGGGCGGGCACATATCCATAGAGACCTTTATAAACTCTTATCCCGACGACGCACTGTCTAACCGAACCGCAATATTAAAGGGTATACGCGCGGACAAAGAGGACGCGCTGAAGCTTTGCGAGGCGGAGATAGAAAAGCTTAAGGCTGAGCTTAATCAATACGCGGCGGCACTTAAGGACGCTCAGGCGACAGCACAACAGGCATTGCCTCTTATGCAGGAGAACAAGCGACTGCGTGAGATGCTTTTAGCTCTTTACAACGAGGCATCCCAAAAAATCGTTAAGGCTAACGAGCAAATAGCCGCAGGCAACATCGGTTTTGCCGAAAAGAGCGCTGAGGCAGACGAGGCAAAGGCTGACGCCTCTGAGTTTGCAAATCACATTATGCAAACCGAATTTCAAACTAATTAATTACGCAGGAACAGCGGAAAAATCCACATTACGCAGGAACAGCGGAAAAATCCAAGGAGGTTATTATGGCCGAAGATATTAAGACGGCGGAAGTAGCGGTATCAGAGGACACCGCGGAGGCTGAGGCGGTTGACACCGACCTCGGCACACAGGATACGGATGCGGAGTTTACCGATGGCGCGGAGCAAGAAGGGGGACGCCCCGAAAATAACCGCGTTAAGACAGACAAGGCGACCAATTCCGAAAACGCGCATCGCCGAAGAGAGCAGGAGCGCGCAAGAGAGCTTGAGGCGGCGAGAATTAACGCGATAATCGAGGCTGTGGGGGAGAATCCTTTCACGGGCGAGGTTATGAAGGATGCCGACGACGTGGCGGAGTACCTTGCTATGAAAGAAATTCAGAAGCAAGGTGGCGATCCGCTTAACGATTACGCGGCGTATCAAAAGAAAAAGGCGCGCGAAAACAGAGCGGCAGAGGAAGAGGCTCAAAAGAAAGATGCTTGGTTTACAAGCGATTGGGCGGATTTTACCAAAAAGCACCCGGACGTGGAGTTGGACAAGCTTATTGCGGATGAGGGCTTTACCGAATATGCCGAGGGAAAGATTGGAGTCAAGCCCCTTGCGGAGATATACGAGGGCTATGAAAGGCTGGTCAAGCGTTCGCAGAAAAGCGCGGAGGACAAGGCGGCGCAGGCTTTGGCAAACAGCAAAGCGAGTCCCGGCGCGCTCTCCGGTGGGCAGACTTCCAAAAAAGAATACTTTACCCCTGAGGAGGTAAGGGCAATGTCCCGCGAAGAGGTAAAGGAAAACTACGAAAACATCAAAAAAAGTATGAAAAAATGGACATAAGGAGGACACTAAATGTCAATAGCGAATTTTATTCCTACCGTTTGGGCGGAGGAAATTGAGCGCGAGCTCAAAAGAGTTTGCGTCTTTGTAGAAGACTGCAATCAAAAGTACGAGGGCAAGATTGAGAAGCAGGGCGATTCGGTTCGCATTCTCGGTGTTGGCCGTCCTACTATTTCTACTATCACAAAGCCAATGAGCAAGGGGCTTAAGATAGGAGACCCCGAGGAGATTCCCACCACGTCCGTTACGATGTACATAAACCAGTTCTCTTGGTTTAACTATGGTATCGACGACGTTGACAAGGCACAGGCGAAGGGAGACCTTACAGGTGTATTTGCCGAGGAGACCACTGAGGCGCTGGCGAATGAGGTTGATAAGCATATCGCTTCTACTGTGGCTGACGCTACGGTTCCCAAGCTGTATGCGACACCCAAGATAGTGGTTGCGGGCGTACCCGCAAACGATAACGAGGCCAACGTTCTTGACGTGCTTGACCTTGCTATTCAGAAGCTTCAGGAAAACGACGTTCCCGACAGCACTCCCGTTTCGGTAACCGTTACCCCCAGATTCTTCAATATTCTGAAGAAGGCGTACAGAGAAATCGATACCGACAACAGCGGTATTATTGAGAACGGCAAGGTGGGCAAGTACGGCGGTGTTACCGTTAAGCGCTCCAACAACGTTTACAAAACCGACGGCGGCGCGGTGGACAACATTCCGATAAGAACCAAGAGAGCCGTTGCTTTTGCACAGCCTCTCACTCACACCGAGGCTTACAGACCCGACCAGAGCTTTATCGATGCTGTTAAGGGATATATCCTTTACCAGGCGAAGGTTGTAAGACCCAAGGAAATGCTTAACATCAACGTTAAGTACGCATAAGGAGGTGCGCGTATGAATTTGACTATGAGAAACGAAATTGCTACCCCTGTGATGACCGCACTTGTGGCATCTACGGACACTGCCATTGATTTTGACGGCAGCGACGAGAGAATCGTTATCGTTATCAACGCTTCCGCTGCCACCACTCTTACCGTTAAGGCGGGTGACCATATTCAGGGTGTGGCGGACATGACGTTGGACGTTCCCAAGGGCATAAGTCTGCTCAAGCTTGAAAGCGGCAGATTTATGAACGTGAGCGGCGAGAACAAAAACAAAATTGTTGTAAGCTCTCCCGGCACTCCCTCGGTAGGCGTTGCGGCGTTGGTATAAAAGAGAAACAGCCTTCCTTTCGGGGAAGGCTGTTTTGGAAAGGATATATTATGAAACTTGGAGAGATTAAAATTGAGGCGCTTAAGCTGATGTTTGCGAACGGAAGAGAATATATTTCCGCGGACGGCATTGAGCAGCTTAAGGATATGGAGGAATACTGCGATTATCTTATATCGATGCCGGGCGCTATCAACCGTTGCTTTGCCTTGCTTGAAGAAATGCGGGTATTGCCGTCTAAGTCTTTTACTTTGGGAGAGGGCGGCAGGTATGCGCTTGACGAGCTTATTCCCGATTTCTTTGACCTTGAGCGTATTGTTTACGAGGGGCGCGAGTACAATCCAAACTGTGAATACTACCGAGAGGGTGACGAGATTATTATATCTGATTACGAGCCTGCGGGAGAGTACAGGGTGATATACAAACCTATGCTTACACGTATATTTGACAGTACGGACGAGGATACGGAGCTTCCTATTCCCGACCGCATTGCGTGTTATATTCCGTATTTTATCAAAAGCGAGCTGTTCAGAGCAGACGAGCCCGACGAGGCGGACATAGCACGCAGGTGGTTTACAAGTGCCTTGGAGCAGATTTCTAAGAGCGAGGACGGAAGGCAGACGGGTGTGTTAAGACGTTACTCGGTTTACGAGGTGTAGTATGGGACTTAAGGCAAGGAACAGGCTGACGCTTAACAATTTCAAGGGCGTGGATTTTTCCTCCTCGGTATTGGCGGCAGACCCAAGGCGCGCGGTGCGTGCGGTGAACGTGATATGTGAGGACGGCATTAACCGCAAGAGAAACGGTTGGCGGGAGGTTTTTAAGATAGAGGACGAAAACCACGCGCCTATGAGAATTAACGGTATTTTTAAGTTTAACGATTTCTTTATCGTTCACGCGGGAGTCAGAATTTTTAAGGCGTTTCCCGCTAGTGAAAAATATGCGTATATTGACGTTACCGAAAGCTCGACTCACGCTTTATCCGCGGTTGATCCTAACGTTTTGCAGGACACTAAAAGCCAGGGCTTTATAATGGGCGGAAGGCTTTATTTGGTGGGGCTTGGAGATTTTCTCGTTTACGGCTCTTGGGATGACGGCAAAACCTTTGAGCTGAGACGGGTTGAGAACGGTGAGGACACTTATATTCCGACTACTACGATCAATATTAACTGTGACGCCCAGGCAGAGGACGATATCAGAGCCACGCTTGAGGCTCCCAATTTGCTCAGCTGTAAGCGCATTAACGCTTTGGTTGGAGCTTCTTCGGGGGCGACGTGGACGCTTGACGCAGAGGAGATAGAGCCAAAAAGCGAGGTCAGGGTAAGAGTAGAGAGTATTGACGAAAACGGACGACTGATAGAGACTGTTTACGCAAACGGGTATGAGCAGGTGGGCAAAGACCCTATAACCGGGGATTCGTCGTTATATCTATATAGCAACGCGCCGTATGAGGAAGACGCTTCGGTTAAGGCGTACGGAACGGTGGACTTTGCCCACGGCAAAATAACGCTTGACTTTGACACTGAGCTTGTTGATAACGATGACAACGTTTACGTTACTTTTGAGCCGCGCAGAGAGCCTGAAAAAACGCGAGTGGTATATGCTACGGGGCAGTTTTATGATACCGTTTCACATTACAGCGCCGCGGTTGGCGGCTACGTGCCGACGTACAAGCCTTACACGATAGCCGTGCTTGGTGCGGTAGAGCAGGACTCCGTTATCGTGCTTGAGGCGGATCGGGCTTGGTATAAAAAGGACAAGGGAAAATTGATCGTGCTGAAAAACGAATACAAGATAATAACCGCTGAAGGCATTGAGCAAACGGTGTACGGCGGTTCGGAGATCTTCGATTCAACTATATATGAGCGCGATGCTATTCCCAAAGCGGTAGGCTCAATTAATTTTGAAACCGGTGAAATTATCCTTTGGTATGATTTGGACAACCGCGACGACCGAAAGAACAACGTGAAGATTACCTACACGGTAAGCGGCGCGGAAGGCGGCGACGCGGAAGAAATAACCTCAGCCGCTATAAACAACAGCCGTTTCGGGTCTTTGTTTGGGGCAAACGGAAACAGTGACCGACTTTTCTTGGCGGGTGGAGGGGAGTTTAAAAACGTTGACTTTTATTCCGCGTCCGAGGATTTTACTTATTTTACAGCTGAGCAGAACGCAGTGCTTGGTTCTGAGGAGACGGCTATCGGCGGTTACGTAAGGCTTTCGGACTCTACGTTGGCTATACTTAAGGCGGGGGCTGTAAACGAGCCTGCTATTCATTACCGTACAAGCGACACTCGTTCTGACAAGGTGGTCTTTCCGCTTTCCGCGGGTGGCGGAGGTGAGGTGATTGTTTCGCCGTTTGCATGTGCCAACTTTCTCGGAGACCCGCTATTCTTATCCGCCAACGGTGTTTTTGGAATTGAGCTTGGGGGAAACGTGGCTACCACCGAGAGGTATTCCCGTTACCGTTCCAAGCTTATTAACAAAAAGCTTTGTGAGCATGACCGCGGTGTTTTGGGGGACGCGGCGGCGGTGGTATTCAAGGACAGGTATTATCTCTCTCTTGACGGTGAATGCTACGTTGCCGATGCAAGATACAAGTACGCCTCTGAGGGAGAGGCTTACAGCTCTTTCAATTATGAATGGTGGTACTTTGACAATATTCCCGCAAGGGTATGGGCGGTTATGGACGAGGCGTTATATTTCGGTACCGCAAAAGGGCAGGTTTGCGTTTTTGACGGTGAGTACACCGACAGGAGCTATTATAACGTTGACCGCGGTGAAATAGGCTTTAACGTGTCAAGCGGTAAGATCACCTGCGCCGAGAGGGTAAGCGGAAGCTTTTTTGATGGTGACCGCATTGCTTTTAATTCGGGCGACGTATACGCGCTTTATTGCGACGGTGTCACAGTGCAGGACGGCGTAGTACAAGTGAGCGAACAGGAGAGTTTAAGGCTGTTTGACGGCATGGAGCTATATGCCGACTGTGTGGGAGAAAGCGGGCTTGAGGTTGGAATTCCGTATACTGTGGCAGACTCCGACTTTGGCGAATGTACCTTTAAGCTATTGCATAGTGGAGTACCTATTGAGATTAAGAGCGGTGGTTTCAGGTTGAGCAGAAAGGTCAGCGGGCATGGACTTCTTGTTTGCGAGAAGGACGGAACCTCTTTTAAGGTCAGGATAGAGGGGGACGAGCTTCCGCTTATTATAGCGGCTTATGACGGAGTGCCGCCGAGCAATATAGGGGCAGGTGTAATAAACGCAAAGTCTATTACCGCCGAGTGGCAGACTCCCGTATTTGATTTGGGGAGTCCTTGCGCGGTAAAAACGATTTTGGGAATGACGGTTACCGCTGACCCTCGATACAGCGGTAAGCTTAAGTTTGGGCTTTCAGCCAAATATTCGGCTGACGAATTTATGCTTAAGGGCAGGGGGGCTTTTGTATTTGACGATTTGTCATTCAACGAGTTTTCGTTTGACACGGCGTTTGCCTCGTCTTACACTGTGAGACTTAACAGCAGAAACGTGAATTACGTATCCTTTTATCTGAGGTCGGATGATGACAAAGGGTGCGCTATGCACGAGATGTCTGTTCTTTACAAGATTAACAAAAATATCAGGGGGATTAATTGATGAGTGAAATGTTGAACACCGACAGCTTTGCGGACGTTGCGGCTCATTTGGCGGAGCTGCTGGGAAGGCTTGAGGGAATGTCGGTATTGGTTAAGCCGATTGAGGAATCTGTCAAGAAGGCTATACTACGCAAGACGGCGCACTCCTTACCGGACAGGCCCAGCGATGCGGGAATGACGCCTGCGCAGATTAAGGCGGCTTTCTACCGTCCTATAACCGACGGGGCACTGTCTGTGCTTGCCGAGGCTGACAGGATAGCTTCGGAGGCTGATGGGTCTATTATTGAAATTATAGGTATTCTTTTGGCTATCAAGACTATTGTGAATATTTTGAAGGTTGAAAAGGATGCCTTGAGTGCGAGCAACGCGAAAGAGCATGAAGGTATTACTGCCAAGATTGAGGCTGTAAAAGAGGATAACGCAGCGTTTGAGTTGCATACAGAGCAGCGATTTGAAGCGCAAGGAGACTCACTTATCGCACACTCTGAATGGTTGTCTTCACTTGAAAGTATGATTCAAAGCGTATGGAATGGCTGCTTGAAAAAGACCGGTGTACAGGTACTTGACGGGACGTTGACTATAAGCGGTGACATATTTGTGGGCGGTGAGGCGAAGGCGAAGCAGCTTGAGTCTTTACTTATTGAGGACGCTTGTGTTATTGCCAACGCCGAAGGCGTGCCGCTTGCCGAGCTTTCGGGTTACGTTATACGTGTTACGGCTGATTCGGCTTACGCTATTGTGTACGATCCCTTTGAGGATTGCGTGAAGATTGGTCTCGGAGTTTACGATGCTGAGGCGAAGCAATTCACCTTCCTTGACGGCGAGGCGCAGGCATTGGCGACGAGAGGGGATATTGCGGGCGGCAATATTCCGAAGTGGGACGACGAGAAAAAGACTTTTGTTGACTCAGGCGTAGCCGCTGAAAAGGTGGCGCAGTTCGGCGCGGTGGTGTCTGACGGTGAGATTCCCGTTATAAGCGGGGGCAAGGTTATGGGTTCGGGCAAGAAGGTTTCGGACTTTGCGCCTTCGGCACTGTCGGAAAGTGTGGCGGGGGCGCTTAAAGGCTCGGCTTCGGGTGAGGCGGTTGTGTTGCATGATGTCAGCGAGCTTGAACACAGTTTGGGGGTTAATGTTAGCAGTAAGAATTTATTACATATACCCAATTTTACACCTATCACAACACACAGAGGAATTACTTTTGAAAAGCAAAATGATGGTGGTATTCATATATACGGCACAAACGATGGAACTGGTAGATCCTTTATAAGCTTATACATGGTAATACCCAAAGGTACTTATACTTTATCTGGTATACCAGCTGGTGGAAGTAAATCAACATATTATTGGGAATTTTACGGAACTGAAACAAAGAAAACCTTTGGATATGATTATGGCAATGGTGTTATTGCTAAATTAGAGAAACAAGAACGCTGTAATTTGGAATTGTCAATAGCTGTTGGAATGACAGTTGATTTTGTAGTATATCCAATGTTAAAAAAAGGCACAACCGCCACAGCTTACACACCTTATATAGCTGATATAGAGGCGGTGAAGGTGAGGGCGCAGGGGAAGAATCAAATTAATATTGATGCTGATATGGTTATAGCCTATGCTGATGTTGAAAAATTGGATTTTAAAACGTTTAAGATTGCCAAAAGTGGTGGGTCTGTGTATTTTCCAAGAGCCAATATATATCTCGGTAAATATAAAGATTACAAGGGAAAGACTATTACAGCAACTATTAAACGGATTGGTAAAACCGGCACAGGCTCTAATACGGCAGACATTTTATATGTTTGCAATGGTGTATTTGAAAGAGTGGAAAAGGCAGACTTCCCGTATATAAAAACTGTTACTATTAGTGGCACAGATAATACATCAAACGCAAGCGTTATAAATATAACTATTCCAAATGATTTGGAGTATGAAGATGTATATTTAAAAATTTATACACAGTCTGCCGTTAATGATGGTGAATATAGTATCTATACAGATTTTCAAGTAGAGATAGGCGAAACATCCACAGAATACGAGCCGTACATGGAGCCTGTTGAGTACGCGGTGGGGGATGATATCAAGTCGATATATCCCACGACGACGCTTACCACCGACACGCCAGGAGCGCTTATTGAGGTGGAATACAACAGAGATATTAACAAGGCGTTTGCTGAATTACAGCAGGCGGTAATACTTATGGGAGGTATATTATAATGGGAACTAAATTGAGAGGGTTTGTAATGAAGGGTTTGCGTGCCGCAATAGGCGAGTGGGGCGACCACGTGGTAATACATGTTGCGGCTGAATGGCACCACCGAGGGGTACTTTCTGAGGCTGATCTTGCAGAAATCGAGGCGGCGATTGACGCCAAGAACGGGGTTGTGGCGGAGGTGATAGGCGAATGAAGCGGCTGTTTATTATTTTTCTTTCGCTTCTCGTTTTGGTGGCTTGTGTTCCCGCGGGGGCTGAGGCGGCTGATACTTTAGCGACGGTTCCCGATTCGGGAAATTACGAGACGTCTGAGAATATTGACTCTGAAGGAGGCTTCTTGGGGTGGGTCGGGCAAATCGCAAGTATGACACCGAGTGACTGGGATGCTTTTATAAACGGAAAAATTATTCCGTGGGTAGTGCTTGCGGTATCGGCTGTGAGCACGGTGTTAGGAATTCTCCTTCCGTTCTTCAAAAAACTGAGGGAGGCAAGCGAGGAGTTTAAGAGCGCTACCGAGGAGCTTGGAAAATCCAACGGCGCGACAACCGAAGCGGGGGAAAAGTTTAATGCGGCAAGCGCATCGGTTGAGGGTTTAAAGGCGGAGGTGCAATTACTTAACGGCAAGGTTGGTGAGCTTAAAGGTGAGCTGGATTCCACTCTTGAAATATTGCGGCTTGCATTTGGAAACATGGACGAGCTTATTGAGAAAAACTTTGCGGCGCAGATATTAAAGCTGGGGGGCGGCGGCAATGGCATCACAAAAGACGAAGAAAACTAAAAGAGCGCTCTTTTGGGCGCGTATATTCAGCTTTTTGGTTTCGGTTTTGCCGCTTGGCTGTTATCTTCTTATTAACTTTGGGCACTACGTTACAAGTATCGGGGACGGGTTAAAGCTTACCGTGGGCGGTATTGCGATGATTATTATTCTCGCGTTTGCCGCGCTTGGCAAGCTTAAGATACCCGGCAGGCTTATAGGCGCTGCTGTCTTTTGCGGTTTGTGTTGGTTATTGCGTCCGCTTTTAGCTGACCTTTTGGTGATATCCACCGTATATCTTGCAAGTGTGGTCGCCGACGAGCTGATTTTTGCGCGGACAGTTAAAAAGAAAGAGAGGCAGCTGCTTGTTTGCGAGACTGCCGACGAGGTTAAGGGCATATGAACGAGGACAATATTTTTGACGGTGAGAAGCTGCGCGAGTTCTTCAGAAAGAACACCGGCTACATAATGCTGTTATTTATCGCGCTTATTTACGTTGCCACTTCTCTGTTACAGATTTCGGAAACGGGAAAGAGCGTTCTGAAGATTGTGGGAGACGGCGCGCTGTGCTTTGTTGTGGGCGTTGTGTTTACAAGTGGGTTTTCGCTTCAGGGCATTGTTAAGGGGAACGAGGACAGTCGTGTTAAGGAGGCGCGGGAGGCTCACGGGGAGCAGGTACTCAGGATAGAGCCATATGCCGACGCGCTTGACGATTGGTGTGATTTTAAAACGGCGCAGGCTCTGCGCCGTGAGCGCACCAAGATATTGGCTTCCTGCTCAATGCGTTACGACGATTATTTTGACGAGCGCGGAATCGCAAAGCCTTTCGTTTGTGCGGAATGCAAAACCAAGAAAGACAGCGAGAGGGAAAAAGCGCGTTTTGATTGTTACACCAAGGCGCTTAAATGCAAAATCACACCGCTTTCGGCAAGTGTACTGACGGGAGGAAAGGGCAAGGTGGGAGATCCGTTCAACTTTGGCGCGGACATTGACGAGTATGAGCTTGGTATTCTTATAAAGGATGCGATAAGCAAGGTACTTATTGGATTGATTTTCGGCTATTACACCGTATCGATGCTTGCAGGGATATCGGTAGCGGACCTTATCTGGAAAATATTTCAGGTATGTATGTTTTGCGCAAGCGGTTACTTTCAGTCACAGAAGGCGTATTTCTTTATGACAAACGATTACTGCAAGCGATTGGCTTTGCTTACGGGCAAGCTGAAGGAGTTTGAGGTTTCACAGAATAAAAACGAGGAGGTTACCGATGGGGAAGCTGTTTGAAGATTACAAGAAAGAATTTGAAAAGCTTATGGAAAGCGGAGGTGCGCCAAACGGCACGTCCTCGCTTGACTCATACAAGTCGGTATTGGCACGGCAAGAGCAGGACGATTTCGTTTCTCGGGGGCTTGAGGAGCGCAGGGCTATGCTTGCAAAGAAGGCGGCTGTAAACGAGGCTAAGGGGGCGTACAGCACGGCGGCTGATTCATTGAAAAAGAATTATGGCAAGGTTACGTCTGAGCTGCAGAGGCAACGCAACAGGGCGGAGCAAAGCGCGAATATCAACTACGCGAAGCTTTTGAAATACCTTCCCGACAAGCTCAAGACTTTGGGGCTTAAGGGCGTGGGAACGAGTAGCGGAGCATACGTGGAGGCGGCTAACGAGCACAACAACACCTTAGCCGGTATTTCGGGGGATTACTCCTCGGCGCATGCCGACGCCAAGGCGGCGTACATTAACGCGCTTTCGGAGCTTGAACGTTCAAAGAGCGCGGGACTCAGGAACGCGGAAACGGTATACGCGCAGACGATGAACGATATTGCGACAAGATATGGGTCTGGGGCTGTGGCACGTGACGACAAGCTGGCGGCATATATTGCGGCTGAGGACGAGGCGGCAAAAATTGAGGCGGAGAATGACGCTTTAAAGAAGCAGGCGGAGACCCAGGCGGCACTTGAAGCGTTTTCAAAGGGACTTGCCGACAACTCTTACCAATCCGCCGAAGATATTCAAGCGGCTTACGACGGTTTCAGCGCAGGTCTGCCCGAGTCTGTAAAGGCGGTATGGGACGGTGTTGTTGAGGCTAAAAAGGCTGAGTACGACGCGGCTGGAGTAATCGATGCCGCCTCTGTTGAGGTTATTACGGATGACGGCATAACTTTTGAGCAAAACAAGGTGGGAAAGTGGACTGACGACACGTTTCATATTAAGATAGGTGACAAACCGTATAAAATAGATTCGCTTGGGCCCGTATATGAAACGGAAATCGTTAAGGCGGCAAACAACGTCGCAAACAATAAATTCTTCTTGTACGGAGAGGATTTGTATTTTAAAAACGACAACGGCACGGTGGTGGAGATTGACTCAGAGCATCACACCGAGGGATACAATGCCGTGATGACGGTGCTTATGAACAAAAAGGCAGTGCAATAATAAGAAATAACAGGAGGCGCAAATGGCGAAAAGGGTGGAAGAAATTAAGGCGGAAAAAGACAGGCGGTTGGCAGAGGCTAAAGCCAAGACAAATCCACTTTACAAATATCAACAGGCTATGATTGAGGCGCCCAAAGAAGAGGAGGAGGCGAAAGCCTCCTCCGACGGCTTTTGGGATGGGGTGAAACGAATTGCGGCAACCGACAGGCACCTATACCAAAGTGCGCGAGAGGGGATGTTTAAGGGAATTGAGGGCATTGTTGACCTTGCGGCGGCGGGTGTTGGCGCGGTTGGCGGTTTATTCTCCGATGATTTCCGCGAAGGCGTGCAGGGGTTTATAGAAAAGGACCACGTCGGCGATTGGTACGATAAGGGTAGGCGTAAGCAGGTTAAAGAGGACAGCTACATAAAAGAGGACGGATTTATTGACTCGACGCTTAAGTCTGTGGGCGGTATGCTTCCTGCTGTGGCGGTAAGCGCGGTTGCTCCCGGTGCGGGTATGTATATAATAGGCGCGCAGGCGGCGGGCAATTCTACCGAGGAGGCTTACAAGGACGGCGCGGAATATTACAGAGGTCTTGGGTACGGTCTGGTTTCGGGCGGTGTTGAGATGCTTACCGAAAAGCTTGTTGGCGGTGGGCTTGAGAGGTTTATGGGCGGCGGCTTTTTGGACAACGTTATAAGCTCCAAGGTAAAGACCGGTATTGGACGATACGCTGTTAACGCGCTTGGCGAGGCTGCCGAGGAGATTGTGGCAGAGGGGGTTTCGCCTCTTACGAAGAGCATATACAAGGGCGCGGATGCGCTTTCTGAATACGGTGATCGCGAATATTGGACCGGCTTGGCGCAGGCGGGGCTTTCGGGCGCGGCTATATCGGTTATATTCGGTGGTGCTTACGACGCGGCGCGCGGTGGAGTTAAAGCCGGTGACGTTGAGGTTTTGCTTAACGATATTTCAAGCAACAAAGAAAAGGCCTCAAGCATGGAGCTTGAGGGTGACGTTGACAGTGAGCAGGAGGCTACGATAAGAAGCCGCATATCGGAGGATTACAAGGCGATTGAAAAGGTGCTTGGCGCTATGAGCGACGAACAGCGGGCAAGGGTGATTTCGCAATATAGTCTTGGCGATGCGTTTGAGACGGATGGAAGTCTTATTGCAAACTTTAAAAATCGGATTGAAAGCAATGACACAAGATTTGACAAGCGCTATTATTCCATTGATGACAGAGGGGACGAAGAAAGAATAGCGCGCGAGCTTGCGGATCTTAACGAGGAGCTTAAGGCCTCGGTGGGTGACGACGTAAAGGAAGTTTCTGTATTTAGCGGTGAGCTTACCGAGAAGGGAAAATCTGCCTTTACAAAACTGAAAAAGGCGAATGCGGTACTTAGCGAGCTAAGCGGCATAAGAAAAGGCTTGGTTGTTACAGAGGCGAGCAACGAGTTTAGCGGCAGGCAGGTGGGGAGCGCTACCTATATAACCGCTGACACGCTTGAAAACGGAGCGTGGGCGGGCACGTTTGTGCACGAAAATATGCACTTTGCGGAGGGCAGTGAGGAGTACGACAGGCTCGCTTCATTTTTGGAGTCGGATTTGGGGCTTGATTCAAAGGCCATGAAAGCCGTACTTGGCAAAAAAGGATACAATTTTGACCGTCAAGCAATGAAGGCTTTGGTAAAGCACGTTAAAGAAGGAACGGCTACTGCCGATGAGCTTGCAGTTTACAAGTTGTACCGTCAAGAGGTGGCGGCGCACGCCACCGAGATGTTACTTGGTACTGAGGGCTTTATTGCCCAAATTATACGTACCGACGCTTCGCTTGCTGAGAAGATTATCGGGAAGATAAAGGACCTTAAAGAGGCTTTTGGGCGCATAGGAGACCCTGCGGCGCAGGCAGAACACAAGCGGCTTATGCAGGCTGAAAAGATGTACCTTGACGCTATTGCGGCGGTGGGAAAGCAATTTAAGGACGGCAAGATAGTTGCGGTTGATGAGGAAAAAGAAAAGCCCGTAACGCGCATGAATGAAGAAAATATGCAGGTTAATGGAAAAAGTTATTCTGAAAAAGAAGTATTTATCCAAAAACTTACGGAAAATGATATATCGCGGTATTATAAAACAGGAAAAACGGGGCATGTTATTCACAAAAAACAGCGGCTAAAAGAATCTACCGGTAGTGCTCTTTTGGAAAGTGATGCGGAGATTGCGGCTTTTGTTATCGACTCAACCGAGAATTCTTCTAACATTACCAAGGGATATTCGATTATTCCCAAAGCGTTAAGTGATAAAATAGCCGATTTTACCAATGGTATATTGGTTGTAGAAAATTGGTTTTTGGAACTTTCTTCGGACGATATTTACCATATTTATCAAGAGCATCTTCAGGCTAAGACTCAAGGAGATATGGATTTAGGCTTGAATGAATTGATATCTATCCCTAAAAAAATCGATGGTAACGCTGAGGTTTTAGCGGTAGAAAGGTATAAAACTCAAACAAAGCTAAAATTTGGTGTTCGTGGAATAGATGGCTATTATATTGTCGTGGAGATGGTGTCAAGTAATAGCCAATCCCTAAAGATGAAAACCGCATGGAAAGTTTCAGAAGAAAAATATTTGGATATAAAAAGAGAAGAGATGTTGAATGCCCATAATCGGACGAAAGAATCGCCAGCGATTTCCGACAATACAAATCTCTTCACTAATAGTATACCACAAAACTCCGAAAAGTCAACACCTTCTGGGAAATTTTCTTTCAAAGAAGATTCTGACAGCGGAGATGAGGCAAAATCCCAGACGGCTGAGAAAAAGCCTTCGCACTACACCAAGGGTGAGGCGAGGGCGATGGTGGGCGACGGTGTTGACAATTTTGGCGAAGAGGAGTATAATAAAAATAAGTCATATGAACTAACGTGGGCTGAAGAGGCTGCGGTGATGTATTATAAAGGCGGGCAAAGTTATATGTTAAATGTCTTGCTTCGTGAAAATCCGGACATTGATAAGCTTTCCGAAAAATATAAGGATATGGTATTAAATCTTGACAGTGCATTAAAAAAATTGCCTAAATATGAGGGAATAGTATACCGAAATATTGGATTTGATGATAACGGTGGCAAAGAAGAATTTGCCCGGTTTCTTAAGGCGCACCAAGAGGGGGCAATGATAATATATCCTGCCTATACATCGACTTCTACGGCAACAGAGGGGTATCCTGTTGACGGAGAGTATGTTGTTCATATGATAATTCAAAGCACAAACGGCAAAAATGTTGACGGCTTTGGAGATAATTCTGAAAAAGAGATACTTTTTGAAAGGAAATCTCGTTTTTTCGTTGATAAAGTAATTTTTGATGAAAAAGGTTTACCAACAATTTACATTCAGGAGGTAAGAAATAATGGCATTAGACAACT
>JAZKYO010000102.1:0-11179 GCA_045612185.1 Eubacteriales bacterium
GCCTTTTTTATTATTCATCTATAACTTGTCAAATTTCTTGACAAGCACTGCATTTGTGGACACAAATGCAAAAATACGGCCCACCTCTTGCGAGATGTGCCGTATTTTTTAAAACTTTCCTTTAGAGTGACGCTCTATAACTCAGTCCTTTTTATCAATCAGAAAATATCTCGTCAAAGGCGTCCTCTACGCGCGCCACCTGTCTGTCGGAAATCTCCGCAAGATGGGCGGAACGGTTGCCGACGGCAAACGAAAGCTTGGCGTTCTTTACCATAGCCACGTCGTTTCCGCTGTCGCCTATGCAGGCGGTGTCAAACTTGGTAAGCATAAGCCTTACCTGAAGGTCAGAAACAGCCGCGCCCTTGTTGGCAAATCGGTTCACAAACTGCGCCATGCTGTTTTTTCCGCCGTCCCAATGGGTGCGGAGACCCGAATAGGAGTGAAATTTCAGCTCCTTGCCGTACGAGGTGATTTTGAAAATCTTTTCTTTTACCTCGCCAATCCTCGTAATGGGAACGGCGTTGAAAAGCTTTGCCTCGTCGGGTATGTTTCCTACCGAATAATTGCGATTTGCACCGTGAAGAATAAAGGAGAAGCCATCACTCTTTTCGGCAAAGAAGCCGTTTAAGTCGGCATGCTCAATCTGCCTTTCGTACAGCGAGCGTCCGCCCTTCACGTAATGCGCGCCGTCACAGCAAACGAAGTATACGCTGTCGGCAAACTCGGGCAAAAGCGCCGCAAGCTCGCCGTAGGTGCGCCCCGACGCCACCGCCACGGTAATATTATTTTCAATAGCCTTTTTCAGACGTTGCCTGACCGCCTCCGAAACACGGCTTTCGCCGTAGGGCAAAAGCGTGCCGTCAAAGTCGCTTACTATAAGTTTTATCATCATTTACCTCTTAAAATCTCGTTAGGTAAATTATACCGCTAAAATGCGGATTTGTCAAGTGCTATAGATTACGGCTTTTTCCCGCCGCAGACGGTGCAAACGCCGCTACTGTTGTATTTGTGAGGAAGCTCGGTAATGCTTTTTGCCTCGGGCACGTTGCATTTGGTGCAAATTCTGATTTCCTTGCCACGCTCCGTGCAGGTGGGCTGCTCTGTTACAGTCCATACGGGAGGGTATTTGTGCTTGCAAGTGTATCCGCCGTATCCGCAGTTAACGCAGGTGATACCATTATACAAATGGTCAAGCTTGGCGATGTAGCTTATTTTCTCGGAAAAATCTCCGCAGAATTTGCAAGTTCCTCTGGTAATCCACTCGCCGTATTGCATACAGGTTGGTTCAAGCTTCTTCTGGGTATGCGTGTAGGTGTGGTCGCACGCGGGCTCTGCCGTGCCGCAGTTGACACAAGCTCCGTTTTCATAGACGTGAGAGAGCTTTGTTACCGATTTGGGCATTTCCAAGCCGCATTTGCTGCACCTGAGAATGTATTCGCCGTTTTGCTTGCAGGTCAATTCCTTTACCTCTATTACGGTTCTGAAATTGTGATTGCATTGTGGCTTCGGCTCAGCCGCTCCGCACTTAGTGCAAACACCGAGATTGTAGGTATGAGCGTCTTTGGGATAATTTTCGGTTTTCTTTGTGCCGCATTTTGTGCATTTTGAAACAATCTCGCCCTCTTTTGCGCAAGACGGGGGCTTTATTGAGTCTGTGACAAAGTTGTGATTGCATTGTGTGGTCGCAGTACCACCCGTGCCGGCTTTTTTCTCTCCGCAGTTGGCGCAAACATCGTTTTTGTAGTTGTGCCCAAGCTTTTCGGTTTGCTTTGTTTCCTGATAGCCGCACTTACGACACTCTCTCATTTGCTCGCCGTTTTGCGTGCAGGTGGCGGTTTTTACGTTGTGCCAGTCTCTGTATACGTGCGGACATTCTGCCTGCTCGGCGCTTTCTTTGTTAGTTCCGCACATCGTGCAAATATTGTTTTTATATTTGTGTTCCAATTTCGGGATGGTTTGAGGTACGGTAAGGGGAGAATTGCACACACCGCAGTGCGAGCCCTCGGTAGCCCCCGTTTTCTGACAGGTCGCGGGAATTTCTTTGTCAATTACAACGGTGTGATCAAGCTTGGCTACGACTTGTGGAGGTTCGATTACGATAAGGCAAAAATAGCAATACGAGCTTTCTGTCAAGCCGGTAGTTCTGCAAGTGGGGGCGCGCCCTTCGTTTTTAACTACAAGATGCTCGTCGCTTTTTGGGGTGACCTTCAGCTCGCGCTCGCCGCAAGACGAGCAGGTTCTCACAAGCTCGCCGTATTCGGCGCAGGTGGCAACCTTTTTGGTTGCCCACCCACCAAAGCTGTGCTCGTGCGCGGCAGAAGTGCCGCTTTCGGGCGGGTTTGTGTCGGGGGCCTCGGTTACTTGCGCGGGCTCAGCTCCGCAAGCCGCCAGCAGACAAACCAAGGCTATAACGAATGTCAACAAAGCTTTTTTCATGATTATTCCTCCGCCTTAAGACCCGTAAGCTCCTCAAAAATCGGCAGCTCGTAGGAAGGGAAGTAAAGACCGTATTTTTCACCGAAATGATATATTTCAAGAAAATAATGCGGTTTTACGTAAACGTTTCCGTATCTGTCAACGTTTATCTTGTATTGCTTGTATTTTTGGCTGCCGGGTTCCTCGTCTTTGTGCCATTCGGGAAGAATTGCCGTCTTTTTTACCGTTCTTATTGCGGTAATTTCGGAGAGGGGAAGCTCAAAGCAATGCTCCACGTCGGCAATAAACAAACTGCCGTTTTCGACAAAGGCTTCTACCTCCACGTTGGCGTGAGTGACCGTCGAAAGAGGGTAGGACTTAACGGCTATCTCGCCATTTTTGACTACGTAACGGAAACCGAGAACGTCAACCGTGACCGAGTTATCGGGCACGCCAAGCTCCGCGTAAACCTCGTCAAGGCTTTGGACGAACTCCTCGGCGGTTTGCTCGGCTTCGGTGCTGTCAAGCACCTCCTTGCTCCGCTTTCCCGAAAGCACCGACAGTGCAATCCACGCAACTGCCGCCACACCGCCAATCCAGAATACGTAAGGCGCGTTGCCGTAAAAGTGTGAAAACTCCGACGCGCCGTGCTCTATAAGCAGCTTCAGCGTCAGCACTAATACGAAAAATCCAACGTACATACACACCGAGCGCAGAATGCGGAGAGGGCGGGGAAGCTTGGATTTTTCTATGGTGTCTTTCAGATCCTTTCGGTTTTCCTCAAGGTTTTCGCTGTTGTATGACGATACCGTGCGGACGATAAACTCGTCGCCGTTGGTTTTGTCGTTCTTTTTGTCGTTTGTCAGGTCAATTGCAAAAATCGGTTTCATTTTCGTCTCCTTTGCTGTGATTTTGTTAATTAAATTATAATGCCTTTACTTGCTAAAGTCAAGCAATTCTTGCTTGCTTTTGTCAAGTGTTGCTTGCGAAGCCTTGTTTTATAAGGCGTTTTCCCAAAAATCCTTTATCATGTCGCGAATGCTCTGCTTGATGACTCTGTTGATAAATCTGTCAGACTCGGGAGCGAATGAGATAATAAGACTGTTGCTTTCTTTGCGGTGTGAAAGGTCGAAAACGGTGTCTCGGGAGGAGGCAAGATCCTCGCAAAACGCCAAAATGCCGTGGCGCAAAGCTCCGTTTCTGTATAGCGTGAAATCCTCGCCCACACCAATGCAAAAGGAAACCCAAAGGTGACCCTCGGTCTCTCCCACAGTCGCCTTGAAATTTCTGTCCTCGCCGTATTCACGCGCAAACGCCACGGTAAGAAGCGTGAAAAGGTTGAAAATTTCAGCGCTGAAATTACTCAGATTCGGCAATATTTCGAGCTCGGTACTGCTTTTGCCCACACAACCGATAAAATCTGCGATTGCCAATATCCGCTCGGCAAGATATTTGCCAATCGAAGCGCCAAAGCCGTATCGCGCCGCGGTAATCTCGGCACAGGAAATAGCCCCGTCAGCGGCTTCGATGGCACTTTTCGCGCGCTTAAGCTCGCCCTCGTTACAGCGCGGAACAGCGTACGATGCCGCACTGCCCAAAAGCGTAGCGTGGCGGCAGCTTTCCTGATTAAAATATTCAAATACCCATTCCTTGCCCGCAAGCGGAATGACGGCAAACAGTAAGCCGCTGATGCCGAATAGCTCGGTAAAAACCACCGCGCCGCCAAGTGCGGTGTCAAGTACTAAATGACGCAATTCAAAGGAGGTGCAAAGCGAGATAATGCCGTCGGCGTCCGATTCGCTCGTCAGCTCGAAAAAGTTTTTGCACTCGCGGAGCTTTGGCTCGCAGGTGCGAGTGAAAATAATATTTCCGGCGCGGTCAAAAACTATAAAATGGTCGTCAATAGCTCTGCAACGCTCAATCGCGCCGTTAAAAATAGGAACGTAACGCTCGGTGTCGGTAAAAAATCTCATAAAAACCTCGCAAAAGGGAATAATTCTAACAATAAAAGTATATAATATAAACGTGCGGAAGTCAATAAAAAAATTAATTTTTTGTAAAATTGGTAAAAAGACTTGACAAATCGAGTTGAATGTGATACAATGTATGAGCAACAGTTCGCCGGAGTGGCGGAACTGGCAGACGCCCGGGACTTAAAATCCCGTGATACGAAAGTATCGTACGGGTTCGATTCCCGTTTCCGGCACCATTAATATAGCGGAGTGGAGCAGCCTGGTAGCTCGTCGGGCTCATAACCCGAAGGTCGTGTGGTTCAAATCCCGCCTCCGCAACCAAAAATAATTGGAATTAGACCTTTAGGCTTAGTTCCAATTTTTCTTTGTTATAGGATCAGACAGGAGTACCCCCATCGACCTCCAAACGCTACGACCGAAGGGAATAAAGCGTTTAGGAAGTAATTAGTAATGTCGAATAATGAAAGGGTAAAAAATCAAAAATCTATGATAGAGCGTTGCGTTTTTTGCTTTACATTGGTATAATAAAAGAAAACATTGTGAGAAAACACAAAGGACTCGCGTATTACCGGAAATTCTCAAAAAGGGGATGTTTTTATGTATAGCTACCTTAAAAATCTTGAAAATCGACTTACTGAAGACCAGAAAGATATCTTAAAGCGCATTTGGGAGCCTACGGTAGTGGAAATACCTCTTGCCGACTCACGAAGAGATATTTGCATTTTGCCCGACGGCGAAATACGCTCTTACGGCACTCTCTATGCAAGCCGCCATTTTGCTCAGGACGGACAAGCAGCGTATCTTTCATCTACCGACTGTGGACTTTCATGGAGCATAAAATACTCCCACGGAAAAATGAATTCCTGCACCTATCTCGAAAAGGCCGGAATATATATCACCGTCTGCGACACCTACAACAATAACAAAGGAATAGATAGCGGGCTTTATGTTTACCGTTCGCACATCGGTCCGGATGACTCCAATCCTGAAGTAACAAAGCTCAGCGATGAAAGATATATAGACTCTTTCCTTCCCCAGCAGTCATTTTTCACCGATCGCATCTGGTTCACTACACAGCTTAACGGTAATCCTGTATTTTTCTATTCTGACGATTTTGGTAAAAGCTGGGAAAGGCGAGAATTTCCTGCTCCCCACAATTTTGAAACGGTATTCCCCCATAAAGGGCTTCGCTGGTGCAAAGGAAGCGGATGTGAACCTTATGTTGTGGAGCTTAACAAGGATAAAATGATGATGATAATCCGCACCCCCATGGATTGCTTTTACAAGTCCTATTCTTATGATGGCGGCGACAGTTGGACAACACCTGAGCCTTCCACCTTCTACGGCACCGACACCACCGCCTTTTTGCTCCGCCTTACCGATGGCAGAATAATCACCTTCTGGAATAACACAAAGCCCTTGGCTCAGCCTAATCACAAGGCGACCATGCCATACGCAGGCGAGTGCGTAGAAGCCGGCACAGGCGAAAATGCCTTTACAAACCGCGACGCCGCCCATGCTGCAATCACCGAGGACGGCGAAAACTTTATCGGCTACCGCGAAATCATCTTAAATGAAGCCCGTAACCATTCTGATTTTCGTTATATTGGAGGTGCAAAATCCTCTCTCGATAAAAGCGTTCATCAGTATCAGGCGTTTGAGCTGCCTTTTAATAAGGTTCTGGTTTCGGTAGGCCAGAATAAAGCCTCCCGTCGACTCATCATTTTCGATATAAATTGGCTCTACGAAACCGAAAGAGCCGAGGATTTCCTCAAGGGAATAGGCGGCCTTACCACCCACACCTTCCTTAAAAGCATATCGGGTTGTCATTGTGCAGAAGTGGGTAATGGTCACTGTGCTTGGAATCGCACCTATAACGCCTATCCTATGCCTGACCCTGACGGCGGATACGGTGAAGTATTGAGCATTTCCAAGCATCATGATGACCGCCTCATTAATGATATCGGCGGAGCCTGTTGGAATTTCCCCGCATCGAAGCAGGGCAGAGTAAGCATTGAACTGAAGATTACGGAAAAATCAGCAAGATTTATACTTTCTGATCGTTGGTACAACACCTGCGACCCCTACGCTGCATATCAGTCACCCTTCTGGTTTGAGCTTGACAAGTCAGATGTGGGCGAAAAATTTGTTGTGGTCAATATCGACTATGACACTGAAAAAGCAGTGGCAAATATTCTTATAGATGAGAAGCCCATCTTTAAGGTGAAGATGACTGTGGATTGTCCCACGGGCATATCCTACCTTATCCTCCAATGCACTCCTGACGGTGATAGCCAAGGTTTTTATGTGAAATCCCTTAAAAAACGAAAAATTTTTAAGAGATTGGATATCTAAATCGGTGCAACTTGCCAAAGAAAGCCTTGATACTCATGGTATCAAGGCTCTTTTTTTATTTTTCCGCCATTCCTGTCTATTCCTGGTTAGACCGAATTTTTTGGACGGTTTTTGGACGGTTTTTCTGATTTTACGCCTTTTTCCGTGGTCGGAGAGGCGTTTTTTGTGTATGGATTTGTAGAGGTATATATATAATGATAAAGAATTACCACTCACTGGCAAAAAGCTTTAGTACTCAGTTAAGCAAAATTTGATATCCCCAAGGTTCGCTTTTGGCTATTTCATCATCGCTTTTGACTTTTATTCGTTTTTTGCGGTGTGCTATAATAAAGCAGTTATTTCTAATAACATCAAAATTATTGCATATCCGAAACAATAGCTTGCATATCTATTTGGCTTTTTTTTTAAACTTTACATCGTTCAAAAAGTTATGTATAATAATACATGTATAATAATAATTGACAAAAAACAATGAGGAGAAAAACATGAAAAACATCACTCGCTTTTGGGCTTTGGTACTGGCTGTTCTTATGATACTGCCCATGCTGTACATCCCAACATTCGCCGAAACAGAGCAAACTCTGCCCGAGTACGGTGACTACTACTATCACTACGACTTTGAAAACTATGAAAGCGGCGGATTTACCGGCTACGATGCATATTTCAAAAGCGCAACCGCTACGACTGCCGATGGCTTGAAATGTAACACCGTAAACGACGGTTCGCTTAACGCAACTAATGGCGGTACGTCCACCATAATGTATGAAAACGGCAACGCATATCTGCACCAGACCTTTGACAAAGCAAGCAGTACAAGCGGTGCGAGAATAGGAACGTTTCCTTTAGGCACAAAAATCCTTGCCAATGCCGTTGCTGTTGATTTCAAATTCAGAGCTAACGGAACTTCTGCTGACACAAAGAAAATAAATCTTGTCGAGATACGCAGGGGCGGAAGTGCGACCTGCAAAGCAATTCTCCAAACTGACGGAATGGGAAGAATCTACGTTGCAAACGTTGACGTTCCTGTAATCAACCCTGTATACACCCCCGTGTCGGGAGAGTTTACCGATATTTCTGTCCGTTGGTATGATAATACGAATACTGTAAGTGTGTACATAAACGGAACTCCCATAGTTGAAAGTGCAAGAATAACCACCGACTTCAGAACGAAAGATTATGTCTCCAAAACTTGGAATGACAGCTTTCTTGCAAAGGACTTCTCTCTTGTAAACTCAAGCACAGGCTCTGTTCAGCTTCTGAGCGTAGGTGTAACAAATTTAAGCTGGAGCTTTGATATTGATGACATAAAGATGTATCAAATAGCAACTCCCGAGGGGCTCAGATACTACTATCAAAACAATTTCGAGGGACTTAACAGCTTAACAGACCTTGCAACAAAACAAGATACCGAAATAAAAACAGACAGCTCGCATATTTTTGTGAGTGGAAATACTAATTTGGTGAAAGCCAAAGAAAACGGAAACTCCTATCTGAAAATGTCAAACGGTGACTGGTTCGGAATTAAAGACCAACAGTATCAGTTTTTGTCCTCCTCATCGTGGGTTATTGAATTTGACATAAAGAATACCACGCATGGTGAGTCCTCACTTCTTCCTATAGTCACCTATGAAGACGGAGGCTTGGGAAATATATCTTATGCTCTTTATTTAGACAAAGACGGAAATCTTTATACCGCGAAGGATACCTCAAAGCGTATCGCGGGAGTCAACGTAAGCGGCAACGAGTGGACGCACATAGCGGTACTTTGCGTAAACGATATGACAAACGCAGATAAATTTGGAAGCTTTAATTCGTCAACCACGGCATCTCCAATCACACTTAGAAGAACCTATGCCTTTTACATAGATGGCAAATACGTTGGTGCGACAGAGCCTAAGGATATATACACTTGGAACATCTCTACAGGTAAGAGAACGCTTAACGGATATGATATATCTTCAATAACCGATTATACGGTAGACGGAACGACGGTTACTGCACTTGCTACAAGCGGACTTACCGTGGTTGACAGCACAACAACAGCTAACCATACCATATACAAGTCTACCGACGGTCTTACATACTACGACGTAGAGTATACCGATTCGACAAAGCAAACGCAAAAAGCATACTCTGTTATGACACTCACATCCACAAATGTTGGCGGACGCGGCGAATACGTAGGCTTGTTCTATACAAAAAGCAGCGTTGTGGCTTCTCTTGATAACATCAAGCTTTACGAGGGCAACTACCCAATATTTATGACAGAAAATGCGGTGAAGGAGCAAGACGGAACACTCCTTGATATTAACTTTGGAAGCTACACGTTTGCCAATCACGACAAGTCGATCGTAACCGATGCAAGCAAAGAAATGCACGGAATTATCGTTGAATCGAACAACTTTAATATCAGCAACCTGGTAAAAAAATACGATGCATCGGGCGAAGCAATAACGACCAACTACGGTGACACCGACTACGTAAATATGACTATACGCAATGGCTGGCAAGATATCTTCTTCCCCTACAGCGCTACGGGTGTTTACTCTTTTGAGCACAAAGTAAAGAACGTTGTCCCCGATAAGGTAGGAGAAAAAATCTCTTTCTTTACTATAAGACGTGAAAATGCCTCGGGCAGTGCAACGTCACAGCCGCTTGTCAAAGCACAAAAGAATGAGGACGGAAGCGTACAGCTCTATACTCACTATAACGACACCAATAAAGGAAGACCACTTTACTATAAGAACGGTTCTCCCGCACTTTTGGCGGGTGATAATTGGCAGACAATTAAAGTTATATATGACGAAAGCTTTAAGATAGATGCTTCAAGACCTCTTGTATCCTTCTACCTTGACGGACAGCTTTTGTATCTTGATACAGAAGGGAAAACTCCTGCTAAAGATATAGCCAACAGTTTTAACGGTGTATCGGGTAAGCGCTATACGCCCAATCAACGCATACGCTTTTATTACGGTGACCTTTCGGAAGGAACACTTGATATTAAATCCTTGACTATCAAATCTGTCGGAGAAAAGAAAACAGAAATGAAAGAGCTTGAAGCTGACATCACACTTAAAAACAGTGTTACTGTTATTGAATCGGCAATAAGCTTTACTCCTTATTCCGCAATGTCTGACAGCTATTATCCGCTTATCGAACTTAATAGAACAAACGAAAACACAACACGTGCACTCGGTCTTGTTTATACAGAAGCAAACGACGGTCTGCTTTATATCAAGGATCTTGACGGCAATTACGTAGTATTGCGTGACGAAAACGAAAATGCGATAGAAATCAGCTCCGACGCAGAGAACCCCACAAATATAGCTATCGTCTATGATGACGTAACAGGCTTGGCAAGATACTACGTTGACGGATTCGTTCCGTATTTCGGCGACGAAATGACCTCCGCTTCCAATATTCAGGTAGCTGACCTTGATTTCTACAGACTTTCCGCTACCGATGAAAGCATATCGGTATTGAAAACCACGGCCGACGGATTTACGGTAAGCGTTGTGGCATCGGCATACAATACAAACTACTCGGGAACGTCTGAAATCGTTGCTCTTCAAGAGGGAGAGTCAACAAATGACATAAGACTTCTCGCGGGCATAGATTCTCCCTATTACAGCACCGCGGGCTTTGAGTTTGAGGCGTATATGGGCGGTGTCTCGCAAGGAATAAAAGATGTTAACAGCTCGGCTATTTACGCAAGCATAAAAGCTGGAAATGATACCGTAACTGCTTCCGAAATGTACGGCTACAACTATTTTTCTGTAGTGTCAATAACGGGTATTCCGTACGGCTTAGCTCAAAACAGCTACGTAATGGCACGTCCCTATACTGTTGTCGGCGGTATCAAGACCTATGGCGAAAGTGCAAAAATTGTGCTTTCCGACAAGGGACACTATTTTGACGAAGCGTACAACGCAACTGTTGTTTCCGAAAACAAAGAGCTCTTTGAATGTTCGGAAATCGAAAGCTATGAGGGTAACGGTCTTGCGTTTAATAACCAAGGCGCGATATTCAACTTTAATGCAAACTGTAGCGGCAAGGTTTATATAAGCCTTGATTCTTCTCGAGGTCTTGCGAGTGTTGACGAATCGGTATTTGAGCTTACAGTTGACGGCAAGACAAGCGAAATAAGACTTCCCATAGGCAGAAATCATGTTCTCCTTGCGGAGGTTGAGGACGGCAGTCACGCATTCAGTATCAAGAAGATAAGCGGTGGTGATTTCGTCCGCATAAACAGCGTAACGCTTGACGGTGAATACACAGAACCCGCGCTTACCGCGGTGGAAAACGGCGTTATCGTAAAGGTAAGTGAGCCGACCTCGGGTAAAGAGTACGGCAACGTTACCGTATACGTTCAAACCACCGATGAAAGCGGTAAATACTATATTGAATATCCTTTCCTCTATCAAAGAAATAAGGGT
>JAZKYO010000103.1:0-102562 GCA_045612185.1 Eubacteriales bacterium
CGAACACAGCGGATATTCTTATGGGGAGATAAAAGACGCTTACGACGAGGTGCTTGATTTCCTTACCTTGCCGGGAAAGGACTTCGGCACGGGGGTTATGAAATATTCCGAGGATGGCGCGGCGCATTTTGCCGACTGTAAGTCACTGTTTACACTGAATGCAGCCGTTCTGTTTGGTTCCGCAATAGCTATCGCTGTGTTGCTCATATTGAAGAAAAATGGAATAGCAGAAAAGTATAGATTTGGAAAGTTTTCATCAGCGTTTTGGGGAGCTGTTGCAGCCATAGTTGTGCCGATAATTCTCGGGCTTATGCTCTTTATTGATTTTAACAGCGCATTTTTTGCGTTTCACACCGTCTTTTTCCCGGGAAAAGATAACTGGATTTTCAATCCAATTACCGATGAAATAATTAACGTTATGCCCCCTGAATTTTTTATGAATTGCGCTATTCTTATAGCATGCGGTGTGATTTTGATTTCGGGAACGCTGATAATAACGGAAGTTATACTAAACAAAAAGAAAAAATAAAATAAATCCGCCTTGATTGGCGGATTTTTAGTTTTAAAAAAACAAATATAACAGGTTAGGCTATTGACATTATCGGCGTTTTAGTATACAATATTTAGTGTTATTTTTTTTGAGGTGATAAAATGAATCTGAAAAAATTCTTTGGCGATAAAAAATTCTATATGATGATTTTATCTGTTGCTTTGCCAATAATGGTGCAAAACGGGATAACAAATTTTGTCAATATGCTTGACAACGTAATGGTCGGCAGACTTCAAACAGAGGCAATGTCGGGAGTTACTATTGTCAATCAGTTCGTGTTTGTGTTTAATCTGCTTATTTTCGGGGCTATATCCAGCGCGGGTATATTTACCGCGCAGTTTCACGGTTTGGGTGACGTTGCGGGAAAAAGAAATACGTTCAGATTTAAATTGATTATAGTTACTGTAGCATCTGCTCTTTGCGTGGCGATTTTTCTTGGAATGGACGATCAACTTGTCTCGCTTTTTTTGCACGAAAGTGAACAACAGGGTGACCTTGAGCTTACGCTAAAATACGGGAAAGAGTATCTTTCGGTTATAGTTTGGGGCTTTATTCCGTTTGCGCTTTCTCAGTCGTACGGTTCAACGCTTCGAGAAACGGGAAAAACAATTGTTCCCATGGTGGCAAGTATCGTGGCGGTTGTTGTAAATTTGCTGTTTAATTACGTACT
This sequence comes from Eubacteriales bacterium, assembly GCA_045612185.1. GTDB lineage: Bacteria > Bacillota > Clostridia > Oscillospirales > CAG-272 > RGIG8775. The sequence continues at coordinate 1,221 of JAZKYO010000103.1, forward strand.
TATTTTCGGTCATTTCGGCGCGCCCGCAATGGGTGTGGTGGGCGCGGCAATCGCCACCGTGCTTTCCAGATTTGTAGAGCTTGTCGTAATAGCGGTTTGGACGCACCGTCATGCTAAGGAAGCTGACTTTATAATCGGGGCGTATAAATCATTTCGGATTCCTAAGAGCCTCGTATGGAGTATTGTTGTTCGTGGACTGCCGCTTATGGCAAACGAGTTTTTATGGGCGACGGGAGTTACTTTTACAAACCAATGTTATTCTTTAAGAGGCATAGGCGTAGTTGCCGCTTTAAATATCTCTACTACGTTGTCTAACGTTTTCAACGTCGTATATATGGCACTTGGTGTGGCTATATCTATCGTTGTCGGCAACCTTCTCGGTGCGGGCAAGCTTGAAGAAGCAAAGGATACCGACAGAAAAATGATAACCTTTTCGGTAGTTTGTTCGCTTGCCGTGGGACTTTTGTTGGTATCCATATCCTCTCTTTTTCCAAAAATGTACAACACGACGGACGAAGCTCGTCAGATAGCGTCCTACATGATAACGGTTTCGTCTTTGATAATGCCTGCGCACGCTTTTGCCAACGCGTCGTATTTTACCTTGCGCTCGGGCGGTCAGGTGTTTGTAACTATGTTGTTTGACAGCGTGTTTATGTGGGTTGTTGTAATCCCTACTGCCGCTATACTTGGGTATTTTACTTCGCTAAATATATTCTGGCTGTACTTAATATGTCAGTCGCTTGAAATAGTAAAAGCTATGTTTGGTCTTATACTGGTTAGACGCGGTACTTGGGTTAAACAGCTTGTTTAAATGATAAAGAAGAATAGATAATAAAAGAACCGTCTTGCTTAAGACGGTTCTTTAAACTTGCTTCTGTATTCCGACGGCTTTCTGCCCGTAGCACTTTTAAACGCGCGGTTAAAGTGGGATATATTGTTGAATCCGCATTCGAGCGAAATTTCAAGTATGCTTTTGGGTGTTTTTTCAAGAAGATTGCGTGCCATGTGTATTCGTTTAAGCCCGATATATTCCCACGGCGATAGACCGTTCAGCTTTTTGAATACGGTACAAAAATAAGTTCTGCTCATATTTGCGTTAAAGGCTATGTCGTCGAGAGAAAGGTCAGCGGTTATGTTGTCATCAATATAACGTAAAGCCGCCTCCATATCGTTAAGCCTGCCAACGCGCACGCTTTGCGCGGGTGTTTCTTTGTTGTAGCGGCGAGAGAGCAGAACGAGAATCTCAAAAAGGTAAGAACGTGCCATAATATCGTACCCCGTGTTTGCTTGGGACATCTCGTTTTTTATCTTTTTGATTATTTCGGAAATTTGAGCCGAAAGAGGATCGCTTGCTTCAATGCGCTTTAAATAATCATTGTCTCTGTTAAAAAACGGGTCAAGCAAAGCGTTGTCAAAAATTCCGCTTTGAGGAGACCAGATATATCTCGGCTCGCAATGAATGTTAAGTAAAACCATAGGCTCGTGAATTTCGTATATCCAATGAACTTCATTTGTTCCAAACACAAAAACGTCCCCCTTGTTTACTTCAACGTCGTTTCCATGTATGCGATACATTCCCTGTCCCGAGGCTATATATGATATTTCAATTGCCGTGTGATGATGCTCTGTAAAATTGCGCCTTACAAACGTAGGATTGGACTCATAAAGCCTGAAAAGTCCGTTTTCCAGCCTGTAATCGGCGCTTATCACTCTTATCTGGTTTTCCATAATGCCGCTCCAAATCGAAATATAGTGTAATAAAATCGTAATATTGTGCTTGAAATAATCTGATTTTAGGTATATACTGAAAGTACAAAAATGTAACTGTATATATTATGCAACAAAGAAAGGATTTTGTCAATGGAAAATTCCAAAAATTTTAAGACGATTAATGAAATGATTAGTGAAAACGTCAACGTTTGCTCCAATCCAAGCGAACTCAAAATTACTGATATAAGGGTTTGTAATATTACGGGTGCCCCCAAGCATTGTCCGCTTATTAAGATTTATACCAATCAAGGACTTGTTGGATACGGCGAGGTTCGTGACGCCTCCAGTGCCACCTATGCGCTTATGCTCAAAAGCCGTCTTATAGGCGAGAATCCCTGCAACGTTGATAAGCTGTTCAGACGAATCAAGCAGTTTGGCGGTCCCTCCCGTCAGGGCGGTGGAGTTTCGGGTATCGAAATTGCGCTTTGGGACCTGGCAGGAAAGGCATGGGGCGTTCCGCTCTGGCAGATGCTCGGAGGTAAATTCCGTGATAAAGTAAGAGTGTATGGAGACACCGATGTTGATGGTAAGCATACAGGAACTGATATGGGACACGCAATTCAAAAGCGTATAGATATGGGCTTCTCCATAGTAAAAATGGACTTGGGCATTGAGTTGCTTTACGATGAGCCCGGTACTCTCAACGCCCCACTCGGTATGCTTGAGGATATGCAGAAGTATTCCATGAAAGCTATTCAGCATCAGAGCGGATCTATTGATATGGATATGATGCTTGGCAAAAACTACGAGGTGTTTACCATTCCTCATTACGCTACGGGAATACGCATTACCGAAAAGGGAATGGATATGCTTGAGGATTACGTAAAGCAGGTGCGTGACGTGGTCGGATATGAAGTACCGCTTGCTATCGACCATTTCGGACACGTGGCTATGGAGGACTGCATAAAGTTCGCTAAACGCCTTGAAAAATATAATATCGCATGGCTTGAGGATATACAGCCATGGCATCTTACAAAGCATTACGAACAGATTTCTGCGGCTTGTAATGTTCCTCTTGCAACAGGCGAGGATATTTACCTTGCTAAGAATTTTGAGCCTCTTATGAAGAATCACGCGGTGTCTCTCGTTCATCCCGACCTTCTTACCATAGGCGGTGCGCTTGAAACCAAGAAGCTTGGCGATATGTGCGAAACCTACGGTGTGGCAATGGCTATACATATGGCTGAAAGCCCCATCGCTTGCATGGCGGCAATCCACACAGCGGCGGCAATTCAGAACGTGCTTGCGGTTGAGTTCCATTCAGTTGATATTCCTTGGTGGAACGACCTTGCAAACGGTATTGATAACCCGCTTTTCAAGAACGGATTCGTAGACGTTCCCAATACCCCCGGTATAGGCATCGAGTCGCTTAACGAGGAGCTTATAGCGGAGCATATTCACCCAAAATTCCCCGGACAGTGGGAGCCTACCGACAACTGGAACGGCGAGTGGGCTAACGACAGAGAATGGAGCTGATAAAATGTTTGATTTGACAGGAAAAAAAGCGCTTGTAACAGGTTCTACCCAAGGAATCGGATTTGCTATCGCAAAAGCTTTTCACGAAGCGGGGGCAGAGGTTTGGATACACGGCGCGACAAGCGAAGAAAAATGCAAAAAGGCTGTGGCTGAGATAGGCTGTAAAAACTACGTGGTAAAAAATCTTGCCGATAAAGACTGTGCTGACTATATATATAACGTTACAGGTGACCTTGACATTGTGGTGCTTAACGCAAGCGTTCAATACAGAAAGCATTGGGATGAGATAACACGTGACGAGCTTGATACACAGATGGCGGTAAATTTTGCGGCTACTCTTGCTCTTATGCAGAAGTATTTTCCGCATATGAAGGCACAGAATTTCGGACGTATAGTAACTGTTGGAAGCGTTCAACAGTATAAGCCCCACGTAGATATGGCGGTATACGCCGCAAGCAAGGACGCGCAAATGAGCATTGTCAGAAACGTGGCAAAGCAGGTTGCACCCTACGGAATTACCGTAAATAATCTTTGCCCGGGTGTAATAGCTACCCCAAGAAACGACGCGGCGCTTTCTGATCCGGAATACAGCAAAAAAGTTATGGAAGGCATACCCGCGGGATATGCAGGTGTTGCCGAGGATTGCGCGCCGGCGGCACTCTTCCTTTGCTCGGAAGAAGCGAGATACGTAACAGGCAGTGAGATAATAGTTGACGGTGGAATGCACTTATAATTTTGGAGGAAAAAATTATGACTAAACAAGAACTCAGAGATCTTTGGCTGAAATATGCCGCTGAACAAAAAGATGTGCTTGATGGCAGAGTGAAAGAGGATATTGAAAAGTATCGCAAGGGTGACTGCCGGCTTTGCTTTAAAGATAAAGACGGCAAACCTGTTGTTGGCAAAAAGGTAAAAATAAGTCAGCTTTCTCACGATTTCAAATACGGCGCAAATATTTTTATGCTTGACGAATTTGAAAAAGAGGAGTATAATATAAGATACCGCGAGGAATTTAAAAAATATTTCAACCTCGCCACAGTACCTTTCTATTGGGACGGTCTTGAACCCGAGGAGGGCAAGCCGAGATATGATAAAAACAGTCCAAAGGTATACCGCCGACCCGCTCCCGATTTGTGCGTGGAATACTGCAACGAAAACGGTGTTCTTCCTAAGCTCCACTGTCTCGTGTATGACAAGTTTATTCCTACGTGGCTTCCTCTTGACGATATGGAGGCTATGGAAAAGCTTTATGAAAAGCGTTTTGCCGAAATATCCGAAAGATACGCCGGCAAGCTCTATGAGGTGGAGGTTCTCAACGAGATTCTTTGCGAGTGGGAATGGAAATTCAAGAGTGCCGTAAGCCGTAAACGCGATATAATCGAATGGTCTTTCGGACTTGCGAGAAAGTATTTCAAGAATGATACTCTCGTCATCAATGAAGCAAATCCCATAAAGGCAATCGCCGAAAGAGGATACAGAAATTCTTATTTTATGATGCTTGACGCTGCGCTTAAGGGCGGTGTTTCCATAGACAAAATCGGACTTCAGCATCATATCTTTACAGGAGCCAACACAGATACCGACGAAGGTTATGAAAATGCATTGAAGAAAGGGGAATATGCCCAATTCAATCCCAAGGTGATCTTTGACGCCCTCGACAAATTTGCCGAGTTTGGTAAACCTCTTGAGATTACTGAGATAACCGTTCCCACATTTGGTGACACCGAGGAGGACGAGCTTTTGCAGGCTGATCTTCTTGACCTTATTTATTCATGCTTCTTCAGCCACCCTGCGGTTGAAAACGTGGTATATTGGAATCTTCCCGAGGGGTACGCTCATATTACCAAAATTCCCGGTCGTATCTGGAATGAAAACAGATGCCGCGGCGGTCTTTTCCACCATGATATGACGCCCAAAAAGTCGGCTGAGCGTATGTACGAGATGTTTAACAAGAGGTGGCACACAGACCTTGAGCTTACTACCGATGAAAACGGTTGCGTTGAATTCAGAGGCTTTTATGGTGATTATAAGGCCGAACTTGACGGAGAGGTAAGTAATTTTTCTATTCATAAAAAATAAGGAGTTCTAGTATGTCCGAAAAGGTTAAAAGTTACATACACACACATTGGAACGATTGTGTAAAAGAAAATAGAGAGGATAGCGATACTTTAATAGGTATGCCTTATCCCTATACCGTTCCTTCTGTGGGATTTTTTGATGAAATGTATTATTGGGATACATTTTTTACCAATAAAGGTCTTGAAGTATCAGGAAGATGCGATCAGGTAAAATACAATACCGATAATATGCTTTATATGGTTGAAAAATATGGCTTTATGCCTAACGGAAACCGAACTTATTATCTTACACGTTCACAGCCCCCGTTCCTTTCTGCAATGGTTTACGACGTATATCGACACTATAAAGATAAGGCTTGGCTTCGCGGTGCGTATCTTACTCTCAAAAAGGAATATAATTTCTGGATGACCAAGCGAATAGCCCCCAATGGGCTTAACGTATACGGCTCTCATAATTATACCGACAGACTTCTTGAATATTCGGCGGGGCAGCTTGGAAAGCGCGTCGGATTTATGCCCGAGGGAAATATTGGCGATTTGGGATACCATACTCTCGCTGTGTGTGAAAGCGGATGGGATATCTGTTCAAGATGGGGATTTGAGCTTTATAATTACAACCCTGTCGATTTAAATTCTCTGATGTATCTGTTTGAAAATAATATGCAATATTTTTCCGCGGAGCTTGGTGCTGAAGAGGAAGAGACTTGGGCTAAGGCTGCTGAAAAACGCAAGGCACTTATGCTTGAATATATGGATAACGGAGAGGGATTGTTGCTTGACTACAATTTTAAAAGCAATACTCGTAGTGAGGTCTTCTCGGTAGCATCTTATTATCCTATGTTCGTAGGTCTTGTTGATGGCAACAGGGCTGAAAAGTTGGTTGAAAGCCTTTCCAGACTTGAAACAAAATACGGTATTCTTACCACCGAAAATAATATTATAAAGGGAGCGTATCAGTGGGGCTATCCAAACGGCTGGGCTTGCCTTCAGTATATAACTTTTTTTGCGTTGCAAAAATACGGATTTAAGGAAGATGCGTGCCGTATCGCCCAAAAATATATTGATCTTGTAGATAAGGTGTTCGACAAAACACATAATCTTTGGGAAAAATATAACGTTATAGACGGTAGTATCGACGTCGTTGATGAATATAAAATGCCTACTATGATGGGCTGGAGCGCCGGTGTATATCTGGCGGCAACAGAGCTTATTGAAAACGGAACAATGCTGTAAGGAGACAATATGAAACACCTGTATTTTTGTGCCTGCACAGAGGACGGCGGAATTTATCATTATACCCTTGAAAACGAAGTCTTTACTTTTTGCGAAAAGGTTGACCTCGATAAGCCAATGTATATTGCTATTGAGGGGAATAAAGCCTACGTCATACTTAAAGAAACCGACACTAAAACAAAGTTTGGCGGAGCGTTGTCTTTTGATATTGATGAATGCGGAAAACTTGTAAATCCTACTGAGATCGTTTCGTCTAATGGTATAGTGCCTTGTCACTTGTCTGTGGTAAACGGAACTGTGTATACCGTAAACTACCTTTCAGGTAACGTTGTTAAGCTTCCCGATACGGTTTCAACTCACAGTGGAAAAGGTCCTCACCCTACACGTCAGACTGAGGCACATACACACTTTGTCTCGACTACCCCCGACAAAAAATATCTGCTTTGCACCGACTTGGGTATTGATAGCATATTTACTTATACTCCCGAACTTGAACAGGTTTCGGTTGCAAAAGTGCCCGAGGGATACGGCGCGCGTCATCTCGCGTTTTCGGAGGACGGGAAGTTAGTTTATTGCGTAAACGAGCTTGTTTCTTCGGTCAGTGTGTTTGATTACGACGACGGAAAACTCACCTATCTTGACACGTATGATTGTCTGCCGGACTTTAAAGAAAAAAATACTGCGGCTGCAATTCGCGTAAAAGGGAAGTATCTCTATATTTCCAATCGCGGTGCTGATACGGTAACACGGCTTGAAATTGACGGCAAAAAGCTTCGCTTGCTTGAAAACACCGATTGTGGCGGTAAAAATCCGCGCGATTTCCTTATAGTAGATGACTTGCTTCTTTGTACCAATGAGTTTACCGACGACGTAACAGTTCTCAAGCTTGTCGATGGCAAGCCGATTCTTACCGAAACCAAACTCAATATGCCCAACCCGCTTTGCGTGGTTGCAAGGTGAAATTCAAAATACCCGAGGTGCAAAATTTATTTCAATATTGACAAGTGATGAGAGAGCATGATATAATATGGATATATTCAAACGAGAACGGTAAGGAGGATTTTTCTATGATGAAGTTTAATATACAGCATTACGGAGCTTTACCAAACGGCGAACTCTGCACAAGTCAGATTCAAAATGCAATCGACGACTGCTTCTTGAACGGCGGTGGCGAGGTGCTGATTCCCGCGGGTGTCTATCTGACCGGAGGATTGCGATTACGGTCCGGTGTTACTTTACATCTGCTTGAAAACGCAGTTTTGTCAGGCAGTACATCTCCGGAAGATTATATGACATACATAAACGATTCCATTGAACCGATATCCGCGGAAGAAAGGGAAATGCCCGTATCTACGATAAAGAGCGGAGCTACAGTGGGGAGATCTTCTTATCCCTATTCGCGTTGGAATAACGCGATCATTAGAGCAATCAATGCCAAAAACATTGCAATTATTGGAGAACATGGATCGGAAATCAACGGACAAAATTGTTTTGATCCGGAGGGAGAAGAAAATTATAGAGGACCTCACGCTATCAATATGTGGTTCTGTGAAAATATTACCTTGCGCGGATATACAGTTCGTGACAGTGCCAACTGGGCGCACGCTATTCAAAACAGTCAAAATATAAGCATTTGTGAGGTCACCGTTTTAGGCGGTCATGACGGATTTGATGTCCGAACCTGCGACGATATTTTGGTTGAAAATTGCACCTTCACCACCGGTGATGACTGTATTGCGGGATTTGATAACATTAACGTAACCGTTCGCAACTGCTATTTTGAAAGCTCGTGTAGCATATTCCGCTTTGGTGCAACAAATATGCTTGTTGAAAACTGCCGCGGGATCGCTCCTGCCACCTATGGATTCAGAGGGCATCTTTCCTATGAAGAAAAACGCGAACGTGCCGCCACGACCGTAAAGTGCAGACATTCCTGCCATGGCGTGTTCCTATATTATTGCGATGACAGAGCCGCAGTTAGAAAAACACCGGGAAATATATTAATACGTAATTGCAAATTCAAGAACCCCGACGCAATTCTAACCCATCCTTTTGGTCATAAATGGTGTTGCAATCGCGCTTTAGATAATATCACTTTTGAGAATTGCATCTTTGACGGAATATGTGATCCGATGAATCTCGAATGTCCCAAAGAGGAGCCCCTTGCGTTATACATGAAATATTGTACCGTTGTTGGACGCGAGGGCTATGAAGACATCAATTTTATTGTAGGCAATAATATTGCAACGGTTGATTTGGATCATATATTGTTTGAAAATTTACAAGGACCGAAAATCGTTTGCGATCCGAATACAAAAATAAACATAAAAAAATAACCGGAATGGTTTTGAAACTGACATTTGTTTAGGATGTACAACTCAAAACATTGTTTGCACCAAGCCATACTAAAAAAGACCGATACGGAGTTTATTCCATATCGGTCTTTTTATTCTAAAACTGTCCTTTAGAACCCGACTCATTCCCGTGGGCGTTTTTGTTGTCTTCGCAAGTAGCGCTTGACAAACGCAAGCAATATTTGCTTGACATCTTTTTATGGTAATGTTATAATAGACACAAAGATTAACGATGGAGAGGGATTGTCTGTGAAAAAACTTGTTATATTATTGCTTTGCTTGGCTTCTTTCTTGTTATTGGCGTCTTGTAAAGGTGCCCCTGATGCTTCCGCAGAAAAAGCTTACGGAAATATTTTAAGCGCCTATGCCGAGCTTCTTGAAGATAAAGCAAACGAAGCTACGTCGGCAGCTCCAAAAAAATTATCGGAGGATATCGCCGCAGTTATTGTATACGCAGTTGAGAACTGTACCGATGTCAAAGTCATGGGATATTCCATTAAGGATATAAATTCCGACGGTGTTTGTGAGTTGTTTCTGATGGACAAAGGACAAAGAATTTATGGACTTTTCACATTGAAAGAAAACAAGCCGACGCTACTCTTAAGCGGGGAGAATACTACTATAACCGTTTCCGCTGACGGAACTATATATTCTTCCAAATATGTTAAAGACGTATGCTCGTACACGCGAGTCGATCAAATTGTGGACGGTCAGCTTGATGGCTTTGAGTTTGGATATGGCGGTGTAGTAGATGGAACCCTTGTCGATTATTATAAAACCGAAAAAGGTATAACGTCGGAAATAACCTTTCAAGAATTTAATAGTCTTAGCGAAGCGCTTAGACACCGGTTTATGTCTGTTAAGAAAAACAACAAGAACGCGGGACTGTGGTTTGTTCCTTCACTAAAAAACGATTCGGCGCAATCCGACGCGCCCGTTGCGGATTTTTCAACCTACGACTCTGTTTTGGATATGTACAAAAAGATAGTAGAGTTTTATCCCGAATATAATGAACTTGAATGGACGCAGGGCACTTATGATACAGCCTATACCTTCCGTGATAGCGGTAACTACGAAATATATAACACGGTGTTTTACAGAGGAATCGCAAACAAGCCGACTAAAGCTTATTGGGGTCAGGAATACGCCCTTGACGGTAACAACGCTTACGGATATGCTAAAAAAGACCTTAACGGTGACGGAATTGAAGAATTGGTGCTGTTGACTGATAAATACGAGGTGTTCGCCGTATTTACAATGAAAAATGGCAAGGCAACATTGCTTAACTGCGTTACAGACCCTTGTATTGATCAAGACGGCAAATTCAGAATGTCGGTGTCGACAGGTGGAATCGTAAGCAGAGACGGAGAGTACTACCTTTACGAAATTAACGATGGAGAACTGAAATGCGTTTCGGGCGTAGGCTTTAAGGTTAATATCTATCTTGAAAAAGAAGGATGGTATAAAACCGACGGAAAGACTCAAACAAGCATTTCAGCAGAGGAAGGCAATGCTCTGTACGAGAGTTATGGAAAGCTTCCCGAGTTTTATACGGCAGAGGAATATAACAAAGCTTTTTCAGGGCTGGAGTTTATTCCCTTGTTTGAGAAAACAACGCCAGTTAAAACACACCGCGAAGCTTTTTACCGAAACGCAAATTCGTCGGGGTGCCGATTGACAGTAATGGATTTTGATGCAGACTCGGTTGAATTTGAGTTTTACTATACCTATTCCAAGCATGATATTGAGACCTTGACATTGTTGGATAGCTACGAAACCACCTTTTCAACAAATGCCCGCTTTGACGGAAGCGTGTATACTTTTGAACATGAAGGAACAAAGGGATATCTTGACTTTGGTGTTAATTGCGTTTGGCTTGTTATAATAGAAGGCGCGGACGAACGTATTTTAAATAAACCTTATCTTTTTGACTATTACAAATAAAAAACGGCGCATCCATACGGATGCGCCTGATTTTATTTCATTTTCTTCTTTATTATGTTCATGTAAACGTTCCAGTCGCGGCGGCTGAGATAGTGACCGTCCGTGCGGATCTGATAGCAAACGTTACCCTCGTCGAAAACTTCCTCGGGGACGGGGAGACGGTTGGGGTGAACAAAACCTGTAAGACCAAGATTTTCCCAAGCCTTGGATGCGGCACAACAGCTGAGATATTCAGCATCGGGGTCAGCCCATTCGTCAAGCTCCGCGCTGCCTACCATCACAATTCTGGGAGCTATGGTGGCTACAAGCATGTGCTGGTCGAAAGTGAGCTTGCTTTCGTCAATATATTTTGTGTAATTTTTGCAGAACCAGTGGGGGAACGTCTTGGTTATAAATTCTATGTGTTCTCCTTTTTTATCGCGTGTTACAGATGCTCCGCTGCATCCCGAATCGTTGGAAATAACGTACTTGAAGCGTGTGTCAAGCATACCCGTTACAAGTGCGGTTTTTCCAAGGCGGGAATGACCGATTACCGCTGCATTATCAAGGTCAAGGCAGTCAAGGGTCTGCGCGTAGTCCATAACACGCATAGCCGCCCACGCCCACATCATGATTTTTCCCGCATCATCGCATTTTCGTTCTCCATCGGGGTAAAGTATACCCGAAAGCCCGTGGGTCATATCGTTTTTATCAATAGAAATGTCGTGGTAGCAAAAATGAAGAACCGCAAAGCCGTTATTTGCAATTTCTTCGGTAGGCCAATACTTGTTGGGGGCGCCGTCCTCAAAATCTATCTCGACAAAGAAAGGATATTTACCTGGCTTTTTGGGAATAGCGGTAACAAACGGAAATGAGAACGTCTTTCCGCAAATTTCCGCGTGAGCCATTATATTTTTTACGGTTGCTGTTCCTGCGGCAAACTTTTTTACGGATAGCTCTTCAAATTCAAGCTTGGTGGGGGCGGGAAGCGGCATACCGTATTCCTCGCGACAAAGAATATCAACGTATTCTTTTCTTATTTTATCCCATGATTTAGCGTCAAAATCACCGATGGGCTGAAGAACTCTTTCTTTAAGCAGTTGGTTTATCATAACAAAACCTCCATTTTCACCATTAATGCGAATTTATTGTACCACTAATCCCAAAATTTGTCAACGATTTTGATAAATATTTTCATATGGGGATAAAATTTTTCAAAACTGTTGAAATATTTACAATTATGGTGTAAAATATAATAGAATACCATATCTGCGATTAGGAGAACTGATGATACCGATTACAAAAAAGCTTTCACCGTTTCTCACCCTGAAAGCGGTGACTACCGATAAATTCAAGACCGAAAGGTTCTCGTTGACAGTAAAAACTGTCCCTGACAAAAGACTTACACCTGTAACTAAGTTTGTGTTTTCCGTTCTTAAGCGCGGCTGTGAGGAGTATCCTACCAAAAAAGCCCTTAACCAAAAGTTTGACGATCTTTATTCTTCGGCAGTGTATCCGATAGCGACTAAGTGCGGCGGCTGTTACAGATTCGGTTTTTCGGCTGAGATGCTTGGAAACGAATACGTTTTGGAAGATATTAATATTTTTGAAGAAACGTTGGATTTGCTGTTTAAGATTTTCTTTAAGCCTTTGATTGATGAAAATGGGCAGTTCCTGCGTAAATACGTGGAGAGCGAACGCGAGAATATCTGTGACGCGATAAAATCTATAATTAACGTTCCGCGTACATATGCTATTAATCGCTTTTTGGAAACAATGTACGAGGGCGACTTATATTCTATTGCGAGTAGCGGGACTGTCGAGCTTATTAATTCTATAACTGTTGAAGAGTTGATGTCGGCTTATTATAACCTTGTACAGAATTCTTCCTATGAGGTGTTTTACGTAGGCTCCAAAAGCCCCGATGAGGTTGAAAAAGCGGTTATAAAGCAATTCAATAAATATCCGTACGGCAAGGAAAATTACGTTGATAACCGAGTGGAATTTAAGCTTGATACCAAAAGTGTAAAGCGTGTTAATGAAAATATTCAGATATCCCAGGGAATACTTATAATGGGCTTTAAAACGGGTGTAAACATAACCTGCGGAAAGGACTATTATTCTACCTTGGTTCTTAATGAGATTTTTGGCGGATCTCCCGTATCAAAGCTGTTTATGAACGTGAGAGAGCGCTTAAGCCTTTGCTACTACTGTACCTCGCGGTTTAACGCCCAAAAAGGATATATTATGGCGGCAAGCGAGATTGAAAAATCCGAGAAAAAACGTGTTGAAAAAGAAATATTAAGACAGTTTGAAAAGATACAAAAGGGTAAAATAACAGAAGCGGAGCTTTCCGCTGCCAAAAAAGCTTTGATAAACATGTATTCCGAAACAACCGATTCAGCATCGGGAATTGAACGGTTTTATGAGATAAGAAGCGATTTTGGAGTGCTTGACAGCATAGAAGATGCTAAACGCAAGGTATCGGAAATAACCTTGGAGGACGTGGTTGGCGTGGCACAGAATATTAAGCTTGATACCGTGTATTTTCTCAGTGGAAAGGAGGAAAACGATGATTTGCAGTGAGTTTTCCGACAAAAGTCTTAAAGAGAAATACTATAAGCTTTCTCATAAAAGTGGGCTTGAAGTATACGTCTTTCCTAAAAAGCTTTCCACGTCGTATGCGCTTTTCGGAACGGAATACGGCTCGATTGATAGCCGATTCAGAATGGAAGGTGAAAAAGATTATACCTTTGTTCCGGACGGCATAGCGCATTATCTTGAGCATAGAATGTTTACTCAAAAAGACGGCAGTGACATAACAGAGCAATTCTCCGAGTTTGGTGCTGATACAAATGCGTACACGTCCTATACCAAGACGGTATATATGTGCAATGCCACCGATAATTTTGAAAACGCCCTTGAAGCTTTGATTAATTTTGTAACTGAGCCACTATTTACCGAGGAGCTTGTAGAGCGCGAGAGAGGAATAATCGCTCAGGAAATCAAGATGTCCGATGATTCTCCCTATGCAAGAAGTTACAAGGGATTGCTTGAGGCGATGTATAAAAGCAATAACGTCAGAGTGGATATAGCGGGAACGGTTGAAAGTATTTCGCAAATTACAGCGGATATGCTTGACAAATGCTATAACGCGTTCTATAATCCTAATAATATGGCTCTCGTTGTTTGCGGAGACATAACTCCAGAGACGGTTATGGAGATAGTTGATAGAACTCTTCCTAAGACCTTCGTCGGTAAAAAAGTAGAGCGTAATTACTGCTACGATGAGCCGAAAGAAGTTTATAAAAAGCTTTACGAGGACCGCATGGAGGTTTCAAAGCCTGTATTCACCATAGGAGTAAAGGATTGCGATATAAGCCCCGATCCCGTCTGCAGAATGAGAAAATTTTCTGCAATGGCGCTTATTTGTGAGCTTTTGTTTTCACGTTCCGGAGAGCTTTATAATTATCTCTTTGAAAACGGAAAGATAGTTCCTGATTTCGGCGGATCGTATACTACTTCTAAAACCTTTGCTTTTACCACGATTTCGGGCGAGGCGGACGATCCGTTTGAGGTTCTTGATTATATCAAATCCTACGTTTTAAACTACGTTTGTAACGAGGAAGAGCTCAGACGCGCCAAGCGTGTGCTTTATGCCGAATACGTTATGGATTTCGACTCAACCGAGGAAATTGCCAATAATATGATGGACTATATTTTTGAGAGCTTTGAAATTTTTGAATACGGAAAAATTCTTGAGGATATTACCGTAGATGAAATAAATGAGCTTGTAAAAAAAGTGTTCAAGGATGAGTATTTCACAATGTCGGTTATATATCCGCTTGAGGATAAGTAAGAAAGGAGCAAATAATGCTTGATCAAATTTCAAGAGACCAATCTGTGGTTTCCTTTCCCGGGCTTGGTATCGAAGACTTTATAGTTAATAAAATAGCAATAAAAATCGGTACGCTTGAGATAAGATGGTACGGTATCCTTATCGCGCTTGGAATGGTGTTGGCGTTTCTTTACGCAGGATACAGGTGTAAAAAGAATAATGTAAAGTTCGACGACATGATTGACCTTGGTCTTTGCGCCGTAGTGTTTGGCGTTATCGGAGCAAGACTTTATTACGTTATTATGGAGCACGAATCCTATCATTCGTTTATGGACGTTATCGCAATATGGAATGGCGGACTTGCTATTTATGGCGGTATTATCGGCGGCGCGCTGGCGGTTTTTGTTGCGGCAAAAATCAAAAAAATGAATTTCCCGCTTTGTGCCGATATGATTCTTCCCGGCGTTATGATCGCGCAGGCGCTTGGCAGGTGGGGCAACTTCTTTAACGGAGAGGCTTACGGCGCGGCTGTGGCAGAGGGAAGTCCTTTGTATTTCCTGAGAATGGGGCTTTTTCCCAACAATATCGAGGGAGTCAGCGGCATGGCGTACGTTCACCCGACCTTCCTTTATGAATCCTTATGGAATATTGCGGGATTTGTCCTTATTAATATTCTGTGGAACAAAGGTGTTAAAAAGTTCGACGGCGAGGTTGGACTCTGGTACGTTACCTGGTACGGATTCGGAAGAATGTTTATCGAGGGCCTGCGTACAGACAGCCTTTACGTAGGACCTATAAGAATATCACAGCTTGTGGGCTTTGCTTGCTTTATTGTAGGCGTTGCTCTTGTCATTACGATAAGAATAATGATTCATAAAAAATCTAAAGCTTCAGAAGTGATTGACACCAAGGAAGATATTATTGAAAATACAGATAAAGAGGAAAATGAAAATGGCTAAAATAATTGACGGAAAAGCAATATCCAAGCAAATCAGAGAAGAGATAGCGGCAGAAAGAGCCGATTTTGAAGCAAAGAGTGGTATAACTCCGGGACTTGCGGTTATTATAGTCGGAGAAGACCCCGCATCGCAGGTTTACGTGAGAAATAAACGTCGCGCTTGCGACGAGGTTGGATTTTATTCCGAATCTTACGAGCTTCCTGCAGAAACTACGCAAGATGAGCTTGAGGCACTTGTTGATAAGCTTAATAACGACGATAAGATTCATGGAATCCTCGTTCAGCTTCCGCTTCCCAAACATCTTGATGAAACACGTGTGCTTCTCAGAATAAACCCCGAAAAGGACGTTGACGCTTTTCACCCCTATAACGTTGGTAAAATAATGATAGGTGATTACAGCTTTTTGCCATGTACTCCCGCAGGCGTTATGGCTCTTATACAGCGTAGCGGAATAGACGTTTGCGGTAAAAAGTGTGTTGTTATCGGCAGATCCAATATCGTAGGAAAGCCTATGGCAATGCTGCTTCTCCACGCAAACGGAACGGTTACAATTTGTCACAGCAAAACGCAGAATCTTGCCGCAATCTGTAAAGAGGCGGATATTCTCGTTGCGGCTATCGGTAAAGCAGATTTCGTCGGTGCTGATATGATAAAAGAGGGCGCAGTTGTTATAGACGTTGGTATGAACAGAAAGGCTGACGGCAAGCTTACGGGCGACGTAAACTTTGCCGAGGCTGAACCCCTTGCTTCCTATATTACCCCCGTTCCCGGCGGCGTTGGACCCATGACAATTACAATGCTTATGCAAAACACGCTTACCGCGGCAAAAAATAAAGCGGCTGAAAAGTGATATGTTTAAAATAAAAATTTCGGGAATAAACGTGCTTGTTCGCAACAGGTACAAATATTCCGAACACCTTTGCCGCAACTACATAACCGAGGAAGAGCATACCGACTTTGAGGTTTCAACCGATGAGAAAAGTATTTCCGAGGAAATAAACAATGCGGATATAGAAATAAATGAAGCCTATGCAGAGTCTGTTTGCCTGCACCGTGAAATTGCCGAAAGGCTGGCGGAATATGATGCGTTTCTGCTTCATTCAGCACTTATAGAGTGTGATGGCAAAGGCGTTGCCTTTGCTGCTCGCAGTGGCGTAGGTAAGTCCACGCATATCGCGCTTTGGAAAAAGCACTTTGGTAAGCGAGTTAGAGTAATAAACGGAGATAAACCCATCGTGCGCTTTATTGACGGTATTCCATACGCCTATGGCACACCGTGGCTTGGCAAAGAAGGCTTGGGGGAAAATTCAAGCTGTAAGCTTTCCGCACTGTGTTTCCTTGAAAGAGGTGCTGAGAACAAAATTATAGAGATTCCCGCTGAAGTTGGGGCAATGTCAATGTTTACTCAAATATATTTGCCAATGCATCAAGAAAATGCCGCTAAAACACTTGAGCTTGCCGATAAATTCGCTTCATCGGTAAAGTTTTTCCGTCTTGCCTGCAATATGGAGGATGAGGCGGCTCTTGTCTCCTATAACGCTATTATCAAAAAGTGAGGTAGTAACATGAAAATCAAAAAAGGCTTTATATCAAGAAAGGTCGCCGGAAGCAACGTGGTTGTGGCAACCGGTGAGCAGAGCAAAATTTTTAACGGGATCATTAAGCTTAATGAAAGCGGGCTGATTCTTTGGAACGCACTTGTAGGCGGTGCGGATAAAGAAGCGCTTGTTGAAGCGCTTGTTGCCGAGTATGATATTGACCGCGCTACGGCTGAGGCTGACGTTGACAAATTTGTGGGAGTACTTAGAGATGCAGGCGCGCTCGACGACTGATTTTAATCTGGAAGAGTACGTTCCGCTTATCAAAGAGGTAATTGATAGTGGCGGTGAGTTTAGACTTTATCCGCGCGGAACGAGTATGCTTCCATTGCTCCGGCAGGGGATTGACTCTGTGGTTTTGGTAGCACCACAAAAAATTTTGAAAAAGAGAGATATAGTTTTTTACAGACGGAAAGACGGACAGTTTGTTCTTCACAGAATCGTGGGAGTGGCAAAAGACGGGACTTATGTTCTTTGCGGAGATAACCAAACAGCGCTTGAAAAGGGAATTTCCTCGGATATGGTAATCGCTTCGGTAACCGCGGTTTACAGAGATGAAAAAAGAGTTGAAAAAAAAGCATTCGGACGCGCTTTTTATGAATTCTTTTGGTGTATTATGCCACTAAGAAATATTTTATTTTTCTTCAGAAAAATACTGTCCAAAATAAAAAGACTGTTTGTCAAATAATAAAAAAGCTTGCGGAGTTCTTTGCCGCAAGCTTTTTTGTGCCGAATAGTGTTCCTAAAATACCGAACGCTTAAAAGCTATTGAATTTGAAAAATTATATTGTATAATGATATTGAAAGGAGGAATTTCTATGAAATGCAGAACTATAATTGATAAAAACAGAGACGAGGAGGTGGTAATATATGTTCATGAAAAATCAAAGTTGTCGGATGCCATAGAAGAATACGTTATGAACTATACTTCCGAGCTGATAGGTTACAGTGAGAACGGTGTTATAAAAATTAATCTATCAGAGGTATACTGTTTTACGGTTGAGGACGGAAAGATATACGTTTTGACCGAAAATGAAAAATACAGACTGAAGCAAAGACTTTATACAGTTGAAGAAGGTCTTAATGATGATTTTGTTAAAATTAATCAATCTTGTATAGTGAACGTCAAAAAAATACTGAGATTTGACGCTTCGCTTGCGGGCGCGCTTTCGCTGACACTAAAAAACGGTTACAGAGACTACGTTTCCCGCCGCCAATTAAAATATGTTAAAGAAAGGATAGGTTTTTAATATGAACGAATATTTGAAAAAGTTTTTTCACAGAGGTCTTGTTTTCGGAGGCTTTGGTCCCATAATAATGGCGATAATATACTTATGTATCTCGTTTTCGTCGATCCCTGTTGTTATTGACGGAAGAGAAGTGTTTACGGCGATTTTGTCTACTTATATGCTTGCTTTTATGCATGCGGGAGTAAGCGTATTCAACCAAATAGAGAGTTGGCCCATAGCAAAATCCCTGCTTTGTCATTTGGGCGTGCTGTATTTTTCATACGTAGGTTGCTATTTGCTTAACTCATGGATTCCTTTTGACTTTAAAGTGGTTATCATATTTACGGTTGTTTTCCTTGTGGTGTATTTTGCGGTATGGCTTACTGTATTTGCAATAGTTAAATCCACGGAAAAAAAGCTGAATAAAAAACTATAATAAAAAGCCCTTCGGGGCTTTTTGTGCATGTTGCCTTATATAGTTAGAAAAACGTCGAAATTTTGTGTATATTGTGTATTGAAATATAAATGAATTGTTGATATAATATTAACATAAACCGTTGAAGCCTTTAGAATTCTATGAAAACTGGAGGTGGAGGGGCTCTGGAGAATCTCTTAAATGAGTGCCGAAGGTGCAAGGTCTTTGACCGAATCTCTCAGGCAAAAGGACAGAGCAGACAATTCACTTTAATTCGTATGTTGTCTGTACGTCAAATCCGTGAGCCGCTGAGGTTTATCAGCGGTTTTTTTATTTCAATTTTATTTTATTTCAGGAGGAAACTCAAATGCAGATCATTGAAAAAGTCAATGGCGTCATTAATGATTTTGTGTGGACAAAAACAGGCGTTTGGTTGCTTGTAGGCGTTGGAATCATTATGACAATCATCACGTGCTGTTTTCAGGTGACTCACATCTCACACTGGATGAAGCACACTCTCGGTAGCCTTTTTAAGAAAAACGTTATCGGACACAGTAAGGACAAGAAGTCAATTTCGCCCTTCCAGGCGCTTTGTACAGCTCTTGCCGCTACAATAGGTACGGGTAACATCGCGGGTGTTGCCGCGGCTATCGTAATAGGCGGTCCCGGTGCGGTATTCTGGATGTGGCTTGCTGCATTCTTTGGAATGATGACAAACTATTCCGAAAACGTTCTCGGTATTTACTTCCGCCGTCGTAATAAAGACGGTGAGTGGTCGGGCGGAGCAATGTATTATCTTGTTGACGGTCTTGGAAGCAAAAAGGGATTTAAGACCGTGTCCAAGGTTTTGGCTGTTCTGTTCTCTTGTTTTGCAATCCTCGCTTCTTTCGGTATAGGAAGTATGGGTCAGGTAAACAAGATCGTTGCAAACGTTGCTTCAGCGTTTGACGTAAAGGCGCTTTCCTCAATTGAGATTTTCGGTGGAGTAAGCCTTTACAATCTTATTTTGGGCGTTATTATAATGCTTCTTACCGCTCTTATCACTATAGGCGGTCTTAAGAGAATTGCCAACGTTGCTGAAAAGGTCGTTCCTTTCATGGTGGTGCTTTTTGTTGCGGGTAGCCTTGTAGTTATCGGTGTTAACTACGACCAGATTATTCCCGCGTTCAAGGCAATCTTCGTAACCGCATTCAAGCCTATGGCAGTTGTGGGCGGTGGTATCGGTGCCGTTATCGGAAAGGTTATGACTCAGGGCTTCAAGCGCGGAGTTTTCTCCAACGAGGCAGGTCTCGGTTCGTCTGTTATGGTTCACTCCAACTCTACCGTTAAGGAACCCGTTAAGCAGGGTATGTGGGGTATTTTCGAGGTGTTTGCTGACACTATGATTGTATGTACCATGACTGCTCTTGTCGTTCTTACTTCCGGTGTATACGACCTTAATACAGGACTTATGATGCCTGGCTTGAATGATGCTACTCTTGTTGCAAGCGCATTCAACACCGTGTTCCCGTGGGGTAATATCGGTGCAAGATTTATTGCTATAGCAATGTTCCTCTTTGCGTTTACTACCGTTCTCGGTTGGTCGCACTATGGTTCTAAGGCTTGGGAATATCTTTTCGGTGAAAAGACAACCATTGTCTTCAAAATTATTCACGTTATCACAGTCATCTTTGGTGCAATTCTTACATCTTCCTTGGCTTGGGATATCTCGGATACATTCAACGGTCTTATGATGATCCCCAACCTTATCGGTGTAGTTGCTATGGCAGGTCTTGTAAGCAAGATAACCAAGAACTACATAGACAGAAAGCTTAAGAACAAAAACGTTGAGCCTATGCTTTCCTACGACCCTGAAATCCAGGCTCAGCAGGCGGCAAATCTTAACGACGACGAATAACATAAAAAATCCCCGACTTATGTCGGGGATTTTTTTAGTTGTAATCCTTGTATTTTCGTTCGTTGTAAACTCGCTTTGCTGTAAAGTAAGCAAGCTTGGGGCGGCGATGCTCGTCAAGAAGTCCTTTGTTGTTATAGTTTCTTGGCCGCTTGAGAGCCACGTCTCTCTTTTCGGAAGTTCTCATGTCACAGTACTGCCATATGATAGTTCCCGCAACGTCGGGACTGTCACAAAGGAAGGGAAGTGTAAATTCAAAATAATCGTGCTGATATGTTTCACTCCATATCATTCCGTCAAATGACGTGTCTCCCTTTATAGCGCCCGCTCCAAATTCTGAAATGATAATAGGCTTTTCTTTGCATCCTACCGAATCTGCATATTCGCGGAACTCACGAACCTCATCGGGCCATGACGTGTAATCGCGTCCGTACCATCCGGGATACGTATTGATAGCGATAAAGTCAACGTTGTCAAAGCAAAGATCGACTTTTGCGTGATTACTTGCAAAAGTGATAAGACGGCTTTCGTCAAGCGATTTAACGGTTTTAAGAAGTTTAGGCATAAGAACAGTGGCTTGTTCCTTGTGTGTCTCCGCTTCGTTAAGCAGTCCCCAAATAACAATGCAAGGGTGATTTCTGTCACGGCTAACCATGTCTTTGTGCATATTTATTGCTCTTTCTGCAACAATGGGCTGCTCCATAACAGGAGCTGTAAATCCCCACATGGGAATCTCTTCCCAGAAAAGTATACCTTCTTCATCAAGCATATCAAGTGTGAATTTTGCGTTGGGATAGTGAGAGCCGCGGACAATATTGCAGCCCATATCTTTTATGATTGCAATATCTCTCTTGACGTTGTTGGGAGTAATCGCAAAGCCTGTTTCTTCATTCTCTTCGTGGCGGTTTACACCGCGAAGTTTGATTCTTCTTCCGTTGAGAATGAATCCCTCGCGGTCGACAGTTATTTTTCTGAAACCAATGCGGTCGCTGATGTCGTCACCGCCAAACGAAACGTTAACAGTGTAAAGATTACCTTTTCCTATATCCCACAGGTTGAGTCCGTCAAGTTTTACCTGTGTTTTTAACTCTGTGTTGCAGGATACAGTAAGCGGTTGTTCGTAAACCACCCTTCCGTCGATAGTAATACTAAATGTGTCTTTTATCTCTTTGCCATATGTTGTAATAGATGTGTAAATATCAAGCAACGCGCTTTTGTTTTTTATGTCAAGATCATATTGTGTGTAAAAATCAAGTTTGCAACTTTTTATAGAGTGAACTTCCACTGCGCGAATAATTCCTCCATAATTGAACCAGTCGGTGTTAAGAGACGGAACTGAGTCGGTCATGTTGAGCTCGGCACCTACTTTTACCACAAGCAGATGCTTGCCTCGTTTGATGTTCGGAAGATCGACCTTAAACTCGCAAAAAGCACCGTAGTGATAAGCCACGTGCTTGCCGTCAACAAAAACGTCACAGTAATTGTTAACCGCACCGAAAACAAGCATTACGTTGTCTTCTTTTGCCTCAAACTCGGTTTCGTACCAAGTCACGCCGTAGTGGTGGAACAGGTCAAGCTCAAAATTCCAGCATGAGGGAACAAATGTGTATCTCGCATCCTCGGGAAGTCCGTCTGCATATCCTTTTTCGTTTCCTGTGTTGTCATAATCAGGAATAAGACGCCATTTTTGACTTAATTCCTTAATGTCTCTCTGAGAACTCGTTTCAAATAATCTTATCATTAGGATTCTCCTTAAAAGTTAAAATAGTTCTTAGCATTGTAGTAGCATATACCGGAAACAATCTTTTCAAGCGTTTTCATATCAGAGGGATACTCACCGTCCTCAACCCAAGTGCCGATAAGGTTGCAAAGTATTCTTCTGAAATACTCGTGTCTTGGGTAGGAAACGAAGCTGCGGCTGTCGGTAAGCATTCCGACAAAACGTGAAAGCATACCGAGATTAGCCAAAGACGTCATCTGGGCAATCATGCCGTCGCGTTGATCATTAAACCACCAGCCAGAGCCGAACTGAATCTTACCGGCGGTGGGCGCTTTCTGGAAGTTTCCTAGCATAGTGCCGAGAACGTAATTGTCCTTGGGATTGAGGGTGTAGAGAATTGTTTTGGGAAGGCAGTCGTCGTATTCGAGGTTATCCATGAATTTGGAAAGTGGCTCAGCGATGCAAAGATCGTTTATAGAGTCAAATCCAACGTCTGCGCCGAGCTTTTCGTACATTCTTCTGTTATTGTTGCGAAGCGCTCCGATGTGAAGCTGCATAGTCCAGCCAAGACGTGTGTATTCCTTTGCACAAACCTTAAGAATTGCCGTCTTGAATGTGTCTGTTTCAGCAACGGTAAGCTCGCCTCCGTTCATCTTCTTTTCAAATGCAGCGGCGGGGTCACCTATACCAAACGGAACGTATTCAAGCGCATGGTCGGAAAGACGGCAACCCATAGAATCAAAGAACGCTATCTTTTCTATCATCCATTTTTCAAGTTTTGCGTAGCTCTTTACACCAATAGACTCAACGTAGGGAATAAAGGTTTCCTTGCCAATTTCCACAGCCTTGTCGGGGCGGAATGTGGGGAGTATTTTTGTTGAGAAATCCTTGAGAGCCTTGTGATGCTCGAGTGTGTCGGCGGGATCATCTGTGGTGCAGATTATCTCTACGTTTGAGCGCTTTATAAGGTTCTGTGCGCTGAACTCGGGGGTAGCAAGCTTTGCGTTGCATATATCCCATATTTTTTTGCAAGTTTCCTCGGAAAGCGTCTCGTCTATGTCAAAGTATCTTTTAAGCTCAAGATGTGTCCAATGGTAAAGCGGATTGCCCAAAAGCATGGGGATTGTGCGCGCAAATGCCTCGAATTTAGCGTAATCGTCGGCGTTTCCCGTGATATATTCTTCGTCAACTCCGTTGGTACGCATCTGTCTCCACTTGTAGTGGTCACCGCCAAGGAAAAGCTCGAAAGCGTTTTTGAACTTGTGGTTATTTGCTATCATTGCGGGAACAAGATGGCAGTGATAGTCAATAATGGGAAGATCCTTTACCGAATCGTAAAGTTTACGCGCGGTCTTGTTTTTTAGCATAAACTTGTCATTTATAAAACTCATAATGTTACACCGTCCTTAAAAATTGCTATTTCTCTATAATTGTTTGTTTCATTTTTGGTTTCTTTTCCACAAGCTACCTCGATTATATAATCAAACAGCTCGTCTGTAAGTAATTTGCCTTCAAGCACTCCTGAGGCGTCAAAGTCTATCCAGTTGGATTTTTTTTGAGCAAGCGTGTTGTTAGTGGCTATTTTAACAGTTGGAACGGGACTTCCTATTGGCGTTCCGCGTCCTGTTGTAAAGAGAATAATCTGAACTCCCGCCGCCATAAGATTTGTAATTGCCACAGCGTCATTTCCAGGACCGTTCAAAAGAGAAAGTCCGTTTTTGGTAAGTCTGTCGCCGTAAGTAAGTACGTCTACTACCTTAGAGGTTCCGCCTTTTTGAACGCATCCCAACGACTTTTCCTCAAGCGTCGTAATTCCACCCGCTTTGTTTCCGGGGGAGGGGTTTTCGTAAACCACCTGCCCGTGTCTGCGGAAATAGTCCTTGAAATCGTTGATAAGCGCCACGGTTTTGTCAAATATAACCTTGTTTTCGCACCTTCTCATAAGCAGATGCTCAGCCCCGAACATTTCGGGGACTTCTGTGAGAACAGAGCTGCCGCCCAAGGATATAAGCTTGTCGCTGACGCGTCCTACGAGAGGATTGGCGGTGATTCCGCTGTATCCGTCACTTCCGCCGCATTTAAGACCAAGCTTTAGCTTGGATACCGGTTGTTTGGTACGCTTGAATTGGCTCGCGTAGCTTTTCAGCTCGTTAATAAGCCTTACGCCCTCTTGGATTTCGTCCTCAACGTCTTGTGTGTTAAGGAACTTGACACGGTCTGGATTGTAGTCGCCAATCGCTTTTTTAAACTCATCAATATTGTTGTTTTCGCACCCAAGACCAAGAACCAAAACTGCTCCTGCGTTGGGATGATTAACCATACCCGCGAGAATCTTTTGCGTAACCGACATATCATCACCAAGCTGTGAACAGCCGTTTGGATGAGGAAAGTGCAAAGCACCTGTAAGCGCGGCAAGTTTTTCCGCTACCTTGTTAACGCAGACAACCGTGTTAACTATCCAAACGTCGTTTCTTATTCCAACTTCTCCGTTTTCGCGCAAAAATCCCATGAAATAAAACTCTTCGTCGGATTTTTGAAGCGGAATGAACTTCGGTTCGTAAACGTATGTAAGATTGTCGCCAAGCGCGGTTTTCATATTGTGAGAATGAACGTGCTCACCGCTTTTTATATTGCAGGTTGCGACTCCGATAGGCTGTCCGTATTTAATAATTTCTTCGCCTGCCGAGATACAGCGAATAGCGTGTTTATGCCCACTTTCAAGATTTACCTCTACGTTGTCAAGCTCATGAATTAACATTCTTTTCTACCTCCTCAGCAATAAAACTGAGATCTGTGTCCCAAAGGGCGGTATTGGAAAGAATTTCTTTCACCGTATGTGTTTTCATAAATTCTGTTACTTCCGGGGCGTCGTTGGTCATGTCGGTCTTGTAAAGATCAATCAGCTTTGCGAATGAGAAAATCAAGTTTTCGGGCATCTTGTTGAAGCGCTTGATGTATTCAAGTATAGAGGGCAGAACGCGCACCTTGAACTTGCTTACCGAGTTGAGAACAATTGAAGACCAGTAATGCTTTATGTATGGGTTAGAGAATCTTTCAAGCACACTTGCCGCGTACGCTTTAAGCTCGTCTTTGGGAAGATCGAGAGTGGGAATTATTTCCTCAAAAATACATTTTTCGGAGAAAGACCTCATTTTATTGTCGTCCATGCAGCTCTTTACCGTATCAAAGCCTTCGAGCAGCGCATACGCAACAAGCGAGGTGTGCGCTCCGTTAAGAATGCGAACCTTTCTTGTGCGGTACATTTCAAGCTTGTCTTTGGTCACGATAACGTTAAGCCCTGCCTTTGAGAAAGGAAGCTCCGATTCAATGTCGCAATCAGCCTCAATTACCCACAGATGGAAGAATTCCGAGGTGTTAAGCATATTGTCCTCATATCCCAAATCAATATCCTCACCTTTGGGATATCCTGTGTTAATGCGGTCAACAAGAGTGTTGCAAAAATGATTTTCTTTTTCTATCCAAGACTTGAAGGCGTCATCAAGACCCCAGCGGTCAGCGTACTTAAGTACCGCTTTTTTGAGGTTGTCTCCGTTTCTGTCAATAAGCTCGCAGGGAAGAATGATAAATCCCCCAAGGTTAAGCGAAAATCTCTTGTAAAGCAACTGTGTCAGCTTTGCGGGGAATGTTTTTGCTGGGGCGCTGTCAAGTTTGTCTTCCTCATCGTAGCAAATCCCCGCCTCGGTTGTGTTGGAAATAATAAATCTGAAATCGGGGTTTTGCGCAAGCTTCAAATATTCATCATAGTTATCGTAGGGCTTTACGCAACGCGAAATAACGTCAATAACGCTTTTTTCAACCCCCTCAACTCCTCTTATAAGGTGTGTATATATACAGCTTTGAGAAGAAAGAAGATCGCACATACCGTCTTTTATAGGCTGTACAACAACAACACTTCCGCGAAAATCTGTCTTTTCGTTAAGCTTTTGAAGCATCCAATCTGCAAATCCGCGAAGGAACCCCCCCTCACCGAATTGAATAACTTTTTCGGGGCGAATTTTTTTCTCGAAATTCATAATACTCCTCCAATTATTGTTTTATAGTTTAATTGTATATCAAAAAAACAATATTTTCCTTGATATATTTGACTAAAGTTTGCTAAAATCTTGATTTTTTTGATATTGTGTGGTAAAATCAATATAAGAGGTGAAAAAGAATGAGCATAACCGAAAAAATAAAACGCCAAGATTTTTATTTTGACAACTCAAAGAACGTTGTCGGTGGTAAAACACGACGTCATTATCATGAAAATTACGAGCTGTATTTGCTTTGCCAGGGAAGCTGTAATTATCTTGTTGATAACCGCTATCATTCGCTACGCGCGGGAGATTTGATTTTTATACCGAGCGGTCTTATACATCAAACCAACTATGGAAAAGACTTGCATTCCCGTCTGCTTATAAACTGTAGTGCCGAATATATTCCCGGTGATATACTGGATGAGCTTATGACATTAAACTGTGTTTTCAGAAATCCCGATACGGTAAACGAAATAATCGAGTTGTTTGGACTTATTGAGAGGGAATATACCTCGGGAGCAAAGTACAGCGACCAAATAATCAAATGCCATACTCACCGATTATTTTATCTGATTGCGAGGCATAAAGGCGAGAACATTGTTGCGGTGTCCGAAAACAAAATAGTGGAAAGTGTTGTTGAATACGTGAAAAAAAACTATATACATGAAATCAGCCTTTCAGATGTTGCAAAAAAGCATGCGGTAAGCGGAGAGCATTTATCGCGTATTTTCAAAAAAGAAACAGGTGTGAGATTCAACGAATTTGTAAACGGCGTGCGCTTAGAGCGCGCTGAATTCATGCTCCGCAATGAGGACGGAAAATCGGTTTCGGAGGTGGCGTTCGCTTGCGGTTTTAATGACAGTAATTATTTCTCTTACAGATTTAAAAAGGCATACGGTGTGTCGCCTATAAGCGTAAAAAACAAAAAATAATAAAATACCGAGAGGCTTAAAGCCTCTCGGTACAGCTTTTTATATAATCGTTACTATGGATTTATTGTTTGTTAAGCAATCGTCACCTACAAATACTTCAATGTTTCCGCGTTCCACAAGATACTTTCCGCGTGCGTCAAAGAAACCTACCTCATCATAACCAAGCTTAAAGGTAACTTCTTTTTCCTCTCCCGCGTCAAGCTCAATTTTTTCAAAGCCCTTAAGCTCTTTTTGAGGTCTGACGTAGGAAGCAAACATATCGTGAATGTAAAGTTGAACTGTTTCCTTGCCCTTTATTGCTCCGGTGTTTTTAACCTTTACAGAAAGCTCAAAGGATTTTCCGTCTTTAAGCTCGTCAATTCCAAGCTTGCCCACTTTAACAGTGGGGGCGGAAATTTCAAAGGTCGTGTAGGAAAGCCCGAAACCGAAAGGATACATGGGGATTGCCGGAATATCAAGATAACCGCTGCATCCGGGTGTGCCTCTTGCTACGTTTTCAACTCCGTAATAGGCATTTATTTTCTTGGAGGGAACAATTTGATTGTAGTATAATGGAATGTGTCCCGTGCTTTTTACAAAGGTTACGGCAGACTTGCCGCTGGGGTTAACGTCACCGAAAAGTATATCACAAGCGGCGTGCGCTGTCTCGGTACCGCAATGCCAAGCGTAAAGAATGGCGTCAAGATAAGGTTCAATCGGGTCAAGTGCCAAAGGACGTCCGCCAAATATAACGCCAACAACTTTCTTTCCTGTGGAGTGCGCCTCGCGCGCAAGCTCAACCTGATTCTTGGTTATTTCGATTTCCGCAATTGAGTTAGCCTCTCCGGAAACCAAGCTTCCTTCACCGAGTGCGAGAACGATAACACCTTCGTTTTTATAATAATTCAAGGGGGCAAAGTTGTATATGATTCTTTGGTTTTCAACAACAGTAAGCTTGCCTCCGTTTTCGGTAACGACTTCGTTAATCGCTTCCTCGATAGTGGTAATCCACGGAACTACTCCATCTCCCGACCACGAGCCCTTAAGCGCATGTCTTTCTTGGGTATAAGGACCTGCAAGAATTATATCGCTGTTCTTGGCGAGGGGGAGAAGCCCGTCTTTGTTTTTAAGAAGAAGCATGGACTCACCTGCGATTTCACGAGCAAGTTTGAGATGAGGCGCTTTGTCTACCTTTTTGAACTGACGGAAAGGATCGTCAAACAGTCCGCAAGCAAACTTAACTCTGAGAATATAGCGAACTGCCTCGTCAATGTATTTAATATCAACCTTGCCTTCATTGACAAGTGCCTCAAGATTGTCATTATAACATGAGAGATCCATGTCCAAGTCGACGCCGGCCTTGATACCAAGTTCGGCACATTCTTTAAGGTCGTGAGCAACGCCTTGCCTTATCATTTGTCTGATTGAGCCCCAGTCGGAAACAACGAATCCCTCAAAGCCGAGCTCGTCGTGAAGAAGCTCCTTGATATAGTAAGGGCTTGCTGCAATAGGCTCACCGTTAACGTCGTTAAATGAGCTCATTACGGTTGCGCAGCCTGCGTTAACCGCTGATCTGAACGCGGGAAGCACCATGTTATGCAACGTGTATCCTGAAATGTCGGTGCAGTTATAGTCTCGTCCACCCTCTGAGAAACCGTAGCCGAGATAATGCTTGGCGCAAGCCAAAAGTGATTCTCTGTCACTAAGGTCATCGCCCTGAAAACCTTTTACAGCGGCTTCAGCGAAACGAGCACCAACGTACGGATCTTCGCCGGGACCTTCAATTATGCGTCCCCAGCGCGGGTCTCTGCAAAGGTCAACCATGGGTGAAAAAGTCCAATGGATTCCTTCAGCCGTGGCTTCCTTGGCAACTGCACGGTAGCATTTTGTTAAAAGTTCGGGATTGAAAGCGCATGCGGAAGCGAGAGGAATAGGGAACACCGTTCTGTGTCCGTGAATAACGTCTCTTCCAAAAAGCATTGGGATTCCAAGACGGCTTTCGTTTACCGCTATTTTCTGAAGCTCGTTGTAGTATTCGGTAAGCACCTCAAATTCATCGGTATTTCCCGCGGTTGATGTTCCGGCAAGAATCATAGAACCAATCTCACCGCGTCTGCACATTTCCTCGTGCATTTTCTCCATTTCGGGAGTTTTAGCTTTGGAAGATTGATTGAGCTGTCCGATTTTTTCTCTTAGAGTCATTTTTGCAAGCAATTCGTCTACCTGCTTGTCAAAACGCTTGAAGTTCTGTAAATTTTTAGCCATTTTATACCCCTCATTAAATAGATTTACTCTTTTGGAACGGATTTCTTTATGTCAAGTCTGATGATGCCGAGAACTATTGAAACAATGCAAAGTGATTCGCAAAGCACACCGCCGATAGACCCAGAAAAAACATTGTAAATCAACCACATAGGGCTGTTAAACAAAGACAAAATTCGCACTTTGGCGGCGTTTTTTGCTCGAAAGCTGATAGTCGATATAGTCATACCTATAACGGGTAATAACTCAATTATAAGATTTCTTGCCGTAATATCCTTGTCAAACACTGTAAAAGTAAGTATGTACGAAGCCAGATAAAAGGATATGAAAAGCGGAAGCCACCAGATGCTTTTTGCGTTAAACCTATCCTTGTAGGCGAATACCACCGCGCGAAAGGCGGCTATCATATTTAAAAGAAAACCCATATATGCGCCAAGCATAAAGAAGTGTATGCAAAATACGGTTGCGCTTACAAGCTGTGTAAGTATCAGCGTTTTTTTCTCTTTTCGCTGAAAGGACAGCGCATTTAGGGCAGTACCTATAAGACCTATGCCTTGGGCTATTATATTCATAAAGTCACCTCAAATAATCAATCGTCTAATTATAATACTTTTGCTTAGCCTTGTCAATACATAATCAAAAAAATTTGACATCGGGTATTATTTATGGTAAAATATATCAGAAATACATTTGGGAGTGATGACTTGTGATAACTTATTCGCAAATTAAAAAGGCTGTGTTTATCGACAGACCCAATAGATTTGTAGCTAACGTATTGCTTGACGGCAAGCGAGAAACCGTTCACGTTAAAAATACAGGAAGGTGTAAGGAACTGTTGGTCGAAGGTTGCGAAGTTATTCTTTTTGAGTCGGATAATTTGAGCAGAAAAACAAAATATGACCTTGTTGCTGTTTATAAAAAGCGAGACGAAAAGTCTCCGCTTCTGATTAATATGGATTCTCAAATTCCAAACGATGTAGCCGATGAATGGCTCAGAAAGGGAAATCTGTTTTCTGAAAATGCCATTATACGCCGCGAGGTAAAGTTTGGAAATTCCCGATTTGACTTTTACGTTGAGGACGGAGCGCGAAAAGCTTTTCTTGAGGTTAAAGGCGTGACGCTTGAAAATAACGGTGTTGCTATGTTTCCCGATGCTCCCACCGAGCGCGGAATAAAACATATAAAAGAGCTTATGGATGCGGTTTCGCAGGGATATGAGGCTTATATTCTGTTCATAGTACAGATGAAAGACGTTTATGAAATGCGTCCCAATGACTTGACACACAAAGCGTTTGGCGATACGCTCCGTGAAGCCGAGAAAAACGGAGTTCGTATTCTTGCGCTCGACTGTATGGTAACCGAAAATACCATTGAAGCTGATAATAACATAAAAACAGTTCTATAAAACTTTAAAATGCCTGTTTTCCTCATCAATCTGCGTGTTTTTGCTATTGATTTTAGTGGCATTTGGTGATATAATCGGGTTGTAAAAATTATAAAATTATTAAGGAGAATAGATATGAACACAATACCTCGCAGTGAATACCCCCGTCCGCAATTTGCGCGTGACAATTGGCTCAATCTTAACGGAGAATGGGAGTTTTTCAATGACCTTTCCGCTTCCGGTATAGACCGTGAGATTTGGAAATGTGAAAAATTCGACGGAACAATTATAGTTCCGTTTTGTCCTGAAAGTGATTTGTCGGGAGTAGGCTACAAAGACTTTATGCCCTCAGTGTGGTATGCAAAAAATATAGACGTTACCGAAAAACAGCTTGAAGGCAGAGTTGTTATTCATTTTGGCGCTTGCGATTACAAAACCACGCTGTACGTAAACGGCAACGTTGCGGGCAAGCACACGGGTGGATATACTTCCTTTGCGTTTGATATTACCGATTATCTTACTGTTGGTTCTAACCGTGTTGTTGTTAACGCACTTGATGATGTTCGTTCCGCAAAACAGCCCGCAGGTAAGCAGAGCGGTAAGTCATACTCTTACGGTTGCTTCTATACCCGTACGACAGGTATATGGCAGACCGTTTGGCTTGAGTATCTTCCAAATACATATATTGCCAACGTAAAAGTAAACGCAACTGATCTTGGCGGCAAGGTTTTGCTTGAAACCAAGCTTAATCAGTATTGCAAAAACGCTTCGCTTAAAGTTAAGGCTTATCTTGAAGGTGAAGTAGTAGCAGACGAGTGCTTTGACCTTTCGGGTAAGGTAAGCTCGCAGAGCTTTGAAGTAAGAAAAATAAAGCTTTGGGCGGCAGGTGAACCTAATCTTTACGACGTTACTTATACACTTGTGGTTGACGGCGAAGATGTTGATACTGTAAGAGCTTACTTTGGTATTCGCCGTATTGATATAGACGGATATCACGTAAGAATTAACGGAAAATCGGTTTTCCAGCGCCTTATTCTCGATCAGGGCTTCTATCCCGACGGCATTTATACCGCTCCCACGGACGAAGCGCTTAAACACGATATCGAGCTTTCTATGAACCTTGGCTTCAACGGAGCCAGACTTCACGAAAAAGTATTTGAAGAGCGATTCCTCTATTATGCCGACAAACTCGGCTATCTCGTATGGGGCGAGTATCCTAACTGGGGAATTGACATTTCCGACCCAATGACTCTCCATACATATATTCCGGAATGGCTTGAGAGTGTAGAACGCGACTACAATCACCCCTCAATTATCGGCTGGTGTCCTTACAACGAGACGCAGGACAGACAGATAGACAGTAACGTTTCTGCGGTTTACCTTGCTACAAAGGCTGTTGACTCTACACGTCCGGTTATTGACACAAGCGGATGGCGTCATACAGAAAAGACTGATATATATGACGTTCATAACTACAATCAGGATCCTAATTTCTTCAGAGAACTTAAAGCCAAGCATCTTGCGGGTGAGCCTTTTGTAAACGATATGAACATTAAGAGAGGCTTTACCTACGACGGAAAATCGCCTTATATGATCAGCGAATACGGCGGAATTAAGTGGATTCCTCATATGGACGACAATAACGACCGTAAAGTTTCGTGGGGCTACGGAAATGCGCCTAAGACTGTTGAGGAATTCTGCGACAGATACTGCGGAATTACAGCCGCTATTATGGATATTCCTACAATTATGGGCTTCTGCTATACCCAGCTTACCGACGTTGAACAGGAACAGAACGGACTTTACTACTACGACCGTACCCTTAAATTCTCCGAGGAGATTTATGCAAAAATGCGCGCTGTCAATATGGCAAAAGCCGCAATTGAAGAAAGCGACGAGTAATAATAGGTCATCTGCCGAATTTCGGCAGATGACTTTTTTCTATAAAAGCCTTGCGAAAAACGTGGCTTTGTGATATAATTTAGCTGTCCACTAAAAAAGTGCAAAATTCGTAAAAAACATATTGTGCTTGGTTATTGCAGCCTTGCTTGTCTAATAGGTGATTGAAACTGTATCCTGAGGGGGAATACTAATGAAAATTTTAAGATTGATAGGAGTGTTGTTTTTTATGTCAGTAATTATTTCGTCCTGCGGCAACGTACCGCAGAACAACGCCGACACTGAGGCGAAACAAAGCTACGTTAATATTACCGCGGACGAAGCAAAGGCGGTTATGGAAAGTGATGCCGAATACGTAATAGTCGACGCACGTACCGCCGAGGAATTTGCGGAAGGGCATATTCCCGGGGCAATTCTGATTCCTTATGATGAAATTACCGAAACCGCCGAGAATATTCTTACGGATAAAAATAAAACTATTCTCATATATTGCCGAAGCGGAAGGCGCAGCAAAATAGCAGCTGAGGCACTTCTTGCCCTCGGGTATACCGATATCCGAGAATTCGGCGGAATAATTGATTGGACGTATGAGATTGTAATTCCATAAACAAAAAGCACAGCTTGGCTGTGCTTTTTGTTTATCTGTTTATGGTTATCCCGATATACTTCCGATAGTAACTTCATTAAACCTTATAGTGACGGTTACGATCTCAGCATTTCTTTGGGGGATGTTTTCTGTTATCGCGCTTGCGGGATATTATATTGTATTGCTGTAACTCTCATTTTGCTTTGCGTATTCCGTCGGGGTAAGTGAAGTAATGTTTTTAAAGGCGCGGCAAAAATGATAAACGCTTGAAAAACCGCACTGCTCGGCTATTTCGCTTACGTTGTTCTGCCTTTCCGCAAGCAATTTGCAGGCTTTCTTGATACGCAGGTCAATAATAAACTGCTTCGGGGTTACACCAAAGCTTTCCTTGAAAAGCTTTCTGAAATATATCTCACTTATGTCGGATTTTTCAGCCAGAACCTTGTTTGACAGGGAAATATCCGAGTAGTTGTTTAGTAAATAATCAACCGACCGTGAAATAATGCCGTTGCCTTGTATTGCTTTTCCGCATATGTCGTTTATAATGCCGTAAAAAACACTCATCGCCCGCGCTCTTGACGAGGTAATAATAGCGTTTTGAAGTTCTTTAAGGGCGCTTTCCAAATGAGCGTAGCTTCCTATCTCAATTTTTAATATTTTGTCGGTAAATAATTCGGTTGTATAAAAATTAATCTGAGGATATGTTCCGGATTTATGACATTCCCACGAATAACTGCCGTTTTGCGGCAGTAAAACCGCGCTGTCAGACGTTAATTCAACTGTTTCGTCATTCATTGTAAACGTAATGTGACCTTTTGAACAAAATGAAAGGCCGTAGCACTGTCGTTTTTTCATATCGCCTACAGCACCTCGTTGATGCTCGGGAATAGTTACTCCGGTTATTTTTGAAACGGTTATGTTTTCAAGCTCTTGCAATCTCATCACCTCTTATAATAGATTTTATCACTTTTTCTAAAAAAGTCAAGGAATTTTCGAATTAAAACATCTAAAATGTTAAAAATATATCGTTTTTACTATTGAAAAACATTCAAATAAAAACTATAATAAAATCAGCAAACGAAAGTGAGGTAAGTTCATGAAAAAAATACTTGTTCTCGGTGGAACGGGCGCAATGGGCGTTTATCTTGTTCCCAAGCTTATTGAGCGCGGCTACGCGGTCGACGTAGCTTCACTTGATACCGTTGAATCCACTAACCCCAACCTGCGTTATTTTACCGGCAATTGCATGAACGTTGAATACGTAGGCGAGCTTCTTAAAAATGGCTACGACGGTATCGTTGACTTTATGATATACAATCAGGATAAGTTTGAGGAACGACATCAAATGTTCCTTGACAATACTTCTCATTACATTTATCTTTCTACTTACCGAATCTATGCAAACGAGGAGCATCCCGTAAAAGAAACATCTCCCAGACTTCTTGACGAGTCAAAGGATAAGGACTTCCTTGCTACCGACGATTATGCGCTTTATAAAGCAAAAGGCGAGAACGTTCTTCTTAACTCCCAATATACAAACTGGACGGCTATACGCCCCGCTATTACGTATTCAAAGAGACGCTTTCAGCTCGTTACACTTGAGGCGCCATACGTGGTAGGCAGAACTCTGCACGGCAAAAAGCTCGTGCTTCCCAAGCAAGCAAAGGACGTTCAGGCTACCATGTCCTGGGCGGGTGACGTTGCTGAGATGGTTGCGCGACTTCTTTTCAATCCCAAAGCGTACAGAGAGATTTTCTCGGTTTGTACGTCGGAGCATATGACCTGGGGCGAGGTTGCGAATATCTATAAAGAGATTATAGGACTTGAAGCGGTTTGGGTAGATATGGAGGATTTTCTTGGAATTCTTACACATAACAGCCAAAACCCCATGGGAGCAAGATATCAGCTTATTTATGACCGCCTTTTTGACAGAATTATGGACAACTCCAAGATTCTTGAAGTAACAGGATTAAAGCAAAGCGACCTTACAACGCTTTACGAAGGACTTAAGCGTGAGCTTGCAGGCGTCGACGCTGATACTTTTGCGGAACCGAAAAATAGCCCCGTAATGGACCAATATTTGAAAGAAAGAGGTTTGTAAAATAGGGCAGTAAGTCAAGAACGTATGTCTGACAATTTATAATTGAACAAACGGAGGGATAAGGAATGGAATTTCAGAACAAAACTGCTGTAATAACGGGTGGCGCATCCGGCATTGGCTTTCTCAGCGCCAAATGCCTTGCCCAAGAAGGCGCAAATGTTCTTTTGGTTGATATTAATGAAAACGCACTTGTAGAAAAAGTAGCAGAAATTAATGCAAAAAATGTCGGCAAGGCTGAATATGCTGTGTGCGATGTAAGACAGTATGAGCAGGTTTTAGACGCCACCGATAAGGCAATAGAAAAATTCGGAAGAATTGACATATTGATAAATTGCGCTGGAGGCTGTGAAAGGCGATGTAACAACTATCAAGGCGATTGGCTTGATATGCCGGCGGAAATTTTCGATTGGGGTGTTGATGTAAATCTCAAGGGACCTTACTATTTTTCGCAAGCTGTTATGCGCCAAATGGTTAAGCAAAAAAGCGGTGTTATAATTTATTTGGGCTCGATCTGCGGAGAAGAAGCTGCGCTTTCTATGGCGTATTCGGTTTCCAAAGCGGGGCTTATGAACGCATTAACCAAATCGGTTGCAATATATGGTGCTCCACATAACGTAAGAGCTGTATGTGTAAGTCCGGGACCGGTACTTACGCGTGAGGCTATGGGTAAATTAAAAACGCTTGTTGGTAGAGCTGCTGAGGTGCAGGAGGTAGTTGACTTTATTTTGTATCTCGCATCTGACAAGGCAGCGTTTATTACAGGTAGCAATCATTTTATTGACGGTGGAAGAATCGCCATGACGAGAGGATAAAATATTTTTAATAAAAAGGATAAAATACATATGATTAAACCTACGTTTCTTACCTATCAAAAACCGTTGCTTTGCGCTATGGTGCAGGACACAACACCGGACGAAATGATTTGTACCATAATGAACTCGCAGTATGACGGCGCAGAGGCGTTTGGCATACAGCTTGAAAATCTTTTGCCCGAATACAGAACTCTTGACCATCTTAAAAAGATATTTTCATATTGCAGAAATAAGCCTATATACTTAACAAGCTATCGAAGTCACAGTAACAAGGGCTTAACCGACGACGAGCGCGTTGAGTTTCTTTTGCTCGGTCTTAAAGCGGGCGGTACACTTTGTGACGTAGAAGGCGATCTCTATCATAGGGAGCCCAATGAGCTTACGTTTGACTCTGAAGCGGTGGCAAAGCAAGAGGCGCTTATCAAAAAGATACACGAAATGGGCGGAGAGGTTCTTATGTCTACCCATATTCACGATTATTTTGATGAAGAAAAAACTTTAAAGATTGCCCTTGAACAGAAAAAACGCGGCGCAGACGTGGTCAAGATAGTAAACTTTTCACGTACCGAGGAAGAGCAGATTGCCAATATTAATACTATTTACCGACTTAAGAAAGAGCTTGACGGCACTCCGTTCTTGTATCTTGTCAACGGTGCTGAAAGCCGCTTGATTCGTCAGTTTGGCGCAAGACTCGGCGTTTGTATGTACCTTTGCGTACAGAACTATATTTCGGTTTCTTCAAAAGAACAGCCTCTCCTGCGCTCTATGAAGATAGCAAGAGACGCTTTGATGGAATAAAAAAGAAAGGCGAACTTAGTTCGCCTTTCTTTTATCTTTCGGTGATATTCCAACCTTTTGCTCCGAAAACGTCTCCGTTTTTGTCGTAAGTGATATCGTATTTTTTTCCTTGGAAGGTCAGATTCTCGAGCTTGAGATAATTCCAATCTGCGGGAATGTGCGGACGGAGAATTGGTTTTCCGTTCTCTTCGTCAACACCAACTAAGCCGCGGATAACGATATCGCAGAACGTGGAGTGGTTGTAGTCTTTGCCACGGTCCTTTCCGCCTTTTCCGGGGACATATTTGTCGCTATAAAGCCATTCGCGCGTTTCCCACACAAGTCGGTCCGGATGCATCATTTCATCAATCCAATTTACGTCAACACCGTCCTCACGTATCATATGGTGCATCTTGGCATATTGAGATAAAAGCATTGTAAAGTCTTCATTACTCATTACTTCGTTTCCGTATTTATTCATTGCGTTGATGCAGGCATCAAGTGTTTGAGACGTTGCGAAAGGCCAGATATAACCGTTCCAAAGACATTCGTGATTTGCTTTGTACAAATATCTTGGATTGCTTCTGTCAGCGGTCGAAAGACCGGTGTTGGAGAGAAACACCTCCTTGTTCGTGAGAAGAGGGAACATCTTTAAAGCCTTTTTCTTGTCACCAAGTCCGAAAATAAACGGAATGTAGCCGATAAGTTCGCGGGCATTCTGATCGGGAACAATGTCCTTATATGAATGAACGGTTTCTATATCGTCAGCGTGGATGGCTTTGTAAAACTCTCCGTCCCAAAGGCGTTCCTCAATAAGCGTTCGTAGCTTTTCGGCTTTGCTCGCATAACCTTGGGATTTTTCATTAAATCCAAGCGTTTTTGCAAGCTCGGCAAGAACAAGTGCCGCGCTGTACATATAAGAGTTTAACGTAGGACGGATACCGGGTTGTCTTGCTCCGTTTTCGGGATGACCGCTTATAGAATACTCCATGGCGTCAAAATTGTCGATAGACCAATATAATCCCTCTTTGGTTAACTGCTTCTTTTCATTTTCCCACCCATGATAATACCATTCAAGTAAATCGAAATTATCAAGCATAAAGGTAAAGTCTCCGCGTAAACGGCAATACTCGTAAAGTGCCGTTACAAGCCAGGAGCTGTATTGGAAAACACGTTTGTTTCCGTTTTCAAGAAAGTGAAGAACGTAATCTTCTATATATTCGTTGCCGTTAGACAACCAGCGAGCTTCGGAAATATGGTGACCGATAGCCGCTACAATAGTGTTGTGCTGTCCCGCCCACGGAACTTGTTCGAGAAATTCCGAGAAAACGTATTTTCCGTTTTCAAGCTTTTTTATATGCTTCCTTAACGTCCAAAATCTGAAATAATATGTTTCCTCAATATCTTTATCGGGGCAATGCAGAAAAGGTATTTGTTCGGAAAGAAAATCATAAGCCTTTTCGTTGCCTATCTGCGGTGTAAAATTATTAAAATCATTAGCGTTGAATTTATCAACGTATTTTTTGAGTAGCTCTTTTCCGTTCATATATTCATTAAAATCTCCGTTTTTCTTTATGATACCATACTTCGTATTAGAAATCAATTACATTTTTCGATTATCTTATTGTAAATATCGACAGTGGCAGAATCGTCAATTCCGTTTATTACCACAATTTTTTCATTTACCGTAAGAACTATGCAGGAATCGCACTGTGTATAAGAATATCTTGTGTATTTTCCAAATTCATTGTTGCTAAACGAGCCCATGCGCAAGTGCGGTGAGCCGAATCCGAATACTCTTGTGCCGGGGCTGTCTGTTTCGCGGTATTCTATTGAGGTAATCTCAGTATATTTTAGCGTAATATCGTCATAAAAGTCAGCCTTAACCGTAAAAGCATCGTCATCATAAACATACTCTATATCACCCGTAAAGCACAGGATCAAACAAAAGGCTACGGTTACAAGCACCAAAATAACGGTAATTACAAGTGCCAAAATGCTTTTATTCTTAGTATGGTTTCTCAGTTCTTCAAGAGTAGCCCTACCATCGTTCAACTGCTTTTTAAAATAAACGTATGAATATACCGTAGGAATAATAACCATAAGCAAAACGATGGGAACAAGAGCGATAAAAGCAATTTCAATCGGGAAAAGAGATAAAAACAAGATTACTATTCCGCCTATAAACCACAGCTTGCCGCCAAGACGGTGAGTGGCGTTCCAATTTTCCTCGTTTGCAAGAGTCCACTTGATTTTTATTCCCATGGTGCTGTTTTGCTTGCATTTTGGCATATAGTTTCCTATAACCATAAACAGAATCCCTATAAATGCCATTGTCAAAAGTCCTACGTTGAACTTAACACCAAAAATCCCGGAGTAGAGAACTGTGCTTACATATATAGACGTAAGAGGCATTATCCAAAATATTATGCCGAAAACCTTTGGATTCTGATCTTTGTTCTTTTTGTCCAATGATGTTATTAACATGCACAGCCAATGGAAAGCCAATAAAAATACAGGAAGCCCGAAAACCGCAAAATATTTACTGCCAAATCCGTCTGCTTCACCCGAAATACCGTAGTGAACAGCCATAAGCTCAGGTAATTTGTTCCAAAAAACAAGTCCTAAAATAATGGGACAAAGAATCGCTACTGATGAAATAATCAGTTTTTTGATATTGGTTTTAAAAAAGTTTTTCATTGATTTTCTCCTTTCAGTGCGGAAATCCATAATAAAATTTCTTCAAGAACAGAGGCATTCAGCTCGTAAAAAATAAATTTACCCTCTCGCGTGTCGCGGATAAGGTCTGCCTCTTTAAGCACAGATAAATGTCTTGATATTGCCGCCGCGGTAATTTTGAATTTTTCGGTTATTTCACCTGCTGACATTCGCCCTTCTTTTAGCATATTAAGTATGTCGCGTCTTACAGGGTCGGCTAACGCTCTCATTGTTCGTTGTAATCCCATGTACTCACCTCGATTAACATTTAACTTAATTGTTAATTGTATTATATATTATTTTTATCCGAATGTCAATAGGGGAGAGCGTCGGACATATTATTTTAACGCATTGTTCAATGTGCGTTCATAAAATGATGTTATACTTTAAAAAAGTTATTAACCTATCCGCTCTTTGCTTTTTATTTTCTAATAAGGAATGGTATTATGAAAATCTTAATTACTTCCGATTTGTATACAACCGCCACAAACGGTGTTGTTACTTCCATAAAAAATTTGTGTGAAGAACTGATCAAAAAGGGACACGACGTGCGTATTCTTACCCTTTCTGAAACTTCGCACAGCAGAAAAGAAGGCATCATTTATTATATTCGTTCTATGCCTCTTCCGGTTTATCCTAATGTGAGAATGCCGCTTACATACCGACATAATCTTATCAAGGAGCTTGTAGAATGGCAGCCCGATGTTATTCACAGCCAGTGTGAATTTTTCAGCCTTGAATTTGCCAAGTATATCGCGAGAAAGACTGATGCCCCCATCGTTCACACTTATCACACTCTCTACGAGCAGTATTTTGCGTATATTATGCCTGTTCGTAGCTTCGGAGATTATGTTGTTCGCGTTCAGTCCAGACGCAGATTGAGAAGAGTAAAAACTATCATTGCGCCTACCCATAAAGTTGAGCAAACCTTGCGTGGTTACGGAATAAAGAATAATATTTCTGTTATTCCCAGCGGTATTTCGCTTGATCAGCATAAAGAACATATCAGCGCGGAAGAACGCGCACAAAAACGTGATGAGCTTGGAATATCTGAAGATAAGCTGTTGCTTGTTAATCTTGGTCGCCTCGGTACAGAAAAGAATATCGATGAGCTCATAAGCTTTTATGCTCGTGCGCTTGAGAAGCGAGAGGATATCATGTTTATGATTGTCGGAGGCGGCCCCGCAAAAGAATCACTTGAGGAATTGGCAAAAAAGCTTGGTGTAGCCGACAAAGTGATATTTACCGGTATGGTTGAGCCTACTGAAGTGCATAAGTATTATCAGCTCGGTGACTTATTTGTCAGTGCGTCCACCAGTGAAACCCAGGGACTTACCTACGTAGAGGCAGCAGCAAGCGGATTGCCCTTGCTTTGCCGTGATGACCCTTGTCTTGAGGGGGTTATTTATCAGGGCGAAAATGGCTACAAATATACAAACGAAACTGAATTTATCGAGTATCTTGATAAGATAGCTGACGATAAAGAATGGCGTAATGGCGCCGGAGAACGAAGCCGAGAAATTGCCGAACAGTTCGATAAAGCTCACTTTGGAGATGCGGTTGAGAGTGTATATAAAGCTTTAGTTAAATGAATAAAAAGCGCAATGAGGTGTATCATTGCGCTTTTTCGTTTTTTTACTTGCTAATTATCGCTTTTTGTGCTATAATTAAAAGGGAGGTGTTAAGATGAAACTGTTGGTAAACGCGATTTTGAAGTTTTTTTGTGGGCTTTTGCTTGTTGGCGGGCTCGTTTTTCTGCCCGCAGGCACTGTAAATTATTTTAACGGTTGGTGGCTAATAGGGATTTTGTTTATACCAATGCTTGTTCTTGGCACGGTTTTGTTTTGTAAAACTCCCGATTTGCTGAAAAAGCGTCTTGATATGAAAGAAAAAGAAAAAGTTCAAAAAGGCGTTGTGGCTTTGTCCGCTTTGCTATTCATCATTTGCTTTGTGGTTGCGGGGCTTGATTTTCGTTTTGCTTGGTCAAGCGTTCCTTTGTGGTGTTCGGTAATTGCGGCAGCCGTGCTGCTTTTATCATATTTGCTTTATGCTGAAGTAATGCGGGAAAACGCATATCTCTCCCGTACGGTTAAAATTGAAGAAAATCAAAAACTGATAGATACAGGTCTTTACAGCGTTGTAAGACACCCAATGTATACTTCCTCCGTTCTGATGTTCCTCTCTATGCCTATAATTCTTGGGTCATGGATTTCGTTTTTGCTTTTTCTTCATTATCCAATGATTATCATCGTACGAATTGTTAACGAAGAAAAGCTTCTTGAAAAAGAACTCGAGGGCTATACAGAATACAAGCAAAAGGTTAAATACAGATTAATTCCGTTTATTTGGTAAAAATTTGAGGTGTATATGTTGAAATATGAAGTGTTATCCGAGGAAATTGAAAAGCGTATAAAGAACGATGTGGCTATTGGCGCGCGACCGCAAATTGCCTTTGACGAGTCAAAAGTAATTCGCCGTATTGACATTAAACGTGACCGCGCCAACGTGTGGCGCACCGCGTTTATACACGATATAGACAAAATATTGCACTGCCCATATTATAATCGCTATGCCGACAAAACGCAGGTGTTTTCATTTTATAAAAATGATGATATTACACGCCGCGCTCTTCACGTGCAGCTTGTATCGCGCATTGCGCGTACCATCGGAAAAGCCTTGAACCTGAACCTTGATCTTATAGAAGCTATAGCTCTCGGTCATGACATAGGCCATACGCCTTTCGGACATGCGGGAGAAAAATACCTTGACGAATTGTATTATTTACATACCAAACGCCATTTTAGCCACAATATCCATTCTGTGCGTGTTCTTGACCGTATCTATCCGTATAACATCAGCTTGCAGACTCTTTCCGGAATTGCCAGTCACGACGGGGAGTTGGAACTTTCGGAGTACTGTCCCGGACCGTTGACATCTTTTGAGGAATTTGACGAGATTATAGAGAACTGTTACACAGATAAGGCTAACGTGAAAAAATTGATTCCGTCAACGCTTGAAGGGTGTGTTATGAGAATTTCGGATATTATAGCGTATCTCGGCAAAGACAGACAGGATGCCGACCGCGCCAAGATTATTTCTCACGAAAGTTATGAGTCGGGGGATATAGGCGAGCATAACGCTGAGATCATAAATAATCTTATCGTTAACATAATCGAAAACAGTTACGGTCATAGCTATATCAAAATGGATGAACGACATTTTGCGGCATTGGCAAAGATCAAGTCGGAAAACTACGATAAGATTTATAACGCTTCCGCGGTAGCACAGGACTTTGAACGAACGGTAAATCCCATGATGGCGGAAATTTACGAAAGATTGTTGTCTGACTTGACTTCGGGAATAAAGGATTCGCCAATATTCACCCATCATATAGCCTACGTAAACCAAGCTCATTATGAGCGTTCCGTGCCTTATGAGCAAAATGACCCTAATCAACTGGTAGTGGACTATATTGCAAGTATGACCGACGATTATTTTATTGACCTCTACCGCTATCTGTTTCCAAGCAGTTCCCGCACTATTGATTATAAAGGATATTTTGATTGAATTTAAAAGCCGTGGTTACACGGCTTTTTCAATTTTATTTGCTCCTTGCCATATAATAATAAAAAAGAATTGTGAGGTGCAGTATGGATAAATTTATTAAATTCGGAATTGTAGGCGGAGACAGACGAATAGTCGAAGCTGCCAAGTTTTTGCGTAAGAACGGGCATAGTGTAAGCGTGTGGGGAATTGACTCAGAATATTTTGAGGAGAATTTATGTAAATCTACTTATGAGGAAACGGTAAAGGATGTTGACGTGTTGATACTTCCGACTCCCCCCAGCGAGGACGAGGTAAGGGTAAACTGTCCGCTGTTTACTAAAGAAAGCGGTGTGAAGATACACAAGCTTCTTGATGCGGTTTCTTCAAGCACTGTAATCATGGGGGGCAGAATAAGTCCAAGACTTCGTGAATTTGCATCAAAAAGGAATTTGAAAATATTTGACTACTTTAACAGAGAGGAGCTTTTAATTAAAAATGCTGTTCCAACAGCGGAGGGCGCTATCGGAATAGCCATTGATAAGCTGCCAAAAACACTTTTCGGTTCTAAGGTTGCTGTTGTGGGATATGGTCGAATAGGTGAAGCGCTGGCATCGCGGCTGAATTTACTCGGAGCTAATGTAAGTGTTTTTGCCAGAAAAAGTACGGCCATAGCCAAGGCAATCTCTGAGGGCTTAAACGGTATCCGTATCACATATAAAAACGGAGAAAGCAGCCTTGCGGAAGTAGCCAAAAATTATGATGTGATATACAACACTGTGCCTTATTGGATTATTACCGAAGATATAGTATCCAAGATTCCGCGCGCAACCCTTGTGGTTGACTTGGCTTCCGCTC
Organism: Eubacteriales bacterium; assembly: GCA_045612185.1. Classification (GTDB taxonomy): domain Bacteria; phylum Bacillota; class Clostridia; order Oscillospirales; family CAG-272; genus RGIG8775. Next base: position 45,596 of record JAZKYO010000103.1, read on the forward strand.
CCGGTGGAATCGATATGATCGCCGCGAAAAAATACGATCTTGAGGTTATTCACGCGTTGGCGTTACCTGCTAAAACCGCCCCTTCTTCGGCGGGAGCAATAGTGGCTGAATCAATAATGAGTATAATAGAGGAGGAAGTGACGTTATGATTGGATATGCTTTTTGCGGGTCTTTCTGCACACATAAAAAGTCGATTGAGATGCTGGAAAAAATAATTAAAAGCGGATACGACGTCCAGCCTATAATGAGTGAGACTGTTTACAATACAAACACTCGTTTCGGAAACGCGTCTGAATTGATTGAAAAAGTTGTTGAAATGTGTGGTAGAGAAGTTATACACACCATAGTTCAAGCAGAACCGTTAGGGCCTAAAGTCAAGCTTGATGCGTTGATAATATCACCGTGTACGGGGAATACTCTTGCTAAAATGGCTAACGGAATTACCGATACTTCTGTTACAATGGCCGCCAAGGCGCATTTAAGAAGCAACCGCCCTCTCGTTCTCGCGCTTGCCTCCAATGATGCGCTTTCTGCAAATCTTAAAAACGTTGGTACGCTTTTATCACGTAAATCTGTGTACTTTGTTCCGCTTGAGCAAGACGAACCTGTAGAAAAACCTCATTCGCTGATAGCGGATTTTAATCTTTTGCCCGAAACACTCTCGTTTGCACTTCAGGGTAAGCAGTATCAAAGAGTGTTCAAATAATATTGAAATATTTGAAGAAAGAGACTTGAAATTTATATAAAACTGTGTTATAATGTAATGTAAATTGATTTTTAAGAGGATAATTATGTACAAATCTATTCTTGATGTAAAAGTGACCCAACGGGCAATAAAATCCTGCAAGGACTTTTTTGAAAGAGAGCTTGCCGCCGCGCTTAATCTTGTGCGCGTAAGCGCCCCGCTTTTTGTCACCCCAGAGTCGGGTCTTAACGATGCGCTTAACGGAGTGGAACGCCCCGTCGAGTTTGACCTGCTTGAAACAGGCAAAAACGTGCAGATAGTTCAATCGCTCGCAAAATGGAAGAGATACGCTCTCGGAAAGTACGGATTCGACGCAGGCGAAGGTCTTTATACCGATATGAACGCTATACGGCGTGATGAGAATACCGATGCTATTCACTCTATATACGTTGACCAGTGGGACTGGGAAAAGGTTATTTCCAAAGAGCAGCGAACTATGTCCACCCTTAGAGATACGGTAAGCGCGATTTTTAAGGTTCTTAAGAATACAGAGGCGTATATGCTTGCTGAATATCCCGCACTTGCTGAGGCTTACGCAAAGAATCCTCTTCCTGAGGAGATATTCTTTGTTACCACCCAAGAGCTTGAGGATATGTATCCCGATATGACGGGCAAAGAGCGCGAGCACACCATTTCCCGTGAAAAGGGCGCGGTTTGCATTATGCAGATTGGCGGAAAGCTTAAATCGGGTAACAAGCACGACGGACGTTCTCCCGACTATGACGATTGGACGATGAACTGTGATATTTTGCTCTATTTTGACGTGCTTGATATAGGTCTTGAAATATCAAGTATGGGTGTGAGAGTTGATGAGGTAGCGCTTGACAGACAGCTTAACGAGGCAGGCTGTAACGATAGAAGAAGCCTTCCGTTCCATAAGGCTATTTTGGAGAAAAAACTTCCGTATTCTATTGGTGGCGGAATAGGTCAGTCCAGGCTTTGCATGTTCTTCTTGAAGAAGATGCATATCGGTGAGGTTCAGGCGTCTGTTTGGCCCGAGGAGCAGGAAGCGGCGCTTTTGGAACAGGGCTGTAAGCTCCTTTGATATGACTAAGCTTATAATTGTAAGGCACGCTCAAAGTGAGAGTAATCAGGCTCATTTTTATGCCGCGGCTACAAACGTTAATCTTACCTATCTTGGAAAAGCGCAAGCCGAAGAAACCGCTAAGTTGCTCAAGGATACACATATAGACGTAGCGTACTGCAGCGATTTGGTGCGGGTTATACAAACCGCAAAGCCGATTGTCAGAAATAGGGATATTCCTTTTATTCTTACACGGGGCTTGCGGGAAATTAACGGCGGCGGATTTGAGGGGTTGACCTATGATGAAATCGCCGTGCGTTATCCTTATGAGCATCGGATGTGGTATGACGACATTCTTAACTGTTATTGTCCAAGTGGCGAAAGCATGTATGATTTGTTTCACAGAGTAGCGCCTGTTTTTGATGAAATTATAAATAACAACAGAGGAAAAACGATTCTCGTCGCAACCCACGCGTGCGTATTGAGAGTAATGATGACTAGATTTCTTGGTTTGGATTTCTCAGAGCTCAACTCCGTTCCGTGGGTGCCCAATGCATCTGTTACAGAGGTTGACATTGATGATAATGATAACTATACTATATTGAAACAAGGGTACAACAAGCATATTGCAGATGCGGATTTAAGTATTACTGTAAACACATAAAAAAGAAGTACGAACGGTGTTCGTACTTCTTTTTTATTAAACAAACATGAATGAAAGTGCCAGATATACGCTACCTATTACCATAAGTGCGGCAAGTCCGAAACAAACGATTCTTACTATAAGCTTTTTTCTTTTTTCTCTCTTGTTTTCGTTGCTCATTGTCTTTCTCCTTTATGAAATGATTGTTCCGAGGGCGGGAAGCTTAAGCTTTCTGTAGCCCTTGGTATCTTCGAATTTTCCGTTTATATCGGATATAGCCGATATGATTGTTTGCCCCTTTTTAAGGTTCATAAGAGTAACACCGCCGGCACTTCTTGTGGCTTTTACGGGAATAAGTGAGGATTTGAATATTATAGCTCTGTTTGCCGAGCTTGTCATCATTATTTCAAACGGCTCTTTCTCATAGAAAACGGCGACAATGGGAGATGCCGCAGAATACGCGCCTTGAAGTCTTTTTCTCGTACCCTTGGTGTCGTAGGCGGAAACGGGAACTTTTACGCCCTTACCGTTCTCAAATATGAATACCATGTTTTCGTTTTCGGGATAGCCCACTATTACTTTCATAAATATAGGCTTTTCGCCGTTTTCCATTCCAAGTTCAGCGGGAACAAACGCACCCATAGCGGAAAGCTTGACAGTTTCAAAATCGTCGATTTTAGCCTTATAAACACGGCATTTGTCGGTAAAGAACATGACCTCGGCAGAATTGTCGGTTTCCTCGATGAAGGCAATTTCATCGCCTTCCTTCATTTTATGTTCATCAGTAGCTTTAATCGCCGCAAGTGCTACTTTCTTAAAGTAACCTTCTTTTGTGAGATATATCTTAACAGGGAAGCTCTCGACAATATCTTCCTCAACGTATTCAACAACGTCAGTTGAATACTCAAGATAAGATTTTCTCGGCTGACCGTACTTTTTCTTAATTTCGGTAAGCTTTTTAACGATAAGCGACTTGATTTTCAGATCGTCTCCGATAAGCTCTTTAAGAGTCTCTATTTCGGAGCGCAATTCATTGATCTCGCTCATTCGCTTCTGAATGTACTCTTTGTTGATGTGACGTAGTTTTATCTCTGCGATATAATCGGCTTGAATTTCATCAATGTCAAAGGACTTCATAAGATTGGGAACGACGTCCTCGTCCTTTTCCGTGCCGCGGATAATTTTAATAACCTTGTCTATGTCAAAATAGATAGTTGCCAGACCCATAAGCAAGTGGCATTTTTCCTCTTTCTTTTTCAAGTCAAAGGAAAGCTCTCTGCGCACGCACTGCATTCTGAACGCAATCCATTCGTGAAGAATATCAACAAGACCCAGCTGTCTCGGCTCGGAATTAATAAGAATGTTGAAGTTACACTTAAAGGAATCCTCAAGAGGTGTGAGCTTGTAAAGCTTTGTCATCAGCTTGTCGGGATCTGTACCTTTTTTGAGGTCAATGGTAAGTCTGAAACCGCTGAGGTCGATTTCGTCTCGAATATCAACGATTTCTTTAAGCTTGCCGTCTTTAACGAGATCGGCAATTTTTTTCATAATAAGCTCGATTGATGTCGAGTAGGGAATCTGCAGTATATCAATGCAGTTTGCGGCTTTATCATAACTGTATCTTGCTCTTATTTTTACCGAACCCTGACCCGTCTCATAAATATTTCGCATTTGCTCTCGGTCGTAAATAATCGTTCCGCCGCCGGGAAAATCGGGAGCTTTAACAATATCAAGGATTTTCTCAACGCTTGTTTTAGGATTTCTGAGCAACGCTATCGTGCCGTCGCAAATCTCGGCAAGGTTGAAAGAGCAAATAGAGGATGCCATACCTACCGCTATACCCGTGTTTGGTGTAACAAGGATGTTGGGGAAAGTTGTGGGCAAAAGCACGGGCTCTGTCATTGTATTGTCGTAATTGGGAATAAAGTCAACAGAGTCTTTGTCAATGCCGTCAAAAAGCTCGGTACATATGGGGTCAAGCTTTACCTCGGTGTATCTGGACGCCGCAAAGCTCATTTCGGAAGAATACTGTTTACCAAAGCTTCCCTTAGAGTCGATAAGAGGGTGCAGTAATGCCTCGTTAGCGCGAGTGAGACGAACCATCGTCTCGTAAATCGCCATATCACCGTGAGGATTAAGCTTCATAGTCTGTCCGACTACGTTTGCGCTTTTTGTTCTGTGTCCCGTAAGCAGATTCATCTTATACATGGTATAAAGAAGCTTTCTGTGTGAGGGCTTGAGTCCGTCAATTTCGGGAATAGCGCGGGAAATAATGACGCTCATTACGTATGGCATGTAATTCTTCTCAATAGTGTCTGTAATAAGCTGTTTTTGAATTGGAGCGTGTTGAACTGGAGCTGTAACCTGTGTCTTTTTTCTAGCCATTTTTTCCTCCGTTGATTTTAAACTTTTATAACTGTGTGCGCCGCGGCACGTATCATTCTATTGTATAATGCCAAGCCAATTCCGTCTTTTGACGGCAGATGCGCGTATATAACGTCAACCCCCAACAAGTCAGCGTCACGAAGCGCTGTGAAAAGTTTTTGTGCTTGCGTGTCAAGGTCTGCCGAACCGCCGACATCTATCACGTTTTTGTTTTCCAAAAGCGACAGTTCCTCGTGATAGCAAAGTATAGCGCACTTTTTTGAATCTTGTTCTTTTTTCAAAAATTCTATAACGTTACTTTTTTCACCGTCAATAAGAATCAAAGGCACGCTTGGAGCGTAATGCTTGTATTTCATACCGGGGGACAGTGGACGTTCATCGGCTTTAAGCTGTTCAAGCACCGCGGGGGCTATCTCAACCGAAGCGCAAACACACCGCAAAGCATCTGATGTAATAGCGCCCGGACGAAGCAACGTGGCTGAATCACCGTCAAGCTTAACTATGGTAGACTCTAATCCTATGTCGCAGCTTCCACCGTCGATTATCATGTCAACCCTACCGTCAAGGTCGTCAATAACGTGCTTGGCGCAGGTTGGTGAAGGCTTGCCCGAAAGATTTGCCGAAGGCGCTGCAATCGGAATATCTGACGCTTCTATCAGACTATGAGCGATGGGGTGTGACGGACATCTTACCGCTACGGAATCAAGACCGCCTGTGACCGAAAAGGGGATTGTATCCTTCTTTTTTAGTATGACCGTAAGTGGCCCGGGCATAAACGCCTTTGCCAGCTTGTAATAAGTAGGTGAGGTAACCGCGTATTTTTCGGCGTCCTCGGGCTTTGCAATGTGAATTATAAGCGGATTGTCAGACGGTCTGCCTTTTGCAGCGTATATTTTTTTAGCCGCCTCGGCATCCGTACCGTTTCCTCCAAGACCGTAAACAGTTTCGGTTGGAAAAACTACAAGACCGCCGCTCCGCAATATTTCTGCGGCTTTTTTTAGTGCTTCATCGGGAACAACCAGCCCGTTTGTTTTTACTAATTGGGTTTTCAATTTTGTATCCTTTAATTATTCTTTAATTTTTCCGCAGTGTCAGCGGTTATAAGCGCGTCAATCATTTCACTGATATTTCCGTTAAGGAAGTTTTCAAGAGAATAGAGAGTTACGCCTATTCTATGGTCGGTTACGCGCCCCTGAGGATAATTGTAGGTTCTTATGCGCTCGCTTCGGTCACCTGTTCCGACCTGGCTCTTTCTCTCGGACGCTATCTTTTCAGACTGTTCGGTTTGTTTGATATCGTAAAGCTTTGCTCTTAGCATTTTCAAAGCCTTGTCCTTGTTTTTGAACTGGCTTCGTTCTTCCTGACATTCAATTACGATGCCGCTGGGCTTGTGTGTAAGCCTTACCGCGGATTCTGTCTTGTTTATGTGCTGACCGCCAGCACCGCTGGATTTGCAGGACTCAAAAATCAAATCAGCGGGGTTGATTTCTATTTCAACGTCCTCAACCTCGGGAAGAACCGCAACCGTGGCGGTTGAGGTTTGAATACGTCCCTGCGATTCAGTTTCGGGAACGCGCTGTACGCGATGTACACCACTCTCAAATTTGAAACGAGAATATGCGCCGTCTCCCTCTATAACGAAGGAAATTTCTCTGTAACCGCCCAATTCGGTTTCGTTGGAGTTCATAACCGAAGTCTTGAAACCAACCGTTTCGGCATACATAGAGTACATTCTGTAAAGGACCGCGGCAAAAAGAGCCGCTTCTTCGCCTCCCGCGCCCGCGCGTATTTCAACAATAACGTTTTTGTCGTCGTTGGGATCTCGGGGAAGAAGCAAAACCTTAAGCTCATCAAGCAGCACTTCAATCGTTTTCTGACAATTCTTAAACTCCTCGTTAACCATTTCGCGCATATCCGCGTCAAGGGATTCTTCGAGCATTTCGCGAGCGTCACGCATATCGCTTTCAACTTTTTTGTATTCTCTGAACTTCTCGATTATAGGAGTTAACGCCTTGTATTCCTTCATCAAGCGAGTGTATTCTTCCTGATTTGAAAAAATATCGGGATTTGCAAGTTCGTTTTCAATTTCAATATATTTTTCTTCTGCTGATTTCAACTTTTCAAGCATAAATGAATAAGCCTCTCAAAAAATTAGTTTTTGGAAAAAGCGCAAAACGCTCTGTATGTCTCGTAAATGTCAACCTTTGAAATCACCTCGTAAGGCGCGTGCATGGAAATAACGGGAACTCCTAAGTCAATGGTGTCAATATTGTGATTGGCAACGTATTTTGCGACGGTTCCGCCTCCGCCAACGTCAACCTTGCCAAGCTCGCCCGTTTGCCAAAGAACGTTTTCTCCGTCCATTACCGAGCGAAGCCAGGCGATATATTCCGCGCTTGCGTCGTTTGTACTGCTTTTACCGCGAGCGCCCGTGTACTTTGTAAGTATAGCTCCGCAAGAGAGTAAAGGAGAATTCATTTTTTCAAATACGTCGGCAAAATTGGGGTCAAATGCCGCCGAAACATCGGCAGACAAGCATTTTGAGTTTGCTCGTACTTTATATACGTTTGCGTCGAGAGTTTCTGAAATATCACAAAGCAGGTCGGTAAAAAGATCGGCTTGCATGCCGGTGTTTCCTTCGCTTCCGGTTTCTTCTTTGTCAGCGAGAATGCACATAAGCGATTTTCCGCAATCAGCGTTTTCAAAAATTGCGGAAAGTGCGGGATAAGCGCATACTCTGTCATCATGTCCGTAAGCGCCTATAAGTGAACGGTCAAAACCGATGTCGCGCGCTTTCATAGCGGGAACAGCCGAAAGCTCTGCGGAAAGGAAATCGCTTTCCTCAATACCATACTTCTCGTTGAGAATCTTAAGAATATTTAGCTTTATAGACTTGTTGTCTCCGTCGTCACAGGGAATACTTCCTATAAGAACGTTGAGCTTTTCAGCAGGCACAGCGCTGCCAAGCGGTTTTTGGTCATCACCGTGGCTGAGATGTGGAAGAAGGTCGTTAATATAGAAAACCGGGTCGCTGTCATCTTCGCCGATAATTACGTCAATAACACTTCCATCCTTTTTCGCGATTACACCGTGAAGCGCAAGAGGAATGGCGAGCCACTGATATTTTCTGATGCCTCCGTAATAGTGGGTCTTAAAGAAGCCCATGCCACCCTCGTCATAAAGAGGGCATTGCTTAAGGTCGATTCTCGGGGAGTCGATATGAGCCGCAGAAATTCTGAATCCGTTTTCAATAGATTCGTTTCCTATCGTGAAAAGGAAAATATTCTTGCCGCGGTTGTTGTAATAATACTTGCCGCTTTTTTCTACCTTGTCACCGAAATCGTAGGGAACAAATCCGTGCTTTTCCGCTTCGGCAAGCGCATATTTTACAGCCTCGCGTTCTGTTTTTGCGGCGTCGAGAAATTTCATATATCCTTTGGAATACTCAAAAGCCTTTTCAAGCTCTTCATTTCCGAATTTTTCGTAAAAACTTTCCTTCTTGTATTCAAGATTTTCCATAATTCTGTCCTTTCGGGATTAAATAAGCTTTTCTTTTTTTAAAATTTCGATTATCTGTTCTTCCGAGGTATTGTCGGGGGAGTCGTTTACAACCGTGTAATTGGCGCGCGACGTAAAATACTCGTCGGGCTGTTGGGCGTTAATTCGCATTAATGCCTGCTCTCTTGTAAGGGAATCACGTTCCATAATTCTTTTTAAACGGGTTTCTTTGTCGCATATCACGGCTATTGAAAAGTCGCATTCAAAGGCAAGCTCCGATTCAAAAAGCACAGGCGCGTCTATAACCACAGCTGTGTTTCCGTTTTGGTAACACTTATCAATAATTTCATGAGTTTTGTCAATTATGTACTTGTGTGTGATTTTTTCAAGCAACTCAACTTTTTGGTGGCTGCCGTCGGAAAAAACTATCTTTGCAAGATCCTTGCGGTTTAACGTGCCGTCACCGTTAAGTATTGAATCTCCAAAATTTTTCACTAACTCGTCAACACAGCGGGAAGGTGGGATAAGCAAGTCGTGATAAACGCTGTCGGTATCGATGCAATAAATGTTGTACCTTTCAAAAACCGAGTAGCTAAAGCTTTTTCCCGCACCCGTAGGTCCGGTAAGTCCGATTATTTTCATTACAACACCTCAACTTTTTTCCATTTTCGTGTTTCAGCAGATGAGTAAGCCGCCTCCATAACGCTTTGCACGTATGCCGCGTCTCTGAAGCTCGGAGCGGTTTGAACACCGCTGTAAACCGAGTTAAGGAAATTGTAAATACTTGACACGTGACCGCGAAGCCACCCCGAAGACGCTTTGGGGGATGGGAACACACCCTGAGGCTCCGGGTAGCGTCCTACACATTCAATTTTGGTGTATCCCTTGTAACCGCCAAGCTCGCTGTCTTTTTCCGAATTATCGTAAAAATGTAACCAGTTGCAATCCATAAGCGAAAATTTGATAGACGCCTTTTCGCCGTAAATATCAAGAATTATATCGTCGTTTGCGCCCACAGCTACCTTGCTGGCTGAAATTGTTCCACATGCTCCGTTTTTTAGCTTGGCAAGCATATAGAAAGCTTCGTCGGCATTGGTCTGCCACGGCTTTCCGTCCATTCCCGTACGCTCGTTATACGCAATTTGAGTCATTGTACAAACCTCGTCAAATTCTCCGCACAGGTGATATATCAGGTCAATAACGTGAGAGCCGAGGTCAAAAAGAACACCGCCACCGCAAATATCCCTGTTTTGCTTCCACCCCGCCTTTTTCTCAGTCAATACGGCACTGCTATGAAGATAGGAAATGTTGAACGATAATATTCTGCCAAGCCTGCCCTCATCAATTATCTGCTTTGCACGAATAATCGGCGCTATGAAACGGTTGTTGAAAACGATATTGTGAATTTTTTCGCTCTTTTCGGCGAGATTCGCAATCTCAAACGCCTGCGCGGCGCTTACACATAAAGGCTTTTCGCAGTATATGTGCTTGCCTGCGGCAATTGCTTTTTTTAGCGTTTCATAGTGATATATGTTTGGTGTACAAATATCAATTACGTCGATATCGGGAGAATTGATTATATCTTCCTCGTTATCAGTACCGAAATCAAAAGAGTGTTTTTGACAAACCGCGTTTGATTTTTCAAGGCTTGTGGTACAAACCGCCGCAACTCGTGCTTCAAAGGGCAGTTCATTCATAAAAAAACCGAAATTTTGTATAGCGTAAGAATGGGTTTTACCCATAGAGCCAAAGCCCAGAAGTCCGACTTTAATTTCTTTTTTTGCCATAAAACGCCCTCCCGAAAATAGTTATACAAACTCAAATTATATTATACACCAAATTAAAAAAATTTTCAAGTATTTTAATGAAAAATAACATATTTAATATTGCGCAAAAAAAGCACCGATCTGGTTTACGAGCAGAGGGCTCCAATTGCCCAAGCTGGTTCAAACCATAATCGATGCTAATAATAGTATACCATAAAATCCGAAAAAATCACCCCCTAAAGCGAAAAAAGTTTCTGGAAAAGTTTCGACAAAATCCACAAAAGCTACAAGGCGGTCACTTGACGAAGACTTTGATACAGATACTTTCTTCGCCAATGCGCTTGATTTTTATTATGTTGCAGATGAGTTATTTAACAATGATAACAATATTGTTTTGAATATAGTTAGAAGGCAATCCACAAGAAGTGCTACCCGGGAGAAACATCCCAACACTTCAAGCGAACTGCCCTCTAATAATAGTATACCACAAAAATCTCAAAAGTCAACCTCTGAAGCGAAAAAAGTTGTTCCGCAAGAATGGGTTGGTTCGGAAAAACGACGTGGTTGGCAAGAGCGAATTAATGAGGCTATTAAAGAAAACCGAGTTATAGACTACAACAAAGAAAAGAGAACCGATCTGTCAGTGATCGCCCAGCATACAAGGTTGGGTAATATAACAGATAGTTCTCTCAAGACTAGTATATCAGAATTTCATAAAAAAGTCAAGGGTTTAAAAGTGAGTAATGAGGTTTCTAGCCTCAAAGACTAAATAATGGCTATGTTTTGCCGTGTGTGTGGCGAGATTTATGAATTAAAATCCATTATAATTAAATTGCAGATACTCATTCGGGGGGAAAACGGTATGCTAAAAAATGATGATAACAAATTAATTTATTCTTTGAGAGGTGAAACTGTTACTGTTGAGCCGTGGGGCGAAAACGCTTTTAGAGTAAGAGCGACCAAGAAAAAGGCTTTTTCCGAAAAGCTTGGCGCGCTTACTGAAGCTGTTGAAAATATTAATGCTGACATCTCGGTATCCGATGCATTTGCCGAGATTACCAACGGCGGTATAAAAGCCAAAATTGACGCCTATGGAAAAATCACCTTTTTTAACGGAAACAATAAAATTCTTGAGGAGTTTTACAGAATAAAAACCGTACCTACCACGCACATCAACAGTCTACATTTAGCGGCTCGTGAATACGTGGGAATCAGCCGAGGGGCATGGGAAATTAATCTCAGGTTTGAAAGCAATGACAGTGAAAGACTTTTTGGTATGGGGCAGTACCAACAGCCTTATCTCGACCTTGCGGGATGCACCCTTGAGCTTGTTCAGCGAAATGGTCAGATTACCGTTCCTTTTGTGCTTTCAAGTCTTGGGTACGGGTTTCTTTGGAATACTCCCGCAAGCGGAAAAGTGACGTTTGGAAAGAACTTGACCGAGTGGCACTTTAACATGGAAGAAGAAATCGACTATTATATTTGCGTTGGTTCAACACCTGCGGAAATAGTTGAGACTTATACTGCCGCTGTTGGCCGCGCTCCCGAAATGCCGGAAAATCTTCTCGGACTTTGGCAAAGTAAGCTGAGATACGCTTCACAGCAAGAGGTGCTTTCTGTTGCCGAAGAATATAAGCGCCGCGGTATTCCTCTCGACGTTATCGTAATCGACTACATACATTGGACCCGTTTTGGCAACTGGGAGTTTGATCGGGAGGCTTTTCCAAATCCTGATGAAATGACACAAAAGCTTATTGATATGGGAATAAAGCCCATGGTTTCGGTTTGGCCCGCCCTTGAACGTTCGAGCAAAAATTACACACCGATGCTTGAAAAAGGTTATTTGGTGGATACCGACAAAGGCTTACCGATTCACACCGATTTCTACAATCTCGCGTATTTTGACGTAACAAATTCCGATGCAAGAGACTACGTTTGGGAACAGCTGAAAAACGGTTACGTAAAGCATGGAATAAAACATTTTTGGCTTGATTGCGCCGAGCCCGAGTTCCGCGGTTATCACCTTGACAATTACAGATATTCCAACGGAAATACCACGATGGTGGCTAACGAATACCCCAAATATTACACCAAAATGGTTTGGGACGGACTTAAAGCAGAGGGGGAGAAAGAGGTTGTCAGTCTTGTAAGAAGTGCGTGGACGGGAAGCCAGAAGTACGGTGCGCTTGTTTGGTCGGGAGACATTGAATCCACCTTTGATGCGCTTAAGAATCAGGTTCAGGCGGGCATTAACATGGGAATTTGCGGATTCCCGTGGTGGACTACCGATACGGGCGGATTTATGCATGGTGATATTGATAGCCCCGCCTTTCAAGAGTTACTGGTAAGGTGGTTTGAGTATTCTACCTTCTGCCCGATTCTTCGTATGCACGGAGACCGTCAGTCCTCAAAGCACGTTCCCGACGGAACGAGATTCTTCGCACCAAACGAGATTTGGAGCTACGGAGAAGAGGTTTACTGTATTCTCAAGAAATACGTAGAGCTTCGCGAGTCTCTTAAAGGATACATCAAGGAAAAAACGGTAGAAGCAAGCGAAACCGGCGCTCCGATTATCAGAGCCATGTTTTACGAATTCCCGAATGACAGCGAGTGCTGGAAGCTTTCCACGCAGTATATGTTCGGAGATAAATATCTCGTCGCCCCCATACTTGAGGCGGGAGCTGTGAAGCGCGAGCTTTATTTGCCAAACGGCAGTTGGAAAAACATTCATACTAATGAAATTATTACAGGTGGTAGGTTTGTTAACGTTAACGCACCCATCGACGTTATCCCCGTATTTGAAAGATTATAAAAAGGAGAAATATTATGAAAGAGTTCTTTGCCAATGTTCCTAAAATTGAATTTGAAGGAAAAAAGTCTAAAAATCCCATGGCGTTCCGTTATTACAACCCAGATGAGGTTATTGCGGGAAAGAAAATGAGAGACCATCTCAAATTCGCGCTTTCGTATTGGCACACAATGTGCGGTGACGGTACCGATATGTTCGGCAGAGGCACAACCGACAAAACATTTGGCGGAGCTACTCCTATGGCAATTTACGAAAACAAGGCTTACGCCGCTTTTGAGCTTATGAATAAGCTGTCGGTTGACTATTTCTGCTTCCATGACAGAGATATCGCGCCCGAGGGAGCTACACTTGCAGAGAGCAACAAGAATCTTGATTATATCAGCGATATTATCAAAGGTCTTATGGACGAAAACGGAAAAAAGCTTCTTTGGGGTACTGCAAACTGCTTTAATCACCCTCGCTATATGCACGGTGCGGGAACCTCTCCTTATGCTGACGTTTTCGCTTTCGCGGCTGCGCAAATTAAAAAAGCACTTGAGCTTACCGTTAAATTTGGCGGTAACGGTTATGTGTTCTGGGGCGGAAGAGAGGGATACGAAACACTTCTTAATACCGACATGAAGTTTGAACTTGATAACCTTGCAAGACTTATGACCATGGCTCGTGATTACGGACGAAAGATTGGCTTCAAGGGTGATTTCTACGTTGAACCCAAGCCCAAGGAACCCACAAAGCACCAGTATGATTTTGATTCGGCAACGGTTCTTGGCTTCCTCAACAAGTATGGGCTTCAAAATGATTTCAAGCTCAATATTGAGGCAAATCACGCTACGCTCGCTACTCATACCTTTGAGCATGAGCTTGCGACAGCGCGTATCAACAACGCCTTTGGCTCTATTGACGCAAATCAGGGCGATATGCTTCTCGGTTGGGATACAGACCAGTTCCCGACGAATCTTTACGACACAACGCTTTGCATGCTCGAGGTTCTTCGTGCGGGCGGATTTACAAACGGCGGTCTTAACTTTGACGCAAAGGCTCGCCGCGGCTCGTTTACACCCGAGGACGTGGCTTACGCTTATATTGCGGGAATTGATGCGTTTGCCTTCGGATTCCGCGCGGCAATGAGACTTATCGAGGACGGCAGAATAGACAACTTCCGCAATGACAGATATAAGAGCTACAACAGCGGTATCGGTGCTGAGATCCTTTCGGGTAAAGCTACGCTTGAGACTCTCGAAAAATACGCTCTTGAGCGTGGCGAAGTTGTTGACGTGGTTGAGTCGGGACGTCAGGAATATCTTGAGAACATACTCAACTCCGTGATGTTTGATTGAGGTTCGTTATGAATAATATTTGTCTTATTGGTGTAGACGTAGGCACTTCTGCCACAAAAGTTGTTGCTTTTGATATCTGCGGAAACGTGCTTGCGGAGCATTACGAGGAATATCCGCTTTATCAACCGCACGGCGGTTGGGCGGAGCAAGAGCCCGCAGACTGGGCAAACGCCGCAATCGCAGGGCTTTCCGCGGTAATTAAAGCTCTCCCTGAAATAACAGTGGTGGGAATAGGCATTTCCGGGCAAATGCACGGCCTTGTAATGCTCGACGAAAATATGAATCCTATACGCCGATCGATAATCTGGTGCGACCAGCGAACGGTAAAAGAGTGCGACGAGATAACTCAAAAGGTAGGGGAAGAGAGACTCTTTGAGATAACTTGTTCTCCTGCACTTACAGGTTTTACAGCCTCCAAGCTTATGTGGGTAAAGAACAACGAGCCCGAAAATTACGCAAAATGCAAGCACATGCTTTTGCCAAAGGATTACGTGAGATATTGCCTCACGGGTACCCTTTATATGGATTACTCCGATGCTTCGGGCACACAGCTTCTCGACATAAAGAACAGATGTTGGTCAAGCGAGGTGTGCGAGGCTCTCGGAATAGATATGTCTATTCTCCCTACGCTTTGTGATTCTTGCTTTAATTGCGGTAATATTACCGAGGAAGCAGCGAAAATAATCGGTCTTTCCTATGTCTGCCCCGTAGCCGCGGGAGCGGGAGACAACGCATCTGCGGCGGTTGGTTGCGGTGTCGTCGAGGACGGTGACGCCTTCGCTACTATCGGCACAAGCGGTGTAGTATTTGCCCCCACCGATAAAATAAAAATCGACCCCAAGGGAAGAATTCATACTTTTTGCAGCGCCGTTCCCGATCAGTGGCACGTTATGGGGGTAACTCAGGCGGCGGGGCTTTCGCTTAAATGGATTAAGGACAACCTGTGTGTTGACATTTCTGAAAACGCAAAGAAAAATGGGGAATCAAGCTACGTCACCATTGATAAAATAGCAGAAAATACCCCTATAGGCTCAAACGGCGTCATGTATCTCCCTTATCTCATGGGTGAGCGTACCCCGCATCTTGACCCTTACGCTCGCGGTGCATTTATCGGCCTCAGCGGAGCAAATACAAGAGATGACATGCTCAGAGCAACAATGGAGGGGGTTAGTTTCTCGCTTAAAGACTGCCTTGAGCTATTTGCAGAGGTAGATGTTAATCCGGATAAAACCGTGCTTTGCGGAGGCGGAGCTAAGAGCAAGCTTTGGCGTAATATGCTTACCGACGTGTTTGCAACCAATACTTGTACCAGTTCTTCAACGGAAAGTTGCGCACTTGGCGCGGCAATACTTGCGGGTGTAGCTTGCGGTGTGTATTCAACTGTCAAAGACGGTTGTAAAAAATCCGTATTTGAGAATGACGTTCTTGCTCCAAATGCTGAAAAAACACAAGTCTACAATAAATATTACGAAATATTCAAAAAGGTTTACCCCGCGCTTAAGGAAATCAATATTGACCTTGTAAAAGCATAAAAAAAGCTTCCGCAATGATTTGCGGAAGCTTTTTATTTTGTTTTGATCGTTGCTCCGATAACGCAGAATACGGCAAAGAAAAATATATCCACCGCGACAATAGTAGCGCCTACCGGAGTGGCGCAGAATATTGAAAGAATAAGTCCTATTGCAGAGGCACTTACAGATATGCCGGCGGCGGCTATTACCACTTGTTTAAATGTTTTGAACACTCTCATTGCTGATAGCGCAGGGAAGATTATAAGCGCTGCTATAAGCAGAGAGCCCACAAGCCGCATAGCCAGTACTATAACAACCGCGGTTACTGTTGCTATGAGCAAATTATACAGCTCGGTTTTTACACCGATTCCACGTGTGAAATTCTCGTCAAAGGTAACGGCAAAAATTTTGTTGTAGAAAAGTATGTATGCCGCTACAACCAAAAGCGACATAATTACACAAACCCACACGTCTGCCTTAGATAGTGTAAGTATTAGCGTAGATCCAAACAATGTCGAGCATACGTCGCCTGAAACGTTTGATGACGTAGGGAATACGTTTAAAATCAAATATCCGATCGCAAGAGCGCCAACCGATATCATTGCTATTGCCGCATCGCCTTTGATTTTAGCGTTTTGCCCCATCCTCAAAAGCAGTATTGCCGCAAATACGGTTATAGGCATAACTATAAGCATGTTGTTGGAAATATCAAGCACGGTAGCAATTGCAAGCGCGCCAAACGCCACGTGCGAAAGACCGTCTCCGATAAAAGAATATCTTTTTAAAACCAGCGTTACGCCAAGCAAAGCCGAACAAAGCGAGATAAGTATTCCGACAAGAAAAGCATATCTTACAAAGGGAAAAGAGAAATACTCAAACAGACTTTGAAAAAAGCTCATTCTCCGTCACCTCCCACCATAAAGAATCTGCCTATATGGCTTTTTTTGTAGTCCTCAGCAGTACCGAAAAACAAAGGCTGGCGCCCAAGATGTAATATTTTTGACGCATATTTTACTGCCGAAGCGATATCGTGAGAAACCATTATGACGGTTATTTTATCTTCCTTGTTAAGGGAGTCGATAAGGTCGTACATCTCAGCGGTTACCAAGGGATCAAGCCCCGCAACCGGCTCGTCGAGTAACAGCATTTTTTTAGTTGCGCATAGCGCACGCGCAAGCAATACTCGCTGTTGCTGACCGCCTGATAAATCTCTGTAGCATCTGTTAGCCAGATTAAGAATATCAAGTTTTTTCATGTTTTCTTCAGCAAGCGCTTTTTCTTTTTTAGTGTAAAATGGGGTTATACCGCATCTTGCAACGCAACCCGAAAGCACTATTTCACGCACAGAGGCAGGGAAGTCCTTCTGTACCGTTGTTTGTTGCGGAAGATAGCCTATTTCATTTAAAGAAAATCCGTCTCCGGTGATTATAAATCCATCATTTGGCTTTTTTAGTCCTGTTAAAGCTTTAATAAGCGTACTTTTTCCCGAACCGTTTTCACCAACGATGCAAAGATAGTCGCCTTTTTCAACTTTGAAATTCAGGTTTTTAACTATGTTTTTTCCGTCGTAACCAAGGGCTACGTCTTTGACTTCGATCTGTGACATTGTAACTCCTAACGTAAATACTAGGTTAATCTCATATATTATACAGCTTTTTTGGAACTTTGTCAACACATTTGAGAACGGTTTTCAAATTCATTTCTGCAGTTATTTTAAAGCGGAAATTTTGAAATTATCATAAATGGGATTACAGTCTCCGTAATCGTTGAACTTGAAAGATGGATAACATTTTTCGTTACCCATAACGTCAGCAGTAGCTTTGGGCGATTTGCCGATATATTGTCCGTCTACAAATATGTGTACACTCATGTTGTAGTTATCCACTATCGCCACAACGTGATATTGCTGTCCGACTTTTATTGAAACGCTGTTTTCATCGGTCAGAAGCGAACCGTTATTTCCTACGTTGTTGATAGTGGTGAATTTACCGTTGTTTACGTTATATTTAAAGAAATATGCGGTTCCTGCACTTAAACCGTTAATTTTTGAGCCGTTTCGATAGTTGGTAATAAGCGAGAATAGTGATATTTCAAGATTTTTGTTTCCGCTTTTAGTAAGAGTAATATCAAACGAAACAGTATAATACGGCATTTGTGCCAATACTGATTGCTCTACGTCGATATAAAAGACTTTACTTCCGACCGCAAGCGCTTTATCTCCGTCAGTGTCGGTACCTATGGGGTATGAAGACGGTGAAACTACCGTGAATCCACCGTATTTTTCAGCTTCTGCGGAAACAGGACTGTCAAATGTTAGCAAAAACGCCGATGCGTCACTTTCTCTCAATAAAAAGTTTTCACCGCATTCGGAGCATACCGTGCCGAAATAGGTTCCCGATAAATTCCATACCGCAGAGCTTGAAGCAATGTGATCATGAGGAGCAGAGGAATATTGAACACCCATAAGCACGGTGTTTTCATCAATTTCGCTTATCCTTACCGTGTGTTTTCCCTCGGAAATTTCTGTCGCGAAAAGAGTGTTTCTTCCGGAAGAAATATCGATATTATTGACTAAAACACTATCTACGTAAATTTCTACTGTTTTATTAACCTTAGAAGCAAAGGTTAAATACAAATTTCCATTAGCAAAATTATCTTCAAAAGTGATATCGGAATCGTTATAAGTGAAAAAGTCCTTGCTATTTGCTGTATTCTTGCTTAAAATCGAGGTGTCAAAACAGTATCCTTCTTTTGAAACGTTGATTATGGCGGTTTCGCCGTAATACTTTTGATCTTCAAGAACCGTAAACGGTTTTACAAACATTTTGTAGCTTTTTTCGTCGTCTGCCGTAACATTTTTGATTATACAAGCCGAAAAATACGAATATCCATATTGGGAAGCCGAAACCTTAACATCATCCGCGTAAACGCTTTCAAAAACCGACTCGGAACTTACCGAATGCGCTGCGGTAACTTGCCCATCAACATATAGTTGTACATCAAAACCTACCGAATCATACCAAAGTGTATCAACTCCCGAAATGATTCTTATGTCACCGGCCCATTCATTTGACTGGAAGGCGATAATATCAGCCGTGCCGCTGTCGTGAATGTTGTAAGCGTTCAGGCTTTTTACGCAGTCGGAGTGTATTTCCACCAATTCTTCAGTATTTGTTGAATCAGTAATCGAAAAAACTTCAAGCGTTACGGCAAAACACATTTCTTCGGACTTCAACGATGCTTTTTTGCCATTAATGTAATAGCTTGCGTGCTTCGTTATATCATCATACACTATCGCTAAGCTAACTGTTGGCGTAAAGCCTACATCACTGCCGTCATAGTTCACAATTTGAATGAAATTGCCTGTACTGTCTTTAAGATAAAACTTTTGCTCATCGGCATTTAAATACAACAGATCAATATTTTCGTTTTCTTTCTTGACACTGATTAAGGGAACGGTTCCCACGTCGGTGGATTTGCTGTCTGAATTTTCAATGTCAAATTCCAAAACAGTAATCTTATCCTCTAAAATCAGATCCTTTGTTTGGCTTTCAGCATAGCAAAATACCGCACTAAGCAGTATGGTAGCTGTAACTATAATTATGGCAAACATGACTTTGTATACAAAAATTTTCATAAACGTTTATTCTCCTTGACACACTTGCATCGAAAATAATACCATAATTGTCGTTTTTTGTCAATATGCTCTATGTAATATTGAAATTATTTGAAGCGCGAATAAAAATGCGTGCTTTCTTTTTTTACTTTGACCTTGACAATTGTATATTTATATAGTATAATTATTTATTGAGTTTAATAAAACAGCAAGGTGGTAAACAGTGATAAAAAACAATATTTTACCGTCTGAATTAATGGACGAACAAAGGTTTTATTCAAATAAAATTCTGCTATGGAACAATGAATATGAAAAAAATAACCACCGCAGAAAAAAAGCGTTTGTGCTGACTTTCGGATGTCAACAAAATGAAGCCGACAGCGAACGTCTTAGCGGTATGGCAGTTGCTATGGGATATGAGTTAACTCAATCGCCCGACAACGCTGATTTCATAGTTGTCAATACTTGTGCGATCAGAGAGCATGCAGAGCTGAAGGCTTTGTCGACCGTCGGACAGTATAAGCATTTAAAAAACAAGAACCCCGATTTGATTATAGCGGTTTGCGGGTGCATGGTTACACAGGAGCATCGAAAGAATGACATTAAGTTTAAATATCCTTATGTAGATTTTGTTTTCGGAACTTCATCAATTCACCGTATGCCCCAATTGCTTTGGGAAAAGATAGAGAAGGGAAAACGCATATATTGCCCCGAGGAAACCGAGTACCTTGTTGCCGAGGGAATACCGATTGTGAGAGAAAGCGGATACAAGGCGTGGCTTTCGGTTATGTACGGCTGCAATAATTTCTGTTCCTACTGTATCGTTCCTTACGTAAGAGGCCGCGAAAGAAGCAGACGAAAAGAGGATATCCTTGAAGAATTTAAACAGTTAATATCCGAAGGATATAAGGATATAACCCTTCTTGGGCAAAACGTCAATTCTTACGGAAAGGACAACGGAGACGGATGTGATTTTGCCGACTTACTTGAGCTGTTGTGTAAGGTTGAGGGCGATTATAAAATACATTTTATGACCAGTCATCCTAAGGACGCCACCAACAAGCTTATAGACGTAATGGCTCGTGAGGAGCATATGGCTAAGCATTTTCATCTTCCGCTACAGGCGGGAAGCAACCGTGTGCTTAAGGTGATGAACCGTCATTACGATACAGAGCGTTATTTGTCAATTGTAGAATATATGCGTGAAAAAATCCCGGATATAGTGATAACCTCGGACATAATCGTAGGTTTCCCCGGCGAAACCGAGGAAGAATTCGAAATGACTCTTGAAATGTTAAAAAGAGTTAAATTCGATATGATTTACTCGTTTATTTATTCGCCTCGAAAGGGAACTCCCGCTGCGGAAATGGATGAGCAAATTCCCAAAGACGTACAAAACAGACGTTTTGATCGTTTGCTCGCTACCCAAAACACGATAGCTCTTGAAAAGAATACTCCGTTTGTCGGAAAAACCATAAGAGTTCTTTGCGACGGAGAAAGCAAAACTAACTCAAAATTGTACAGCGGGCGAACCGAGCACGCCAAAATCGTTTTCTTTGAAGGCGAGAAAAAGGATATCGGTAATTTCGTTGATGTTAAAATAACCAAGGCGGAAGCGTTTGCACTGTACGGAAATAAATTATAAAATAACCGAAAGGAAATAAGAAAAATGGAAATTTTTGAAATCGCTCAGCTTTTGGGCAAAACTTTAAAAGAGGACGAAAGACTTAAAAGACTTGAGGCTGCTAAAAAGCAGTACGAGGAAAGCCCGGAGCTTGGAAAGTTAATGGTTGAGTACGAGGTTCAGCAGAAGGCGCTTGAAAACGAAGTTGTAAAGCCCGAAAAGGATACTCATTTCATTGACATCATTCAGAACCGCATTAACGAGCTTTACCAGAGCATAGTAAATCACCCCGCGTTTATTGAGCTTAACGAGGCTCAGAACGCTGTAAATGAACTTATGAACTCGGTAAATCAGACTATCATGTTCAACATCACAGGCGAAATGCCCAGTGATTGTACGCATAATTGCTCGACCTGCAGCGGTTGTCATTAATGATTTAAAGTTTAAAGTAAGGGAGATACGCTTATGACTCCGATGATGGAGCAGTATTTTGAGATAAAGAATCAGTATAAGGATTATTTGGTTTTCTACCGTCTCGGAGACTTCTATGAGATGTTTTTTGACGATGCCATAATCGCTTCTCGTGAGCTTGAGTTGACACTTACGGGACGTGACTGCGGAGAGGAAGAACGAGCGCCTATGTGCGGCGTACCTTTTCACAGCGCTGAGGGGTATATCGGAAAGCTTATAGAAAAAGGATACAGAGTTGCCATTTGTGAGCAAATGGAAGACCCCGCCACTGCCAAGGGACTGGTAAAAAGAGACGTTATTAGGGTGGTGACCCCCGGAACTCTTATTGAAAGCAATCTTTTGAGTGAGACTAAGAATAACTATCTATGTTCGGTTTATATCGGTGAAAACAGCTGTGGCGTGTGCTTCGCCGACGTTTCCACAGCCGAGATTTATACCACCTGTTTCGATAACGCTAACATTGAGTCGAGACTGAAAAACGAGCTGGGCACTTATTCTCCTTGTGAAATTGTGTTGAACGTAAGCGCGTCTAAGTTGCCTTGGTTTGCGGATTATATAAATGACCGCCTTAAATCAATGGTGCTTGATAATCAGCCTCACAGATTTGAGCTTGATATCGCTCGAGAAACAGTAAAGAAACAGTTTGACGACAGTATTTGTGAGCAAATTCTCCCCAATAATCCCATAGTAGCTTCTGTAGGTGCCTTGCTTGATTATATCAGCGAAATGCAGAAATGTGATATTTCCTATATAAAAAAGCTTAACGTCTATAATGATGGACAATATATGGAGCTTGATATCAATACCAGAAGAAATCTTGAGCTTACCGAAGCAATGCGCTCCAAGGATAAAAAAGGCTCTCTTCTTTGGGTTCTTGATAAAACGCGCACTGCCCCGGGCGCAAGACTTTTACGCAAATGGGTGGAGCATCCGCTTCTTAATGTCAAGGATATAATGAAGCGCCAGGGAGCCGTAACAGAACTTTTTGAGAATTTTATGCTTCGCGAGGAGATAGGCGTTCTACTTGACAGCGTCCTCGACCTTGAAAGACTTATCACAAAGGTTGTCTACGGTACTGCTAACGCAAAGGACCTTCGTGCCATTGCGGGAACTGTCGCAATTATTCCCGAACTCAGGGAATTGCTTAAGAATTGCAAGAGCGACGAGCTTGTAAGAATATGTGAAAATATAGACAGTCTTGAAGATATTTGCAATTTAATAAATGACGCCATTGTAGAAGATCCGCCGTTTATAATCCGCGAGGGCGGTCTTATAAAAGACGGATTCAACAGCGACGTTGACTATCTTCGTTCTGTGATGAACGACGGCAAGGGGTGGATAGAGCGCGCGGCAGAGGACGAACGCGAAAAGACCGGAATAAAGAATCTTAAAATTTCTTACAATAAGGTTTTCGGATATTATATCGAGGTTACAAAGTCGTATATTGACCTTGTTCCCGACAGCTACATAAGAAAACAGACTCTTTCTAACTGCGAGCGTTATATTACTCAAGAGCTCAAGGATATGGAAGCCACTATTCTTGGGGCTACCGATAAAATTTGCTCACTGGAGTATGAGCTTTTCCAACAAATTCGCTCGGTTGTTGCCGAAAATAGTGAAAGAATTCAGGAAACAGCGTCGTATCTATCCTTGGTAGACGTTTATCTCAGTCTCGCGGTTGTTGCTTCGAAAAACAAATATGTTTGCCCCGACGTGGACCTTACCGACGTTATAATGATAAAAGAGGGAAGGCATCCCGTTGTAGAGCAGTTTGTAAAGGACTCTTATTTCGTTCCAAACGACATTTACATTGATACCAAACAAAACCGCCTTATGCTTATTACAGGTCCCAATATGGCGGGTAAATCTACGTACATGAGACAAGTTGCGCTTATAACAATTATGGCGCAGATAGGCTCGTTTGTTCCTGCGGAGGACGCAAGAATAGGCATTGTTGACAAAGTGTTCACCAGAGTAGGCGCCTCTGATGACCTTGCTTCGGGACAGTCTACCTTTATGCTTGAGATGAACGAAGTCGCCTATATTCTAAAAAACGCTACCAAACGTAGCCTTATAATATACGACGAGGTTGGCCGAGGTACGTCCACCTTTGACGGTATGAGTATAGCTAGGGCAATCGTTGAGTATACGTCAGGTAAAAAGATAGGAGCTAAAACGCTTTTTGCAACTCATTATCATGAGTTGACAAGCCTTGAGGACGAATTCGAAGGTATTGTAAATTATAATATAGCTGCGCGCAAGAGAGGTGACAATATTACCTTCCTTCGCAAAATTGTAAGAGGCTCGACAGATGACAGCTACGGTATAGAAGTAGCAAAGCTTGCGGGTGTACCAAACGATGTTATCAAACGCGCGAGAGAAATTCTTGCAGTTGTCGAGCAGAGCGCAAAATCGCTTACCCTTACCGATAAAGATATTGAGAAGGACGATTCCTTGATTACGATTGATGATTGCATCGAGGAACAGATAATTCAAGAATTGAGAGCTATTGATGTAAATACTCTCTCTCCGTACGAAGCAATGATGTTGCTTTATGATTTGAAAAAGAGACTTATAGAATAAGGTGAATATATGGGAAAAATAAACGTTTTGTCTTTTGCCGTAGCCAATCTTATTGCGGCGGGCGAGGTTGTAGATCGCCCTGCGTCGGCTGTAAAAGAGATGCTTGAAAATTCAATAGATGCCGGTGCAACAAGAATTACGGTTGAAATTCAAAACGGCGGTGTTTCGTTCATCCGCGTTTGCGATAACGGCTGTGGAATGGAGCCTGACGATCTTCCTATTGCCGTGCGCCGACACGCTACCAGTAAAATTAAGGTGGCGGAAGATCTTGAGAGCGTTGAAACTCTTGGTTTCCGCGGTGAGGCTCTTGCCGCAATTGCTTCGGTCTCGGATATGAGAATCATTTCCAAAACCGCAAATGCGGAGTATGGCGCGATGCTTGAGGTAAAAGCGGGAAATATCGTTGCTCTTACCGAGCGTGCCTGTGCTACCGGCACCACAATTATAGTCGAAAATCTGTTCGCCAACGTTCCCGCCAGAAGAAAATTTCTTAAACGAGATGTAACCGAGGCGGCAGCTGTCAGTGTATGGGTAGAAAAAATCGCGCTGTCTCAGCCGTCTATTTCCATTAAACTTATAGTTGACGGATCTGTAAAATTTGAGACTGCCGGAGACGGAGAACTGAAAAATGCTATTTATTCTATTTACGGCAGAGATTTTGCAAGTAAACTTATTTACGTTTGCTCCGAAATCGAAGGCGTAGAGGTTAAAGGCTATATCGGAAGATCCGATAACTTCAAGTCCAACCGAAATTTTCAGAATTTCTTTATCAACAAACGATTTATCAAAAGCAAAACAGCTATGGCGGCACTTGAGCAAGCGTACAGCTCATATATACCGAGCGAGAAATTTCCTTGCTGTGTTCTTGATATCGGAGTCAATCCGCGCGCAGTTGATGTAAATGTTCATCCGGCTAAGCTTGAGGTTAAATTTTCAAACGAAAAGCCTGTTTTTGATGCTATTTATTATACTGTAAAAACCGCGCTTGAGGACGATATAACACGTCCTTCGTTGGAACTGGAAAAAAAGAAAGCTCCGGAATTCAAAAACCGCTCTAATGCTTTTGTAGCAGTTGAGGATGAGAGAAGAAGATACGAAAATCTTACAATAAATTTTTCGGATGCTCCGCAGTCCGCGATCCCAAAAACACAAAGCCGTCCATCGGTTATGGCGCAACAGTCGGCTACATCCCCTCAAGTATCAACTCCCGCCCGCCCCGTTACAAGCAGCACCGAGGCAATAAAATCTTCGATGTGTACGCCCCGGCAGGAAGAAACAATTTCTCCCAAAAACGAAAATTCGGAGAAACAAACAGATATTGTTGAAGTGCATAAACAACCTGAAGAGGTTGTCACACCGCAGCAAGCACCGTTACAGCCACAAGAAACGGTGACCGGAACAAGGCGCGTAAGCAAGGTTGATTATAAGCTTTTGGGAGAGGCGTTCAACTCTTATCTTTTCGTTGAATACGGAGAAAAGATAATAGTTATCGACAAGCATGCCGCTCATGAAAGAGTAATATTTGAGGATCTTCGAGCGCAGCTTTCGGATACTGTGATTAATTCTCAGTTTTTAATGATTCCGCTTGAAGTAATGCTTACAACCGACGAGGTTCAAGCGATTGAGAGTTACAAGGAAGAAATTGAAAAAATAGGTTTTTCTTTGGAGCTTAAAAAGCACTCCGTTCTTGTCAGCGCAATTCCATCAAATATAAGTGTAAACGCGGTTGACGAAATGATAATTACGTTTGCGGACAGAATAATTAACGAAACCGGAAACGTTGAAATTTCCAAAAATTTAATTTTTGAGCGTGCCCTTTACCAGGCATCTTGTAAAGCGGCTATAAAGGCGGGGAGAGAATACCCCAAAGAACACGTTGAATGGCTGGTTGATAAGCTTATGCAGCTTCAGGATATAACGTTCTGCCCTCACGGACGTCCGATTGCGATTGAACTGAGCAAGAACCATCTTGACCACCAATTTGAAAGGAAATAACTACTATGGATAACAAAGGCTTATTTGAAATAAAAACCACGGACGGTCGTGCCCGCCGCGGAGTTCTGCACACCGTTCACGGAGATATCCAAACCCCCGTGTTTATGAACGTAGGCACTTGCGGAGCAATAAAAGGCGGAGTGACCACCACGGAGCTCAGAGAGCTTAAATGTCAGGTAGAGCTTTCAAATACCTATCATTTGCATATCCGCCCGGGAGATAAGCTTATACATGAAATGGGCGGTCTCAGAAAATTTATGAATTGGGATAAGCCCGTTCTTACCGACAGCGGTGGATTTCAGGTGTTTTCCTTGTCATCGCTTAGAAAGATCACCGAGGAAGGCGTTCTTTTCGCCTCTCACGTCGATGGAAAAAGAATTTTTATGGGACCCGAGGAAAGCATGCAAATTCAGTCAAATCTTGCCTCTACTATCGCAATGGCGTTTGATGAGTGCATAGAAAACCCCGCGCCGTATGACTATGTTAAAAAATCCTGTGAAAGAACCACGAGATGGCTTATCAGATGTAAGGCGGAAATGGAAAGATTGAACTCGCTTCCCGAAACCATCAATAAAGATCAGCTTCTTTTCGGTATAAATCAGGGCGGTACCTACGAGGATTTGAGAATAGAGCATATGAAAACTATCGCTGAGCTTGACTTGCCGGGATACGCTATCGGCGGATTGGCTGTCGGCGAAGAAACAGAGGATATGTACCGTATTATTGACGCCGTTGAACCGTACATGCCCAAAAACAAGCCACGATACCTTATGGGGGTAGGCACACCATGCAACATTCTTGAGGCGGTTCACTACGGTGTTGATTTCTTCGACTGCGTAATGCCAAGCCGTAACGCAAGGCACGGAAATCTTTTCACTTGGAAAGGAAAAATTAACCTTCTCAATGAAAAATATATGAAGGACGCGCGACCTTTCGATGAGGGGTGCGGTTGCCCGGCTTGCAGAAATTACAGCAGAGCTTACGTAAGACATCTTATTAAGGCAAAAGAGGCGGTAGGAATGAAGCTGGCGGTAACACACAACCTTTACTTTTACAACGAACTTACAGAAAAAATAAGAGAAGCACTTGGCGGTGGATATTTTGAAAGCTTTTATCAAAAATATATCAAAATTCTCGGTGAGCGGTGCGAAGACTGAATTAAATCTCTCTGAAAGCATAAAACTAAGTCAAGGGAGGGGATTTTTATGATAGATAAAAAAATTGTTGGCGAGGTTTTGGCAAAAGCCGTTTCCGGCGGTGCTGACTTTGCGGAAATATTTTGGGAGCTTACACGAACCAATAATATAACACTTTTAAATAAAAAAATTGACAGGATATTTGACAATGTAATCAGCGGTGTGGGCATAAGAGCATTTTACGGTACACAGACGGTTTACGCATCAACTTGCGACATTTCGCGTGAAGGGCTCCTTTCTTGCGCAGCCAAAGTTGCGGATATTATATCGGTGGATAAAAAGATTTTTTCGGTTAATTTAAACGAAAGGATTTTTACCAATATTCATCCGGTCGTTATTGAACCGGTAGGGGCTGATATGGGGTACAAAATAGACCTTCTGCGTTCTGCGTGTACATCTGCTGAAAAATATGACAGTCTTATAGATCAGGCGCAAGGAAGTCTTATGTGCGTTGACCGAAGAATCTGGATTGCCAATACAGAAGGGCTTTATACTCACGACAGACACGTTCGCACAAGAATGTACGTAACAGCAATAGCAGCTCAAAACGGTGAAAAACAAACGGGAATGTGCGGTCCGGGACGCGGAATGGGACTTGAAATGTTCGATATATTCAGACCCGAGGACATCGGTAATGAAGCTGCAAGGCACGCGCTTGTAAATCTTCGCGCCGATTACTGCCCCGCGGGAAAGATGACCGTTGCCATTGAAAATGGATTTGGTGGTGTTATTTTCCACGAGGCATGCGGTCACTCGCTTGAGGCTACTTGTGTAGGAATCGGCAACTCCAAAATGTGCGGTAAGCTCGGACAAAAAATAGCAAACGAGAAAATCACCGCGATAGACGACGGATCAATTGCGGGGGCATGGGGATCAAATAATATAGACGACGAAGGTAATCCCACAAAACGCAATGTCCTTATTGAGAACGGAATTCTCAAAAATTATATGGTCGACCGACTTGGTTCGCGCAGAATGAATATGCCTGTTACAGGAAACAGTCGCAGACAAAATTATACCCTTGAACCCACCTCAAGAATGACCAATACCTATATAGATAACGGTCCCGATAAAAATGAGGATATAATAAAATCCATTGAGTACGGCATTTATGCTAAGAAAATGGGCGGCGGTTCGGTTAATCCGCTTACCAATGATTTTAATTTCGCGGTGAGCGAAGGATATATAGTGAGAAACGGCGAGATTTGTGAGCCGGTACGCGGAGCATCGCTTATAGGAAACGGAGCCGAAATCCTTAATCTTATTGATATGGTCGGTCAAAATCTTGAAAGAGGGCAGGGCGTGTGCGGATCTGTAAGCGGCTCTGTTCCCACCGACGTCGGTCAGCCTCTTATACGAGTATCCAAAATTACAGTAGGCGGAAGATAAGGAGGAAAGAATATGAACTTTACTGAAATCAAACAGATTCTTTCCGATGCCGCTTTAGCGGTTGGAATAACCGAATACGACGTATATTACACCGAATCGTCCGATATTTCTACAGAGACGCTAAAGAAAGAAATCAGCGGCTTTAGCAGTAGCGATTCCATAGGAATCGGATTCAGATGTATAGTCAACGGCCGTTTCGGTCAAGCATCGTGCGAGCGTATAACCAAAGAGGAGCTTGAGCTGTTGGTTGCGAAAGCTGCGGAAAACGCTATGTATATTGAATCCGACGATGAGTCTGTAATATTTAAAGGCTCAGAAAATTATACAACTATTCCCGAAGAAACTTTTGTTGAGCCATCTGCCGGTGACCTAAAAAGAATCGCTCTTGATATGCAAGGAAAAACTTACGGTGAGAGCGAACTTGTTGTTGACGGAACGCAATGCGGAGTTGGGGCAGGTACAGCGACTGTTTATATGTTTAACTCTTACGGACTTGAGCTTCATAAATCCGCAGGCTACGTCAATTATTATTCCTGCCCGGTAGTTTCAGACGGAAAAGAAACCGAAGACAGTGTCGAATTTAAAATGGTAAAGAATTTCGACAAGTGTGATGAAACAGTTAAGAAAGCCGTTGAAAAAGCTAAAGCCAAGCTTGGCGCGGACAGCGTTCCAAGCGGTAAATACAATATTGTATTAAACGGTAAATCGTTTGCTTCGTTTCTTTCGGAATTTTGCGACAGCTTTTCCGCAAAGCAAGTAAAGCTTGGTCTTTCCATGTTTGCCGACAAGCTCGACACTAAAGTTGCGGCAGACATAGTAACAATTACAGACGATCCGTTTTCCGATGAGCTTTGCGGTAAAAATCCTTTTGACGGTGAGGGAGTTGCAACTTACAAGAAAAACGTAGTCGAAAACGGTGTGCTGAAAACCTATTTCTACGATCTTGCCATGGCAAAGCACTTCGGCGTTCAACCTACGGGTAACGCGTCGAGGGGATATTCTTCATCAGTAACCATTTCGCCATATTTTCTTTACGTTAATAAAGGTGAAATCAGCTTAAATGAGCTTTTGAAAATTTCCGATAACGGCATTTATGTTACCGAACTGAAAAGCTTTTCTGCCACAAATACCGTTACGGGGGATTTTTCGATTGAAAGCGCGGGCTTTATGATTGAAAACGGAAAGCTTGGAAAATTTGTCAAATCCTTCACCATTGCAGGAAACTTCTTTGAGCTATTGAAATGTATTGACGCGCTTTCGGATAATCTGCAAGTGAATCACAGCGGACTTTTCCGCGGCTTTGCCGCCCCCGATGCATTGATAAAAAATCTCAGCGTTGCCGGAAAATAATCATTTTACCCCTTGAAAAAAACCAAAATATGTGATATACTGTTATATCTGTTGTTGCAAAGGAGAGTTGTTATGCATTTTTCATTAAAAAATATGTTGTTCTCCTTTGCGGCAGGATTAGTTGTTTTCTCATTGCTTATGGTGTGGGTATGCTCTGATTATTTCAACTCGGAAGTAAAAGTTGCGCTTTCCGATAAAACTCCGGCCGCTACAAGTAGCGATAAATACGATCTTCATGGGGCGGTTGTTTTTAAAAGTTGCGATAATAACGGCTTGGATTTTGCGGTGTTGGTAATTGTAGACACTCATAATGACAAAATGTTGTTTTCAAGGCTTTCGGGGAATTATCTTATGAATTACCGAGATTCAATGTCGTATATATCAAACGTTTATGACAGCGTAGGGGACACCGCGCTTGTTGAACTTGTAAAAGCTGTCAGCGGTATCTCGGTAAACAAAGTAATTCCGCTTGATGGCTCGGTAGCTTATGACAAAGTTGTTGACGAAATTCAAAAGCTTTTTGAGTCTGATAGCGCTTTGTTCGCTGACACATTCAATACCGAAGCAGACGTATTGGGCTTTGATATGATTGAGTTTCCCATCGTCACAAGTATCATACAAACCGAAAATACCCATGAAAATATCGTTGTTATAGATACCGAAAAAACGGTAAATAAATTCAAAACTACATTTGTTATAAAATAAAATCATATAAATTTCAGGAGAAAAAACATGAACAACTCAGAAAAAACAATGGACAAAATTGTTGCCCTCTGTAAGAATCGCGGATTTATTTATCCCGGCTCTGAAATCTATGGCGGACTTTCCAACTCTTGGGACTACGGCCCTCTTGGTGTAGAGTTCAAGAACAACGTTAAAAAGGCTTGGTGGAAAAAGTTCGTTCAAGAGTGCAAGTATAACGTAGGTCTCGACAGTGCTATCATTATGAATCCTCAGACTTGGGTAGCTTCGGGACACCTTGGCGGATTTTCCGACCCTCTTATGGACTGTAAGGTTTGTCACAGCCGCCACAGAGCTGATAAGCTTATCGAAGAGTACGCTTTCGAGAACAAGCTCGACGTAAATCCCGCAGGCTGGTCCGATGCGGAGATGAGCGCGTATATCAAGGAAAATCACATCGTTTGCCCCGATTGCGGAAGCGGTGATTTTACAGATATCCGTAAGTTCAACCTTATGTTCAAAACCTTTATCGGTGTA
Organism: Eubacteriales bacterium; assembly: GCA_045612185.1. GTDB lineage: Bacteria > Bacillota > Clostridia > Oscillospirales > CAG-272 > RGIG8775. The sequence continues at coordinate 76,756 of JAZKYO010000103.1, forward strand.
ACTGAGGCTTCTACCAACACAGTTTATCTCAGACCCGAGACAGCTCAGGGTATCTTCGTAAACTTCAAGAACGTTGCAAGAACAACGAGAAGAAAGATGCCTTTCGGTGTTGCGCAGATCGGTAAGTCCTTCAGAAACGAGATTACCCCCGGTAACTTCGTATTCAGAACCCGTGAGTTTGAGCAGATGGAGCTTGAGTTCTTCTGCAAGCCCGGCACAGACCTTGAGTGGTTCCAGTTCTGGAGATCCTACTGCGAAAATTGGCTCTATAATCTCGGCATGAGAAAAGAGAACCTTCGTCTTCGTGACCACTCTCCCGAGGAGCTTTGCTTCTATTCCAAGGGTACAACCGATATCGAGTTCCTGTTCCCGTTTGGTTGGGGCGAGCTTTGGGGTATTGCGGACAGAACCGATTACGACCTTACTCAGCATCAGAATACCAGCGGCGAGACTATGGAATTCTTTGACGCCGAAACCAATGAAAAGTATATTCCTTACGTTGTCGAGCCCTCTCTCGGTGCTGACCGCGTAGCCCTCGCATTCCTTTGCGATGCTTATGATGAGGAAGTAGTTGATGCGGAAAAGAACGATACACGCGTTGTTCTCAGACTTCATCCCGCACTTGCGCCTATCAAGGCTGCTGTACTTCCTCTTTCCAAGAAGCTTTCCGATAAGGCAGGCGAGATTTACGATGAGCTTGCAAAGTACTTTATGGTTGAATTTGACGAGTCGGGCTCTATCGGTAAGAGATACCGTAGACAGGACGAGATCGGAACTCCTCTTTGCATTACATACGACTTTGAGTCCGAGACCGATAACTGCGTAACAGTACGCGACCGTGACTCTATGGAGCAGGTTCGTATCCCGATTTCCGAGCTTAAGAGCTACATCGAAAAAACACTTGAGTTCTAATCAAATAACTAAACTCCCACGTTTGCGTGGGAGTTTTTTATCCAAAAATTGTTTGTAAACCCAAGACCTTTATAAAAAGGCTAAAAGGTGAATTGCATACATCGTTATCAGATATGTTCTACAAGTAAAAAATGAACAGCCGCCCTAATCGGGCGGCTGTGTTTATTTTACTTTTCCTTTTTTAATATCCGTAACAAACTTATCGATTCTTTCAAGTGCCTGCGTGATGTGCTTTACAGAGTAGGCGTAAGAAATTCTCGCAAAGCCCTCTCCGCTGTCACCGAAAGCCTCTCCGGGGACTATGGCGCAACCGTAATCGTACAAAAGTTTTTCGCAGAAGGTATTACTTGACATTCCGAAATTGCCAATATTGGGGAATATGTAGAAAGCGCCTTTTGGCTCAAATGATTCAATACCGATATTCTTTAAACCGTCATAAATGTACTTTCTGCGGCGGTCGTACTCGTCAACCATCATCTGAATGTCATCGTCTCCGTTTCTGAGTGCCTCAACAGCGGCAAACTGCGAGGTCGTGGGAGCGCACATAATGGCGTACTGATGAATTTTGAGCATCTGCTTGAGTATAGGCGCGGGAGCGCAAAGGAATCCCATTCTCCAACCCGTCATAGCGTAAGCCTTGGAAAATCCGTTTACTATAATGGTGTGTTCCCACATATCCGGAAGCGATGCGATAGAAGTGTGTTTAAGCCCGCCATACGTCATTTCCGCATAAATCTCGTCCGAAAGAATCATTATGTTGGTATCACGAATAATATTCGCGATTTCTTCAAGTTCTTCCTTGGTCATAACCGAGCCCGTCGGGTTGTTTGGGAATGGAAGAACAAGCATTTTGGTTTTGGGCGTTATAGCAGCCTTAAGCTTTTCGGGTGTGAGCTTGAACTCGTCCTTAAACTCTGTGGCAATAATAACGGGTGTGCCGCCCGCAAGCTTTACAATTGGCTCGTAGCAAACAAACGAGGGGGTGGGAATAATTACCTCATCTCCCGGCTCAACAATTGCTCTTATAGCGAGGTCAATAGCTTCCGAACCGCCAACAGTAACGAAAGTTTCTGTAAGTCCGTCATATTTAAGACCAAAGCGGCGAAGCATGTAATTGCCAATCTCCTCGCGCAACTCATTAGTACCCGCGTTTGAGGTATAGTAGGTCTTACCTTGAACGAGGCTGTCAATACCAGCCTCTCTTACGTGCCAAGGAGTAGGGAAGTCGGGCTGACCAACGGTAAGCGCTACGACGTCTTTCATATCACCAAGCAGGTCAAAGAATTTTCTTATTCCCGACGGCTTTAAGTCGACGACGGTTTTAGATAAAATTTTACTGTAATCCAACATCAGAACTCGTTTCCTCTCAAATCTTCCTCGATACCGCCGTAAATAACGCCCTTGTCCTTGTATTTGCGGAGTACAAAGTGAGTTGCCGTTGAAACGACAGAATCAATAGGCGCAAGCTTCTGCGCTACGAAATAGGCGACCTCTTTCATTGTTCTGCCTTCAATAAACACGGCAAGATCGTATCCACCCGACATAAGATAAAGGCTCTTTACCTCGTCGTAGTTGTAAATAAGTTCGGCGACCTTATCAAAGCCTCTGTCCTTTTGAGGCGTAAGCTTAACCTCAATAAGTGCTGTTACATACTCTCTGTCGGTTTTGTCCCAGTCAATAATGGCTTTGTAACCGAGAACAACGCCGTCTTTTTCATATTTTTCTATAATTTTTTTGACGTCGCCCTCCTCTTTGTCAAGCATTACAGCAAGCTGAGCAGCTGTAAGTGTAGCGTCATCTTCAAGTAAATTAAGTATCTTATCCATGGTAAATTCCTCTCATTTCTTAATATTTTTTATAATGTTATCGTATGAAAGCCCATATTTGTGGGCAATATCTCGAGCATAGCTCTTACCGTCAGGCTTGGCTCGCGTTATCTTGAAGGATCGTTTTCCTTCTTCGATTCCTGCTACAAGTGTGTCAATCGGTGCACCGCCTTCAGGAAGTGTTTGCGCGTTGATTGTGTCTATTTCCGCCGCAAGCTCATGGAGGTGGGTCGAGAATACGCATCTGCAACCGTACATACTCAGTCCTCTCAGTATCTCACTTGCTATATAAGAGGCTTCATATGAGCCGGTGGACGAAAGGGATTCGTCAAGCAAAACAAGACTGTGTGCTGTTATTTCACTCAAAATTTCATTGAGTCGCGCACATTCCTCACCAAGACGTCCTTTGTCAATAGTGTCATCGGCACCGGTGGGGAAATGAGTGAAAATCGCGTCAACAGGGCTCATTACCGCTTCTTTTGCGGGAATAAACAAACCAAGCTGAAGCATTGCCTGAGCAATACCGACAGCGCAAGTGATTACCGATTTACCGCCTCTGTTTGGTCCGGTAAGTACATAAATAGTAGCATTCTCGTCAAACAACATATCATTGACAACAATCTCGTCCTCAATCTTGACGGCAACGCAAGGATTATATAAATCGTTAGCCTTAAAGGCTCGGGCATCCATAGGTTCAATTGTCGGTACACAAAGATTGCACCCTTTGTCAAGCAATAAACGTAATGCTTCGGTAGCTTTCACCGTAAACTCAAACTCGCCAAGCAGATCAAGTAAAAAGTTGGTATTATCAAGTACGTATGACTGAACGATTTTTTTCCAAGACCTTAACGAGGATTTATAAACATCATTTATAGCAGAGTTAAAAGCCAGTGAAAGCGCTGTTTTCTGGTTTTCATTCTGCTTTTTCCCAAAGGGAACCAGATTGGCAATACAAGTGTATTCGTCATCCTTGAAGTTAAATCTCAAAATTTTTTCTATAACGTCACCTGACTTAAAGGATTCGGGATTTATAGAAAGCACGCCTGCTTCTTTAGGGCGAAGCTGAGCGTCAAGATTTACACCTATCGTAATGCTCTTGATCTCACGCACTCTGGCGGTAAGTTCAGAAAGCTTGGCGTTAAGCTCCTTGTAATACTCACTCTCAGCAAGCTCTATTATTCTATCTGCAAAAGCCGAAAACGCTCTGCTTTTTATGCTTTGGCGAATTGCGGAAAACCCGCTGCTCAAGAGGTCGACGCACGAAATATAAAGCTCAATTTCGGTTATGCTTGAAAGATAAGAGTCGGTGTCCCCGCTGTCAGCCTCAAGTCTGCGAAGCTCCATAATATCGTTAAGAATAGGAACAAGCGAACCGAGAATATCGGAAATTTCAGGATTGTCCAACATATCGCGAAATGTTTCCAAACGGTATTCTATAACTTCACGATCAGTGGTAAAATACTCGGATAACTCGCTGTTCCTTAAATCAATCAAGTCAAGCATTCCAAGCTCTTCAAGCACAAACATATCGATTTTGGGTACGTTTATGCCTTTATAGTGATTCTGACGTTTTTCAAAGCTCGGATATATGAGAGAAAAATTATTAAAATCCATATCTGCTCTCCCTCAAAAAATAATTATTCATATTATTATATCATAAAAACATCCTGTTGTAAAGGGGCTGAATAAAAAAACTGTTATCTCTTTTTATTGTAAATAAATATTAAATTCCATCAAATATATTGAAATATCTTTAATCTTATGGTATAATTGGTATAATGAAGTTTTATGCAATAAATTTTTGGAGGACTTTAAAATGAAAAGATTTATGGACGAGGATTTTCTCCTCAACACAGAAACAGCGCAGGTTTTGTTCCACAACTACGCTGAAAAGCTCCCTATAATTGACTACCACTGCCACCTTTCTCCCAAGGAAATCGCAGAGGACGTTCATTACACCAACATTACCGAGGTTTGGCTTTACGGTGACCACTACAAGTGGAGAGCAATGCGCTCTTGCGGTATTGATGAAAAGTATATCACGGGCGATGCTTCCGACTTTGAAAAGTTTAAGGCTTACTGCTCGGCTATGCCTAAGCTTATAGGTAATCCTCTCTATCACTGGAGCCATCTTGAGCTTCAAAGATATTTTGACTGCGACCTTGTTATCAACGAGGAAAACTGTGAGGAAATATGGAAGATCACATCCGAAAGACTCGCGCAGCCCGATATGAGCGCGCAGCAGCTTATTACAAAGTCTGACGTTGTACTTCTTTGCACAACCGATGACCCTGCTGATTCTCTTGAGTATCATAAGCAGATTGCCGAAAGCGGATTTAAGACCAAGGTTCTCCCCGCATTCCGCCCCGACAAGGGTATGAATATCGAGAGAAAGGGAATTGCCGCTTACCTTAAGACTCTCAGCGAGTCCACAGGCGTGGAAATCGTTGATATTGATTCTCTTGAAAAGGCATATTTGGTTGCTCTTGATAAGTTTGATGCGCTTGGATGCAAGACCGCTGACCACGGTATGGATGACGGAGTTGTATTTACAAAGCCCGACAAATTCCACGCTAACGAGGCTCTTAAGAAGGCTATCGCGAGCGACGGCGCTGATGTTTCTTATGACGAAGCTGTTATGTTCAAGTCTCAGATGATAAGATTCTTCGGTATTGAATATAAGAAGCGCAAATGGGTTATGCAGCTTCACTACGGTGTAAAGAGAAATCCCAACTCCGAAATGTTCGCAAAGCTTGGTCCTGACTCGGGATTCGACACTATAAACGGAAATATTACGGCAGAGAAGCTTATCGCTATGCTTGACTACCTCAAGGATAACGACGGACTTCCCAGAACTGTAATTTATTCCATCAATCCTATTGAAAACGCGGCTATCGGAACAATGTGCGGTACCTTCTGCGCAGGCGACGGAAGCGGAAAGCCCACAGTTACTCAAGGCTCGGCTTGGTGGTTTAATGACAATCTTGACGGAATGGTTGCACAGATGCGTTCTTACGCAAACCTCTCTGCTCTTGGCAACTTCCTCGGTATGCTTACCGACTCGCGCAGCTTCCTTTCTTACCCCAGACACGAGTATTTCAGAAGAATTCTTTGCCGTCTTATCGGTGAGTGGGTAGAGGACGGAATGTATCCCGCTGATTACGATGCGCTCGCTCAGCTTGTGGCTGATATCAGCTATAACAACACAAAAGCATACTTTGATTTTCCTCTCGCTGACTAACGATGACAGATATGAATAAGTTTATAAGAATTATTTCGGTGCTGTTGGTATTTTGCTTTATTCTGTCTTCCTGCGGCGCGCCTGCAAACAATGATTCTGCAGAGAATCATAACGACCAAATAAATGATCCGTCTTTGGAAAATACATCACCCGAAGAAATTGAGAAGGCTATGATTGACGCGTTTAAAAATTCCACCGTTGCTCCCACTACAATGAATATGCTTGAAGCAAGCGAGTATTATCGTTCTCTTGGCAGAACCGCTATGCTTGGCACGTCACTTACGTGTGACTGGACTGCTGCGGGAGCTGAGTTTAAAATTCTTTGCAAAGGTGATGTATCCTTTGCAATTACAGCCACAAACTCAACCACAACATTTACCATTGAGATTGATGACAAGGTTACAGAAAAATATTTCCTTGTAAATAAAGGAAGTGGAACTTACACTGTTGCCAAAAATCTTGATGCCGGTTTCCATACAATAAAAATCATTAGTGAAAAAGGCTACGGTAACAGCGCGACATTGGATTCAATAACCTTTACCGGAACACTCCAAAAGCTTGATCCGAAAGATGTGTATATTGAAGTAATCGGCGACTCTATCACCTGCGGATCTGGTCTTGGCTTGCTTGACGGAAAGCAGGTAAACGACGGAACAGTAGCTTACGCTTATCTTGCTCTCGATGCGCTTGACGTAGACTATTCTATCTGCTCAAACGGCGGAATGGGGCTTGCTTATTCAGGCTCGGATACGAATGTTTTTTCCAAAGTGTATCCTTACCAAAACCTAAAGCGTGACGAAACGCCATTCGTGCCTACCCGAACTCCCGATCTTATCATTGTAAACCTTCATACAAACGACAACTGGCAATGGTACAGCAACACTCCCGATAATAGAAATGCCGAAACGGAAAAGTACAATTATGCTACTTTTGATGAAGCGTTCGAAAACATGGTACAGACATTTAACAATCTGTACGGAAAGAAAATCCCAATGCTGTTTGTTTTCGGTTGTATGGCAAACGAGAAGTATGAAAACGCAACCTTGCGCTCAATATATTTGATTAACGGCAAATATAAGGATGAAGGTTACGATATGAAAACTGTTACGCTTACCACTAACCGCGAGGGTCCCGGTTCTCACCCTGTTGTTGAGGGTGCAAAAATTCAGGGAGCAGAGCTTGCCGAGTTCATCAGCAAGAATTACGCTCACTTGTTTGATTGATTTTTTGAAACGGCAATTTTATTGCCGTTTCAACTTTGTTGATAGGAGAAAAAATGAAATTCAGAGATAGAATAGCCCAATTTTTACGCGGAAGATATGGCGTTGATAAATTCGGCATGCTTTTGGTATGGACTGCTCTGGCTGTGCTTATCTTAAACTCCTTCGTTCATTCCTTGATTCTGTATATAGTATATTTTTTAATCTTGGGATATTGGCTGTTCAGATGTTTTTCCAAGAACATAGAACAAAGACGCAGAGAGAACAGCTTTTTTGAAAAGCAAATAAACAAATTTACCTCTTTTTTTAAGCTTAATTGGGCAAAATGGAAAGACCGAAAAACACACGTGTTTATCAAGTGTCCGTACTGCAAAGCCAATCTGAGATTGCCGAAAAACAAAAGCGGCATAAGCGTTATATGCCCTAAATGTAAAGAAAAATTTGATATTAATTCTAACTAAAACGGAGTGTTATGATTGTAATTATAGCGGAAAAACCGAGCTTAGGGCGTAATATTGCTGATGCTATCGGCGGTATGTCCAAGAAAAACGGCTACCTTGAAGGAACTGAATATATTGTAACGTGGGCGTTTGGTCACCTTTTTTCGCTTGCCGACATCGAGGACTACTCCGAAGTTCCTGTTGCTGACAAAAAGTGGACGCTTAATAACCTGCCTTGTTTTCCCGAAAATTTTAAATTTGAATTAAAAAAGGGAAGTGACAAAAAGGTAGACAGTGGCGTGGTGCGTCAGTTTGAGCTTTTGAAAACTCTATGTAACAGAAATGACGTAGATACTATAGTAAACGCAGGAGACGCGGATCGAGAAGGCGAAATCATCGTTAGGCTGTGCGTAAGTCACGCGTTGCAGTCTCAAAAGAGCTTTAAGCGTCTTTGGCTTCCGGACCAGACTCCCGAAACGATACGAAAAGCATTAGCTGAAATGAAAGATGAATCGGAATACGATTCTCTCGCGAACGAAGGCTTTGCCCGTACTTTTATAGACTGGCTGTACGGCGTAAATCTTACTCGATACGCTACGTTGAAAACCGGAACTCTGTTGCGAGTGGGAAGAGTTATTGTCCCCATTGTCAAAGCTATATACGACAGAGATATGGCAATAAAGAACTTTGTTCCGGGTAAATATTTTGCTATTGTAAGCAAAGAAAAAACCAATGGTGAGGTTGTCGAGCTTGTCAGCAAGCAGAAATTCGAGAATAATCAATATGAAGAGGCCCTCGCATTTTGCGCTAAGTATAATGGTGTTGACGCTGTTGTAAAATCTGTTAAAAAGAAAAAGGACACTCTGTCTCCGGGAAAGCTCTACTCACTTTCTAAACTGCAAAACGTTTTGGGCAAGAAATACAAAATGTCAATGGCAGAAAGCTTGGAAATCGTACAAAGGCTTTACGAGCAAGGATATCTTACTTACCCACGTACCAATTCAGAGTATTTAGCGACTGCTGAGCAGGATAAAATCAAGAAAATCATTGCAAACTGCAAAAAAATCGGTTATCCCGTCGAGTTCAAGTTTAAAAAGACAATTTTTGACGATTCTAAAATCGAGTCTCACTCGGCTCTTACTCCAACGTATAAAATTCCGGACAAAACAAAACTGAGCGAAAAAGAAATGCAGGTATATTCAACTGTTTTTCGACGTTTTATAGCCGTTTTCTGCGCCGAGGATTGCGTAATAGAGAAAACTGAGATTGTTGTAGCGGTCGGCGATTATGAGGAGTTTGTTCTTAAAGGAACAGTAATAGTCGAGCCCGGATGGACAAAATATGATGACAACAGTCAAAAAGACAAGATTCTTCCCAAGCTTGCCAAAGGTGACATTGTCAACACCGACTTCAAGCCCACGGAGAAAGAAACCTCACCGCCTAAGCACTACACTATTGAAACATTGAATAATTATCTCAAAAACCCCTTCAAAGAAGAAAAAAGCGCCGCTAAAGAAAAGGCAAAGGAACAACAAGACGAAAACGGCTCAGAATTTGACGACGAAGATGATTATAAGGCAATTTTTGAAGGTTTGGAGCTTGGAACAGAAGCTACACGAACGGGAATAATTGATAACGCCAGAAAAAGCGAGTACATACAGCTAAAAAAAGACGTTTATACTATTTTGCCGCAAGGAATATTTCTTATTGAGGCGCTTTCAAGACTTAACATAATAATGGATAAGTATAAAACGTCTCAAATGGGCCAAGCGCTAAAAAGGATATACAAAGGCGATATCACAATAAAAGACGGCGTAGCATTGGCGCAAAACGAGATCAGCGAAGTGTTCAACCACGAGGTGTCGGACGATACCACGCATCCCGAAAAGGATATGAACACGGGATGTTTTGGAGATATCGTAGGAAAATGTCCATTGTGTGGCAAAGACATAATGAGAGGACGCTTCTATTACGGTTGTAAAGGATATAAAGAAGGCTGTAATTTTAAAGTGGGAATATATATTTGCGGTCGTGCGATATCTGTTTCAAATATTAAGCTCCTTCTTGAAAACGGTATAACCTCTAAAATCGAAGGCTTTGTTTCCAAAAAAAGCGGCAAAAGCTTTGACGGCAGACTAAAGCTTGAAAACGGAGAGGCAAAATTCGACTTTTCACAATAAACAAAACAGCATTACGAAAGTAATGCTGTTTTTATATAAAAAAGTAACGCCCGCTGATTTTTATCAGCGGGCGCGTTATGATAAGTTAATTAGCCAACCTTGGTTTCGGGATGCATCTTATCAGAAATCTTCTTCATAACAAAGAGGAAGGCGATGGTAAGAATTATACCGATAGCAAGGCAGATATAAGCGTTCTGAACAAAGCCTGCGATTACGTACATCACGAACGAAATTGCCGCAACGCTGACAGCGTACGGAATCTGAGTAGATACGTGATTGAGGTGATTACACTGACCGCCTGCGCTGGACATGATAGTCGTATCGGAAATGGGCGAGCAGTGGTCACCGCATACAGCACCTGCAAGGCAAGCGGACATACCGATAATAAGTATTTCGCTGTTTGCGGGGAAGATTGCTGTCACGATGGGAATAAGGATTCCGAATGTACCCCAAGAAGTTCCGGTTGCGAAAGCAAGAACGCAAGCAACAAGGAAGATTACTGCGGGAAGGAAGTTTGCAAGACCTTCAGCCGCATTATTCATAAGATCACCTACGAAATACTTAGCGCCAAGAGCCGAGGTCATATTCTTAAGACCGGTAGCGAAAGTAAGAATGAGAATAGCGGGAACCATGGCGATGAAGCCCTGGGGAACGCAGTCCATAGATTCCTTGAAGGTCACGAGCTTACGGATAATCATGTAAATGATAATGAACACAAGCGCAAAGAGACCGCCCCAAGGAAGACCTACAGTAGCGTCGGTATTTGCGAAAGCGTCGATAAAGTTAGCGCCGTCAAGAATACCGCCAACGTAAACGAGACCGAATACGCTTGTGATTATAAGGATAACGATGGGAATTATAAGGTCAAACACACGGCCCTTGGAAGAAGGCGCAACCTCTGCAACCTCCGCCTTGTCACCTTCGGTGTAAAGGTCGTTGTTAACAATTGCATTGTACTCATGAATTCTCATCTTACCGAAGTCAAACTTCATAAATGCGAGAACGATAATAAATACAAGAGTGAGAAGCGAATAGAAGTTGTAGGGAATAGCCATAACGAACAGCTTAAGTCCCTGACCGTCCTCAGCATACTGAGACACAGCGGCAGCCCAGCTGGAAATAGGAGCTATCATACAAATGGGAGCTGCAGTAGCATCGATAAGATAAGAAAGCTTAGCTCTTGAAATCTTGTGCTTATCAGTTACGGGGCGCATTACAGAGCCGACCGTAAGGCAGTTGAAATAGTCGTCGATAAAGATAAGTACGCCAAGAACGAAAGTAGCAAGCTGAGCGCCTACTCTTGTCTTGATGTGTGTCTTTGCCCATTCACCAAACGCTGCAGAACCGCCCGCTTTGTTAATAAGAGCAACGATGATTCCAAGCTCTACAAGGAATACGAAGATACCGGCAGTACCGGAAACCGATTCGATAAGACCGCTACCTACTGCGGAGTCAAGTGTTGCGGTAACAGAGAAGTTGGATGCGAGAAGTGCGCCGGAAAGAATACCGATAAAGAGGGAACTGTAAACCTCTTTGGTAATAAGCGCGAGTCCGATTGCGATAACGGGAGGAACGAGCGCCCACCACGTACCGACAACCGTGCCTTCGCCGCCACAAGTTTCACAATCAGCTGCAACGTCACAATCAGGACAGTCAACGGTACCCATAGCACCGCCGCTTACACCTGCCCAAATCATAAGCGCAATGATCAAAACAACAGCGACGAGAAGTGTGATCTTGGATGATTTTGTCATGTCTTTCTCCTTAAAAAATTATTTAATTATAAAAAGCGCTATGCAAAGCACAGCGCTAATCATACAGCGTATGATTGATAGCGCTCCACATAAGTGACAGTACAAAACATATTTTGCTTTGTACCAGCAAACCGCGACGGAAACCGCGACCGCTTCGGCGACAATTCCTTTCAAAGCCCCAACTTTTCCGAGCCACATACAGAGCTTTTACTTATAATATATCGCACCTCTATCAAGCTACTTATATTATACCAACACACGCGAAATTTGTCAATATAATTTAGATAAATTATTAATAAATATTAAAAAGCCCCGTTAAAAGAATTTACGGGGCGATAAAAAACAATTCATTTTTTATAAGACTTAAGCGCTATTGCTAACTGGTCCGGACATGAGGTAGGGCGAAATCCGCATCTGATACCTTCAAGTCTTGAAATTGCTTCATCAACATTCATTCCTTTAATCAATGCGCTTACACCTTGAGTATTGCCGGAGCAGCCACCTATAAATCTACAAGAAACAATTACGTCGTTTTCTATTTCAAGCTCTATTTGTCTTGAACAAACGCCTTTTGTTGAGTAAGTTATTTTTTCCATTACTGTCTCCTAATTTTAAATTTCAGAATAATAACCGATACAATCTATATTTCTACCAAATAAGTAAATATACATCCAAAAGCTGAGCAGTTTTTCACGTTCGGCGCGAATACACAAATAATTGCTGAACTCCGAAACACCATATGGCGAGGGAATAGACGTAATCTCGCCTACTTCCGCTTCTAAAAGCTCAGCAAGGCATATAAACTCTGGCAATTCTTTGTTTACAGTTATCTCAAGAGCTTTTACCCGTTTAAGATCTATATCACAAAGTTGCTTTCCTACAAGCGCGAATTTGGTAAAGCCGTCGCTTCCCGGATTGTCAATTCTGCAAACCGCCGAAATCTTAAGATCGAATTTATCCAACATACGGTAGAACGAAATAAGTCTGCCGTCTCCGGAGTTAATTATAGGAATAACTCCAAATGTTTCATCGTTTTGAATGTTCTCGCACACACCACTGAAGCTTTCGGCTGCAATTTCTTCACAAGACTCAAAAAAGCGGCTGAAGTTTTCAAATGCGGCTTTAGCATAGGAATTTGTATACCAATAGGAAATACGTCCGGACTTAAGTTTTTTTGAAGGAATCGATGGCGTTATTAAAGAATTATCTGATATGCGAGCGTAAAGGCTTTTACAAATACCGAGTTTTTCACGCACAGATTGAAACAAAGAAACCGCTATACGTTGCTGTTGGCGTTGTTCCAAAATAAGATTATATCTATTATTTATATCGTTTTTTATATCCGAAAGCGATTTGTGGCCAAACGCATCAGAAAAAATGAATTCGGATATAAGTAAATCTATCTCCGCCGAACACCTTACGGAATCGGCGGAGCATTCGATTATGTTTTGTATAAGAATTCTTTCTTCTTGTTCGTTCATATTCTTCCAAGAAGCTCAAAGCTATCCGCAAGGAAGGCTTGCATTTCTTCAGCCGAAAGCTTTCTTTGAGAAAGCACAGAAAGCTTATAAATATAAGACGCCATTTGTTTCGCGGTTTTCAAGTCAGTCTTAACGAGCTCAGAAAGACGAGAAATAAGTGCGGATGAGCTATTAACAACAAGCGTTGCACCGCTGTTCATTCCTGAGGGAACGTTACCGCCGTAAATACGCATCATATCTTCAAAGCGTCTTGCGTCTTCTGAAATATTGAGAATGGCGGGAACTTCAGCGGACTTGAGCGCCTCAAATTTAACCTCAAGCTGCTCATTTCCGCTAACGTCTTTAAATATAGCGGAAATTTCGACATCTTCCTTTACTTCACCGTCGCCCTTGAGCGCGGACGCTATATCGGAGTCGACTCTTATGAACTTGACGTTTTCAAGATACTGTTCAAGCATTGATATAAACTGTGTATCAAGCGGATGATCAAAGCAAGCCACTTTGATGCTTTGTGCCTCGAAAAGAGAAATATATTGAGCCTGAAGAGCTTTATCCGTAGTGTAATATACAGTATTTTCGTTGGTTTCCTTGGAAGCCTCAATATATTCGTTTACAGACAAATACTTGCCGTCAGTAAGCTTAAGAAGCAAGGCGTCCTTTACCTTATCGTAAAACTTTTTGTCACGAAGACAAGCATATTCAACGAAAACCTTTATATCCTCCCAAACCTTTTCAAAGTTTTCTCGGTCATCATAATAAAGAGACGTAAGCTTGTCCGCCACCTTTTTAACTATGTGAGCAGAGACCTTTGAGACGTAAGTATTGGTTTGAAGATAGCTTCTTGAAACGTTAAGCGGAAGCTCGGGACAGTCAAGAACGCCCTTAAGCATAATCATGTAATCGGGGATAACTTCTTTTATATTATCCGAAACGAAAACCTGATTATAATAAAGCTTTACCTGACCTTCCAAGGAATCGTACTCGTTTGAAAGCTTGGGGAAGTAGAGGATTCCCTTAAAGAACAAAGGATAGTCGGCATCAATATGAATATGGAAAAGAGGTTCTTTAAAATCGTTGAAAAGCTTTTTATAGAGTTCGTTATACTCCTCATCGGTGCATTCCGACGGTGATTTAAGCCAAAGCGGAGTTGTGTCATTTATAGGAGTTTTGTCCGTCTCACTTTCAGAACCGTCCGAGAAATAAATCTCTACCGGCATAAACGAACAGTATCTGTTAAGCATATCTTGAAGTTTCGCAGAATCAAGATATTCGGCGCCCTCGTCGGAAACGTGCATAATCACGGTAGTGCCGCGGTTCTCAAGCTCACAAGCTTCCATTTCATATTCGCCGCCATCGTTGCAGATCCAATGAACCGCGGGAGCGTCAGTATAGGATTTTGTAAATATCTCAACGGAGTCGCTGATCATAAAGGATGAATAGAATCCAAGACCAAAATGGCCTATAATTCCATCGTGAGAATCGTTCTCATTTTCATATTTCTCTATAAACTCAAGTGCGCCGGAAAGGGCTATCTGACAAATATATCTTTCAAGCTCTGCCTCGCTCATACCTATGCCGTTATCCTTGACAGTAATAGTCTTATTCTCTTTGTCGAGTGTTACGTCAATTCTGTAATTCTCGTCAGCAAGGCTTATCTGACCAAGCGACTGCAGCCTTTTAAGCTTTGTTATCGCATCGGTAGCATTAGATACTATTTCTCTGAGGAATATATCCTTTTCAGAATATAACCATCTTTTTATTACGGGGAATATATTGGCAGTTTCAACCGAAATGCCACCTGTTTTCTTTTGCTCGCTCATTTTTAGTCTCCTTTATTCTCTGATGAGTTTGAACTTTCATTTGTGTTCTCTCCATCCGGTATCTCAACAACAATCTCAATATCAACCTCTGTGTCGGGCAGATCGTTTTCAGGCGCTTGTACTTTTATCTCATCAATTTGTTCCTTGTGAGTCTTTTTTGAGAAGAAGTTAGCAACCTTATGCTCACCGTCAACTATCTTTTTTCCAAAGAAACCGAATATTCTCGCGGATATGGAGGGAACCTCGCGTCGCGGATCAACTATAGAATCTTCGCTGTAATAGTCAGCAAGATCGGTGGAAAGAGATTTCTTTTTCAACTTTCCGTCAATAAAGCTCATAACAAGCGAATATATAATAGCAAAAATCGGAACGCCGAAGAACATACCTATAACACCGAAATATCCGCTCATAATCATAATAGCGACTATAACGCCAAGTGATGAAAGTCCCGTGCGAGAGCCAACAATCCTGGGCTCAACTACGTTTGCGTCGAACTGTTGAATTACAAGAGTAATAATAACGAATATAATGAACTTACCGGGATTTGCGATAAGAATTATCAACCCCGAAGGAATAGCGCCTATAAAAGGACCGAAAAAGGGAATTATATTACAAACTCCTATGACGACAGAAATAAGAATAGCATAAGGTATTCCCGCGATGCTAAACGCTATGGAGCATACGAAAATCATAAACAACGCGTCAAGTATCTTTCCGATTACGAATCCGCCAAAGGTTTTGTCGGCAAATTTGCACCAATCAAATATAGCATGACTCTTCTTTTTTGAAAAGAGCGCGTTTACTATTTTTTTACACTGAGCATAAATCTTTTCTTTTCCGATTATAAAGTAAACAGAAAGAAGCAACCCAAAAAAAATATTCTTGATACCGGTAAATATCTTGGCACCATAGGAAATGAGGAGATTGAGTCCTTGCTGAAGCATATCCTCGGATCCCATAAAAAACTTACTTACGGCATTGTTTATCTCATCAATGTCGATCAAGTCAACATCGTTGTCGTCAAGGTTAAGAAAATTGTTAAGAAAATCGTTAACCTTTTCGAGCGCAAAATTCATATAAGTTCCGTCCGTCATCTTGCGCATAAGGTCCTCAATGCTGGAAATAAGCTGGGGGAATATCATAAACGCAAAGACAATTATTAACAAGAGCAACAAAACGTAAGCTAAAAGGATGGAAAGACCGCGCTTAAGTACGTTACTCTTCATCTTTCCCAAAACCTTTTGCTGAAAGAACTTTACAAGCGGATTGCAAAGATACGCAAGGATAGCTCCAAGAAAGATAGGCGTAAAAATATCCAATTTTCCATTCAGCCAATTGGTGAAAGTATTAAATTTCTCAAAATTCATCATGATAATAGTAAAGAGAAATACTATCGCATATACAAAAAACGAGATAGTTAATATCTTTTTCTTTTTATCATCCATATTATTTACCGCTGTTGAATCCAACAATTCCTTTCCAAGAGGTTATACTAAATATCCACAAGATACTACTTTCACATTATACTTCATCATATATTATATAACTTTTTTACCAAATAGTCAATAAGTTTGGGAATTTTGAAAAAAATTTTTACAATATAGTTTATTTTTTCTCACATTTGTGATACAATTATAGTGTTATGAGAATTTACAGAGGTGAAACTGATGGTAGAAAAAAAGGCTTACGCCAAAATTAATCTGTTTTTGGATATAGAATCCAGACGTGATGACGGATATCACAATATAAAGAGCATAATGCAAACAATCGATTGGTATGACGTAATACGAGTCAATCTAATTACGCACGACGGAATCAAAATCTCTTCCAATGATAAAAGAGTGCCGACAGATTCGTCAAATATAGTATATAGAGCGGCTAAAGCTTTCTTTGGCAAGCTTGGCTATTCAGATGGAATATCCATTGAAATAGAAAAAAGCATTCCTATGTCTGCGGGAATGGCAGGCGGAAGCGCAGACGGCGCAGCTACGTTGGAAGCTTTGAACGAAATATACGGATTTCCGTTTTCTGTCGAGGAACTTATACAAATCGGTAAAGATGTTGGTGCAGACATTCCTTTTTGCGTTATGGGCGGAACAAAGCTTATAAGCGGAATAGGTGAGATTATTGAAGATTGCGGTATAATACCTGACTGCTATATTCTTTGCGCTAAACATTCAAACATAGGTGTGTCAACCCCCATGGCGTACAAAGAACTTGACAACATCTACAGTGATTTTGTCGGTTACAAATACAGCAAGGCTAAATTGGATAACATTATCAAAGCTATTAAAGATAAACGTATTAACGAAATTTGCGGCTCTATGTTCAATATATTTGAAGAAGCAATAGCCGCCGATCACGCCTCGGTAAAAGAGATTAAAACCATTATGCTCAATAACGGCGCAAAAAAAGCTATGATGAGCGGTAGTGGACCTTCTGTGTTTGGTATATTCACAGACTATGACAATGCAACGAAGGCGTGCGATGAATTACAGGAAACAGGTGCAGCTGTAAAAGTTTGTAAGCCAATAAGCAAATAAGGGGCTGAATGCCCCTTATTTTTCTTTTAGTATCGAATAAATATTTTCACTATCTTTTTTATTTAAAATCGTATATACTACGTATTTACCAAAACGTTTGGCTGTGGCGTTTTCAAACTTTGGATATTCTTCAATGTCATATATAATTCCGTTTTCAAATTCACTTTTAGCACTATATAAATAGTTTCTCACAGTTCCCAAAGCATTCTGTGCGTCATTTTCTGATTCAAAACGAAATATACCGTACTCATTAAAATTTGAGCTGTCGTTACATACGCATATTTTAGCTTCCAATACGGCGGGCAACGACTTAAAATATGAATTCAAATAATAATCACTTACGTCGCTGTATTCAAATTCGGTTGGCGCGTTATCAACTATTATTTTCTCTATTTGGGTGATGTTAAGTTCGGAATAATTATCATGCGCGCAAGACGTAAGAGTAGACACTATCAATAACAAGAGATAAATTATTCTTTTCATTAAGCCCCCCCGTCAACACCGTGTGTTCTTATATATTCCAGAACCTTCATAAGCCCGACTTTGTTAAGGTGTATTCCGTCACCGCCGTTGTCGTACTCAGGCTTCAGATGTCCACTGTCATCTGACAGACATTTAAAAGTGTCAAGATAATTCAAACTGTATTCCTCGGCTATATCAAGAATCCATCGATTACATTCACTTATCCTTTCAGGTGTATATGCCTTTATAGCGCAGTTTTCCGAAACGGGAAACAAAGACTGTAGAACAACTTTAGTATAAGAGAATGATTCCGAAATTGAGTCTAAAAGCGCCCTGTAACAGCTTTTAAATTCATTTTCTGTATAATATGAAGCCCCGTTATTAAGTCCAAGTGTAACCACAAGTATCTTGGGTTTCTTTATATTTACTGCCTGTCTGACAGTTAACGCTTCGGAGGTGTCGGGATAAAAAATCCTTGTATTAGCAATAGATGGCGAAATTGACAGAGTTCCCGCCGAGACAGTCTTCCCATTTAAAACAGTGGCACCCGTCCACACCTGCTTGGTGGAGGTCCCTCCCGTAAGCACACCGTATCTTTGTAACCCATAGGTTGTCGATTCACCTAAAAATATTATTTCGTCAATATACCCGACGCCTCGGTCCTCGGTTTCACCGAGTATTATTCCATCAGCGAATACGCCAACTTCTCCTTTTGTTTCATCGCTTGAAATTAACAAGTTTTCTTTGCCGAATGTAAAAGCGTATATTGATAATAAAGCAAGCAAAACTGCAAAAAGCGTAACTGTTATAAAAAAAGAAATAATAAAGGTGTTTTTTAACTTGTTCATAATTAAATCCCCTTATTTGTCCGGATTTAATACGCAAAAGCATATTTACCTTTATTATTTCTTTATATTTTGTTAATATACGTTTTTATATTCAGATGTTTTTTCCTTGGAACTTTTGTTTTTAGCTTTTACAAAATACAAAACGGCAGCACCAAGCGCGTAAACAACAGTGTAAGCAGCAAAAACTATCATTGCGTTTACCGGAGAAACACCTCCGCCATGTGGTAAGTAAATAAATAGAACAAGCGAAAGCGTAACCGTTACAAAATGAACAAACAGCTTTAATCCACCGCGCAACTTAGTGTCTTTGACAACAAAGTTGGCAACCGAGACAAAATATGAAAGCGGGAAGAAGAAAAAAACGGTTTTTGCCGACATATACACTCCACTTGAGCTGTCATAAAGACAAAGCATAAGCAACGCGTACAAAACCACAAGCGCGCTAAAAGCATAACAAGCGGTTATCAACGATTTTTTGAGTATTGAAAAAAACATTAATCTAAAACCTTTCAAACAAAAATTAATACTACGGATCTCATTTTACCATAAAATGAGATATATTTCAAGAGGGTGAGCAAATTTTTATTTTTTATAAAATGAAAACAAAAAACTCATAAACGATTGACAACAAGCTAAAGTAATGTTATAATTAAATGATAACCGATTATAAGTGAGAGGGGGCAATTTGTGATGGCTGACAATAATAATATGGACGATTTTTGGGATTTAAGCGAACTTGTTCCCAAAAAGAAGCAACCCAAAAGCGCCCCTTCAAAACACGATACTGCTACCGTTGAAATCGAACTTCCTCCAAATCACAACAAATGTCCCTCAACACCTACTCAAGATTCCGCTTTATCGCATGAGATTCTTTCACAAGGTGCCAAAAAGGAACTTCCGCTTTATACAGAATATGAAAATTTGTCCCCGCTTATAAAAAAAGTATGCGTGTATAATTGGTATAAAGAGTATAACTATTACGATCTTTTTTGCAAACACGCTGCGTACTATCAAAGCATCCGAGCACGAGAATGTCCGCGTGAGTATTTCTTCTCGTATATGCCGCAATACTCGCAAATGAATCAAAAACAGCTATCATGGTATCTGTGGTGGAGATATCAGGTAAATTGCGGAATATATAACGACACAGATTATCCGTACATTCTCCTTTATATATTTGAGCTGATCAACCTCAGCACCGAGGATAATGCTGCCAACACGCTCGATACACTTATAAACTTGTGGTCTAAATATGAGAATACCTATCCGCAATTAAACAAAACTCTCGGTGAGTGGATATGCGATTTTGCACTTATCTATAAATTGCCGATAACCTTTCCGGACAAAAGAATCACCAAGGATATGATAGCAAGCGTAAGTATTCCCGAAGTGTTTTATTCTTTCGACACAACGGACACTGTGCTGTTAACCAAATTTTTGTTGTCATACTGCAACTCATACAATTACAGAAAAAGTAAATTCTATGACGATAGTACATCGACTTTGTTTGAAACTCATATTCCTGCGGTTTTTGAGAGAATATTAACGCAAACCGATATCAAAAACAAGTGGTTGACAAACGCCGCAAAACAATCTTCAAGAGTTGCTTTTATGGGAGCGCTTTGTTCGTACAAAACCAAAAAGCGTATAGAGGTAACTTATAACCAGGTAGCACTCGAAACCGAATTAAAAATATATATTTCTGGTATTGTAAAATACGCTGAAAATAAAATTCGAAGCGCTGTCGGGATACGTTCAAGACTTAACGTAAAAAATATATACCCCGACGTAAAACAAATCGTTGACCTCTATTTCTCATCTGTGTTTGGCAGAAATTCTGAAAATGTAATAAAACCGGAGTATGAAAAGCTTTATGACGCGGTAAGTGAGCCGCTTTCGGTTGAAACCGCAAAAGAGATTGAAAGCCGCTCGTGGGAGGTTACTCAAAAGCTTGTAGAAGCATTTGAAGAAGAAACAATCGCTGAACCTTCGCACATACAAATATTCCAAGAACATGCGGAAACAAAATCTGAAAGTTTACCGCAAGACGCCCCTTATTTGGCTTTTCAATCAAGGATTTCTCACCATCTCGACTTTTTTGAGCTTATAAAAATAGGAGATGTCAGTGAGCAGATGCGTTATATAAAAGCCAACAGAATAATTGCTGAGGCCGTAGTTGATGAAATCAATGAGGCGGCGGCTGATATTTTCGGTGATATTCTTATCGAAGAGCTGGACTTCGGATATCAAATAATAGAGGATTACAAAGATATTTTTATACAATAATTATATTTAAGAGGATAAACAATGGAAAAAAATAACACTCAGACAGTTCCCAAAAGAGTTCTTTCATCACTTATTGCATCTGTTTCCGCGGGTGTTGTTCCTCGTTCGGGCGCACCATATATGGCAATAGGAAGAAACGATGAAATAACCGCATTGCTTGGTGACCTTGAAAGAATAAGTCTCGGAGAGGGAAGAATGCGATTCATTATAGGAAGATACGGAAGCGGAAAAAGCTTTTTAATTCAGCTTGTACGCGGATATGCCCTTGAAAAGGATTTTATAACCGCTGACGCCGATTTGTCACCTGAACGCCGTCTTTACGGAAGTAACGGCAGCGGTCTTGCAACCTATCGGGAGTTAATTAAAAATATGGCTTCAAAATCCGCGCCTGAAGGCGGAGCACTTTCCAAAATCATATCAAAATGGATTTCTGTGTTACGCGCGGATATTCTTGAAAGCGGAATATCCGAGGACTCCGACGAGTTCATATCCGCGCTTCACAAATCCGTTTCTTTAGCTATGAAAGATATAGAATTTCTTGTTGGCGGTTTTGATTTTTCAAAAACAGTTACCGAATATTACCGCGCCTATATTGAGGGGAACGACGAAAAGCAAAGCGCCTGTTTGCGATGGCTCAGGGGGGAATTCAGTACTAAAACCGAGGCAAAACAAGCTCTCGGCTATAACGTGTCAACCATAGTAAATGACGATAATTGGTATGACTACATAAAGCTATGGGCATCCTTAGTACGTAAAATGGGGTACAGAGGCTTGGTTATCTTTATAGACGAATGTGTAAATCTGTACAAGATCCCTAACAGAGTAAGTCGGGAAAACAATTATGAAAAGATTCTCTCTATGTTCAACGACACACTCCAAGGACAGGCGGAAGGTCTTGCGATAATCTTTGGCGGAACACCTCAGTTTCTCGACGATACCAGACGAGGGTTATTCAGCTATGAAGCACTGAGAAGTCGCCTTTGCGACAGTAAATACGAATTGGCGGGGGTGAAAAATCTCAACAATCCTATTATCAGGCTTGTAAGATTAAGCGACAACGAGCTTTTTGCGCTTTTGAAAAGAATTACCGATCTTTTTCACCAATATTATGCGTGTAAGCTCAACATAACCGAAAATAATATTATAGACTTTCTGAAAATCAATCTTCAGAAAACCGGTGCTGAAACCATGGTTACCCCAAGAGAAATGATACGCGACTATATGACCGTGCTTAATATTTTGTTGCAAAACCCAGAAATTGACTTCAACACTATCGTAAAATCACAGATTAGCTCCGCAAGCGACACGTCAAATGTGGAAAGTAGCGCCAGAAGAACAATTTCAGCAGAAGATATAAGCTTTTAAGAGGTGATAATGAGCAAGGCAGAAGAACTTTTTGGGAGATTTCCCGAATACATTCAAAACTTTATATACGAAAACTCCTGGACAGCCTTACGTGAAGTCCAACTTGCTGCCGCTGAATCTATATTCAACACGGACAATAATCTGCTCCTGTCTTCTTCAACGGCAAGCGGAAAAACCGAGGCGGCATTTTTTCCCATACTTACCGATTTGAGAGAAAATCCTTCGACAAGCATCTCGGTTATATATATCGCGCCTATAAAAAGCCTTATAAACGATCAATTTGAAAGATTGGACAAGCTGCTCGAGGAAAGCGAAATTCCGGTTTTTCATTGGCACGGAGACGTTTCACTTGCTCACAAACGGAAGCTTATTCAAAACCCTGCGGGGATTTTGCAAATCACTCCCGAGTCGCTTGAGTCTATGCTGATAAACCGCTCCAATGATATTGTAAGATTATTTCACGACCTAAGATACGTGGTAATTGACGAAATTCACACACTAATAGGAAGTGATAGAGGAAATCAGGTTATATGCCAATTACAGCGTATTTCGAGGCTTATTGGGCGTTCTCCTCGTAGAATAGGACTTTCGGCAACAATCGGAGACCCGGAAGCGGTAGGGACGTGGCTGTCTTGCGGAAGCGGAAGGGAAATTGATATTCCCGAGATTTCTCCGGGCAAGCTGACGTGGAGACTTGGACTTGAACACTTCTTTATACAAAACCAAAGCTTCTCTCAAGCCACACCGAATTTGTCACAAGAGCCTCGGAACAAAGCGACCTTTGATGCGGGCTTTGAGTATATGTATGACTGTGTCAACAATCAAAAAGCGCTTGTCTTTTCAAATTCCCGAGAGGAAACCGAATATATTACAGCTACTTTTCGTCAAATTGCGAAAGCGAGGCACGATAAAGACATATTTTTAATCCATCACGGCAATCTTTCCGCCAGCCTCAGAGAAGAGGCTGAAGCGAAAATGAAGGATGAGCTGCCGGCAGTAACCTGCGCCACAGTCACAATGGAACTGGGAATTGATATAGGCAAGCTTGAACGCATTCTGCAATATAACTCACCACATAGCGTTTCGGCTTTTTTACAGCGTCTTGGACGATCAGGCAGGCGCGGAAATCCTCCCGAAATGATGATGGTGTTCAGGGAAGAAGAACCGCTTCCAAACGCCCCGCTGCCACAGCTGATTCCGTGGGAGCTTATAAGGGCAATCGCGGTAATTCAGCTTTATATTGAAGAACGTTTTATCGAACCGCCCTACTCCAGAAAAATGCCGGTTAGTTTGTTGTTCCACCAAACGTTGAGCATACTGTCGTCAGGCGGAGAGCGCACGCCCAAAGATTTAGCCGAAATAATTCTTTCCTTGCCACCATTTACTTACGTAACCAAAGAGGACTACAAAGAGATGCTTGTTTCCATGATAAACAATGGTTTTCTTGAGTTTACCGACGAAGGCGGTCTTATAGTAGGGCTCGAAGGAGAAAAAATCATCAACAGCTTTAAATTTTATGCTGTATTTAAGGATAGCGAAGATTTTAGCGTTAGATCATCATCTGATGAAATAGGAACAATAACGACACCACCACCGGTTGGAGACAGATTTGCGCTGGCGGGCAGAGTTTGGGAGGTCGAGGAGCTTGACACAGCCAGACGGCTTGTTTACGTTCATCAGGTTGACGGTAAAATGGAGGTTTCGTGGCCGGGAGATTACGGTGAGATTCACACAAGAATTCTTGAACGCATGAAACGTGTGCTCGAGGAGGATACGGTATATCCATATCTCAAAGAAAACGCCAAGCACCGCCTTGATGTTGCCCGTGCGCTGGTAAAAAACACCGGAATGAAACACAAAAGCCTTTTAAGCCTTGGAGGATATACAAAATGCCTGTTTCCTTGGCTCGGGACAAAATCATTCCGCACTCTTGTTAGATATCTGAAATTCAAGGCAAGCGAACTTGGGCTCAGCAATATATCGTATGACGGTTGCAACTATATTACATTCCGTTCAGACCGCTTTGACGAAAAAACATTAACAGAAATATTGCTATCAGATGTTGAAGATCGTGGGATAGACTGTCAGAATCTGATAGGAAGCGCCGAAACACCGATATATGACAAATTTGACGTTTATATTTCCGCAAAGCTGCTAAAAAAAGCTTATGCTACCGACAAACTTGATCCAACCGAAGTATCGGTTCGAATAAAGAGTTGGTTTGACCAATTTCATTAAAATTGAAACGGAGCCAATGGCTCCGTTTCAATTTTTTTCTTTGTGTTTTGGGTAATTAATAAGAAATAATATTAATGATATTATCGTTTGGAGAGTTAAAATGAAGAAAAGATCAATAATCGTTCTGTTTATATTTTTAATTATTAATATATTTTTAGTATCGGTGTCAGGACAAACAAACCAAGCCTTCAGTTGGTATTGTAAAAGAAATACATCCCATTTACAGCCGGAAATAGATGCTGAAATGAGATTTATTGAAGATTACAACAGTTTCTACGTAGACAGAAAATATAAAGACAGCCAAGAAAAAGCCGTATATCTGACCTTTGACGCGGGTTATGAAAACGGAAACGTCTCGAAAACACTCGATATTTTAAAAAATGAAAAGGTTCAGGGGAATTTTTTTATTCTTGAAAATCTTTTATTGAAGCACCCTGATCTCGTAAACCGAATGGTTGACGACGGACATTTGGTGGGAAATCATACAGCCAATCACAAAAATATATGCAAATTAAGCTTTGATGAATTAAAAGAAGAAATTGAAATACTGGAGCTGAACTTTAAGGAAAAAACGGGAAGGGAAATGCCAAAATTTTTTCGTCCTCCGGAAGGCAGATTTTCGCTTGAAAGCCTTGGAAATATTGAAAAATTGGGGTATAAAACTGTATTTTGGAGCTTTGCTTACGCTGATTGGGACAATAATAATCAAATGCCGCCTGACAAAGCTTTTGAAAAGGTGATGTCCAATATCCACAACGGCGCTATAATACTTTTGCATCCAACGTCTGAAACAAACGTAAAAATTCTTCCGTTAATCATATCAGAATTAAAGTCTCAAGGCTATGAATTCAAAACGCTGGAAAATCTATAAAAAATCTCCCACAAAAAGTGGGAGATTTTTGTTATCAATTGTTAATGTCGTCTGAAGTCGGTTCTTCTTCGGCCGAAATATCAACATCCGACTCATCCTCATGATTTTGAGGAACGGGGTCAATCATATACTTTTTTATAACAGGATAAGCAGCGTACGCTGTTGTAAACATAGGAAACGATACTATGTAAAGTACAGGTAAAATAATACCGAGCGGTTGGAACATAACGAACACGCATACGTTTATTGCAAGCATAGCTATCATCCAAAGAATAGCGAGAACATTGCGCTTTATCCCCAACGCTACAAAAATCAATGCG
>JAZKYO010000104.1:0-11689 GCA_045612185.1 Eubacteriales bacterium
TACTAAACATCCGTGGCAGTGTGCGCTGAAGTCATTCTGTGGCACAAATAATATACCAAATTTATAAAACTTTTTACCAAAAAAGTTTTTGCGCCACGCGACTTGCGTAGCAAGTCAGTTTTCCTAAAAAGTGGCAAACGCCTCTCCTAACACATCGATAAACTACAATTTATCTCTCCTTGATATAAAAGAAAACCTCGGTTTTTAACCGAGGTTTTCTTGTTGCTTTGCTTTTTTATCAGCCGCAGCAGCAGAAGAGGATAAGGAGCGCGATTATGATAAGCCAGATAGAGCCGTTATCGTCAAAAAGGTTGCAAAAACAGTTGTTCATATATAAGTTCCTCCATAGAATTGGGAAGGTTTTGCCCTTTCCATTATCATTCTATGCGGCTCTGTCGAAAATGTTCTTAACGCGCGTTATTTTGTCGTTATTCCAAGTTGAGACTGTCGCAGTCAAGAAATGCCTGGGCTCCCATGAGACTGTCTACCGGAACTATGCGGGAGGCTCCGCATTTTTTACAGAAAATCAAAATCCCGTCATCCATTACACGACAGTCGTACTCTCCGTCGTGGTCGGCGCATTTACAGAAAATTTTGTTTTCCGCCTCAAGGTCGTGAATGACAAACATTATTATCTCAAGTATCTGCGGGTCGGTAATCACCTCGTCGTCCTTGTGAAGCGAATCGAAATTTTCCGCACCGCTTTGCTCAAGCATTTCAAGAAGCTGAAGCTCGGTGCGCGCAAGCTCGGCTTTTACGTGGTTCATCTCACCCATAAAGCAAACGTTTACGTCGGAATATGGGCAGGGAAGTACGAAAAGGTCGCGCCCGAAAAAGATTGACTGACTTACCACAAAATTGTGTGGAGTGGGGCAGATTATGCAGGGAACCGAAAGTCTTACTTTTTTGTCGTTGGTGTAGACAACCGTAAGCTCGCTTTTTCCGCAATCGCATTTCAGCTTTATCATATCGGCGGAAAGCGAAAACATTCCCACCGCACTTATAACTCCCGCTCCGCAGTGGGGGCATCTGTAGGCTACAATCGTTTGTTTAGTCTCTAAAACCATATATTTTTCCTTTCGTGGAAAAGTAATTTACACTTATTATTATATGTAAAAGGTCACTAAGAAGCAAGGTGCTGTCACAAATTTTGCGACAGCACCGTTGTGTAAAATATTATGCGCCGTACTTTTGGGCTGCTTTTTCGTTTATAACGACCTTGCTTTCGTTGGACTTAAGGAAGTCGGAGTACTTGTCGCTTATGATTCCTGCCTTAGCCTTTGCATCGGAGATAATCTCCTCGCCGCGGTAAAGCATTACGTGGAAACCGAAGTCTGTCTGTACAATGTCGGTGTCGCCAACCTTGCGGGCCTCGTCAAAGAGCCAGTCGTTGAACTCGGCAACCATATATCCCTCGGTTACGTTGTCGTAGAATACGTTGCTGTCAGAGGTGTTAGCCAAACCTATTTCCTCGAAGGAATCCTCGGTCTTGTCGCCTGCCTTGAACTCGGCAAGAACTGTCTCAGCCTTAGCCTTAGCCTCGGCAATCTGCGCCTCGGTAGCCGTAGCCTTTGCCGCCTCAATAAGGATATGACCTACGTTCTTTGTAAGTGTTTTGTCGATGTGAAGGGGCTTTTCAATTCTGTAAACAGTGATTGTGTACTCGGTCTCATCGGATATTTTTGAGTCGTTTGTATCGCCCTCTTTTCTTGCGTCGTCAATAAGCCACTTAATCTCCTCGGTAGGAGCGGTTTCGGCGGTTGCTGCGTCAACGTAAGCCTGAGAAGCCTCAGCTTTGTCGAGCGCTTCCTGGCAAGACTTCTTGAGTGTTTCCTCAATGGTGAGCATAGCGTACTCAAGAGACCCCTCGGTAGCGGACTTGCTTGCCACTGCCTCTTCCTTTACAAGGGACTTTACGATGTAGTCGATGGCGGTCTGCTCGTAGGTGTTGAGAGTAGCCTTGTCGGGAACGAGGTCGGAATCAATCTCGGTAGCAACAAGTGCGTCGAAGCCGTTCTTTACAGTGAACTCAACCAAGAGAGTCTTGAATTCCTCGGCTGTTGTCGACTTCTTCATCTTGTCAGCGTACTCGTCAACAAGAGCCTTTGCGGCAGCAAAGCCCTCAACGTCACCCTCGTAGTCCTCAGCGAGAATACCGAGAGGCGCTACAAGGTAATCGGCAACGTAGAAATCAGCCTTGTTTTCGTCAATGTACTTGGAAATTTCGTCAGCGGTTATAGCCGACTTTGTTGTTTCGTTAAACTCGTCGTAGTACTTGCTTGCGAGAACCTGAATTTCAACAGCCTTGCGGAGGTCGCTCTTCTTTACGCCTGTGCCGAAGTTCTGCTTGATAACTCCGTCGTACTGAGATACAACAGCGTCAATATCCTCTTTATCTTTTGAGTCAAGAGTAATACCCTCTGCCTTAGCTGACTCGCAAAGAATAAGAATTTCCTTTACAAGGTCAAGCGCCTCGTCGTAGTATGAGGCGAGAGTCTGCTCCTGCATAGCCTGCTGAGCGTATGTGTATGCGGCGTTTGCATCGCCCTGTGTAAAGTACTGGTAGTAGTAAGAATAATACTGGTTAAACGCGGTAGAATAGAGCTGATTTTCGTAGTAGGTAATCATGGTCGCGTCAACCTTGTAGTTGTCTGTGCTTATTACGGTAGTTCCTCTTTCAACGACGCCCGAAGAAGAGAAGAACCAAAGCGCAAGCGACGCCACGATAAGTAACGCAATTACAAGCGTTACCCAAAGACCTGTTCTGTCAGTCTTTTTGCTGCCCGTCTTTACAGTCTTTGCCGAGGAAGTGCCTGACATATTGTAGGCTTCCTGATAGTTGTTATTTCTTGTTCTGTTTCCTTTTCCCATTTTTGGGTCCACCTTTGTTTTTATTTTTTTGCGGAAATCCGCTTTTTTGCGGAATTCACCGCATTTTATCATACTTCATTTATTATATAATTCTAAAGTGATAAGATTTTGACAAAATTATGAACAACTTGCAAACTTTTTAATTACAAGGTCATTATTATCGGAAGAATCATAGGTTTACGTTTGGTTTGCTGATAAATAAATTTTGCCAAATCGTCCTTGACACGGGTTTTGAGCTGTATTCTGTCTACTCTCGGTCCGCGATCAAGCTCGGCATTGATTATTGCTTCAGCCTTGTGACGCACGCTGTCCATAAGAGACTCTGACTCGCGGACGTAAACGAATCCGCGGGAAACCACGTCGGGACCCGACATAAGAAGTCGCGCGTCCTGGTCGATAGTTGCCACCACGATAATAAGGCCGTCCTGCGAAAGATGCTTTCTGTCTCTTAGCACTATATTGCCCACGTCGCCTACTCCGTATCCGTCAACCAGCACGTTGCCTGCCTGAACAGTGCCGCCAAAGCGCGCGCCGTTTGCATCTATCTCGATAACCTTTCCTATCTCGGAAATAAAGATGTTGTCGGGGCTTATGCCCATATCCATGGCAAGCTCCTTGTTGGCGGCGAGATGTCTGTACTCGCCGTGAACGGGTATAAAATACTTGGGCTTTGTAAGCGCCTGCATGAGCTTAAGCTCCTCCTGGCAGGCGTGTCCCGAAACGTGAACCTCAACCACCGAGTCGTGAAGTACCTTTACGCCGTTTTTGGAAAGCTCGTTGATGATTCTGCCAACCAGCTTTTCGTTTCCGGGAATTGCGCTTGAGGAAAGTACCACCAGGTCGCTTGTACCAAGCGACACCTGCGCATGTTCTCCAAAAGCCATGCGGTAAAGCGCTGACATGGGCTCACCCTGGCTTCCCGTAGTGATAAGCGTAAGCTCCTCGGGCTTAAAGCGTTTGATTTCCGAAATGTCAATAAGCACGTTTTCGGGGACGTTCATATAGCCAAGCTCAACTGCCGCTCCCACGATATTTATCATGCTTCTGCCCGTAATAGCCACTTTTCGCTTGTATCTTGCGCTGGTGTCAATTATTTGCTGAACTCTGTGAACGTTTGAGGAGAAGGTTGCTATAACTATACGCTTGTCTGTATTGGTGTTGAAAATATAGTCAAGCGAGCGTCCAACCTTTTTTTCCGAGGGAGTGTAGCCCGGTCGTTCAGCGTTTGTCGACTCGCAAAGTAGGGCAAGCACGCCCTCGTTGCCAAGCTCTCCAAGACGAGCCACGTTCATCATTTCGCCGTCGATGGGGGTTAAGTCGAGCTTGAAGTCGCCCGTATGCACCACCGTGCCCAAGGGTGTGGTAATAGCCAGCGCGCAAGCGTCGGCAATCGAGTGATTTACGTGTATAAATTCAACCGTAAAACCGCCAAGCCGTATTATGTCACCGGCATTTACCTTTACAAGCTTGGGCGTTTCGGGAAGCTGATGCTCCGAAAGTTTGTTTTTGATAATTCCAAGTGTAAGGTTTGTGGCGTATATGGGGGGATTAATTGTGCGGAGCAGATAGGGAATAGCTCCGATATGGTCCTCGTGACCGTGTGTCAGCACTACGGCGCGTATTTTGTCCTTGTTGGCTTCAAGATATGAGAAATCGGGAATTACAAGGTCTATTCCCGGCATATCGTCATCGGGAAATCCCAGACCGCAGTCAACGATAATTATGTCGTTTTCGTATTCGAAAACCGTAAGGTTTTTGCCTATCTCGTGCAAACCGCCGAGAGAGATTATCTTAAGCTTGCCAAGAGGCTTGACAGGCTTTGTGACTGTTTGCTTAGGGGATTTTTTAGGAGTTGTCTTTTCCTTTTTGGGCGCGTTTTTTGCCTTCTTTGGCGTTTGCTTTACAGGCGCTTTTTTGCCCTTTTCCGCCTTGGGCTTTTTATCACTTGTTTCAAGGAGCATAAGAGTGTCCTTGAATTTTTCCATTATGTCAAAAGATTCGTTTTTGCCGGCTCTTGGGTTTCTTTTCTTATCTGTTTTAGGTTTGTTGTTGGGGGCTTTTGCGGCCTTTGTTTTGTTGGCCTCGCGAGCTTTTGCGGATTTTGCTGTCGCAGGTTCTTTTGCCTGTTTGGTTGGTTTATCGATTTTTTTTGTCTGTGTACTGTTTTTTGCCATATAATCTCCTTTCTTAATCCGAAAAATAAGTACGCAACACGAAAAAACCTTTTGGACAAACTTTTTGTTTGCCGCAAGGCGTCAAAACCAAGCCTTAGAGCCAATCGGTCCCGCTCCCCGATGAGATTAAGGCTTTGATATTGAGTTTTCGTGTTTATCTGATAGCGGCACACGCCGCATTTAAGGTCGTCAATACGCCATCTATTATAATACAAAAGCGCCGATTTGTCAAGAGGCTTTTATACAGCCGCCGACAGCCATATAAAACCTATCAGCGCCGCTCCCATAAGAAATCCTATTCCCGCGGCGATAAGGATATGCTTAATCGCCTTATAATCCTTTTTCTTCGGCAACAAATTGCTTTCGCACAGTATTTTGTTGGCTTCGTTTATCATTTCGCCGTTTTTGCCGCTGTCACAGGAGGTTTGTCTGAGTATAAAAAATGCGCTCTCAAAAATACTGCTTTCCTTTGTGCGTATCATAATGAGCTTTCGTTGATATCCCTTTAACATTTTGTTTTCCTCCTCTCTTGCCTAAGTATTACTGTCATTATTGACGCCGCCCGCGTGTTTTAAGCCGCACTGAGTTCATTTGAACCCCCGCTTTTTCGACAGAGGTCGACAGTTCGAAAGAAAAATTTTTAAAAAAATTGATTATTTTACATTTTTACACCTTGACAGACAATATTTGGAAGTGTTATAATGTGTTTACCAACAATAATCAACAAAATATTATTTTTTATTTACAGGAGGAAAATGATGAAATCAACAGGAGTAGTAAGAAAAATAGACGAGCTCGGAAGAATAGTGCTTCCTATCGAGATCAGAAAAATGATGGATATCAACGTCAGAGACGCAGTGGAGATTTTCACTGACGGTGACCGAATTGTACTTCAGAAGTATCAGCCCGCTTGCCTTTTCTGCAACGATATCGACGGAATCACTTATTTTAACGATAAGCGTATCTGCCGCAAATGTATTGAGAAAATCAAATTTGCTTTTTAAAATATTAATCTTGTTTGGAGGAATAAAAAATGAACAATTCTGAACTTATCAAACAACTTGAAGTGCCCAAGGGCAAGGTTGACGTAGTGCTTGATACCGATGCTTTCAACGAAATCGACGACCAGTACGCCATAGCGTATATGCTTCGCTCGGATGACAGACTCAATGCCAAGGCTATATACGCCGCTCCCTTTTTCAACAGCCATTCCACCTCTCCCGAGGACGGAATGGAGAGAAGCTACGACGAGATACTCAAGATAGTTTCTCTTTGCGGTCGTGATGACCTTAAGTCCAATATTTTCAAGGGCTCGCGCAACTATCTGTCCGACGAAAAAACTCCCGTCGTGTCTCCCGCGGCCGAGGATCTCGCAAAGCGCGCTATGGAGTACTCAAAGGAGAATCCTCTTTACGTAGTGGCAATAGGCGCGATTACAAACGTTGCCTCGGCAATTCTTATCAACCCCGAAATTGTCAACAGAATTGTTATCGTGTGGCTTGGCGGTCACGGATGCCACATTCCCAAGTCTGTAGGAGAGTTTAATATGAGACAGGACATTGCTGCCGCTCGCGTAATATTCGGTTGCGGAGCGCCCGTGGTACAGCTTCCTTGCGCAGGCGTTGTAAGCGCGTTTACCGTAAGCAAGTACGAGCTTGAGTATTGGCTTAAGGACAAAAATCCTCTTGCGGACTATCTTGCAAGAAACACAATTCGCGAGGTTGAGGAGCGCCCCGATTACAAAGAGCGCGTTTGGACACGTGTAATCTGGGACGTTACCGCCGTTGCGTGGTTGCTTAACGAAAAAGAAAAATTTATGATTGAGACTGTTGAGCATTCGATCATTCCCGAATACGATATGGAATATGCTCGCTCAAGCAAAGGTCATTTTATGAAATATATTTGCTACATCAAGCGTGATGCGCTTATGGGCGATCTTTTCGCCAAGCTCCTTAAATAACGTATGGCTGTCCGCAAAACGGACAGCCATTTTTTGCGCCTCTTCGATTCAAAACAACAATATAATACTATATTTTGAAGTGAATCCGGATTTGAATTAATGAATTTTTAAATAACTATTGACAAATTTTAAAAAAAGTACTATTATATAAGGTAGAGGGATTTTATCCCTACTAAGGAAACAAAAAGGAGAAAAAATCATGACAGCCATAGTAGTTCTTTTGTATGCTTTGGCAGCAGCAGTTCTTGTAATCGGTACGATTATCGGTTATAAGAGAGGTATGGGAAGAGCGGCGGTAAGACTTGTTTATCTCGTAGTTATCGCGATAGTTTCCTTCTTCATCGCGGCAGCGATAGCAGACACACTTTCCGCAACGGCGCTTAATATCGCGAGAGGTTTTTATAATGAAACTATCACGACCGTTGTTGACGCTAATCCCCAGCTTGAAATAATCGTAAAGAGCCTTCTTACAGCGATTATTTCTCCCATTCTTTTTGCGGTGCTTTTTGGAGTAATTCAGCTTCTTTCGCTTATATGCTTTAAGCTTATCTCCACAAAGATCGTATCGGCTTTCAAAACCGAGATTAACCCCAAGGTTAGTAAGTGGGTAGGCGCAGGCGTAGGTCTTGTTACCGCGCTTGTAATGATATTCGGACTCTTTGCTCCCATATCTTTCGTAGCGTCCACACTTGCAAACACCCCCCAGGAATCCTTGCAGCTGCTTGACGAAATGTTCTTCGGCGACGAGGAAGCTCCCGAGGTTTCGGACGAAACACTTTCGGCTTCGGTTAAGTTCGCAGGCGCTCTTAAAAACGACAAGAAGGCGCCCCTTCCCAATGACATAAGCGTTAAGAAACTTCGCTCGGCGCTTATCGTGTTCAGCGTGTTCTCCAATGCGTACGGCATCGAAGGTTCTACACAGTCGGCTCAGAGAGAAATTTCCAACATTATCGCGGCGGCAAGTGACGGTATCGCGTCCTTCAAGGCTTCGGTTGAGGATGACCCCGAAAACAGACTTTCGGCTTACCTTAACGTGGTAGCGGCTGTCGGCGCTAACACCGAGCATTCTGAGTTTATCACAACAGTTACAAAGGAAGCTTCCAGAGCGGTAGCAAACCTTGACGGAGAGCAGGTTACCGAGCTGCTTTCGGGCGTTACAAGCCAGGCGGAACTTATCGGTTCTGCACTTCCCGGTATCTTTGAGGCTATTGCCGATACTCCCGATGAGGAAATTCCCGAGATAGTTTCCACATTTTTTGGCACTCCTCCCGTAGAGCCCGCCAGAGCAAAGGAAGCTCGTGAGCTTGAGGAAAAGAAGAACCAGAAGGATAATCCTCCCGAAATTACTCCCCCCGAGGATGATAAGCCCGGCAAGGACGACAAGCCCGGCAAGGATGACAAGCCCGGTAAGGATGACAAGCCTGAAGACGGTAATAACGGAAACGGACAGGATAAGCCCGGTAAGGACGAACCCAAGGATACACAGTCTGATGTTACCAACGCTCCCGAGACAGAGGCTGCTCCCGAAACAACGGTAGCGCCCGAGACAACAACAGCGCCCGAGACAACAGTTGCCCCCGAGACAACAACAGCTCCCGAGACAACAACAGCGCCCGAGACAACAACAGCCCCTGAGACAACAGTAGCTCCCGAGACAACAGTTGCCCCTGAGACAACAACAGCTCCCGAAAAGCCCGAAGAACCCAAGGAAGAACAAAAGGGAACGGCAAATAACGGTCTCATAGGCGCGCTTATCGGCGGATCTTCCGATACTTCTATCGTTGATAAGGCGGAGAACATCAATAAGAATAAGGGTCTCTTCAATACTATAAGAGAAACCGCCCTCAAACTTCTTTCCGCTAAATTTGATATTTCTTCCGAGGAATACAGATGGGTATACGAGACAATCCTCTCAGCTTTGAACGAAGCGCTTGATTCGCTTAGTGATGATATGAGCTTCTCGCAGAAGGTGTCTGTGCTTGCTGATAAGCTTCAGGTGGAAGTAAACAGCAACCTTTCCGATAAGACCCTTGGCAATAAGGACGTTAAGGCGCTTCTCAAGCAGTCCTATTACGAGACTGTGGCAATTTTCGTGATTGACGAGTTTACTTCTCCCAAGTACGATAATAAAGAGATTACCATCAAGGACATTTACAAGTTTGTAAATCCCACAGGTTCTACTCCCAACTGGATGAACCATTAACAGAATGAGCTATGCCCCCACCGCGCCGCGGTGGGGGCTTTGTCTATGAAATTTTAAAAAGTTACAAAATGTGGTTGAAATTTTTCACAAAGAGTGGTACAATATACAGGATGAAAATTTTTATACTAAGGAAGGAAAATGAAAATGACAAAGATTGATATATTTTCGGGATTTTTGGGCGCAGGTAAAACCACGCTTATAAAAAAACTGCTTACCGAGGCATACGCGGGCGAAAAAGTTGTTCTTATTGAGAACGAGTTTGGCGAAATAGGCATAGACGGCGGATTTCTTAAGGACGCGGGTGTGGAAATAACCGAGATGAACAGCGGCTGCATCTGTTGCAGCCTCGTTGGAGACTTTGGCGAAGCGCTCGGTAAGGTTATTTCCGAGTTTGCTCCCGATAGAATTCTTATTGAGCCTTCGGGCGTGGGTAAGCTGTCTGACGTTATCAAAGCCGTAGAGGGTGTGTGCAACGATGATGTTGTTCTCGGTAGCGCTATTACTGTTGCCGATGCTTCAAAGTGCAAGATTTATATTAAGAATTTTGGTGAATTCTATAATAATCAAATAGAGAACGCTGACGCTATCGTTCTCAGCAGAACAAGCGGAATGAACGAGGAAAAGCTGGCTAAGGCTATCGCACTTCTTCGTGAAAAGAACGAAAAAGCTACCATTATTACAACTCCGTGGGAACAGCTTGACGGCAAGATGATTCTTGCGGCTGCCGCGGACGACCATACTCTTGAGGACGAACTTCACGAGCTTGAAAAAGAGGCTCACGAGCATCACCATCATCATGACCACGACGAGGAGTGCCACTGCCACGACCATGATCATCACCATCATCACGACCACGACGAGGAGTGCCACTGCCACGATCATGAGCATCACCATCATCACGACCACGACGATGAGTGCCACTGCCACGATCATGAGCATCACCATCATCACGACCACGACGAGGAGTGCCACTGTCACGATCATGAGCATCACCATCATCACGACCACGACGAGGAGTGCCACTGTCACGATCACGAACACCATCACCATCACCACGCAGACGAAGTGTTCTCTAACTGGGGCAAGGAGACTGCCAAGAAGTTTACACTTGAAGGAATTAAGGAGATTCTTGCCGCTCTTGACAAGAGCAAATACGGTATCGTACTCAGAGCAAAGGGTATCGTAGCGGGCGAGGACGGCAAGTGGATTCACTTTGACTTTGTTCCCGAAGAAGCCAACGTGCGCTATGGCGCGGCAGACGTCATCGGTAGAATTTGCGTTATCGGCTCTAAGCTTGACAACGAGGAGCTTGCCGAGCTCTTTGGCGTATAACAGGGGGAAGCTATGTTTGAAAAAAGACCTGTTCCGGTATATATTTTTACCGGATTTCTTGACGCGGGAAAGACCAAGTTTATAAACGATACTCTTCAAAGTCCCGAGTTCGCGGGCGGAAAAAGCACCCTTCTTGTTGTGTGCGAGGAAGGTGAGGAAGAGTACGATCCCACTATGTTTGCCTCCGAAAATGTCTTTCTTGCCACAATAGAGGACGAGGAGGAGCTTACTCCCGAGAAGCTTTCCGAGCTTGCCGAGGGCAAGAAAATAGACCAGGTAATGGTCGAGTACAACGGAATGTGGGCGCTTGACAGCTTGTACCGCAACATTCCCGCTGGGTGGGGCGTTGTTCAGGAATTCGCGTTTTTCGATGCGACAACTATACTGACATATAACGCTAATATGCGCGCGCAGGTGGTTGACAAGCTTCAAAGCTGTGACCTGGCGGTGTTTAACCGAGTTCCCGACGATGCCGACATTATGCCTTACCATAAGCTTGTACGCGCGGTTTCAAGGGGGGCTGATATCGTATACGATCACCCAAGCGGACGAATTGAGCGCGACGAAATAGTCGATCCCTTGCCGTTTGACAAAAAGGCGGCGGTTATAGAAATAGCCGACACCGATTTTGCGCTTTGGTACAGAGATATGGGAGAAAATCTGATCGAATATGACGGCAAGACCGTGAAATTCAAGGGCATGGTGGTTAAAAACGCCAAGCTCAAAAAGAATGAAATGGTGGTAGGAAGAAAGGTTATGACCTGCTGCGTGGATGACACCGCCTTTTCGGGTCTTGTGTGCGAGTATAACGGCGCGTCATTCTTCGATACTGAAAGCTGGGTTATAGTAACGGCAAAGATTGAGCTTAAGAAGCACATTCTGTACCAAAACAAAGGTCCGGTGCTTAAGGCGATTGACGTAGTCCGCACCGACGCCCCCGAGGTAGAGGTAGTAACCTTTGCGTGATTTTCAGAAAAATACAGATAAAAGGGACTGAGTTAATGCTCAGCCCCTTTCTTACGTATTAATAAAAACGGTTTTTCAAATTGTAGCCGCCTCGCCGGCGGGGGCATGGTTGCCTTCGGCGCCCACGATTTAGGGATTGTGCGGACAACACCGTCGCCATCCGAAAAACGTCGGCTCGACACC
>JAZKYO010000105.1:0-6598 GCA_045612185.1 Eubacteriales bacterium
TGCATCGCTATGTATAACAAATTTAATTGATATAACAACCATTTTGTTTGATATTTTAATTGTGTTTGCATGGACCGTCGAGGACGCCGGTCCCTACAAACGAACGCATTTATGCGCAGAAAAACGAGGTGTCTAACCGAGTTTTTCGGTGTGCGACCGCTATGTTAGCACATATTCCAAATCGTGAACGCCGAAGGCAACCATGCCCCCACCGGCGAGGCGGTAAATTGTAGTTTGTCGGGTGCCGTCAGTTTGCAAAGCTTTCCCACGGAATATCCACGGGAGATTTTTTGTTGAGAATGTCATTCACGTGGAGCAGAAGCGGGAAGTCTGCCTTATCCACGTCTCCCTTTTCGGCGCGGACAAGCACCGCGCGCGCTACGCGCTCGGCAACCACAAGTGACTCAAGCGTTACTCCGTTAAGTTCAGCCTTTGCCTCGTCAATGTTAAGACCTCTGCCAAGCAGAATGCCCACAAG
Source organism: Eubacteriales bacterium (assembly GCA_045612185.1). GTDB lineage: Bacteria > Bacillota > Clostridia > Oscillospirales > CAG-272 > RGIG8775. The sequence goes on from JAZKYO010000105.1 coordinate 479, forward strand.
CCTTGTGCGGCCGCCGTAAACGGTAACGTAAAGGTCTCCGTAGCCTACCGCCATGGTCTCAAGCGTGGCACCGCCCTGAAGCTCAAGCAAACGGTACATCTCCTTTACCGACTGCCCGAAAATCGCCGCTTGAGAGTTGAAATGAAGCTCCGAGTCAAACCCGAAATTTTTCTGATTCACGCCTATGGTAAGAGCAATGCCAAGCGCGTAGCCGTTTTTAAGCGCAACGGCGCTTTCGATTCCCGTAACGTCGGTGGTTGTTGTGATGTGATAGTAGTCGGTAGCCATAATTGCTTTCAGCTTTTTGAGAATCTCCATATCCTCGCCGCAGAAAGCCACCTCGGTCTGGTCGTGCGCCACAAGCTCGTAGCTTGTGCAAGGTCCGCCGATAGCGTTTACCGTGCGGTTGATTCCCTTTTCGGCAAGTCTGCGTTTCCAAAGCTCGGGGTAGGTGAGAAGACTGCCGTCGGGCAGGTCAAAAAGCCCCTTTGTAACGCTTAGCACAGGGGTGTCAAGCGGAATTTTGGGAAGCACGAAGTCGCCAAACCAATCTACCCCAAAGCTACTCACTCCGCCAATAATCATGTCCGCTCCCGAAATTGCGGTCTCCATTTCCTCAACCTGATAGTATTTCAAGCCCGCGGGAAAAGGGCGGTTGAATTTGGGGTGCTTGTCGCTCTTTTTGCACTCCTCGATTATTTCGCGGTCAAGGTGAGTGCCCACAAGGCGCACCTCGTGTCTGTTTTCTCGTGCGGGAAATGCCAGTGCCGAGCCCATCATGCCCGCTCCGATAATTGTTACAATTGCCATTCTGATTCTCCTTTTGCTTTTTACAGTAAAATTATACGACTTGCCTTCCCGCGTGTCAAGACTTTGGGCGGAAATCGGAGATTGCGCAGCAGTTTTTGCCGATTCTTTCAAATTTTGACCATTTTTTGCGTATTCTACCAAAATTCTATCTCCGTGGGTTGACTTTCGGGTAATTATGCGTTAAAATATAGATGAAAAACAACTAAGGAGAATACTATGAACGACTACAAATTCGGTGAATTCATTTACAAACTCAGAAGCGAGGCGGGGCTTTCCCAATCCGAGCTTGGCGAAAAGTTGGGCGTCTCTGACAAAGCGGTTTCCAAATGGGAAAACGGCAAGGCAAAACCCAGGGTTGACATTCTGAAAAGAATATCAAGCCTTTTTGGCGTGCAAATTGACAGACTGCTTGACGCCGACTCCGAAAAAAGCGAGGCGCAGATAACAAAAATCGTCATTACGGGCGGTCCTTGCGGCGGAAAATCCACGGCGATGAGCTGGATACAGAACGCCTTTACCGAGCTTGGCTACGCAGTGCTTTTCGTGCCCGAAACCGCCACAGAGCTTATAACCGGCGGTGTCGCACCCTGGCTGATGAACAGCAACGCCGATTTTCAGCGCGCAAATATGCGGTTGCAAATTGAAAAAGAAAAGGTATTCTGCGAAGCGGCGCAAAGAATTTACAACGCCGATAAGGTGTTAGTGGTTTGCGACCGCGGAATTATGGACAACAAGGCGTACATGACTCCCATCGAATTCGAGGACGCAATCAAGGAGCTTGGCACAAGCGAAACCGAGCTGAGAGACAACTACGACGCGGTGTTCCACTTGGTGACAGCCGCTAAGGGCGCGCGGGATTTCTACACCCTTTCCAACAACAAGGCACGCACCGAGACCCCCGAAGAGGCGGCTGAAATGGACGACAAACTGATTTCCGCGTGGACGGGTCACCCCCACTTCAGACTCGTGGACAACTCCACAAACTTTGAGGATAAAATGAAACGGCTTATTGCTGAGGTCTCCTCTTTCTTGGGAGAGCCCGAGCCCTACGAAATAGAGCGCAAATTCCTTATCGAGTACCCCGACGTAAAGGCGCTTGAGTCAAACCCCAACTGCAAGCGGGTGGAGATAATCCAGACCTATCTTACCTCTCCCGAGGGCGAGGAAACGAGAGTGCGTCAGCGCGGCGAAAACGGCAATTTCATCTACTTCAAGACCACCAAGAAAAAGGTGGACGACGTAAAGCGCGTGGAGATAGAGAGCCGACTTTCAAAGGACGAGTATCTGTCGCTTCTCATGGAGGCGGATCCACAAAAGCGCCCCATAAGAAAGACCCGCTATTGCCTGACCTACGGCACCCATTATTTTGAGATAGACCTCTACCCCTTCTGGCACGACAAGGCTATTATGGAGATAGAGCTTTCGGACGAAAACGATGAGGTAAAATTCCCTGAATTTATAAAAATAATCAAGGAAGTAACCGACGATGAGAGCTACAAAAATTCTTCGTTGGCAAAGATAAAGTGAAATGAAAAGATACCTGTTTGATTTTGACGGAACGCTTGTTGACTCAATGACGTCCTACGTTGGGGTAATGCTTAGAATCCTTGACGAAAACGGCGTGAGCTATTCCGACGACATAGTCAAGATAATCACCCCTCTCGGCTACGGCGGAACGGCAAAATATTTTATAGAGCTTGGCATGCCGCTTAAGCTTGAGGAAATAACGGCAAAAATGACCGAATACGCACTTCACGCCTACGCCTTTGAGATAGGCGCAAAGGAAAACGTGGTTAAGGTGTTGAGAGAACTGAAGGCGCGGGGCGACGACCTTAACATCCTTACCGCAAGCCCCCACTCCATGCTTGACCCCTGCCTCAAGAGAATAGGCATTTACGATTTGTTTACCAACGTCTGGTCCTGTGACGATTTCGGCACCACCAAGGCAGACCCCGAAATTTACCGCATGGCGGCAAAAAGAATGGGCGCGCCTGTTGAGGAAATTATTTTTCTTGACGACAACTACAATGCCGACAAGACCGCCAAGGAGGCGGGCATGGTTGTCTACGGTGTTTACGACCCCACGTCCGAGGAGTTTGCCGAGGACATCAAGGCGATAACCGACCGCTACGTAACAAATTTCACCGAGCTTCTCTGACCCGTCCCCATCGGACATACACCTCTGTTTTCTGTATACAAAAATCGGTGTGTACAAATATAACAATAAAAAGGCGCAGAACTTGCATAAATTTGTTTGTCTAATTTTGCGCAATCCACTTGATTTTTTGTGTGAAATGTGGTATTATTATAGTGGTAATTTTTTTGCGGGAGCTTTTCCGCAGACCAAGACAAAACAGAAGCGGCAGAAACCGACGGATAAGTGGAACTGACCACGGGGGAACTGCCGTAATAATAGCCGACCGTCTGGGCTGCCCCGTTCTCGTTGTAGGATAGGAGCGCCCTTTTGTTTTTTTGTCGGAACTAAGAAAGGATCAGTTATGAAAAAAGTAGGTATTATCATGGGAAGCGACAGTGACCTTCCCGTAGTCGAAAAAGCCATCAACACCCTTAAGGAATACGGCGTACCCTTTGAGGTTCACGTCTACTCCGCCCACAGAACTCCCGCCGAGGCAAAGGACTTTTCGGCAAACGCGCGTAAAAACGGCTTTGGCGCCATCATCGCGGCGGCAGGCATGGCGGCTCACCTTGCGGGCGCTATCGCGGCAAACACCACCCTCCCCGTTATCGGAATCCCCGTAAAGGGCGGCGTGCTTGACGGAATGGACGCGCTTCTTGCCACCGTTCAAATGCCCACGGGTATGCCCGTAGCAACCGTAGCGGTAAACGGCGCGGCTAACGCGGCGCTTCTCGCTATTCAGATTCTCGCGGTTGAGGACGCTGAGCTTGCGAAAAAGCTTGACGAGTCACGCAAGGCAGGCGCAGAGAAGGTTCTCGCAAAGAACGCGGCAATTGAGGCGCAGTTTAACATATAAAAAACAGTTATTCCACGGAGAAAATTTATGAGAAAAACCAAAGAAGCCTGCGGAGTATTCGGAATATACTCACCTGAGCAGGCACAGGACGTTGCAACATCCACCTATTACGGACTTTACGCTCTTCAGCACCGCGGTCAGGAAAGCTGCGGCATCGTAGTTAACGACGACGGCGTTTTTCACGCCCACGTAGACAACGGCACGGCAAGCGAGGTGTTTGATTCCGACACCTTAAAGTCTCTCGGCACAGGCAAAATGGCTATCGGACACGTGCGTCTCGGCACATCCTCAACCAAGGGCAGAGCCAATGCGCAGCCCCTTGTGGTAAACCACATCAAAGGTCAGATGGCGCTTGCGCACAACGGAACGCTGACAAACGCCAGAGAGCTCAAGCGTGAATTCGAGCTTAAGGGCTCTATTTTCCAGACTTCAAGCGATGCGGAAATAATGACCTACGTTATTACAGGCGAACGACTCAATTCACCGTCAATAGAAGAAGCTTTGAACCGCGCTATGTACAAGCTTAAAGGCGCATACGCCATTCTCATTATGTCTCCGCAAAAAATGGTAGCCTGCCGCGATGAGTACGGAATGAAGCCCATCTGCTACGGTCAGAAGGCTGACGGAACCTACATCATCGCCTCCGAAAGCTGCGCCCTTAACGCGGTTGGAGCAAAGCTTATCCGCGACCTTGAGCCCGGCGAAATAATCACTATCAAGGACAACCAAGTATCCTTCATCAAGGATCATTGCAATAAGAAGCCCCGCGCTTCCTGCGTTTTCGAGTATATCTATACCGCACGTCCCGACTCGGTCATCGACGGAACCTCGGTGCACGAAGCAAGAGTACGCGCAGGCGAATTTCTCGCCAAGGAGCACCCTGTTGAGGCAGACGTAGTTATAGGCGTTCCCGACTCAGGACTTGATGCGGCAACGGGCTACGCCAGAGAATCCAAGATTCCCTACGAGGTTGGAATACTCAAAAACAAATATATCGGACGTACCTTTATCGTTCCCGGTCAGAAGACGCGAGAAAACATGGTGCGTATAAAGCTCAACCCAATAGAATCGGTGCTTAAGGGCAAACGAATCGTGCTTGTGGACGACTCGATAGTCAGAGGAACAACCCTTCAGCGTCTCGTAAGCCTTGTACGCGAGGCGGGCGCCAAGGAGATACATCTCCGCATATCCTCACCTCCCTTCATTCGCCCCTGCTTCTACGGCACAGACATAGACTCCTGCGAAAAGCTTATCGCCTGCCGTCACGACAATATGGCAGACATAGCCAAGGAGCTTGGCGCGGACAGCGTTGGATATCTCAGCATAGAGCACGCTAAACAGCTTGCCACCGAGCAAAATCTCGGCTTCTGCACAGCCTGCTTCGACGGAAATTATCCCATCGAGCTTCCCGCCCCCGCAGACCCCAACGATATCCAGCTTGACAGAAAGCTGTCGGATTCGCCCAAAAAGAAGTAAGATATTTGACATCATATACACATCACAACTTGAAAGGAAATACAAACATGAAGAGTTTCAGCGAAAGTTACAAAGAGGCAGGCGTAGATATTACTGCCGGTTACAGAGCGGTTGATTTGATGAAAAAGCATATCGCGCGCACCAAAAACGAAGGTTGCCTTGACGACGTAGGCGGCTTTGGCGGTTGCTTCGGACTCCCCGTAGCGGGAATGGAAGAACCCGTGCTTGTATCGGGAACCGATGGCTGCGGAACAAAGGTTAAGATGGCTATTCTTATGGACAAGCACGACACCATAGGAATTGACGCGGTTGCAATGTGCGTAAACGACATTATCTGCTGCGGAGCAAAGCCCCTGTTCTTCCTTGACTACATCGCTTGCGGCAAGAATATTCCCGAAAAGATTGCCGACATCGTTGGCGGCGTAGCCGAGGGCTGCGTTCAGTCGGGCGCGGCGCTTATCGGCGGTGAGACAGCCGAGCATCCCGGTATGATGCCAATAGACGACTACGACCTTGCGGGCTTTGCGGTTGGTATCGTTGACAAGAAAAAAATTCTTGACAACGAGAGAATGGCTGAAGGCGACGTGGTTATCGCCCTTGCCTCCAGCGGCGTTCACTCCAACGGCTTCTCGCTTTGCAGAAAGGTTTTTGACATCGACAACAACCCCGCAAGTCTCTACACCCCCTGCGACGAGCTTGGCGGAAAGAGCATAGCCGAAACGCTTCTTACACCCACACGCATTTACGTTAAATCTATCCTCGCTCTCCTTGAAAAGGTAGACGTTAAGGGCATCAGCCACATCACGGGCGGCGGCTTCTACGAAAATATCCCGCGTTCTAT
>JAZKYO010000106.1:0-5764 GCA_045612185.1 Eubacteriales bacterium
ACAATTTGAAAAGCAATCAAAAACAAATAAAGTGGGGTTTTCAATGCCTTGAAAACCAGCGGGAGCTATTGTTTTGGCTACGTACTAAACATCCGTGGCAGTGTGCGCTGAAGTCATTCTGTGGCACAAATAATATACCAAATTTATAAAACTTTTTACCAAAAAAGTTTTTGCGCCACGCGACTTGCGTAGCAAGTCAGTTTTCCTAAAAAGTGGCAAACGACTCTCCCAACACACCTACAAACTACAATTTGACTCATTTTTTGTGCGTCGCGAAGAATATGTGTGAACAGAATGTAAACAATTTCGCCATTGTATTGCCATTTTCTGTTTTTTGTTGTATACTTGTATACAATTATACAAGTACACAACCCCAAAGGAGTTTATGAATATGCTTGAGATATCAAAGAAAACAAACCTATTGGAGCAAAAATCTTACAGATATCAGCTTCAGGACGTAGCAGAGCCCAACCTTTACCGAGACGTTTATTCCTACGAGGACGTTCCGCGCGTGCCTTTTAACCACCGCCGCGTGCCTATGGGGATGCCCGAGGAAATTTGGATAACCGACACCACCATGCGTGACGGACAGCAGTCGGTTGAGCCTTACACGGTTGAGCAGATAGTTGAGCTTTACAAGCTTTTGTCGCGCCTTGGCGGCCCAAAGGGAATAATCCGTCAGACAGAGTTTTTTATATACAGCAAAAAGGACAGAGAAGCCATTGAAAAATGTCAGGAGCTTGACCTGAAATTCCCCGAGATAACAACATGGATAAGAGCCAGCAAGGAGGACTTTAAGCTTGCCAAGTCAATGGGAATCAAGGAAACGGGAATTCTTGTTTCATGCTCGGACTATCACATCTTCAAAAAGCTGAAGATGACCAGAAGCGAGGCGATGAACCTCTACCTTGAGACGGTTGCCGAGGCTTTTGAGTCGGGTATTCGCCCAAGATGCCACTTTGAGGACATCACACGCGCCGACTTCTACGGCTTTGTAGTTCCTTTTGTAAACGAGCTTCAACGTATGTCACAGGACGCGGGAATCCCCGTAAAGATTCGCGCTTGCGACACAATGGGCTACGGCGTGCCTTACACCGAGGTCGCTCTGCCCCGAAGCGTGCCGGGTATTATCTACGGTCTCCAGCACTACTCCGACGTGCCCAGCGAGATGCTTGAGTGGCACGGTCACAACGACTTTTACAAGGCGGTTGCCAACGCTTCTACCGCTTGGCTTTACGGTGCCAGCGCGGTAAACTGCTCGCTTCTCGGAATAGGCGAGAGAACGGGTAACATTCCGCTTGAGGCTATGGTCTTTGAGTACGCTTCGCTTCGCGGAACGCTTGACGGAATGGACACCACAGCCATTACCGACATCGCAAACTACTTTAAGCGAGAGATGGACTACGACATTCCGCCCATGACTCCCTTTGTGGGCAAGAACTTCAACGTGACCCGCGCCGGTATCCATGCCGACGGGCTTTTGAAGGACGAGGAGATTTACAATATTTTTGACACCAAGAGGATACTCAACCGCCCTGCGGGCGTTATGATAACCAAGACGTCGGGTCTTGCGGGCATAGCGTATTGGATAAACGAGAATTACGGACTTTCCGGCGACAAGGCTATCGACAAGCGTGACCCGCTTGTGCTTGCGCTTAAATCTTGGGTTGACGCCGAGTACGAAAACGGCAGACAGACTATGATTTCCGACGTTGAGGTTGAGGAAAAGATAAGAGAATTCGCAAGCGATGCGGATTTTCTCTCGAATGACTGAGAGGTAAAAAATGGAGAAAAGTGTTTCCATAGCAGACATAGTTTTTGGCAAAATTGAAGACGCCATTTTAAGCGGCGAGTTTGCCCGCGGAGACATAATAAGCGAGCTTAAGCTTTGCGCCATGCTTGAGGTCAGCCGTACCCCCGTGCGCGAGGCGCTGACGAGGCTCCGTCAGGAGGGGCTTATAAAAGAAAGCGGTAAGGGCGCGGTTGTCGTTGGCGTAAGCGAGGATGACCTTTACGACATCTACGAGGTGAGAATGAGAATCGAGGGGCTTGCGGCGGCAAAATGCGCCGAGGTTATTACCGAGGATCAGCTTAAAGCTCTGCGCGACACTCTTGAGCTTCAGGAGTTTTACACCGCCAAGAATCAGCCCGACAGCATAAAAAAGCTTGACAGCGAGTTTCACAGTCTGATGTATTCCTATTGCGGCAGCAAAACGCTTGAGACCTTGCTATGTGAGCTTCACCGTAAGGTAAAAAGATACAGAAAGACCTCGGTTTCAAACCCCGAAAGGGCGTTGCTTGCCGTAAAAGAGCATAGAGAAATTTACGAGGCAATAGCCGCGCGCAATGCGCCTCTTGCAGAGGAGCTTACCGCAAAGCACATAAGAAACGCCCGCGAGAGCATTATGAAAGTTTGTAAATAATGCTATATCAATAACTTGCATATCAGATATAAGGAGATAAAAATGGGACTTACAATAGCACAAAAAATAATAAAGGCTCATCTCATTGAGGGCGATATGACCCCCGGCTCGGAGATTGCGCTTCGCATAGATCAGACGCTTACACAGGACGCCACGGGAACGATGGCTTACCTTGAGTTCGAGGCGATAGGTATTCCGCGCGTTCGCACCAAGCTGTCGGTGGCTTATATTGACCATAACACGCTTCAGTCGGGCTTTGAGAACGCCGACGACCACAGATACATTCAGTCTGTGGCGAAAAAATACGGTATTCGCTTCTCACGCCCCGGAAACGGAATTTGCCACCAGGTTCACCTTGAACGCTTCGGCGTGCCCGGTATGACGCTTATCGGATCTGACAGCCACACCCCCACGGGCGGCGGTATCGGTATGCTCGCAATGGGCGCGGGCGGACTTGACGTGGCGGTTGCTATGGGCGGCGGTGCTTACTATATCACCATGCCCAAGATGATAAAGGTGAATCTTACGGGCAGGCTTGCTCCCTGGGTCAGCGCAAAGGACGTCAGCCTTGAGCTTTTACGCATACTCAGCGTAAAGGGGGGCGTGGGCTACATCGTTGAGTGGGGCGGAGAGGGAATCAAGACTCTCAGCGTGCCCGAAAGAGCGACTATTACCAACATGGGTACCGAGATTGGCGCGACCACTTCAATCTTCCCGTCCGATGAGATAACTAAAGCATTTCTTGAGGCGCAGGGGCGCGATGGTGACTTTGTTGCGCTTGAAAGCGACCCCGATGCGGTTTACGACAGAATTATAGATATCGACCTTTCCTCGCTCAAGCCCCTGCTGGCTTGCCCCCACAGCCCCGACAACATCAAGAGCGCAGAGGAGCTTTCGGGCATCAAGGTCAATCAGGTCTGCATAGGCTCTTGCACCAACTCCTCGCTTCGTGATATGCTTCGCGTGGCGGCAATTCTTAAAGGTAAGAAGATTGACGATTCGGTAAGCCTTTCAATCTCGCCCGGCTCGCGCCAGGTGCTTACGATGCTTTCCGAGTGCGGCGCGCTTTCGGATATGATAGACGCGGGCGCAAGAATCCTTGAATGCGCTTGCGGCCCTTGCATCGGAATGGGCTTTTCGCCCAACTCTGCGGGCGTTTCGCTGAGAACCTTTAACCGTAATTTCGAGGGCAGAAGCGGTACTCGCGACGCACAGGTATACCTCGTATCTCCCGAGGTTGCGGCGGCTTCGGCACTGACGGGCTATATTACAGATCCGAGAACTCTTGGCGATTATCCCGAAATCGAGATGCCCACAGCCTTCAAGGTCAACGACAGCGCGGTGCTTATGCCCGCAAGCGAGACTGAGGCGGCAGACGTTGAGGTGCTGAGAGGTCCCAACATCAAGCCTTTCCCCGATTCAAACCCCGTTACTGACAGAATTTCTGCTAACCTCACCTTAAAGGTGGGCGACAACATCACCACCGACCACATTATGCCCGCAGGTGCGAAGATTCTGCCTTACCGTTCCAATATTCCGTACCTTTCCAAGTTCTGCTTTGAGGTTTGCGACGAGACCTTCTCGGCTCGCGCAATAGAGGCGGGCTCCACGGTAATCGTGGGCGGAAGCAACTACGGTCAGGGCTCGTCGCGTGAGCACGCGGCGCTTGTTCCGCTTTATCTCGGTGTGCGCGCGGTGGTGGCAAAGAGCTTTGCGCGTATTCACGCCGCAAACCTTATCAACGCGGGAATTATGCCCCTTACCTTTGAAAACCCCGAGGATTATGACAAGCTTTCGCAAAACGATTCGCTTGAGCTTGTTGACGTGTTTGCGGGTATGGACAGCGGCAAAATCAAGCTTGTTGACAAGACGACGGGCGGCGAGTTCACGGTTGCCTGCAGCTTTACCGAGAGACAGAAAGCGATACTTAAGGCGGGCGGACTTTTGCCCTACACACGCGGAAAATAAAGGAGAAATTTGAATGGAAACCTATATCAAAAAGGCGTGCGAGCAGTTTGAGGCGCTTCTTCGCGAGCAGCTTGCGCGCTCCGAAAAAATGAAAGAAAATGCGGGCGCGACCGACTTCGCAAACGCAAAGAAAATAGTAATAGGCATAGTTGACGGCGACGGAATCGGACCTATCATTATGAAAGAGGCTGTCAAGGTCGCAAAGAAACTGCTTGGGGACGAAATTGCTTCGGGCAGAGTGGAGATTCGACGTGTTGAGGGACTTACCATAGAGAACAGACTTGCCAAGAATCAAGCCGTTCCCACCGAAGTGCTTGCGGCACTTAAAGAGTGCGACGTTATCCTCAAAGGTCCTACAACTACCCCCAAGGGTGGCACGATGGAGAGCGCAAACGTCACCCTCAGACGAGAGCTTGACCTTTACGCAAACGTGCGCCCTGTCTCGGTTCCCGAGCTTGGTATCGATTGGACGTTTTATCGCGAGAATACCGAGGGCGAGTACGTTCTCGGCAGCCGCGGAATAGAGCTTCCCGACACGCTGACTATGGACTTTAAGGTCACCACCGTTCCGGGAACAGAACGCATAGCCCGCGCGGCGTTTGAGTTCGCTAAGAACAACGGCAAGACCAATATGGCTATCGTTACAAAGGCGAATATCATGAAAAAGACCGACGGTAGCTTCTCGGCTATCTGTAACGAGGTCGCAAAGGAGTATCCCGAAATAACCGCCGAGGATTGGTATATTGATATCATGGCGGCAAATCTTGTCAATCCTGACATTCGTTCCAAGTTTCAGGTGTTCGTGCTTCCCAACCTCTACGGGGATATAATTACCGACGAGGCGGCGCAGATACAGGGCGGCGTTGGAACTGCGGGCAGCGCTAACGTGGGTGATAAATACGCCATGTTTGAGGCTATCCACGGCTCGGCGCCCAGAATGATAGAGGAGGGAATAGGCGAGTACGCCAACCCCGCCAGCATCATCAAAGCGCTTGAAATGCTGCTTCGCCATATCGGAATGGCAGATAAAGCCGATAAATTGGCGGCGGCGGTAGCCAAGGCTTCCGAAACGGTGAACGTGACGGGCAACCGAGACGGCGCAAAATGCGCTGATTTCGGCGATGCGGTCGAAAAGCTTGTTTGATAAGCTTGTTTATAAAAAGAACGGATTCTTTGAATCCGTTCTTTTTTTGCGTAAAAATACAATATGGCAAATTGTATTTTTTAGGTGAGTTGGGAGAGGCGTTTGCCACTTTTTGAAAAAAGTGGCGCAAAAACTTTTTTGGTAAAAAGTTTTATAAATTTGGTATATTATTTGTGCCACAGAATGACTTCAGCGCACACTGCCACGGAAGTTTAGTACGTAGCCAAAA
>JAZKYO010000107.1:0-8983 GCA_045612185.1 Eubacteriales bacterium
GTCGAGGACGCCGGTCCCTACAATGATATGTGCGAACAACTCCCCTACAAACTACAATTTGAAACTCCAACGTACAACTCAATTATACACCCGAGTCGGTGAAAATTCAAGTACGGTGTAAACTCGTTTTTGTCAAAAATAAACCTTGGGCAACAAAAATCGCTAAAATCGGTCGCCCAATCGGGGAAAATCCTTAAACCTGTTGACAATTCGAAAATTTGCGTTTATAATAGCCTTGTAATTAATTAATTCGGAGGACAAAACATGTTTGAAAAAATAACTCCCGAGCAGGCGGGCATAAGCTCCGCCCGAGTTGCCGACTACATTTCGGTGCTTGAGCGACGCGGATTTGCCACCCACAGTCTGTTAATGATGAAGGGCGACAAGCTCTTTGCCGAGTATTATTGGGCGCCCTTTAACAAGGATTTCTGCCACAGAATGTACTCCCAGACCAAGAGCTACGTGGCTATCGCGCTTGGACTTCTTGAAGAGGACGGACTTGTTGACTTAGACAAGCCCATGGTCTCCTATTTTCCCGAGAAAATCGACGGAGAAATACACCCCTGGAGAGCCCTGCAAACCGTTCGCGAAATGCTTACCATGCAGACGCCGGCGGGCGCGGGATATTGGTTTGATGAGCCCGACCCCGACAGAACTCACCTCTACATTAACAAATTCAGCGACGGATTCAGACGCTACCCCAACACCCTTTGGGGCTACGACAGCGCAGGCTCGCAGGTTATGTCGTCTCTCGTTGAAAAGATTACGGGAAAGAAGATTTTCGACTTTCTCTACGAGCGTATTTTCAAGGAGCTTGGCACATTTAAGAGCGCAACTATCCTTGAGACGAGAAACGGCGACTCATGGGGCGACTCTGCCCTTGTTTGCACCTCCCGCGACATGGCGTCCTTTGGCCGCTTCGTGCTGAACTACGGAAACTGGAACGGAAAGCAGCTTCTCAATGAGGCGTTTCTCCGCAAGGCGACCTCTAACCTGGTGTCAAATGACGAAACGGCTTGGCCAAACTGCTTCCGCCATGGCTACGGATACCAGATCTGGCGCACCGAGCAGGACGGCTTTGCCTTTGTGGGAATGGGCGACCAGCTCACCATAATGCACCCCGAAACCGACACGGTTTTCGTTATCACGTCCGACAATCAGGGCTTCGCGCCCGCGCGTGAGACTATCGTCAACACCTATTTTGATTACATAATCACGCCCATGAAAAAAGAGGCGCTGGCACCCGATGCCGAGGCTGAAAAACGTCTTGCCGAGGAAACCGCAAACCTTAAGCTCAAGCACGAAAAAGGGCTTGCGCACCACGAAAACGCCGACAAATACAACGGCAAAACCGTGGTTTGCGACTTGACGGGCAGTATGAAAATCTCCAAATTCTCACTCCACTTTAACGGTGACCGCGGCGAGTTCCGCTACACCAACGAGCAGGGCGACAAGGTGCTTCCATTTGGAATCTGCAAAAACGTGTTCTGCAAGTTCCCCGAGCTTGGATATTCCAACGAGCGCGGAGGAATCCACGACACTAAGAACGGCTTTATGTACGATGCGGCGGTGTCGGCTTCGTGGCGCGCAGACGGAAAGCTTATTATTAACTGCCAGATTATCGACCGCTATTTCGGCAACTTCTCGGCAGTGTTCGGCTTTAACGGTGAGCACGTGGGATTGATGATGACCAAAACCGCCGAGGACTTTCTTGGAAAGTACCAAGGCAGAGCCTGCGGCAGAGTTGTTTCGGAGGAATAACCTCGCAGTATACACAGAAAGAGAGGAACAATCATATTGAAAATCGCAAGACCGATATTCCCTCTCGGCAAAGAAATGAAATTAAACACCTACGTCACCTTTCACGGAAGGGTCGAAACTCTGAAAAACGCCGAGATACATATAACAGCCGCTGATTTTTATCAGCTTTACGTTGACGGAGACTTCGTCGCCTTCGGACCCGCCAGAACGGCTAAGGGCTACGCCAGAGAGGACGTCATCTCCCTTGACCGCTTCGGTAACGGTGAGCACGAGATAACCGTAGCCGTATCCTGCTACTATGCCGGCTCACTTTCCGCAATAAAGCAACCCGGTTTCCTTTGGTGCGAGATTGTTAAGGGAGACGAGGTGCTTCTCGCAAGCGGCAGAGACATTATTGCCTGCCTGCACACTTGCAGAGTACAAAAAGCCGACAGATACGCTCTGCAAAGGCATTTCTGCGACATCTGGGATCTGAGATGCGAGGGTGCGCTTGACAGGACCGAAAGCGCAGAGCTTAAGATCTACTCCGAGGCTGGGACACCGACACTTCTTGACCGCCGCGCGCCTTATCCCGCGTATGACGAGGTTACTCTCCACAAGGCGGCGTCACGTGGCAAGCTCATATACGACGAGAGCCTTGAGGTCAGAAATAACTTCTATTCCTGCAAAGCTATCCCACTTGAGTACGGCGCTTTTCCACGCGAGGAAATAGAGCATCACCCCTACGAGTGGGTGCAGTCTCACAAACAGGAAAAGACCGCAGGCGAGACGGCGCTCCCCCTTGAGCTTTCGGAAGGTGAGTACGCTATTCTTGATTTCGGCAGAATAGAGACCGGATTTGCCACCTTTAGGGCGCACGCCGACATCGACAGCGATCTTGTGTTCGGCTTTAGCGAGGACGGCTCGGCAGACTCTTTTTGGTACACGACCATGCGCGCCAATAACGCATTTGAATATATCATTCCCGGCGGCAAAACAACCGCGGCTATGACCTTTGAGCCCTACGTCATGAAATACGTTATCGTCGGGGTAAAAAAGGGCTGTGTTCGCCTTGAAAGCTTCGGGATAAAAGGCTTTGCGCACAGCACCGAGGGCGTGAAGTATCCAAAAATAGGCGACGAGACGCTTGAAGCCGTTTACAGAGGAGCTGTTCGCACCTTTGCCCACAATGCGGTGGATATTTATATGGATTGCCCCTCCCGCGAGAGAGCCGGTTGGCTGTGCGACTCCTATTTCACGGCAAAGACCGAGTACGCACTTTTCGGAGAGACCAAGGTGGAGGACGCCTTCCTTGAAAATTACCGTCTATACAAGAATGTGGGCGCATATCCTAAGGGTGTCATTCCCATGTGCTACCCCTCCGAGCCTCACAATAAGGGGGAGTTTATACCTCAGTGGACTATGTGGTTTATTCTGGAGGTAGAGGATTACGTCAACAACCGCAATCACCGCGGTGACGCAGAGCTTTTTTGCGACGTGATAAACCGACTTCTCGGCTTCTACGAAGCTTACGAGAACACCGACGGACTGCTTGAAAGCCTTCCCAATTGGAACTTCGTTGAGTGGAGCGTGGCTAACAAATGGACGAAGGACGTCAGCTACCCCACAAATTTCCTCTACGCGCAGGTATTGGAGTGCGTTTATAAGCTTTACGGAGATAAAAAGTATCTTGAAAAGAGCGAAAAGGTCAGAAAAACTACCGTGGAGCAATCCTTTGACGACAGAGTGTTCCTTGACCATGCGGTAAGAAATTACTGCGGAGAGCTTGAACGTCTTGGCGATTGCTCCGAGGCTTGCCAGTACTACGCCGTTCTGTTTGGCGGAATAGACGTCACCGAGCCGAAATACGCAGAGCTGCGCAGGCTTATTTTAGACGTGTTCAGGGCCGAAAGAGAGGAAAAGCACCCCGAAATTGCCGAGATCAATGCGTTTATCGGAGCATATCTGAGACTTGAAGCCTTGTTGAAGATGGGCGAATACAAGCTTGTGCTTAGAGACGTAAAGGAGTTTTTCGGAAATATGGAATCGCTGACAGGTACGCTTTGGGAGTACCGTCAGGGCACAGGAAGCCGCGACCACGGCTTTGCCTCATACGCCCTCGTCGCCATGATGAAGGCACTTGAGAACCTGCAATAAACGGCAATTTAAACGCAACCGTTCAATTTACGGGCAGTGGACGTACCTCGCTCTCTCCGCCGTAGCGGTATTTTGACGGTTGTATACCCGTGTACCTTTTAAAGAGATTTGAAAAATAATAGACGTTTTCAAAGCCGCACCGCTCGGCTATCTGCGAAATGCTGTAGGTGGTGCTTAACAGCAGGCGCTTTGCCGTTTCAACTCGCGCATTTATGATATATTCGCCGGTAGACATTCCAAGCTCCCTTCGCATTCTGAAATTCAAAGTGGACGGATTGGTGCCTATCACGCGGCACAGATCTCCTATAAGTATCCTCCTGCCTATATTGCTCAAAACGTACTTCTCCGCCGCCGCAATAAGCTTATCGTTGGATACGTGCCTTTCCTTCATAGCCTCGGCAGGTCTCTGCTCGTAGAAAAGCTGAAACAGAATGTCAAGCAGCAAATGCTCTCTGTATGCCGCCGCCAAAAGACCGCTGTCGGCAACGCAGCTCTCAAGCGCCGCAATGCTCGACTCAAAGCGACCCTTATCCTTTGGGCTGACCTTGCCGTAGCTTATATCAAACGAATAGGGGCACCCCGTGTTGTCCGTAAATTTGATGTATAAAAACTCTATTGGATTCAGCACGCTTCGCTTAAAATGAAGGTAGTCGGGCAACAAAAGGCACTCGCCCTCGCCTATCTCCTCGCGTATTCCGTTAAGCTCGATAACAAAGCTCCCCTTTTTCAGGTAAAAAAGCGAATGGCTCGGCTGATAGCCGTCGGTCATATCGAACTGAGTTCTTTCGGATATTGTGGAATCTATAATTTTAAATGGAAAAAGCACAATATACACCCCGTTTTTTGTTGGATTTTATAAAAAACATTTTATCATATTCTATTTTAAAAGTCAAGTAAAAGGAGTAGAATTATGCCAAAGAAGCAAATTTAGCGGAGGTTCGAAATGGAAAGCATAAGCTTAAATATTCAAAAGGAATACGAGTGCGACGTGCTTGTAATAGGCGGAGGCGTTGCAGGCTTCGGCGCGGCGATGGGCGCGGCAGAAGCGGGAGCAAGCGTAATTCTGGCGGAGGAAAACGGATTTCTTGGCGGTTGCGCCACGGCAGGACTTGTTGCCCCCTTTATGACCTGCTACGACCGTGTGGGCAAGGAGCAGATCATTCGCGGAGTCTTTGACAAGCTCGTCCGCCGTCTGGTACTCGAAAACGGTGCGGTCCCTCCCGCGGATTGCAGAAAAATGGACGGATACTCGGGATACAACCCCTTCCACACGGGACATCTGGGCACTACTCCCTTTGACAAGGAGGTGCTTAAGCGCGTCATGGAGGAAATGTGCTGTGAGGCCGGTATCGAGTTGAAATATCACTACCTCTTCGTCCACGCCGAGAAGCAGGACAGACGCATTTTGTCCTGCATATTCGCAACCAAGCGCGGACTTTACAGAATCAAAGCAAGATCGTTTATCGATTGCACGGGTGACGCTGACCTTTGCTATAATGCAGGTGCAGAGTGTATGTTTGCGGGCGAAAACGGTGAATTGCAGCCGCCCTCAACCTTCTTCCTCATTGACGGAGTGAACGAGGAGGCCGTAAGCGCACACATGGGAAACCACTCGCTGCCCGAGCGTGAGCGCCGTTGGATGGACAAGATCGAGGAGGCAAGAGATCGCGGAGAATTCCCATGCGGCACGCAAAAGGTGCGCATCTTCAAGCAGTTAGGCGGAATTTTTGCCGTCAATATGTGTCAGATAGACACGCCCTTCGACGTAACCGATCCCGACTCGGTCGCAAAGGCGGAGATAGAGGGCAGAAGGCAAGCAAAAATGATCTTCGACTTTTTGAAAAAGGAAATACCGGGGTTTGAAAACATCCGTTTTGTGGAATCCTCGGCACGGCTGGGCATACGCGAATCCAGAAGAGTTGTGGGCGAATACGTGCTGAAGCATGAGGATCTGATGCAGGCAAAAATTTTTGACGACGCCGTCGCCATCGTGTCAAGCACCGTGGATATACACACCTCCTCAAGGGTCATCTACACCCCCAAGGAGGGCACCGCATCCTACTCTATTCCCTATCGCTCGTTGGTGGCGAGAGATTTCGACAACCTGTGGATGGCGGGAAAAAATCTTTCGGCAGACAGATACGCCCACGGCGCAGTCAGAGTTATGCCCCCAAGCATAGCAATGGGACAGGCGGCAGGAAGTGCCGCGGCTCTCGCATCGCAGACCGGTGCCTCGGCAAGCAAGGTTCCCTACGATGATATTCGACGCGTTCTCATAGAAAACGGCGCGTTTCTTGATAAATAAAGGAGGAGCGTTAAATTATGTATAAGCTCTTTATGGAATTTGAGAAGCCCGAAGGAAGGATCGGTGATGCGGATTGGTCGGTTCAGGGCTTTGCCGCAGCTGACGGTCTCGGCTTTGTGCTTTACCATACGGGAGTGTGCGCGGTGTACGATCTTGTAACGAGAAATCCCAAGCCGCTCTGCGTCTTTAAGCTTGGATCATATAATGACGGCACACCCGACGGCAGATATATCAACCACGCCAACGACGCAATGTTCGGCGGAAGACTTGGCAAAAACGAGCTTCCCCTGCTCTACGTTACCGCAGGAAACAGCGGAGAGGCTGACGAAAACGGATATATCGCATATTGCGCGGTTGAGCAGATCCGCAGGAATGGCGATACCTTCACCGCTGAAACGGTGCAACGAATATATTATAAAAACGAAGGCATAGAAAATACCCGCTTCCAATCTCCGTGCTGGGGGTGGCCAGCCTCGCTGGTCGATGCCGAGGGAGGATATTATTACACCTTTTCGGCAAAATATCGCACCATAAAGCAATTTTCACGCCCCGATAACGCCTATATCGTCACAAAATTTGCCCTGCCCTCTCCCGAAATAAGCAAGGTAACTCTTTACCCATCCGACATCATCGACCAGTTTGAGCTTCCGTTCAACGTGTTTTTTACACAGGGAGGAACGCTAAAGGACGAGAAAATATGGTATCTGTTCGGTTGCGCCTCAAAGGATTATCCCGATGCGCTTAACGTAATTGACCTTAAGAACAAATGCTACACCGCCTGCGAGGACCTTTCCGCCTCTGTGCTTGCCAAGGAGGAGGTCGAATGCTGCGCATTCCATGACGGTCGGCTCCTCATAAATACCCAAGGATGTAAGCTGTACGAGCGTATAGAGTAAGCCCGAAATACGATAAACAAAATTCAAGCTAGCCAAAAAGAGAGGGTGCCCCTGCGACACCCTCTCTTGTGTTTTTATACCGCCTCACGACTCAAGCTGTTTGCCGAGAAAGCTCGCCGCCGTCATAATAAGCTTGCCCTCAACGTCGCCGCCAAGCGCCGCATGGGGCTTGTCAACCGCGCATTCTACCACCGAGGCAACACAGCCTACTATGTCACCCTCGCTTATAATAGGCATGGCACAGCTTATAAAATGAGTGCCTCCGTCGGCAGTTATAGGGAGCTTTTCCTCACCGTCTGCCCATAAATAGAGCGCGCGGCGCTCGATAAGCGCTTCAAGCTCGTCGGAAAGGTGCTTGTCAGCGTATTCCTTTTTGGACACGCCCGCGCAGGCAATAACCGCGTCTCGGTCGGTGAT
Organism: Eubacteriales bacterium; assembly: GCA_045612185.1. Lineage (GTDB taxonomy): Bacteria > Bacillota > Clostridia > Oscillospirales > CAG-272 > RGIG8775. The sequence continues at coordinate 7,516 of JAZKYO010000107.1, forward strand.
AATAACCGCCATAGAGCAGGTTTTGTGAAGGGTCTCGGCGTACTGCGCCGCAAAGCCCGTAAGCTCGCCAATGGGCGAATACTTTTTGAAAATGACTTCTCCCTCTCTGTCGGTGTAAATTTCAAGCGGGTCACCCTCGCGGATACGCATGGTGCGGCGGATTTCTTTGGGAATGACAACACGCCCAAGGTCGTCAATTCTTCTGACTATTCCTGTTGCTTTCATAAATATATAAAATCTCCTTAATTTACAGATTTGTACTGTTAGTATCTGCAAATCGGGGAGATTTATACTGTAACACTTTACTTTTCCGGTTAGTTGTGATATAATATCTTCAGTTATATCACAAGGGAGAAAAATTATGGAAGAAAAAATTTTTGAAGGGCTGACTTACTTAATCTCTTATCCGCAAGGTTTCGATAAAGAGAAAAAATATCCTTTGGTTATCCTTTTGCACGGCGCAGGCTCCCGCGAAGAAACAACCGCGAGTCTGAGAGCCCATAACTGCCTGAAAAAATTTTTGGAGCGGCAGGACGAAAGAGGCTACGTCCTCCTTGCCCCGCTTTGCAAAAGAGGAACCTGGAACGAATGGATGACGTTGCTGGTTCGTCTGGTAGAAAAATACCGTGGTGCTCCTTATATTGATGAAACGCGTGTTCACCTGACAGGCTATAGCATGGGCGGCTACGGAACCTGGACACTTGCTTCATTGTATCCGAATTGGTTTGCCTCAGCAATGCCCATTTGCGGCGGGGGCATTGGCGCATTCGCAACAAATCTTGTAAATCTTCCCATCCGAATCTTTCACGGACTTTGTGACACGGTTGTAGATTCCATCGAGAGCTTGCAGATGGCAAAAGCGGTAAATCTGCATGGCGGTCACGCTGAATTGATACTCTTTCCGGAGCAGGGGCATAATTGCTTCTACACGGTTTATTCCGACGAAAAAAATTACGATTGGCTTCTTTCCTTTACAGCTTCTCAGGATAGAGACCTGACGGAGGATCCTTCCCTTGCCCTTTACAGCAGCAAAAAGAGAGACAAATTTTAACCTATCCCTAGTTTTGAACACGGCGGAACACAGTATAACACAGAAAAGACAGCGGAGTGAAATTTACTCCGCTGTTATTTTTGCCGCGCAAAATTTGCCGAGAGGGCGAGGAGACAGAAAACGAGCCTGTTTTATGGTTCTGCCTTTTTTGTTGCATTGTATCGTTGCCGTGACGTTGATGGAATAAAAATAAATTGTAGTTTGTAGGGGAGTTGTTCGCACAGCAGCCACGTGGCGCCCCCACCGGCGAGGTGGCGCCAGTCAAGGGCGCGTAGCCCTTGTCGCTCGTCGCAACGAGCGAAACTCTTAATCGGCGTCTTTCTTTTTTGGTCCTTTACAATTGGCGGTTTGCGAAGCAAATTTGCGGTGTTTAGCCGCAAAAGTCAATTGTAACAGGAACCGCTTGCGGTTCCGATT